>NZ_JBWDNV010000007.1:0-425714 GCF_056269375.1 Paenibacillus sp. J22R56
ATTCGGCCATGCGACCAATTCGCGTATCCGGTATTAGCATTCGTTTCCGAATGTTATCCCAGTCTTATGGGCAGGTTACCCACGTGTTACTCACCCGTCCGCCGCTAACTTCGCCCGAAGGCAAAGTCCGCTCGACTTGCATGTATTAGGCACGCCGCCAGCGTTCGTCCTGAGCCAGGATCAAACTCTCCATGAAATGGATTTTTCATCGCTCGACCGAAACCGATCGACGAAAACTCCTTGGTGTTTGACTTGCTCAAACTTTTATACCGATTGGAAAACAAGTTTTCCAATCGGCGTTTTGATCAACCTCTAATCGCGGTCGCTCATCGCTGAGTTACTTCGATAAAGATCAATACATCGCTTTTTCCGTTATTTCTAACGGGGCAGTTTTGCTCGTTGTTCAGTTTTCAAAGAACAATTTTTTCAACAACGCGGCTTAATATATCACGTTATCATTTCCAGAGTCAAGCTTTATTTTTCATCGATCATAGTTTCTATTAATCAATTATATTCAGCTTTTTCTGCCCAACCGCTTGTCTCTCTAGGCCGGAAGTAGAATATACCATGATTCATCTAGTAAGTTCAACAGGTAATAATTTACTTTCCTTAGTGTCACGCCTATCCTAAACTATTCTATTACCCTTGCTCGATAACCAAGAACCTTTGCCTCTTCTATAGAAAAGCAACCCCGAGCATAATTGATCGGGGTTGCTTTTTAACTATCCTCAAATCCCCATACGCTGGATGATTTGCGCATCATTTTCATATCTTGCAGAGGAGGTTGGCCAAACAGTCTTCGGTATTCACGATTGAATTGAGAGGGACTTTCATAACCCACTGTCATTGCGGCCATCGTTGCCCCTACTGGACCACTCAACATCAGGCGTCTGGCTTCTTGAAGCCGAAGCTGCTTCTGATATTGTAAAGGTCCCATTGTTGTGATCGCTTTGAATTTATGATGCAGGCCGGAGGTACTCAAGTTACAGGACTTTGCCAGCTCTTCAATGGTAAAAGAACGTGTGTAGTTTTCTTGGATCCATTGAATTGCCTTTCCAACTCCATCTGCCCTTTGATCAAATAAAACCTTTTGCATAAATAAGTGTCCATAATCACCTGACAGCAAATTAAAAATCATTTCCTTTTTGAGCAGCTCGGACATATATCGAACCTGATTGGGCTTATCCATTAGCTTCAATAAACGGTAAAAGATATCGAGCAGATCAGCATCGGATTTACCAATGAAGGCTCCGGCACTCGGATTTTTCTCCTTTGGCTCCGTGAGGATCTCTGCCTCCATTACGACAGAGGCAATTTCCTGCGTTGTAAAATCGATGCGCAGCCCAATATAAGGTGATTGTTCTGCAGCCCCAACGACCTGGCCCGAAGCCGGAATATCAATCAGGGATGCTAAGTAATCACCCGCTCCATAATGAAAAACTTCTTGGCCAAGATAAAGCTTCTTCGCCCCTTGAAGGATTAGACAAAAGGAAGGCGTTAATACACCTGGACTACGCAGGGTATCGTGACAGCGTCTGACTATAGAAAGAAACGGCACGATGGTTGGCGTTCGTCCTTCTTCCGAGGTAAAGCGATTCGTCATGGCAATAAGTTGATTAAGCTTCTCCGACATTCCTTTTATCCCCTTCCGTCTTGTTTCTTGATTATATACATCATTTTGCAGCTTTAGGCAACTTTTAAGCAGGAACGATCTACTTCTTTACGCTGATTCCATCCATAATGTTTCTCAGAACCACTATCTTTCAATATGGAAAGGAACATGTAAATGCATCAGTCCAAATGGATTATTCTAACCATTATTATTGCATGCCAACTAATTGTTGTGCTTGATGCTTCTATTATGGTGACAGCAATTCCTCAAATCGGCCGCTCACTTCATATGTCGACAACCAGCTTGACCTGGGTTCAAAACAGCTACATTTTAGCGTTTGGCGGTTTCTTGCTGCTTGGTGCTCGGGCTGGAGATCTATTAGGGCGGAGAAGAATGCTTGGTATAGGCATTGGGTTATTTTCGCTGACCTCTCTACTGGCTGGGCTTGCTCCAACAGCTGAATTTCTGCTAATCTCCCGCGCCTTCCAAGGCTTTGCGGCTGCATTAGCAACACCTGCTGCACTGGCTTTACTCTCAGCAAGCTTTGTTGAAGCCAAGGAACGTGCCAGAGCAATTGCGATGTATAGTGCCGTTTCAGCTGCCGGCGGCAGTATTGGTCTTATTCTTGGTGGATTTTTCACCGATTTTATATCGTGGCGTCTCGGGATGTTTATTAATGTTCCTATTGGGATCGCTCTGCTGTATTTGGTACAGAAGTTTATCCAGAAAACAACTATTCGAACAGGGCGGTTTGATCTATGGGGTGCGCTCACATCTGTCATTGGCATGACGGGGTTAGTATATGGCTTTGTTCAAGCTGCAGATTACGGTTGGGGGAAGCCTGAAACATGGATTCCACTTACAGCAGGTATTGTTCTATTAACAGCATTCGTTCTTATTGAAGCTCGAGCTGCTGAGCCAATCATCCCGCTCCGGTTGTTTGCAAGCCGCCAGCGGTCGGGAGCTTATCTAGGACGATTTCTGATGGTAGGCGGGAATTTTTCACTCTTTTTCTTTATCCCTCAATATTTGCAAAACTCCGCCCACTTCAGCTCATTTGAAGCAGGTCTCGCCTTCCTGCCATTTACGGTCGCCCAATTCGGGATGATGTACCTGATGCATGGGCTCGTGCACCGTTTTGGAAATATTAGAGTTCTGATGGCTGGTTTAATAATCGCGATCATTGGTACACTATGGCTCAGTCGAATCATTTCCATACAAGGTCATTTCTTCCCTGAAATGTTCATCCTTCTCGCAATTATGGGTATTGGCGCCGGAATGGTATTTCAGCCGCTCACAGCAATGGGACTTACCGATGTCGAGCCTCGAGATACGGGTGCGGCTTCGGGTCTCATTAATGTCGCACATCAAAGTGGTGCATCGTTAGGTTTGGCTGTTCTCATAACTGTATTTAATCAATCAAGTCATACAGATCAACCTTCCAGCTTACAATTTGCCCATGCTATATCAAATTCCTTGTTAGGGTCCGTTGTATTTATTATTGCCGCACTTGCTGCGACTCTTCTCTGCTTACTTCCAGCACGGCAAACTAGTCGAAAACAAGCATTACAAGTGGATAAATAAAACTGAAAATCATCAGTGAGCACGAAAAAAGCCCCAAATTGGGGCTTTCTTCTGTTAGTTATATGTCATCCAAACCGTGTTCCCAACAACCTCGAACTGCTGTTTAAACCAAAAGTTTTGTGATTTATCCAGCGAGTATACATACATCCGTTTATTCGGATATTTAGCTTTCAGCCAATTCATGAAAAACGCTGCATACCCTTTTCCTTCATGCTCCTTCAGCACATCTAATACTTCAATAAATACAAAGTTGGTTTCATTCTTAATCTCAATATAGAAATCCCTCTGCAGATACCTTTCATCCTGGTGAAAATAATCCTTCTCTGCCTTCTGAATTAACTGGTTCCCTTGTGCGTATTCTCGGATGATGCCATATCCAACCATTTCATCATCATTCTCGATGATATAGATTTCTTCGGTCAATTCCGACGGATCTTTCTGGCTCAATTCTCCTGCATGATATCCTGAGCTTAATTCACCTAACAGGTTTTGCATTTCTTTATCAAATGGTTTGGCAATAATTGAAGGCATTGGTATCTCCCTTTGGCTGTTTCGAAAGTCTGTTCCTCTTTGCAGAGTATAGTACTACATGACTGTAGTCAAATCTTTATATTAAAAAAAGCTGCCGTAACCGGCAGCCCTTCATCATGAAACTTATTGCTTCTTCTCAAAAACAGTCTGAGTCTGATCGACGAAAGTCTCGACATCCTTCAGCGCAGCTTGCTTCTTCTGGTCCGCTTGCTCTTGCGTAATGTCGCCATTAGCTTGAACCTCAGTGATTTTGTCGTTCACATCGGTCATCAGTGCGTCAATTAACTGCTGGCGCGTTACATCATGATCCTTAGCAATGTCTGCTAATGTTTTACCCGCTTGGACTTCCTTAGCGAACTCTGCTTTGTCGATACCAATCAGTTCAAAAGCGGCCTGGATATTCATTTCTCCGGTACGATCCTGCTTGTCCTGCTCCTTATTAAGCGGCATTGTGAAGACACGCTCCGCTTCCATCGAAGCCTTCTTCTTCACATTCTCCTGCTCCTCAGAAGTAAACTCTTCAGAACCTCGCTTGAGGGTAATGGCTTCAATTATTTCCTGCGTTAGCTCATCAATCAGCGGTTGAAGCTCAAGTCCTTTCTCTTGTGCAATATCAGCAAGTGATTTGCCATCTTTCATGGCTTGTTCCAAAGCTGTTTGATCCAAACCAAGCTTCGAAGCTGCCATGTCCTGGACATCCAGCTTAATCCCTTTCTCTTGAGCCCGCTTTTCGTCTTGACCGCCAACCGGAGTTGTCTTCTGTACAGCGGAGCTCTCTTTCTTAAGATCGGCTGGCGATTTGCCGTTCATGTTGTCCGCCGCATAGGCGGTTACCGGTACAGCGATCGCAATCAGTAAGGCTGCGCTTGCGATTTTCCAGTTTTTCTTCATCGTTAGATCCCATCCTTAGTCATATTACCGTCCGTATTCCGGAGGCTGCATGTATTAAGATAAGCTAACATTCTGAAAAGAATCTGAAAGGTTTGGCAGCGTGACGCGAAATGTAGTCCCCGACTGCGGCGTACTCCACACTTCGATCTTAGCACGATGAGCATTCACAATTTGTTTGGCAATCGCAAGTCCAAGGCCAGTGCCCTCCGATCGACGAGTACGGGCTTTATCCATTCTATAAAATCGTTCAAAGATTCGAGGCAAGTGCCCCTCCTCAATGCCAATTCCCGTATCGCTCACGGTAAAGGACGTCTTATGAGGATTCACATCCAGCGACACCGTAACTTTGCCTCCATCCCGATTGTATTGAATCGCATTCTCGATCAAGATAAGAAGAAGCTGCCGTATACGTACTTCATCTGCTTGAATCATTGTTTCGTCCATGCCAACAGTGCCTTGTCCACCATTCCATACTAGCTTCACATTCTTCGAGGCTGCAATCGGCTCAACCTGCTCAATCACTTGATTAATTGTGTTCCTCAATGAGAAGCTAGATACAGCCAGTTCAATGCGGCCGCTGTCACTTCGAGCGAGTACAAGCAAATTATCGACCAAGCGGCTCATATGATGAATTTCACGTCCCGACTTCATAAGTACATTACGGTGAAAGTCGGGGAGCTTATTGCTTTCCTCATCCAACACTTCATATGCGGATTTCAAAATGCTAAGAGGTGTCCGAAGCTCATGCGACGCATCAGAAGTGAACTGTTCCTGCCTGCGGAAAGCTTGAACAATCGGACCCATTGCTCGTCCAGCCAGAACATAACCAGCAGCCCCACCGGCTGCAAGCAAGAGAAGGGCGAAACCTGCGAACGCCCATCGCAGCTGAGTCAATAGCGCGGTATCACTTGTCACTTCCTGTGCGACGAGGATCCGATAGTCTTTGATCTTCCCTGTAGCAATGACTGTCCCTCCAATACGAAAGGTCCGGCCATAAGCTCGAACATTATGAAAGTCGTTGTCCGGTTTCGATAGAAGGCTCGGCAATAAGGCTGCCGTAGGAAACTCCTCAACTGATACACCAAGCTTGCTAGTTGAAGGAGATTCGAAAATAATCTGCCCGTTAGGATCGATGAACCACGCCATTTGGTTCAATTGCAAACCGCTTGGAGCAAAAGAAGCGTTGACCTTCCCTTGGCCAACTGAAGAGTCGAACAGGACTTCCCCCTTAGGCGAAGCGAGAAGCTTCTGCAGTTCTGTCTCATATTGACTGCTTAACGCCTTAAGCTGATTATCCTCTGTTCTCGTCAGCATATGCTGCACCATCCACAAGGAGAAGAGCGCAGATATCATCAGAATAATACCAACGGTTAGCGAGAATTCGCGCGTTAGCCGGGTTCGCGTACGTTTGAACATGACTTCTCCCCATCCATCAGCAGCCGATAGCCTGCACCATAGACACTTTGGATACATTTTGACTCGTAAGGCCCGTCCACTTTTTTGCGAAGTAATTTAATCGTCACGTCTACAACGTTCAAAGTCACATCCGATCCGATTCCCCATACATGATCAAGCAATTGCTCCCGTGACAACACTTGGCCTGCATGTCGCATCAAGCAGATAAGTAATTGAAACTCTCGCCGCGTAAGCGCAATGGCTAAACCTCCCCGTGTTACTTCAAACCGGTTTAAATGTGCTGTTATATCCCCCATGCTTAACGTATCCGACTGATAACCCCGCTCCTGCCTCCTGAATAAAGCAATCAAGCGCGCTTCCAGTTCCTCGAATGCAAAAGGTTTTATCATGTAATCATCTGCACCTGTACGCAGCCCTTCCACCCGGTCTTGAACGGCATCTCTTGCCGTCAATAACAGAATCGGGGTATGATCTCCCTTGCTGCGGATCTCCCGCACGAGTTCCAAGCCGGTCATCTCAGGGAGCATCCAATCAAGCACATATACGTCATAACGGCTAGCTGCAATAGCATCCCTCGCCTGTTGACCATCCTTCATCCAATCGACAGTGTGATATTGCCGCTTTAGTTGATGCTCGATTAACTCACCCAGCGTTTCATCGTCCTCCGCCAGCAAGATGCGCATGATTCTTACCTCCTGTAACTTCATAGAACTTTAATATACCAATAAACTATGAAATTAGCATGAAATGATAAGAGTAGAGTTATGGATTGGTTAAAGAATGTTGATGTTCCTCTATCTTAGCCGGAGCGCCACCTCGAGTGAAAACAAGAAGTACGATAATAACGAATAAGATTAAACTTACAATACCTTTGCCATAGCCTGCTCCCCCGTCTGCATGCGAAGCAGATAACCAGTCTGCAAACGATGCACCAACAGGCCGTGTCATAATATAGGCAAACCAGAAAGCAGCTACTTCTTTCATATTAAACAGCCAATAACCTAGGGCAGGTATTACGAGAACAACACTAAACATAATCCCTGATGATAAATATCCTAAATGCATATAGGAAGCGGTCATGTCACCTGCCGCTGTACCAAGCGCAAACGTGGTCGAAACAGTCAGCCAATAAAAAATTTCTCTTCGGCGGGTATTTATATGATGCACGGATAAAGTTCCCTCTTTGATATACCAGGTAATGAGTACTGCAGCGAGCATCACAGCAAAAAAGATCGTAGATGCCACATAAGGTATTCCTAAGCCAACACGAACAACATCTGCTGCCGTTGTACCGAAAATGCTCACCATGATAACAACAAGCCAGTATAGACTAGGCACATATCGTTTTGCTTTGAACTGAAGAATCATTGCAGCAATAAAAATCGCTACACTGAGCGGCAGGGAAATTAGAGGATTTAGACGCTCAAATAAATAATCAGAAGCAACTTCCCCCATACCAGTAGTAAGGAGCTTCGTAATCCAGAAGTACAAGGTGATCTCTGGCACTTTAACTAACAAATTCGCTACTTTAGAATGGTTTTCAGCTTTATAAATATACATAAATGTCTCCTTACTATTAATCGAATTGATTACGGCTTTTCTCGAAACAGTTTAACTAAAGCCCCTGTAATTATGAATAGGCTAACAATAGTTATCGACTTATATTTCAGGAGCTGCGAACGATGGCTGTTACCGCCATGAGGTTGGAAAGCTTCCCGCCCCATCTGACTTATATCTGTTTGGGTAATCGTGAAATCAATTTGAGCCTGTTTGGATTCCTTTAAACGTTGAAACTGAATATTCGCTCTATAATCACCTGACTTCAGCGCAGGAGCATTCTGAATTTCAAGAGTTTGATTCCTTCCTGGTTCGAGAGTAACATCATGTACGGCGATGGCATTTCCTACATGTTTATAACCCCATTCATCTTGACTGGTATTAAAAGCACGGTCCAATTGGACCAAAAGATCACCTGTTAATACTTCCGGACTGTTATTGAGATGAATAACCGGCTCACCCTCAGACGTAAAGCTGTAATCATAATGTTCGATTATCAGATTAGAGACTGATGCATGAATAGCTGCTGGCTGTATCATACCCGAGACCTTTTTTTTCTGAATAGCGAGTATACAAGCAATCCGACCAGAAGAACGGCAATGGCATAACTGATAGGATGCATGTAGCTCTCTAATCGATCAGCACTTTCTCCCCACTTATACCCCGCATACGCTAATGCCATATTCCACGGAATGCAGCCTAGAAAGGTATATATGATAAAAGTAGAGAACTTCATCTTCGCAATACCTGCCGGCAGCGAAATAAAAGTTCGGATAAATGGCAGATTCCTTGTAAAAAACACACTTCCCTTACCATAGCGTTCAAACCAACGCTCAGCCTGATCAAGATGCGAGCTTCTGAACAACACATATTTTCCGTAGCGGTTTAACAGCTTTCTCCCGCCTAGCACTCCGACATAGTAGGCGATTACTGAACCTGCAACATTGCCGAGTACCCCCGCAATGGCAACATCCTGCCATGACATCGAGCCGCTCGCTGCCGCCAATCCACCGCTTAACATAATAACTTCACTTGGAATTGGGATACATGCACTTTCCAACAACATTCCAATAAATATTCCGTAAAGACCAATTGCATCAACTAATTGAACTCCTATACTTGAGATATACTCGATGATATTTTGCATATTATACCCCCGTTACCAGAAGATAAATGAGAAATACAGCAGCGAGTATAAATCTGTAATAGGCAAATGGGGCAAGCTTGAATCGTTCCAGGAGCTTCAAGAATGTAATAACGGCAAGCAATGCAACGACAAACGCAACAATAAATCCTGTGATGAAAAATGCAGCATCAGAAGCTGTTAATGTGTCATAGCTCTTTAACAGCTCATACCCGCTTGCAGCTACCATCATTGGGATTGCGATTAAGAATGAAAAGTTTGTAGCTGCTTTGTATTCAACGCCTGCTAATAATCCTCCCGCAATCGTTGCTCCAGAGCGCGAGAAGCCCGGCCATAACGCCAAGCATTGAAACAATCCGATATATATCGCCTGTCTATAGGTAATCTGATCAACACCACTCGATTGAACGGAAGCTTGGCTGCGCTCGCCAATCAGCATAAATATACCTCCCAGCACCAATCCTGCTAGTACGGTGTATGCAGAAAATAAATAAGATGTAATAACGGAGTGCAGAGCTAGTCCAAGTACCATCGCCGGCAGGCAAGCAAGAATAACATGGATCAAATTTAGTCTGCTTGATGATTCCGTTGCCGTTCCGGCTTCTTGCTCAGGTTGCAGCTTCCCCATTCCAAGCAAATTCAATATCCTGCGCCAGTAAATAACAGCAACTGCCAGTATCGCGCCAAGCTGAATAATCACTTCAAAGGTATCCGCTTTGTCACCAGTAAAGTTTAGTAATTTACCGGTTAAAATCAAATGTCCCGTCGAAGACACGGGAAGAAATTCAGTTAGTCCTTCTACAATTCCCTGTATGACGGCTGTCAATATATTTTGCATAATGCCAAACAACTTCCCTTCTCGCTATCGCTTGTTATCCTCATGTGGACCTCCCCTACTTTATAGCCAAGACCTCAACGAGCCGTAAATATCTCATTAAATTTTTATTAACTATTATGAAGTAAAAATAAAAAAGCCTGATCGATGATCAGACTTCTTCTCTAGCTTCTGCAGCGGTAACCCGCTCCCCATAATGTCTCGATATAGACGGGATTAGCCGAATCTTTTTCAATTTTCTCGCGAATTTTCCGAATATGTACAGTTACGGTTTGGATATCACCAAGGGCATCAATGCCCCAGATCCGTTCAAACAGATGCTCCTTGCTGAAAACTTTATTGGGATGACTGGCGAGGAAATACAGCAAGTCGAATTCTTTTGTCGTAAGAATGGTTTCCTCATCATTAACAAATACTTTGCGTGTATCCGGATCGATACTTAAACCACGAATTGAGATAATATTCCTCGCGTCTTTAATACCTAACAACCGTTCGTATCTTGCCAGATGAGCCTTCACCCTTGCGACCAACTCTGCTGGTTTGAACGGCTTTGTAATGTAATCATCCGCACCAAGACCTAAACCCCGGATTACATCAATATCTTCGTGGCGGGATGTTACGATTAGAATAGGAATGTCCTGCTTCTCCCGGATTTTCTTGCACACTTCGAATCCGTTCATCTTGGGAAGCATCAAATCCAGAATCACCAGGTCATACATACCAGAAAGACTCATAGTAAGACCTGCTTCGCCATCGGCAGCTACCTTCACTTCAAAACCATTAATCTCCAAATAATCTCTTTGAAGCTCTGAAATCGTTGTATCGTCTTCAATGACCAGAATACTTTTCATCGCTCATCCTCATTCCCTGAATTGGACAGGCATGGAAATGGTGATCGTTGTACCCAATGTCAATTGACTGGAAGCTGATATCATCCCGTTATGCCCCTCCATAATTTGTTTCGCAATAGCAAGGCCTAGCCCACTCCCGCCTGTCTTTGCACTTCGCGATTCATCTACGCGATAGAAGCGATCGAAAATATGTTTAACCACGTCTGCCTCCATACCAATTCCATTATCCGTTATCGCAATTACAACTTTATTCCCTTGCAGATAAGCTTTCATTTGTATGGCAGGTAAAGGTTTATCCATATACCTGACGCTGTTTTGAATAATATTATTTAGCACGCGTTTAAATTGATCCCTGTCCATTAAGACAGATGGCCCAGCGCCCATTCGGATATCTGGTTCGAATATTATCGACTTTTTCTCAAGCTCGAATTGAAGTTCTTCAGATAAATCATTGAGAAAAGGCAGCAATTCCACGGATTCAAACTGGAAGAGTTGACGGTTCAGGTCCAACTTAGAGTACAAGAAGAGCTCATTAATCAGATGCTCCAGCTCACCTGCTTTGGCTGCAATCGTCTTCATGTATTTCATGCTCTTCTCAGGAGTATCCGCCACTCCTTCGATAACCCCGTCAATATAACCTCGGATGGCCGTAAGAGGTGTTCTTAAATCATGGGAGATACTTGCAATCAGCTCCTTGCGGTTCTCTTCATATTGCGTCTGAACCTGAATAGACTCCTGCATGCGGGAGCGCATATCTTCGAACGCCATACCTAATTGGCTAATCTCGTCTTTTCCTTGCACATTAAGCTGAAAGTCCAAATTCCCGTTTTTCATCTCTCTTGCTGCTTTACGTAGTGCTTCAATGCGGCGGATAATGCTTTTGGACATATAAGTCGTCAGCAGCAGATGTGTGACAATCAAAATTAATAGTAAACAAACAAATAAGGTAGGGAAATACTTGCGTATGAAATAGGTAAGCGGGTCCTCCTTAGAAATTATAAATAGGCTTACCTGCTTGCTTTGAAAGTCGAAATCAAACTGTTGGAACACATAATTCGTGTTCCCTTCTTTCCTTTCGGTATAGCCGTTAACGACATCTGCATGTTGAAAGAGCGGCAAATCTGTTACAAGTTGATTATTTTGTTGAATGCTGGACGAGCGGTAGTAGATAGAATTCCCGGTTCTTACTATTATGCCTGAATCATTACTTTCCAGATCTTCCGACAATTCATCAAGATAAGAAGAATCAAGTAATAATTCAGGATGACGTAAGGACGAGCGTTTAATCTCTTTTGCAGCATGTTCAACAGCCTCGTGTCCAAACCGGTTTTCTGTCGTTTCATAAACACTTTTCAAATTTTGGATATCACCTTGGTAAAAAACGACCAGCAGAAGTGAAATAAGCAGAATCGATATGAGCGGAATGATAAGCATAGCTGCATAAGATAACAGCAATTTTAATCGTATGGACATGCCCTGTAAATCTCCTTAGGGGAAATAAGTTCTTTTTAATAACATACGGGAGGTACATCATAAATACAAGTTCCAGGTTTTTCGATCTATTTTTCTAAGTTTTGGTTCAGACTTATCCCAATTATGCTCTCATACCCCCATTCAGTTGTTATTGAGGCAGAATATCGTACAAAAATAAATATTTTATTAACTTGATATTAAGATCCTAGTGGTGAACGAAAAAAGCTGCCGAAGTCGGCAGCTCTTTAGTAAGTATTTCTATTTAATCCTCTGTGACATGATAGTCAAACCAGTCAAAATAAGCAGGAGAAATGGAGCGTACTCCGTTACCCGTCGCATACATAGCGATAAACACACCTGTGAATCCGCCTGCTAATTCTGTGGCCAGCATTTTGCATTCCCCTTGTCCAAACCGAATAGGTTCTTCTTCCTCCCTTTCGGCATACTCAAAGACATAGTTAGTTTTGTCCGCACGGACACTTAGTATAACCGAGTCAGCCGACCAAGGCCGTTCGTTTTCTATCTTCCAGAGTGAACCAATTTTTCTGCGGAAGATAAGCTTACGCTCTCCGGTAATCTGCTTAATCGCTATTTCGTAGTGAAACCGTTCATTCATAAATACCGTCATACCTGCTTCTTCACCATCCTGCTGTGGTGCAAACGTAAGGTGAGCAGATGTACGACATAAAAAATGCTGCTGTCTTCGACCAATAAAAGACGGTACGCCAATTTCATTCAAGGTGGCCTCAGAGCCGTATAGCGTCAAGCAGCTTTTCTTCTCGGAAAGCGACCAATTCTGCGAATCTGATGAACGAAGGAAGTTCCAGTATGGAGCTAACTCAGTCTGTTCGAAGTCATCTCTCTCTTGGCTATTTGGCTTAGGCTGCAAAGGAAGATTACCCGCCGGCATCGTCTCACCAACCGTTCCGTTATCCCCAATAATTGGCCAGCCATCTTCTGTCCAAGTCACTGGCGCTAAGAAGGTCTCCCGTCCCAAGTAGTGATGATTAGGATAACCAGCAGGGCGAATACCAAGGAACACCGCCCACCAGCTGCTATCTGATGCTTGAACGAAATCGGCGTGTCCCGTTGCTTGAATCGTATTTAGTGTGCTTCGATGGGTTAGAACAGGGTTGTACGGACAACCCTCGAATGGACCATCTGGTCTCCTGCTCCTCGCTATCGTTACCATGTGCCCGTACTCCGTTCCTCCCTCAGAAATCATGAGGTAATACCATTCGCCAATTCGATAGATATGCGGAGCCTCCGGGTATTGGCCGCCGGTTCCTTTCCATAACAGGATTACATCCGACAGACGTTTGCCTGTCTTAATGTCAATTCTGCTTTGATAAGCGCCTTGCCCCTTAGCATCATGAGAGGTTGTATAATACACGGAGCCGTCCTCATCAAAGAAGAGATCAGGATCAATACCCGGCTGGTCTACATAGACTGGATCAGACCAACCAACTCTAGGATCATCCGTAAATACATAAAAATTGCCCCCACCTGACACGTTTGTCGTAGTCATGTAGAATGTTCCGTTATTAAACCGTATGGTTGGCGCAAAAATCCCGCCGGAGCTCCAGGCTTTTCGCAGATCCAGCTGTTCCGTCCGCGTCAAAACATGGCCAATCTGCTCCCAATTCACAAGATCTTTACTATGAAATAGGGGAACACCTGGAAAATATTCAAACGAACTTGTGACCAAATAATAATCTTCCCCTACTCGGCAGACGCTAGGGTCTGGATGGAAGCCACTGATGACGGGATTACTATAATTCATATCTCTGCTCTCCTAATCTATTGTCTCTATTCATTCCATAGTTTTACGCGATCCTGAACATATTTGGTAAAGCCCTTTTCCATTTTCTCAACACCAGCGTCGAGCAGCTCTTTCTGATAGCTGTCCCACTTCTGATCGAAGTCTTCCGGCTTCGCCATAATGGCCTGCGGGATTAACTTCCAAGTAATGTCCTTCATTTTGTTCCCCAGGATTGTTACATCGTCATCACCTGGTACGGCTATATTCCAAGCAGCACCCCAATCTTTAACGGGGAACGCTTCCTCTTGTGGGAACAGGTCTTTCCAGGTTGTCGCGTTATAGGCTTTAAGTGTTTCCTTATCGGCACTTGTATAGGTGTCAATAATGAGCTCTGGGAAATTCTTCGTATAATAGTTACCCGTAGAATCCTGTACGCCGTCTCCGTAATGTGCACCCAGGTTGGAATAGAAACCAATACCCGATTCCTGACTGAATGCCGTATTATCATTTATAATTCGATCCTGAACATCATCCGGAACGACACGTTTGCCGTCCTGCAGCGTATAATGCTTCCCTTCAATACCCCAATTATTAAGAACCTGGGCTTGCTCGGATGCTAAATAATCCAGAAATTTAATTGCTCTTACCGGATCCTTGCAATCTGTTGTTATGCCTACTCCCCAACCTGCCATAAAGCCTGTTGATTGGAAGCGGTTGTCTTTGTAAGCGTCAGATAACATAACCGAGTAATGCCCGTAGGTTTGGTCTAACTTGTTATCTGCTTTAAGTGACTTCTCTCCATCTGCGTAACCCCAATCTGCATCAATCAAGCCAATGACCCGTCCCGATGCAACCTTAGCCAAGTACTGATCATTCTTCTGAACGAAGCTTTCTGTATCTACCAAACCGCTATTGTACATATGATTCAACCATTTAAAGTACTCTTTCTCACCTTCTGTACGATAATGATAGGTAGCTTCATACGTTTTTGGATCGATAAAATACTCACCGTCACCTGACTTACCGGTTGTTTCTGCTGCCGGGTTCGTAACGGAAATATACGTATGCCAGTCATCTGCGTTAAGGAGCAGTCCAATATTTTTGTTCCCGTTCTCATCTGTTGGATGCTTATCCAGATAGGATTTAATGACATTCTCGTAATCTTGAAGGGTCTTGATCGCCGGGTAACCCGCTTCCTTCACCGCACGGTGCTGGAGCTCGAACCCGCCTCCTGCAACAAAAGATTTGCCGCCCACCGCTGAGTAGGTTGGAACGACATAGATGGACTGGTCGTCGTTACTATAACGTAGACGATTCATTTGGTCACCGAACAGCTTTTTCAAATTTGGAGCATACTTCTCAATCAAATCAGTAAGATCAAGCATGGCTCCAGCATCGACTAATTTGTTCAAATCCCCTTTCGGGCTGATGAGATCCGGATAGTCACCGCTGGTTGCGATGAGTGCTACCTTCTGTGAAGGATCACCAACGGCGAATTCGGCATTAAGGGTTACACCTGTTGCCTTTGTGATTTCTTTCCCTACATCATCCTGCATTTTTCTCCAGTTCGGATTTGGGTCCTCACTAAAGAAAGAGAAGGTGACTGGTGATGTATCATTTTCAAGCCCGTCACTTTTGTTACCGCTTACAACACTGTTATTGCTGTTGTTCCCAGAGCATCCAGCCAGTACACCTACTGCAAGCGTAAAGACGATGCCCAGCTTTGACATTTCTCTTACTTTTTCCATCTGTATCCCCCATTTATGATTATTATTGTGTTCATCTAGCATTATAATGGAACCGATTATCCTTAATCCTTGATTTTAGGGTCCTAAAATAGCATGATTAGGACATCAATCAATTGCGAGCCATAATTAGAGGTGAATCTTAATGAGAAGTGTCCATTTGAATTGGTTTACATCCGACGAGCAATTTTTATTTTATATTGGGTATGGTGGGCATGACGAAGACATGTATCTTCATGATCATGTAGATTTTTCTGAACTTGTCATCGTTTTGAATGGTCATGCTACCCATATCGTAAATACAGAAGCATCTTTCATTAAAAAGGGGGACGTATTTGTTATTGACGGTGCAACCTCACATGCTTATAAAGATCCACATGATTTTCGAATTTGTAACATTATGTATCGCCCTGAAATTCTAGCTTCAGCCGGACCAGACCTTAGAACGTCTATTGGCTACCAAGCCCTTTTTGTGTTGGAACCGTTTTATCGCAATATACAACCTTTTAACAGTAAACTCAGCTTACCGATCTCGAGTCTGGAATACGTTTCTTCCCACGTTGCCTTCATGATTAATGAGTATTCGGACAAGCTTCAGGGCTATCAGACCATGCTTCGCTCACGTTTCATGGAACTCGTCGTCTATCTGTCCAGACAATATCAGAATCAGGATCGACAAGGAATTCAGAGCAACTTCATGCACTTGGCGAATGCCATTTCTTTTATGGAAGATCACTATCTTGAACCACTTACGCGAGAACAGATCGCTGACAAATCGGATATATCAGTGAGACATTTAAATCGGATTTTCCAATCTTATTATCAAACGACCCCCTTCGCTTATCTATTGCGACTACGCTTGGAGCACGCATGCCATTTGCTGAAAACAACAAATAGTCCGATCACAGAGGTTTCTTATAAAAGCGGCTTTAATGACAGCAACTACTTCACCCGTCAGTTCAACAGAGTTTACGGGATGTCTCCCAAGGTGTACCGTCGAGAGCATTAGAATTTCAAAACGAGAAAAGCCCCACCAATAGGCGGGGCTTTCACTACGTTTAAGACTCTTATATTACCCAATTCCCGATCAAAGTGACGAAGCCGGTAATTACATTAAACCAGCCAATAAATCGGGATACTTTCCATTCTTTTTTTTGGTTCGATTTTTGAAAGTCTTTGACATCGATATAAAGAATCAGCAAGCCGCTTACAATAAACAATGCAATTGCATAATAAAGATAGCCGATTGTGTAACCACCGAGCATCTCTATGTCACCTCCAAGCCAGGATATTATTTGCCCTTCATTCCGATGCGGCGGATCATCATCGTTACTTTGACATCGAAGGTACAGTCCTTGTACATGTTGCGCCATCCCTCTGCCGTCTTGATTCGTTTATTCCAATACTGCGGCTTTTTAGCTCTTACATATTCGCCAAATCCGAAATAATCCGATCCTTTCTCTTGCGATTTCTTAATAATATCGGAATAAAATTTAACGGAAACCTCTGTTTGTTTGTCTTCGATCATTTTCAGGACGGCCGGATTATCAATCTGGACCTCTTCGCTAATCTTTCCTTCCACATTAAGCTCGATCGCGATATTTATCGTGAAATGCGGCACATCGTCCTTTATTTGGACACTAATCTTGGACCGGCGATGTGTTGCGTTCGTCATGATGGCTTCTTCTGCTCCGTCCAATTGGATGAACACCCTGTAGCCTGCAGGGTTTATCCCTTTTACAGCTAAATAGCCTGCGATTTCTAACGGCTTGGTCACACCAACCATCCGGTCTTCGACAAAATAGGCAAGACCCTTTATTTCCACATTTTGTTTCTTTTTTATTTCAACGTAAGGTAGAAAGCCTTCCTGCCCTTTTTTAGAGACGTTGCTCCAAAACGTACCGATATAGTCTTTGGGAAACTTCCCCATGCGAATGCCTTCATCCAGCGTAGACATCAAATAAAGCGTAGGCACTCGCTCAAGAGGCGGAGCTGCCGTCATCAGCTTGCGTGCCTGGCCTTTTGATATCATCAACCAGGCCATGCGGCGAACATCAGGATTACGGCGGAAATAATCATTAATGTTTTCCAGCCCTTTTCTAGCTACCGCTTCAGACACGACAATAACGCGCAGATGACCGAAAAAAAGCTTACTGGATACCTGCTGCTGCAAATTCATGAACGCGTCATTTATGCTGTGACCCACAACGTCTATTACCCAGACCGTTTGTCCAACGGAGCCTTTGGCTCCTCCTCCGCTTTCGCCTGGTCCGAGCGGTATTCTGCCGGGGAGAGCAATTTGCACGGCAACGCGTATCATTCCTTTAACGGGTGCAGGAATCGTCCCACGTACATGGGATATTTCATCTTCCTCCTCTTCCGCTTCTTCCGTGTCTACCGTATCTATAGATACCCCTAGCACAACTGCCCTCTCCTCAATCTCAAGACGATCCCAACAGCCAGCAAGAAAAGGCGTGGCAATAACAACCGCGCATAGCATTCTAATTGCTTTGATCCACTTTCTTGTCTGCAACGCGATTACCTCTCTTCTTGCGAAGGATTGAAACGACAAGCAATAATCCAGGATATACAATCGTGATGATTAACCCGATGCGGCCGACATTTTCAATAATTTCATACATTTGTATGATGTTTTGAGGCAGCATGGCCATGACAAATACAAAAGGTAAAATAAAATAAGAGAAGAGTTTGTGCTCTTGTAACCGAAAAAGATGACTTAATGCATAGATGGTAAAGAAGTAACTGGAGAAAAGCGTCGTAAACACGGCTGTCACCCATACAGCCAGAAAAGCAGCATCCAGACGCTCCAATATGTTGGCTGGTAACGTTGTCGCTTTGGCTAATTCTAACGTTGGCCAGAGCAGCTGCTTGATTTCCTCCGAGCCGAACACGCTAATTGTAGCCGCCACGATAACGATGTACAGCCCGCCAGCAATAACCATGCCCCAGAAACTTGCCTTCATCGCCTTATCCGGGTGTTTCATTGCCGGAATGACCGCGGTCAGAATGAATGCTCCTTGAAAAAGAGCGGCTATCGTTAACATGCCTTTCAGCATTCCGCCCTGTTCATTCCCCCAAATCGGCAGCAAGTTAATCGCCTCCGCATTTTTAAGCGATAATGCGACGATAACCAGAACGGGTATTAACAGAAACGGAACGTAAAAAGTATGAATATGTGCAAAAGTAGTTATGCCATTACGGGTAGAAATAGCTGCAAGCAGCAGCATGACAATAACCGTCACCTCAACAGGAGTTGATTTCAAAACCGAGGTGACGACCACTTCACCGAATTCCCGCGCAGTCAGCGAGGTTAACACGGCAAAGAAGAGAATGATGAACATGCTCCCTATCCACGCTAGCCATTTTCCAATAATGACTTCGCTGTAACGAATAATCGTTTGATCGGGAAACCGTATACCAAGCCATGTGATCAGAGCTAATCCAACAAACGCAAGCAACACAGCAAGAAGAGTAACAAGCGGCCCTCCAGAATCCGCCGCGCGTACAGCAAACAGCGGAAGGGCAAGCACACCAACTCCAATAATGGTGCTGACTAAAACGGCGGATGCCTGTATGACGGTAACCTGGCGGGACTCCATATAGCAATCTCCTCCTACTTATTCTTGTCGTTCAAGGGATCTAGTACGTTAGTTGACGTTTTTTCCAGTTCATCGAACATGGTTTCCGAAACTTTTGTTTCATCGACTGTCTTTAGAAAAGCCGGTCTCTTATTCATTATCCATAGCGGCCCTCTAATAAGCAGATCCTTCAAACCCTGAAAGTCTTCGGGGATAAGAGGGCTTAGGTATGGAACGCCAAAAGACTTGAGCGATAAGAGATGGTTGGCGATCAGGATTAATCCGATCATAACCCCATAAAGACCAAAGATTCCCGCCAATATGATAAGCGGAAAACGAAGCAGCCGAAGCGCAAGCGCTGCATTATAAGCCGGTGTGGCAAATGATCCGATTGTCGTTAATGCAATAATGACAACCGTAATTGGACTGGCAAATCCGGCGGCCACGGCTGCTTGTCCAATGACAAGCACTCCGACAATCGAAAGAGCGCCGCCGACTTGCTGCGGCAATCGGATCGTGGCTTCCCTTAAAACTTCCATCGCTATTTCGATAATGATCACTTCAATGACAGCCGGAAAAGGAACTCCTGCGCGGCCTCCTGCTACGGCAACTGCAAATTCAGTTGGAATCAGCTCCGGATTGTAGGAAATAATCGAGACGTATATCGCCGGAAAGACCAGCGAAAAGACTAATGCGATCAACCTGGCGAGCCGGATCGAACTCATTAGCACGAAGCGCTCCGTATAATCTTCTACTGTCTGATAGAACTGGTTAAACACCGTTGGAACAACTAAAGCAAGTGGCGATCCATCTACAAGAATGGACACCCTTCCTTCAGCTAAATTCGCAACGACTTTATCAGGACGTTCCGTATATTGAACCTGCGGAAATGGCGAATAATGATTATCTTCAATAAACTGCTCCAGGTAGCCGGAGTCCATCACCGTATCGATATCAATTTTGGAAAGACGATTATTGACCTCTTTAACTAGCTCCGGGTTGGTAATTCCTTCCATATAGCAAACAGCTACCTTTGATTTGGTTCTGCGGCCAATCTCCATCGTCTCAATTCGAAGATCCGGAGATTGAAGCCGATACCGGATAAGAGAGATATTCGTGCCTAATGGTTCGATAAAACCTTCACGAGGACCCCGAATAACCTGCTCAGTCGCAGGTTGTTCAATCGAACGTTTATCTATGTATCGTGTATTAATAATCAGGGAATGACTCAGGCCTTCAACTGTCACGACTGTCTCCCCTCGCAGAAGACTATCGACTAGAACCGTTAATCCGCCTTCCAATCTGCTCTCGCTATGATAAAGTGCGTCATTCATCAATACATCAGTTAACTGATTAACTTCTATGGTTCTTCCTATAAGATGTGGAGGAACATACATAAGTGCTTTCACAATATCCACATTGACGGTAGACTGATTCACCATATTAGAGTAGTACATGATAACGGCTTGATGCTGCCCAAACACATGAAATCTTCTGATCGTTAAATCTTCATTCATCCCCAGAATACCGCTAATAAAAGCAATCGTACTCTCGAGATGGGTACTAATTTTCTCCCCTTTATGCTTATCCAGAACTTTACTTGGTCCTATTACAATCGGCTTCGTAACCATCCGTTTAATTTTTCTTGTAGGCATTACATCACCAGCCAATCACCTTAGTCTGACTTTTACCAGAAGTATGTTATTTCTTATTTCCATCTTTTACAAATGACGTCGAAGTTAATCATTAATAACCTGTTCCCGCAGGTAAAAAGAAAAAGCCTAGTCAGAGTGAGTCTGACCAGGCTTTGAAAGCAGGCAGGATTCCGTCAATGCTGGTTTCAGCAGATCCGAATCATATTCAAACGAAGTTAGATCAATCTGAAGATTTTGAAGCTCCTTTAGATGCACATCAGATATACGATGCAGGAGCTCGATCCCTTTATCCGTTAATGCAATAAGAACGCTTCTTGCGTCGTCCGGATTGGGCCGTCGTTTAATCAAATCTGATTTTTCGCATCGGGATACCAACCCAACACAAGCATGATGTGTGATATGAAGCTTTTCAGCCACTTCGGAGATGGTAGCATAATCACGTCCTGGATATCCTTGAATAACAAGCATTAATTGGTGTTGTTGTGGGGTTAGTCCTTCCTCTTTGGCGGCGTTTTCACTGAAGTGCATAAATACGCGCAGCTTATACCTAAAACTCGCTAACTGCTCATATACGGATTTCGTTAAGCTTTGATTTGGCATTTATACATGCTCCTCTACATATTTATATCGTATTGCGATACAAATGAAAGAATTTCACAAAATCCAACTTAGATTTGGAGATGAGTATGATGACAGTAGGTGCGATTGTAAAATCCATTTGCTTCGGATTATTATTTGCTATTCTTGCTATTGGCCTCTTACCTTTTTTAGTCGCATTCAGCTTGGCTGACATATCCGATTTAACGGAGTATTACGAATGGGGAGGAACGCCTTCTCTTTTCCTATTACCCAGATTAAAAAAACATGACAAAAAAGAGTGAGCTGAGCATTCATTTTTAATCAATCCAAAAAGCTGGACCTCATTTGAGATCCAGCTTTTCAATTTCCCTATTTCGCAAGCGGAAGCTTCACCGTAAATGTGGTTCTCCCTTGATCGCTTGCTGCGGAAATCGTTCCATGATGCAGCTCAACGATGTTCTTAGCGATCGCGAGGCCAAGTCCCGAGCCGCCCGTATTATGCGATCGGGAATGCTCCGCGCGATAAAACCTTTCGAATAACAACGGGATAACGGCTGAAGGCAAAGGCTCGCCGTAGTTCGTGATCTCAACGATGGCTTGTCCGTTATCGCTCCAAACTGAGATGTCGACCTGCCTGCCATCCCTTCCGTATTGGATCGCATTGACGATCAAGTTTTCGAATACTCGAACAAGCTTATCTCCATCTGCGTCAACGATAATCGGATGATCAGGAAGAGTCAAGCGACTCTCCATCTCCGCCTGTTCGAATTGTAAACCGAACTGCGCCGCCAATTGCCCAAGCATCTGCGTAAGATCGATTGGAGTCAGTCGCAGCCCCATTCCCCCGCTCGTCCTCGTAAATTCGAATAAGTCGTCGATCATCGTTTTCAGACGCATCGATTTCTCATAGGCGATTTGAACATAATGCCTCAGCTCCACTTCATCCCGGTAACGATCCTCTTCAATCAGTCCTAAATATCCGACAATTGACGTTAATGGTGTGCGTAAATCGTGTGAAACGTTCGTAACCAGCTCGGCTTTTGCCTTCTCGGCGCGCCGCTCCTCCTCGATGGACCATTTCAGCTGAGCCGTCATTTTATTAATATTGTCCGCCAATGCCCCAAGCTCGTCACTGCCATATACCGGTAAGCGGGATTCGAAATCCCCCTCGGCGATCCGTTCAATTCCTTGTGATATTCCCATCAAGTAGCGAATAGTCGAACGGCTTAATGCGAAGAAATAGATTATAAATAAGACAAGGCTGGCTGTAACAATTGTAGCCGGGAGGCCGAAATTATCCAGTATCTCCCGCAATAGACCAGAAACAATAAATAAACCGCTGCTGTAAAGAACAGCGGCAGCGAAATATAGGAGGCCAATCGTCAGGAGAGACGCAAGCGCGCTTAACCCAAACAAATATAACATTTTGAAACGCAGGCTCTTCCACGGTTTACGGATCAATTTTATACCCTACTCCCCATACGGTCTGGATCAGCTTGACACCGCCCAGCTCGCTTTCCAATTTATCTCGAAGCTTGCTTATGTGAACCATAACCGTATTGTTGGACTCCAGGAACTTATCCTTCCATACCGCTTCGAAAATAGTCTCTGCACTAAATACCTGCCCGAGATGGCTCGCCAGTAAATATAAAATATCGAACTCTGTTGAAGTCAAATAAACGTTCCGGCCCTCCACTGTAACCGTATGCGCTTTTTTGCTTATATTCAGAGAATCGATCTGAATTTCTTCCGGGTCCTGCACGGGTTGAATCTGTGCGTTCAAATATATGGATCTGCGAAGCAGCGACTTCACCCTGGCGATCAGCTCTAGAGCATTAAACGGCTTAACCATATAATCGTCTGCACCTGTCGTCAGCCCCATGATTTTATCCATATCTTCGGCTTTGGCGCTCAGCATCAGAATTGGAATTCCATGCTCCGCCCGTACCGCCCGGACGACCTCAAGACCGTCCATTTCGGGCATCATAACGTCGAGAATAATCAATTGAATAGATTCCTTGGCGATTACGTCCAATGCTTCACGTCCATTATTGGCTATGAGCACCTGGTATCCTTCATTAGTCAAATAGATTTTGATCAATTGGGCGATTTCAAGGTCGTCGTCCACGATCAGGATTTGAATGGTCTTCATGAGATCTCTCCATCTTTCTTTCGTAAGTTGATTAACGTGGCTCTAGTGTATCAGAAAACTTCTCTACAACCGACCACTTGAATACACAAATAAGGAATTCTTAAGGTTTCCTTTAAGATGTTTTACGATCCTCCCAGGCCTTAACCGTTATCTTTGGAGATAGAACAACGGACAAGAATTCTACCTGGAGGTTATTCATATGAAAACAAAGCTATATGTACTATACGGCGGCAAATCCGTCGAACATGAAATTTCGTTAAAAACGGCGGTTACCGTCCTACTTTCCATTGATGAAGCCCGCTACGAGGTTTATCCCATTTATATTACGCCTGATGGGTTGTGGTGTACGCCAGGACATCTATCTAAGGAGGCTTTGACGATCGAGCGGTTAATTGCCGAGCCTGCGTTTCGCGACCCGGCCCGTTCTATTGGTGAGATACTGTCAGGTGTTATGGCTTTGCCAGGTCCAAAGGTCGTAATGCCGCTATTACACGGCTCGAATGGTGAGGACGGTACGATGCAAGGCTTGCTGGAGCTGCTGAACGTTCCATACGTTGGAAATGGCGTACTGTCGGCTGCTCTTACCTTGGACAAGGCGATGTCGAAACAAATCTTAGCCCAAGCCAACATTAAACAGACGGAATATATGGTGTCCCGCTTCGAGGAATGGAGAATGGATGAGGCAGCGGTTCTGCGAGATGTTGAGCATTGTATTGGATATCCGTGCTATGTGAAGCCAGCCTCACTTGGCTCAAGCATTGGCATAAGCAGATGTATGAACCGAGGGGAGCTCCTGGCCGGTATTCGCGAGGCTTTCTCTTACGATAAGAAGCTTGTAATCGAGCGCGAGGTGGATGGCAGAGAAATTCAAGTAGCCGTTATCGGCAATGAGAGGCCTCTCGCTTCATTCCCCGGCGAATTCATTCATGAACATTCTTTCTTCGATTACGAATCCAAGTACATGGACAAGCGACTTACGATGTCGATTCCGGCTAAGCTGGCGGACGGCTTGACTCCGCGAATCCGTGAGCTGGCAATCAGGGCTTATAAAGCTCATGGCTGCGAAGGTCTCGCCCGTGTCGATTTCTTTCTCGATAGCGAAGGAGAATTGTTCCTGAACGAAATTAACGCTTTACCGGGGTTCACGAATTTCAGCATGTATCCGGTCATGTGGGAACGCACCGATGGAACGTCCTATTCCGAGCTGATTGAAAAACTAATCGGGCACGCTATCGCCCGTCACAAGAACAAACAAACGCTTCAATATACAAGATGAATGAGGTGATCGGTATGTTAAGAGACACTTGGGCTGAAATTAGTGTGAGCTGCATTCGCGAAAATATGCTAAACATCCGCCGCTCACTGCCATCTTCAGTGAAGCTGATGGCCGTCGTGAAGGCAAACGGCTACGGGCATGGCGATATCGAGTCGGCCACAGCGGCAGTGCAGGCTGGTGCAGATTATTTGGCGGTTGCCTACCTGGAGGAGGCGTTGCGACTGCGCGATGCCGGATTGAAATTGCCTATTCTCCTATTGGCACCAATTCGACCGGAACAGGTGCAATTAGCGCTGAAATTCAACTTAATATTAACCGTCACGAGTGCGCATTGGTTCTCCAAAATGAGAGCTTATAAGCCATATGCTTCCCCTGGAAAGCTTCGGGTTCACGTGAAGATGGATACGGGACTCGGACGCATCGGTATCCGAAACAAAGAAGAATGGGATGAGATCGTACCTTGGCTGCGGGCAGAGGATGTCGATGTGGACGGCTTTTACACGCATTTCGCTACGGCAGGGCAAGCCGATACTGACTATTTGGAACAGCAAGCTGCACGCTTCACCCAGATGATGGATTGGGGCTGCTCATCTGGCCTCACGATCCGGCATTATCATTGCGCAGGAAGTATTGCTGCGCTGAGGTTTCCTCATCTGGCAATGGATATGGTTCGGATCGGGGCTGCGATGTATGGATTTTATCCGGAGAATCTTGCTTGTTCGGTAAAGCTTGCGCCAGCCTTAAGTCTCCATAGTCGGCTGATTCAGGTGAAGAAGCTGGCTAAAGGGGAATATCTCGGGTACAACAATTCCTACCAGGCTGAGGAAGACGAGTGGATCGGAACAATCCCCATCGGTTATGCTGACGGCTGGTCGCAGCGAATGCAAGGCACCGACGTGCTAATCGAAGGTCAGCGCGCCCCCATTGTAGGCAAAATCTGCATGGACCAGCTGATGATCAAGCTTCCGGGGCCGTATGCGGAGGGGACTCAAGTAACCTTTATCGGTCAGCATGGCGAGCAGCGCATTACGTTTACAGAACTTGCCGCCCACATCGGAAGTGTCGCGCAGGAAGTATCCACGTCACTAGGAGTCAGAGTGGCAAGAACCTATATCGATATCGAGGAGGTACGTACAAGATGGGACAAACAAACGTGGCCAAACCAAATCAATCAGGCCGTCATTTAACTTTTAATACGATTCAAGCTGCTAATTCCGAAATCCACCAAGGACATCTCGTCTTGATCAATCGCGAGAATCCCATTCGCCAGACGATTTCTAACAGCCGGTTATTACCGCTTAGCTCAATTCCGTCTATCCATACTCTAAGGGATGGTATGCTGCTTGAGCGGACCTGTTTACGACAGTTGGCTAATCTGCTTGAGGCTTGTCATGGAATAGACGATATTATTGCTGTCAGCGGCTATCGGACCAAATTGGAGCAGGAGCAGATTTATGCATCCTCGCTAGTTGATAACGGTGCCGACTATACCGCACGTTACGTTGCATGGCCTGATCGAAGCGAACATCAAACGGGACTCGCTATCGATGTCGGCAAGTTAAACAAGAACGTGGATTTTATCGCACCGGCATTTCCCGACACCGACGTCTATAAGTCTTTTAAGCAGCTTGCCGCAAGCTTTGGCTTCATTCAACGGTACAAAGAAGGAAAACAATCCATCACTCACATCTCTTGCGAGCCGTGGCATTTCCGGTATATCGGCTGTCCACATGCGGAGATCATGGAACGAAATGAATGGTGCCTGGAGGAATATATGGATCAGCTCAAAAACTACCCATTTGAAGATGATCATCTTGTATATGAGGATGAACATTCATTCGTTCAGATCTACTATGTAGCGGCAGATTCGGGGATTGTTACAACGATACCCCTTGTACCATGCGATCGATACCTTTTATCCGGAAATAACAGGGACGGATTTATTGTTACTGCATACCTGGATAAAGGTAAGCAAGCTCATGTCTAAACCGAATTACAGCGGACTGGATTGGATCAAGTTTGGTGCTGCCCTCATGGTTGTTGCCAATCATACCAGCCCGATTCTTTCTTACAGCTCAGCTGCCGATTTTTTAATTAGCAATCTTTTTACCCGTATTGCCGTACCGATTTTCTTCATGACAGCCGGATTTTTATTTTTCCGTAAAATGACTGGGGATCTATTGACGGATCGAAGTGCTTTGCGCGGATACATGCTGAAAACCTTGAGATTATATATAACTGCCATACTTATCTATTTGCCGTTGAATATATATACAGGTTATTTTTCCGAGTCCTTCACGGCTTATTCCTTAATCAAAGACATCGTGTTTGACGGTACCTTTTATCATTTGTGGTATTTGCCAGCGTTAATACTGGGCTTGTTTATAACTGTCTACATGTATCAGAAAATGACAATGAAAGCCATGCTGGTTTCTGCCAGCCTTTTGTATATCCTAGGGCTTCTTGGGGATAGCTACTATGGAATCATGCAAAGCAGCAGTGGGATCGTCCATGTCTATGAGGGCATGTTCACTGTGTTTGATTACACGCGTAATGGACTGTTCTATGCCCCTATTTATTTGGCAATCGGGGCTTGGGCAGCAAAGAGACAGCTTCCAGACCGTAAGCCTTTTGTTCATGCAGCCTTGTTTGCTGTCTCGCTTGGAATGATGTTTGTTGAAGGCACACTCCTCCACTCGGAGGGAATTCCGAGGCATGACAGCATGTATATTTTCGCGCTTCCCACCACCTATTTTTTATTCCAATGGTCATTGCAGTGGAAGGTCCAATCAAATAAAACGTTCCGCGAGTGGCGAGTATGGGTTTATATTCTTCACCCTCTCGCTATCGTACTCGTTCGTGGAGCAGCGAAAGTGACCCATTCCGAACAGCTATTTATCTCGAATAGTCTACTTCATTTTGTAGCTGTTTGCCTGGTGTCGATTGGCATGGCCGCAGCTACGGTATGGCTAATAGCGATCAGCCGTAAAATCCAGCCTTCCCGTTTCAGAAGATTGTTTGTAAATAGCTAGTACACACAAAAAAACCCGATCATTGCTGATCGGGTTTTGATTAACTAATTGATATTACATGCTCGTAGCGTTAGTGATCATCGGAGACTTCTTTTTACCCAGAAGCAAGTAAGAGAGCATCGCTGCAACACTCGTCATTAGAATGATGACCCCAAGCGGAACGGCTGTGTCCTCACCTGCGATACCAACTAGTGGTGAAACAACCGCTCCAAGCAAGAATGGAATGACACCAAGAAGTGCAGCTGCACTTCCCGCCATATGACTTTGGCTCTCCATTGCCAGCGGGAATGCTGCCGTTGATGTAATACCGATTGACGCTACGAAGATAAACAGCGGAATCACCAATGCGAACAACGGTCCATGCAGGAAGGCGACCACCAAGACAACAACGCTTGCCAATAAGGCAAGCAATAAGCCGATTACCAAGAAAGTCTGTTCAGATACACGGTGCGACATTCGACCGACAATTTGGGAACCAATGATCAGACTAATGCCATTGGATCCGAATAACAGAGCAAATCCTGTTGGTGAAACTCCGTATATATCTTGATAAATAAACGGTGTTCCGGAAACATACGCGAAGACACCTGCAATCATAATACCTTGTGCCAGCATATAGCCAACAAACTGGCGGTCCCGCAAGAGTGATCCGTAGTTCTGCAGCTGCTGCACGAAATTAGCGGAACTCCGGCGCTCAGCCGGCAGAGTCTCCTTCATCCCCCATTTTGTCATCACTGTGAGATAAATTCCGAGCAGGGCCAGCGCTATAAATACGCCTTTCCAATTCGAGAAAGCAAGAACGCCGCTACCCGAGACCGGTGCCACTAACGGCCCCAAGTTACCAACAAGCAAGAGCAGCGAGAAAAATTTCGTGAGCTCATGCCCACTGTATAGGTCGCGAGCAATCGCCCGTGAAATGACAATACCTGCCGAAGCAGCAAACCCCTGTATGAATCGGAATGCAATCAATAGACCGATATTGGGCGAGAATGCACATGCTAATGAGGCAATCAGATAAGCTGCCATGGAGATAAGTAAAGGAATACGTCTTCCGTGAGCGTCACTGAGTGATCCCATGACGAGCTGTCCGATGCCAAGTCCAAGTAAGCAAGCAGTCAGGCTGAGCTGCACGAGCGAAGCCGTTGTGTCGTATTGCTTCACAATCTCCGGAAACGCCGGTAAATACATATCAATTGTAAAAGGCCCAAGGGTCGAAAATAAACCAAGCAGCAATGCTAGTCCAAACACTTTCTGAGTTTTCTTTGCGGTCATTATGATGAGAATCTCCTATTCGTCTAATGTAAGCTCTAATTGTACGATGTTATTCTGTGATCGTAAACCATTGACCTAGTACCTAAATATTTTTTCTTTGTTAATCCTGAATGATATAAAATTTATTCCCGTTTATGACTGTGACACCGTTCTCCTGTACAACAGCATTTTGGCTCATCTTACATCCTGTTTCGTCTTGACGTGTTCGAATTCTTTGCTCTTCCGTTGCTGGTTGTGATGAACAACCATTTACCATACACCAGGCACGTCTATTTGTCATATCTATTTGATTCTCCCTTTGATTAATATAGTAGAAGTGGTTCTCTTTATCGGCAGCTACAGATCACCACTAATAGATCTTACAACCTAGAGTGAACTCCAAGTCAAGCAAAAAATAATCCCCCTCTTACGTACAGAGGGGGATTATTTGATGTTTATGTTCATTTGTGAGAATCAGACGATGAACCAACTTGCTCCACCTTGAGCACGTCCAGCATAAACATAAAGATTGGAATGCCAATCAATAGCCCCCAGATGCCCATATAATGCTCGGACAAAATGAGAATGAAGAACGAATAGAACATCGGCAAATTTGTTTTGTTCGCATACAGTCTTGGGTTCAAGAAATACGTTTCCAGAGCATGGATGACAAGCACAAGTACGATTACCCAAATGACAGTTGTGTTACCACCAATCTGGTAGCCGATAATGGCAATCGGGATAAAGGATACCACTACGCCAGCAACTGGAACAAGGCTTAGCATAAATACCATAATGGTTAGCGCAAACAGGTACGGGAAACCCATAATCCATAAGCCGGCAATGGTGAGCACCGTATTAATGACGGCGATCATGAGCTGGACTTCAAGCACCTTGCCGAAGGATGCAATAAACTTTCCGCCAAAATAGCGGAATTCCATATACAGCCATCCTATTGTGCTGTTGCTGAATTTTTCCGTAAACTCAACGATCTTGCGTCTCTCCAGCTGGAAGAAATAGCTAAGTAAAATAACGAGCAAAATAATTTCGAGCCAGCTGCCAATTGTCTTGGCATAAGTAAGTGCACTGTTCAAGAAGGTCTTGTATTCGATCTTGTCGAGTGTATCGGCGACGACCTGGGCGATCTGATCGTTTTGTGAAGAACCTAGAAACTTTTGCACATTGTTGACGATATCCACAATCTCATTGATCAGCTTGGGCACGTAATTGACAAGACCGTATACGAGACCAATAATAAGCGCGACATATAAGACCGTGGTGACGACAACCGGCGAAATTGGAATCACCCGGCGAATTTGCTTAGTAATAAAGCTTTGAAGCCGGATCATTACAAAAGTGACCATAAAAAGAAGAAGAAGCAAATTCAACATGTCTCTGAGACTATAGAGCAAAGCAAAAACCAGTAAAACAAACACAACCCTTTTGACGATCGAATGGGCAAAAAAAGTTTTGAGCGTTTCCACAAATGTCCCCCGCAAAATTAAAGTTATAAATAATAATACCTTGTTTTACCTAGAAACGCACCTTTCATTGCCCAACAGATGAAAGGGCTGCCCCAAATTGACTTTTGGGACAGCCCTATACGAATTGCATAATTTCCTTTTGTACCTCTTTATCCCTATTCCATTCCATCAAGCACGAGGATCCAGTCACCATCTCTGCCGCTTGTTGGCGGTTGGCACTCCACTTCTCCATCATTCGCATATACACCGGCATCTGCCCATGCTCCGTTACGCGGATCATACCAGGAAGCCTTAACGGAAGTGCCGCGAATCTTGCCCATTACGACTCGGAACGGAAGGCCATTCGGGGAAAAGATCATAGCATAGCTCTCACCGCGTGTAGCGGTCATGCGATTAGCCCCGCCGTAATTGTCGGCGATCAAGCTTTGGTCGGGTATTCTTGTCAGAAAAGGCCGCGATTCCATCAAGCTGCGCAAGTGCGACATTTGCTCTGCTCCTGGCCGGAGAATGGCATCCTTCCATGTCATAATGAAATAGGGTTCCGGCTTCGTCGTCATCGACCAAATAGAGTGATGGCCGTAGGTATGGCCAAATGCTCCCGCGAATACGGCGTGATAGGCGGCTTTTCGCACATCAGCGGCATCAAAATAACCATTCTCCACCTTAAAGTTTATCGGATGATCCTCATAACACGGCTCCCCATCTACCACCGGTTTGATTGGTTCGCGATTATAATCGGCAGCAATTTTCTCAAAGTTCGTGCGAACCCACTCATGATGACCGGATTGAATCATATTAAATGCCAGCCACGGTTCGTTATGCATGTGCAGGGAGGAAGATTGACCGCCCGGAGGGTGGAAGGTCATCAGATTAGCTCTGCCGTCTCCTTCACGGAGACCCTCTGCCATGGAGTAAATAATATCGAAGTGCTCGCGGGTATGCTGAGGACGATCACCGCCCAGCACCCAGATTACATTGTCTCTGTCCTTGTACCTTTCCCCTAGCCACTGTCCGTATGGCCTAGCATTATCCGAGTTAAAAATTTCCGGTCCCTTGCCCCACATCAGATTGTATTTGTCTCCCCAAGTCGGTAAGAATGCAATATAAAGGCCTAGTGCTGCTGCTTGATCGACAATATAGTCCACATGGTCCCAGTAGCTGTAATCTCCGTCGAGATCAGGAAGAAGCGGATCATATTGGCCTTGTTCGTTCTTCTTCAGCGGGAACCGTCCGTAAGCGTTGCCCGTTGTCAGACCCTCATGCTCGGCAAGTCCTACAGCCTGGATAACGGAAAATCTGCGCTCTGCACGATTGCGAAGATACAGCTCGGCATCCTCGCGGTTGAGTCTATGAAACAGCTCCCAAGCCGTGTCCGCCAGCCAAAAAAAAGGAGTTTCATCTTCCTGTACAAGAAACCTCTTATTCTCACTAACTTTCAAACGTTGAATGCGATAGGTCACGATTACAGCACACTCCTTCGTATTTGGATTATGTCAGCCGGTAGACCGACTTCGCACTTCTAAATAAAATCCACTCCTGTTCTTCTTCCGTTAAGCCGCATGTCTTGACCTTAGCCAATTCCGTACCTGTGTTATCCGCATGATCGGTTCCAAACATAAACCGGTTCGCTCCAAATTCCTGCGACCAATGCCGCATATTAAATCCGGCGGTCCAGGTGATGTCGGCATAAAGATTGGAGGCAGCCTTCAGCGCAATCGCTGTTTCACCTGCCATAATCATCATGCCGCAGTGGGCCATCACGATCTTTACATCCGGGAACTCAAGTGCAGGTGCGATCAAATTGGTCGGGTTGGCGAATGGGATACCTGCTCCCGTATGCACCATTACTGGTACGTCCAGCTTCCTTGCAAGCGCAAATACTTTCCTTCCGTCACGTCCTCCCGGATGAACAGCATGTGCGAACGTATGGATCTTAATCCCGACAAATCCAAGTTCCTCTACACATCGTCTGACTTCCGCTTCATAAACCGCGTCTTTTAAATGAGGGTTCGGATTGGCCATCCCGTAGAACTGACCAGGAAAAGCCTTTGTCACTTGGGCAATCCGGTCGTGCTGCTCTCGTACCGTCTCGATATCGTGGCAGGAAGCCGGCTGCAAAATGGTCTTGGAAATAGCGTAGGTTTCATGCTTCTCAAGCTGCTCTTCCCATGAAAAATCTTCATCAAATACATAGTCCCATCCTAAATGAGCATGGACGTCAATAATCACGGGCTCTTTCCTCCTATTTTGATTGGCTCGTGTTTGGCAGCGCTCTCATATACCCCAAACACCATGCTCAAGGTGATTAAGTTATCGCTTCCCTCGGTTGCGAATACTTCGCCGCTTTGCAAGCATTCCAAAAAGTGAGCTTGCAGCCGAATATGGCTTTCCTCATGATCGAGTTCTGTCCTATCTGCCAAAATATGCTCACTCGCTCCATCCTTACTGACCACTACAATTCTGCCCGAAGTATACATTTTGAGCGTTGCCTCGGAACCATCAATGACCAGCTGCTCCAAATGTACAGGTCCAACTGCTGTACCAAGCGGGCGGTCTAACTTCTGCCTGGTCGCCCAACTGGCATCGAGATAACCACAGAAATGATCATAGCCCATCACGACAATACCTGAATCTTCGCCTGTTATATGAGGACTGACACGCTGAATTTCTGCATAAAGCCGCTCTGGTGTTCCAAAGAGAAACCGCCAGGTATCAAACCAGTGAGGTCCCATTTCCAAAAACAGAAGCTTGGGCATTTCTCTGAAAAATGGCTGAGGCAGTATCGTACCGGGTTCCATCCTCGGTGTATAGTAATCGGTGTGTATGTATCTCGCAGAATGCAGCGTTCCGAGTGTGCCTGCCTCAATCACCCTTTTTATGAGTTGAAATGGCTGAAGCCATCTCCAGTTTTCTGTTACCATCAGCCTTACGCCGGCTTCTTTGGCGATTCGCACCATCTCTTCGGCTTCCCGCATGGAAGCAGCGAATGGTTTCTGGCATAAAATATGCTTCCCGCTTTCAGCCGCAAGCCGAACAAGCTCTAGATGCGTATCCGGCCCCGTTACGATATCTACAATATCGATGTCCGCATTCTCAAGCATTTCCGATATGCCACGGTACAAATGATTACTGGATACACCAAATTCAGCTGCTCTCGCTTGCAGCCGCTCCTCATTAGTGTCACATAAAGCCTTGACCTCAGCACCAGGAATATGGCTCCATGCCTTTAAATGTTTCTCCGACCACCAGCCTGCCCCGACCAATCCAATTTTCCAGACTGGCATGTCAGGATTCCTTGAACTGGATGGTGTGCAGTTTCTCGGGATGAAGCATGACATCCACTTGCTCATATACACTTTCTGGCCGGAACAACTCTTTCCATCCCTCTTTAATCATAGCCTTGCGGCCATATTCGATGGCGACCAGACAAGCGTCTGAAAACGGATTCACTTTTTCAAACACGATCCCTAGTTGGATATTGATATGTCCCAGCAAAAAGTCTTTGGCAGCTTCATAGGGAACACCCTGCTTTACGGCTTCCTCCATTGCCTCTCCTAATACCGTAACCATCATCGAGCTGATGGTCTCCGCCATCGTAGGCTCAAGGATAGCCATTTGCTCCACCGTAATCCGGTGAGATCTCATAACAGGAGCGAACATTTCCTTTGCCATCTGCTCCCCAAGAGTGTAGTGCTCCTCAGGACCTTGCATTAATGCACACACAATCGCTTGTTTGGCCGCAACCCCGCCAAAGAAATCTCTCTTTGCTTCCACTGTAATCTCATCGTTAAACACTGGCGGATGACAAGGATGAGCAACAAAGTAAGAAACATCATCCCTGGCAGGAAGTTCACCCAGATAAGCCGCTGCCGGATCTAGTAGCATAAGCAGCGCTCCCGTCTTCATAAGAGGAACGACCTCTTTAGAAATCTCTCCGATGGCGACATCAGGAACGGCGAGAATAATCACATCCGCATCCGCTATTGCTTCTTCCTGCTTGACCGCTGCAATTCCACGTTCAGTTAATCGTTCAATTCCTCTACTGCCAATCTCAACGTAAGAAACGTTGTGACTCCCTTTTCTCAAGTTGTCTGTAATTCGACATCCCATTTTACCACCTGCGCCAATGAGTGCGATTTGAACCAAAGCAAGCACCTCCAGAAGACGTTTACTTTCGTATTTTGGAATGAAATGACTTCGTTCTAGGGTCAGACTAACACACAACTCATCAGCACACAATATGTATACAATAAAAATTTAAAAGAATATATTTTGTATACAATGTCGTTTACAACGCCTTCCTAGACGCTTATACTTTTCTATATACACATGAGCTGAGGTGGGATATATGAAGCTTGGAATCAGTACTTATTCTTTGACATGGTCAATAGGAATACCGGGTTATCCTGCTCCCCACCATCCGATAGGCGTCATTGATCTGCTCGACATCGCGCACAGCAATCATATTAAGCTTGTACAAATTGCGGATAACCTTCCGCTCCATCAGATGAGTGAAGCTGAGCTGTTATTCATGAAAGAATACGCGGATTCTCTGGGAATCGAGATCGAAATCGGTACCAGGGGAACTAACCCGGAACATCTCCGTCGCTATTTGCGTATTGCCAATTTACTTGGATCTACTCTTTGCCGAACACTGATTGTAGAGGAGAATCTAACCAATCCTTTACTCGAGCTTCAAGAGGTTTTGCCTTTCTTTGAACAAGCAGGAGTTCGCCTTGCTATCGAAAATCATGGCCTGCATACCACGAAACAGCTTGCCTCCCTATTTGATGCCTGTAATCATCCCTTTATCGGCTGCTGTCTGGATACCGTCAATTCTTTTAGTGCGCTTGACTGCCCTAAAACCGTTATTCAGGATCTCTCTCCTTATGTCATCAATCTCCATTTGAAAGATTTCGACATTACAAGAGTAGATCATCAAATGGGCTTTATGGTTTTGGGTAAACCGGCAGGTTATGGTAAATTGGATATAGACGGACTATTGCAGACCATTCGTAATAGTCAAAGAGACTCAAATGTTATTCTCGAACTCTGGCCCCCTTTTACCGATACGGTTGAAAAGACCATCGCACTGGAGCGCAAATGGCTGGAACAAAGTCTTCATCATTTGCAAACGAACTATTTTTCTGAATAGGAGAATTTTATAATGTCAGGTACAACGATCACATTGAAAGAAAAGGCCTTTATTCATCTTCGCAAACTGATTTTGAATGGTGAGCTTAAACCTGGAGAAGTATTAACGGAACGAATGCTTGTGGAAATGATGGAGATGAGCCGGACTCCCATCAGAGCTGCCCTGGAGCGGCTTGATGCAGAAGGATTAGCAAACTATACGCCTAATAAAGGATTAGTCGTGGCCGAGCTGTCTCTTCGCAAGGCAATCGATTTATATGATTACCGGATTGCGATGGAATGTTTTGTCGTCCGTAAGCTCGCTTCCATGGAGCTCGAAAAAAGTGATCTAAAATGGTTTGAGCAGAATTTGCGGCAGCAGCAAACTCATGTCGAAAAAAGCGATTACGCCCTTTTTACGGAAGCAGACACACAGTATCACCGCAAGCTCGTAGAAATTTACGCAAATTCGGAAATCACTCAAGCGATGGAACGTCTTCAGGATCAGCTGTATCGAATTGCTATGGGCGTTCTTCGAAAGGACCGGACAAGGATCAGCGTATCCTATGACGATCATCTTCGGATTTTCCAGTTTATTCAGGCAGGAGAGGCAGACAAAGCTAGTCAAGCCATGGAAGAGCACCTGGAATTCGGTAAGCGAATTTTGATTATGTAAATCTAAAAAAAGCCCCTTAATTATCCGCTACGGATAATTAAGGGGCTTTCTTCTATTTCACCAGCGAATCCCACAAATTCAGGGGTTCGAAGCATGTTATTGGATGTCCAGTTACGGAACTTTACTTTCACTTTTAGAATGGGCTTTATATATACAAAATGTCTATCTTGACCCGTGATAATAGATGAAGCTGATTTATAGAAAGCATTCTTGGCCTCTTGGGGAATTGCTAATTCTACACATCCAACAGGTCTGCCTTCATGTTCAATAAGCCATCCGAACTCATTCCGTCTATAGCCGCTAATGGCAACTTCAGCATGCTGATAGTTGATTATTTTAAGCCAGTCCACAGAACGTTGGCTAGCATATTGGGAATCCTTTTTCTTGGCTACAATACCCGCTAAGCCATTATCTTCGATCATTTTATATAATGCATTACCCTGCTGCCCTATAAATAATGTTGAATGGTAATAGGCGTTGGGTATAAGTATTTGTGCAAGGATTTCTTTGCGCTCTTCGAGTGGTAAATGAGTTAAACTCTTGCCATTAAGGTATAGGATATCGAACACAAAATATTGTACGGGCTGTATTCTTGAAGCTTCTTTAATTTTCGTAAGCTTACCCATTTGGAATCTCTGTATAAGTCCATCAAAGTCATTTGTACCATCTTCTCTAACTCTTACTACTTCACCGTCAAACACCACATCCATATTATTGCCTACTGGGACATTAAATAACTCCGGGTATTGTCTTGTTACTTCATTATGATGTCGAGTAAACATTTTAACTTGCCCATTTATAAATGAAACAATAAGACGATGGCCTTCAAATTTCGGTTCAAATAAGTATTCATCGGAGTCGAAGGGTTCTTCAACTTTCTCAAGAAGCATAGGTGAGATGAACATAAGCATTCCCCTCTCATCCCAACATTATAACATCGTTTTAAAGTGCTATCCGATGGTAAGTGATGTGTGAGATGGAGGGGAATTGTTATGTGCTTATTATCTTCTTGAATTGGAGAATGTTGCTCCACTTAAGGATTGTTCAGCCATTTGAACAAGACGTTTGGTGATATTACCGCCAATTGTGCCTGCGTCACGAGTTGTAAGATCTCCATTATACCCCTCGGAGAGCTGGATACCGTGTTCTGTAGCCACTTCATATTTCATGCGATTCAAAGCTGCTTGAGCTTGCGGTACTACTAAATTGTTGGATTGGTTAGCCATATTAGTCAACTCCTTCTTGGATGTGAGGTTATTTTGTGGAGTTGTTGGAAATTTATTCGTTGTATAAAAATGAATTTGAATAGTTGCGCTAAGGTTGACGGAACCGGAGACTTTCAGTACCATCATTAGAAAGTGTGGCTACACTAAAGGTCACGCTTACGAAGTAAGAATTGTCATAAACGGCTTACTGAGCCGTCTTGGGTAACAATTCTATGCTTACGAAGTAAGAATTGTCATAAACGGCTTACTGAGCCGTCTTGGGTAACAATTCTTTTTAGGAGGAGCAATGAACTACATCAAAGATCTACTTAACGAAATGGGAGTAAATTCCGATCTATCCGTCTATCTGGCCAACATCATTCTTGTCATCATTATTGGGTTATTAGGAATGGCCGCCAACTTTATAACCAAAAGAGTTGTCCTTCGCGTTGTGACCCACTACATTCGGAACAACCGGTTCCAATGGGATAACTACTTGCTGGATCGCAAGGTTTTCCATAAGCTGTCCCATATCGTACCTGCTGTCATCATTTATTATTTTTCATTCAACTTTCCAGCTTACCAGCATTTGATTGCGAAAGGAATTGCGATCTATCTCATTGTCGTTGCCCTTCTCGTTCTGGATGCGTTCCTTAACGCGATCAATGATATTTACAGAACCTTTGACATTTCCAGAAGCCGTCCCATTAAAGGGTATATTCAGGTGGTCAAGATCTTTCTGTTTATCATCGGCGGCATTCTGGCGATCTCGAACCTTATTGGCCAGAGCCCTGTTATTCTTATAAGCGGTATCGGCGCCTTATCTGCTGTCATGATGTTAATTTTCAAGGATTCGCTGCTTGGTCTGGTTGCAGGCGTGCAGTTAACAGCTAACGACATGGTCCGGGTTGGCGATTGGATCGAAATGCCTAAATACGGTGCAGACGGGGACATTATCGATATTTCCCTAAATACAGTCAGTGTTCAGAACTTTGATAAAACCATTACCAGCATCCCATCCTACGCCCTTATTTCAGATTCCTTCAAAAACTGGCGGGGTATGCAGGAATCCGGTGGCCGGCGCATCAAACGGTCGGTCTACATCGATATGAACAGCATCGGTTTTTGCACACCGGATATGATTGAGAAATTCAAGAAAGTCCATCTCTTGAGCGATTATATCCTCGATAAAGAGAAAGAAATTACCCGCTATAATCAGGACAATGAAATCGACCACACCGTTCAGGTAAACGGCAGAGCGATGACTAATATCGGCGTGTTCCGCGCATATATCACACGGTATATTGAGCAGCATCCGAAAATCCACAGCAGTATGACGCGAATCGTCAGACAGCTCCCCCCGGGAGAGACTGGTCTTCCGATCGAGATCTATTGCTTCACAAATGACATTAATTGGGCAACTTATGAAGGTGTACAATCGGACTTATTCGATCATATTCTAGCTGTTGCCAAGGAATTTAACCTGCATGTCTTCCAGAGTCCTTCCGGTAATGATTTTAAAAACATGCCAAGCACCGGCACTTATTAGCATCATATTGGCCATTATAAACAAAGAGCGTTCGAAGGAAATCCTTCGAACGCTCTTTACTATTAAAGACCAGTTACCTCTTTCCCGTCCACATCTACGTGAAGGTCATCGCCGTTTTCCGGAACCAAGGCCCAGATATTAGGCAGATAACGAGGGATATTATTTTTGGAAGAAGGAATCGTAATATTAACACCGTTAAAATACATCGAAGAGGAAGAGCCGCCATCCATACACATCGCATTAATGGCTCCACGCTCATACAGTAAGTCCTGTACTTCTTTGATACTTGCTCCAACGGAACGGGTTTGACGGCCGTCAATAACAACAAATATAATACTGCCGTCTGCCTTTTGGCCAATTGCTGTACGTGGACCCCATCCCCAGCCGCCATCGCCGTCAACCATCTTTTGACCATTAACGATGAGCTGCGGTTTAAACCCTGCTGCAGATTGGACACCAAGCTTAACTAATTCATTTGCACTGTATTTACCGGTTATCATCACGCCGTCTTTTGTAATACCAGCTACAAACTCTTGTTTATTTTTATTCCCACTTTTAATCACGCCATTCTCAATAACTACACCGGTAGAAGCTCCACCATTGCCATGACCGTTCAAGTCCACAAAGCCACTCGCATTGATTGCGGCAAGAGCTTTCGCACGCTTCGCAATCGTAAAGATTTGCTCACCATGATCACTGAGCTGCGAACTAACCAGCTTCACCCGATTCGGATTTGAGATCGTAATGATTTTCCCTTTGTAATAATGCGTAGGATTTGTGTAACTCTCAATGGACTCAACATGTACGTACAGATCCTTCTCTGACTTTACGTCCACCAAGCTATCTAAGTCATCTTTGCCCGATGCACTATTTATATAATTCGGATTGTTTATATTTTCTAACATAGCATCCAATTCGCTTTGAGGCAAAAAGGTGTACTTCGCCCACTGCCGATGTTGAGACGATAATATACTCTCAGCCGCCATTGCTCGAAGCCGATACCCGTGATCTGTAAAGAACATAAAGATACCCGATATAACAGCCCAAACGATAATAAAGACGCCAACAATGCCTATAAATTTCTTCACTTATTACATCCTTTCTGTGCGGTATTGAGTTTTCATCTAGCGATCTAAGTTGAGCATTGATGAAAATCTCTCTTTCACCCTTAGGATGAAAGCCCATTATAAATGCAGCAGCTACGCAAATGATAGAAGCAAATATTATCAGCTACTTCTTAATAGACGTAACAAAACGAAAAATAAGTGCAGTTTTTAATGTTTTTCTTTTGTTAAATATTTTCCAGCACAAAAAGAAATGAAAAAGCAGCCCCTATAGGGACTGCTTTAGAACTTGGTTTATTGATTCTCAAGATAACGCGTATAGGCTTCTTGCACGTAACCGATAAATTCGTACCAGCCTGCTTTTTCAAGATCCTTCAGATATTTATCCCAATCTTCGTCGATGCCGCCGTCCGTTACCCACTTACGCCGATTGTTGTCCATCAACTGATACACTTGAGCGGACAGCAGTGCCATCTTGTCAGCCACTTCCGGTTCGTAGAAAATGGTGTGCGGAATATAAGGATCGTTTAGATGTTTATCTATGAAACCAATAGCCTTCATATCATCTAGCAGACGCTTCGCATCCTGCGGATATTCTACAACTGTATCGTAGTAGTCTGTCAATACAGCGATCGGCGTTCCTCCGCCAATCGTATTGCGGCTGCGCATCTCGCTGTAGGTCTTCAAACCGTCCTTCAGGTCATCAAATACCATAACACCCTTGTCATTTAACTTGTACTGATAGCCAAGCGGCCCCCAGTTCGTCTGAACGGACCAGCTTGGATCGTATAGGCCGTCAGCCCACTTTAAGATTCTTGCCGGATCCTTCGCTTCCTTCGTGAGCACGAAGGCAACCGGATTATGCATTTCGACCAGGTTCTCACGTGTGCCGAATTCTCCGCCTGGGCCAGTCAAATATGGTACAGCTACATAATCCTTGACGCGTTCCTTGTCGACCATATCGCTTATCGAGAAGGTCAATACGCTTCCGACGATAACGTCCGGATTTCTTAATTTGGATTGCAGCTTTGGACTGTCGGTAATCAGATATTCCTGATCGATCAGGCCATCCTTGTACATGTCGTGCAAATATTTAATACCAGTTTTGTAGGCTTCTGTAGTTGATGTGCTGAATACCTTACCATTCTCGTCCACGCCCATGCTGTCGTTACGGTCTGCCTGTCCCCATAGTCCAAAAAACTGACCAAAGTCGTTGGCATTACGCCAATGCCCAATACCCGAGGTTACATCTTTATTGGCCAGCGCCAATCCGATTTCATCCTTTTCGCCGTTTCCGTTCATATCCGATTCCACGAACTTCTTAAGCGTATCGCGGTATTCGTCGATCGTCTTCGGAATCGGTAAGCCAAGCTGATCCAGCCAAGGTTTATAAATATGCAGAATTCCTTGGTTACTTATTAAGCCGTACATCTCTTCAATATATGGAAGACCGTAGATATGGCCGTCCGGCGCGGTGATCAACGCTTTGTATTCCGGGCGCTTCTCCAATACTTTGGAGAAATTCGGCATATCCTTTATGTAATCATCAATCGGAAGGAAGATGCCTTGATCCACATTCTTCATAATCATACTTGTGTTAAGCGTTTGCATAAATGCTTCCGGTAAATCTCCCGTAGACAACATCAGATTCACTTTCTCTGAAGCCGACTCTGAAGGAATTTCTTGCCAATCGATATCGATGCCGGATTCTTTTGTATAGTTTTTGTACCAGATCATGTCTTTAGCAGGAAGGTTTTGCGGACTCTTCGGCCGGACGATACGGATGGGAGCATTGGAATTGCCCTTTGTATTTGCGGATTCGGATGCATTGTTATTCGTAGAAGGCTCATTATTGCTGTTCGATGAACAACCGGCGAGAATTCCCGGCAGCATTATAGCAGTACATAATATTGCGACCATCTTCTTCATTGTACTCATCTCTCCCCTTGATTTGAATTGAGTAGAATCTGTGATCCGCATTAGCCTTTTATGGAACCGATCATAACCCCTTGAGTAAAATATTTTTGCAGGAATGGATACACCGTTAGCAGCGGAAGACACGAAGCAACAATTACACCATACTTCAGCTGCTCGGCAATACGCTGGCGTTCGGCCATAGACATAGCATCCGACAGCATCTCGTTTCCAACCTCATTCGTAATCAGAAGGTTCCGCAAAATAACCTGAAGGGGAAATTTATCTTCGCTCGAGATATAGATCAGTGGTTCGAAGAACGAATTCCAGTGCCCGATTCCGTAGAATAACGCCATTACTGCCACAATGACCTTGGATAAAGGTAGAACAATAGACAAGAAGAATTTGAAGTCAGAGCATCCATCCATAACGGCCGCTTCCAGCAGCTCATCTGGAATTGTACTTTGGAAAAAGGTACGCGTGATAATAATATTCCACACGGATACAGCAGTGGGCAGGATCAATGCCCACATCGAATCCATAATTCCAAGCTTGTTAATGAGAAGATAGCTCGGAATAAGTCCTCCGCTGAAAAACATTGTAAAGATGAACAGCAGCATAATAGGGTTGCGGCCCGCCAAATCCTTCCTCGAGAGCGCATAAGCACCAGTAAGCGTGAAGACCAAATTAACTAAAGTGCCGCATAACGTATAGATGATAGAATTCAGGTAACCGGTCCATAGCGGCTTATAGTCGAAAATCTTCGCATAGCCTTCTGTATACAAATGTTCCGGTATAAGCAGGATCCCTCCACGATTGACGACGTTAGGATCTGAGAACGAAGCAACGACGATGAAGTAGAGCGGATAAAGAATACATAGCGTGATCGCTGCCATAAGCGTGTAATTGACTACGGTGAAAATTTTGTCGCTCAGGGACAAGGATTTCATTCGTCTTTATTCCTCCAATCGGAATTACCATAAGCTGCTTCCGGACATTTTTCTCGATGCATAGTTCGTAAAAATGAGAAGCGCAAAATTGATAACAGAGTTGAATAGACCAATCGCCGTTGCAAAGCTGTACTGCGCATTAAGCAGTCCGACCTTATAGACATAAGTAGAGATGATCTCTGATACTGGCAGGTTCATGCCTTGCTGCATCAGGAATGCCTTCTCCCAGCCTACGGACATAATACTGCCTATTCCAAGAATGAAGAGGATCATAATCGTCGGACGAATCGACGGCAGATCGACATGCCAGATCCTCCTCAGCTTGGTTGCACCGTCAACCGTCGCCGCTTCATGCAATTCCGGGTTAACGCCGCTTAGCGCCGCCAGATAGATAATGGCGCTGAAGCCCATCGTCTGCCATATTCCCGAGGAGATGTAGACGGTACGAAACCACTCTTCCCTCGCCATGAAATTGACGGCATCACCACCAAACATCGTAATGAAGTTGTTGATGATACCCGTGCTAGGGGCTAAAAAAACGTTCAACATCGACACTAGCACTACCGTTGAGATAAAATACGGCGCGTAAGTAACCGTTTGCATAAATCGCTGAGCAAACCGGTTTCGAATCTGATTCAGCAGCAGAGCGAATAGAATCGGAACCGGAAATCCGATCACAAGCGAGAACACACTTAGCTTGATCGTGTTCGTCACGATTTGCTCGAAGACAAAGGAATCGAAGAAGGCTTTGAAATGCTCCAATCCAACCCAGGGACTGCCAAGTATCCCCATGCTGGACTTGAAATCTTTAAAGGCAATGACGATTCCATACATGGGGACGTAATGGAACAATAAGATGTATAGTACAGACGGAAGCAGTAGCACATAAAGCTGCCATCGCTTCATCGCATTAGCTAACATCCCTTTGCTTTGCACGGTGAATTCCTCCTAGTTACCTATTCGTAACAGATCGAATCGTGATGTTATGGAAGCTTACTGTTCCGAAGTGAGCAAAGAATCTCAGATAAGCATGTTCTCTGTTTATTCGGCTGATGGATGTACGTTTACCGTTTACACAAATGTCAATGAATGCTTCCTTCACGGTCGCTTCGACCTGGACACGTCCTTCTAATCCTTTTACATGATAAATGGAAGACACTTCATCCTCTTGGAAGCCAACGCAGACCGTCTCATGAACACCAAGTTTATGATTGGAAGGTTCGAATCGAATATCGTTTCCTTGCTTGAAATCAGAGTCTCCAGCTACAGAAAATCCATAGAACATTGTTGGATGCTCTGGAACGGCTTCGAAGGTAATCTCATATTCGCCCTCTACCTTTCCAAAAATCTGCTCGGCAAATCCATTCAAATTCGTGATTGAAATGAGTTCTTCTTGCTGTGTCACAACATGGCTTGATAAATCGGCGAATTCGGCTGGTATCTTGAGTCCAAGAGCACCGTCTTCTTCCTGAACAAGTTCGCGGATGACCAGTTCGCCGCCGTATCGGCCCGGTCCGGACAAGAAGCCTGTAACCATTCTTCTTCCTTCCGGAAAGGCAGCCGTCTTCGGCACCCGTAATTGAACGCTGTCAATCGTATCCATTACGGGGCGGAGCCAAGGACCAAACGGCTCATGGGAATAACGGTAACGAGCAAGACCATCATTGCTGAAAATCAGGTAGTACAAGCCGTTCCATTCAAAGTAATCGGAGCATTCTGGTTCACCATGGTAACCCGGAACGATGAACGGCTCTTCCTCTTGCCAGTTCTGCAGATCATTTGATATAAGATGGGCAAGGCAGCCCTCGTACTTGCCGCTGTCTACAAGACTTGTCGTAATCAGCATATGATAGACGCCTTCTGCATCCTTAAATACATGCGGATCCCTTACGGAGGAAAGCAAATATCGGTTTGAAATGTTTATGTATGTCTCAGACTTGGTGAATTGAATTCCATCTTTACTAACCGCATAAGTCAATTGAGCTGGTGAGCCATCCACTGCACGAACAGCGTAGAAAGCATAATATGCATCGTTCTCCTTTATAACGGACCCTGTACAGATCGACCCTTCCCAATCCTCTGTAACGGCGACAGCCATAGGGTGATGAGTCCAGTTTTTAAGATCCTTAGTAGAAATATGTGCCCATTGATGCGCACCTAAGCCCCATTTGCTGGCGTGGCCTCGGCGATCAAACAAATAATAGAAGTGGAACGTTTCCCCGTCGAAATAAGGCATACAATCGCCGACCCCAGTATTAAACCCTTTTGGCTTCCAATACTGAATGGAGCTTGGCTCCGTTCCAAGGTATAGCGTCTCTCGGCTCTCCAGACTTTGCTTATCCCGTATGAGGTTACCCCGCTCTGCCTCATCCAAGGCATAAGGCCAAATTTTCGCTTCCAATGTCCCCTCATAGGCTTGTGCCCTAGCATTCTCCAATTGAACGGAGCCCATCGGCCAATCCTCATCTACTAACACGCCGTCTACGAACATTTCGACGATATGACCGCTATAGCGAAGTAAGAGGTCATGTTCCTGCTGGCCAATCGCTTGCCATGGAACCGATAACGTTAACGGCTTATCTTTGGCATCCGTATAGAGGTCAATGAGCAGAAACCCTTCATTAGAATGGATGCGAACTGCAGGGATTCCATTATCACCTAGAATGAGGAGCAGCTCCTCGCTTTTTTCTACACTCTTCACACGTGCTCCAACGGTCAAAGCTTTGAGAGTTCCGAGGTCCAAGGATTGTTCAGCCTGCGTATTCTTAAGCTCCATAAAGTTGCCGCCACCAGTAGCTTTTATCATTATTTCGACACTCCTGTCTCATTCGTAATGTTATTCAGCATGGGAAAGAGTTCCCGATTATGCTCATAAAGCTTGCTATAAACGGCATATTGCCGGTCATAGATTACATGATTGTCAGGGTCTGGTCGGAAAGGATTTCCGTGCAGCTTGACGACAGTTGCACAAGCCTGCTCGACTGTATCATATAGCCTCAAGCCAACCCCAGCCATAATCGCAGCGCCTACGCATGCCTGCTCCTCTGTGGTGCTTACATAGACTTCCCGGTTCAATACATCAGCAAGGATCTGGCTCCAGAGCGCACTCTTCGCACCACCACCTGATATGATGATTCTCTTCAGATCTACCCCAAGTGAGCGGATGATCTCAAAGCCATCACGAAACGAATAACATACCCCTTCAAGCACTGCTCTTATGAGATGTGCATCATTGTGGTCCAGCTTGAGACCGAAAAACATCCCACTTGCTTGTGGATCCATATGAGGGGTTCGATCACCTGTCAAATAAGGTAGAAACAGTAATCCATTACTTCCTGCGGAAACTTCTTTCGCCTTCAAATCAAGCGACTTGTAATCGTCATTCTTCAATACCTGTGAAGCCAGCCACTTTAATGACAGCCCTGCACTCATCGTTGCCCCCATCAGATACCACCGATCTGGAACCGCATGTACATAAGAGTGCGTTCTTAACTTCTTATCATAGACTGGTTGATCGATGGTGGTAAGCAGCTGTCCTCCGGTACCAATCGTACAGGATATGTCACCTGGTTCAATGATACCGTTTCCAACTGCTTGCATCGCTTGGTCTGCCCCGCCGTATACAACCGGTGTTCCTGCTTTGAAGCAGGTTTCGGATTCTGCTTGCCGCGTAACTGAACCTGCTACTTCCCAAGGACTACCTATTGTCGGAAACTTCTTTCTATCGATTCCGACCGATGTGATTAATTGTTCCGACCAATGAAGGGATGCTATATCATAGGCGGAAGTTCCCGAAGCGTCGGTGGTGTCTGTTCCGATTTCACCAGTCATACGGTATCGGACATAATCCTTCGGCAGCATGACCCGGTCAATTCGGCTATAGATATCAGGTTCATTCTCTTTGATCCACATAAGTGAAAGGATAAGAAACCCGGTTGACACGGAGTTCTGAATCATACTCCCTAGCTGTTCAGTCGTCCATTTAGATTCCAATAATGCCTTCTCAGTAATCGAACGCTGATCACACCATATGATGGATGGGCGAAGCACTTGACCTTGTTCATCGAGTACCACCAATCCGTGCATCTGACCTGAGAAGCCAATCCCCGCTAACGATCCGCCGTCTATATCAGCTCTCAATACCGCCTCAGCACTTGTCTTTTTAACCAACTCCCACCATTCTTCCGGATTCTGTTCGGCGTACCCTGAGACAGGAATATTGATGTCATACTCCATTTGCGCAAATCCCAGCACTTTGCCTGAAGTATCCATTACCATGGATTTCACGCTTGAGGTTCCGATATCAATCCCCATCAGTAACGACATGCTGCGGCCCTCCCATTGATTCGATTGTGATCGTTATTTGTATGATCGTTTATATTGTTACTATAAATCTATTTATTGATTTGATCAAGTAATAAATTTTCGTCACACAAAAAAGACCTCCAATGCTAATGGAGGTCTTCAATATTTACAACCTATGATTCAACATTAATAAAGAAAGTCCAGCCAGAGATGAACTCTAAGGCTGAACTTTCTTTAATCCGGACTACTTTTGACTTGCAGGTTCAAATAACTGGATGGTTGGTCCAATATGCTCTCGATCGCTACGATCGCTGAACCAACCAGCATGGTGTCCTTGTCGTCAGAAGCAAGCTCAATGGTCAATTTACTCGATACATCGGGCAGCACGTGCTCGTTAATGACTGATTTCACGGTATCGTGAAGGAGTGCTCCCGCTTCGGCTAACTCATCGCCAAGAATGATTCGGTCCGGATTAAAGGTGTTTATGATATTTACAAGACCAAATCCAAGAAACCACGCTGCTTGTCTAACAGCCTCTTTCGTTTCATTTGACTTATCCCCTTGTAATTCTTTCCAAACTGACTTGAGCGAGGTATATTCCTTGTTTAAGGTTTTCAGCAGAGCTGATGTAGAGCAATATAATTCAAGACAGCCTCTATTTCCGCATTCGCACTGCGGACCTTTGAAATCGATGCTCATATGTCCGATTTCGCCAGCCATGCCAAGTGATCCTCGGAAAACCTTGCCATCTACGACAATCCCTGCTCCCACGCCTTGGCCAGCGGCTATATAGATCATAACACCTTGTTCCTGATGGGATTCTCCAAACCACCAATGCGCTAGAGCCCCCGCCTTGGCGTCATGCTCGATATAGACAGGAAGGCCAAAATCATTCATCAATTCTTCCTGAATGTTTATTTTCTCCCATCCCGGAAAATAAGTCATTAGACCAATCCGACCTTCATTACGAAGCAGCGGGCCTGGTGTAACCACACCAATGGCTATGACATTACCGACCGAATTGGAACGAATCATATCCCGAATCAGCTCCTTCATCCGATTGAAGGCATTAGCTGAGCCGTCCGTTATATCGATAGGAATCTGTTGCTTCCTATATTCAACTCCCGCCAGATCATATAAGGCAACCGTGATCGATTTCCTTGCAAGGCGGATCCCGATGATCTTGTAGGGCTCGCAATTCAACTTAATGCCGATAGAGCGCCGCCCTTTCTTGCCTTCGATAACCCCTGTCTCCACCACAATGCCCCAACTGATCAACTCATTAATGATATTCGTAATCGTCGATTGATTGAGTCCGGAGTCCTGGGTTAACTCCGCTCTTGAGCATACCTGCCTTCTTCGCATAAGGCGAATGACCAATGAGCGGTTCATTTCCTGTACGTCTTCAAGATTAGTCCCTCGCTTCGTCTTCGTTACAATCACTATATATCCCTCACGATATTCTATTATCGAATTTTGTATCAACTTCTTTAGAATAACATTTAACTAAAGCCTTCTCCAATTTTTTCTTCATGAGCTTCCATGGTATCTGCCGGGGCTACTTTTATTCAAGGGGTGCATACGATGAATGAGGAAACTCTATCATTCCATCTATATGCAGGGGGATAACAATGTCAAATAAATTGGTCTATTACAGTCAAAAAGATAAACGTTGGTCGAATCTTCCATTTACCATAACCGGCAACAAGAAGCAGACAATCGGGACAAGCGCCTGCGGACCTACGGCTTTTGCTATGGCGGCAAGCTATTTTCTAAGGCGGGCTGTTCTGCCGACAGAAGTTGCAAAGTTCGCATTAGACAAGGGATATCGCACACCAAGAAATGGTACAGAGTGGGAGTTCATTGTGGCGGCTTCGAAGTATTATAAATTGGGTTGTATTCAAACCGATACATGGAAAACTGTGCAAAAAGCGCTCTCAGCTGGCGCCCTTGTCATTGCAACGATGGGGCCAGGACACTTGACAAGTGTAGGTCATTTCATACTTATGGTAGGTGTTTCGGGCAAGTGGGTTCATGTTTTTGATCCTAACCATAACAACAAGAAATACGGGAATGATGGTCTGATTAAACAAGTCGTAAAGAATGATGGCAAGATTTCCGTCCATCTCTCCGTGTTTCAAAAAGAAGCTCGGCAATATTGGATCATTACAAAAGGATTGGATAAGAGTAGCCATGTAAATTAAGGACATAATAAAATTGAAATTTATTCCTGCGAGGAGAACAACCGATATGGCAGCTATAGATGAATTAAACACCTACTTCTCTTCCTACCCGGATTTCGTGCATCAGAAGTTGCAAATTGCTTCTGAGACTTTTACCATCGCCGGTCTAAAATCGTTAATTAATTTCCCTCAAACGATGTATATGGTTAGAGATCCACTGCTCTCAGCTGCCATTAACAGGCTGGAGCTTCTTGATATCTTCACTGGACTTGGCCAAGCAATCGCATTGGATACGAATACAATCATCTCTGAAATCAGTGATGGTATGCTTATCGCTGTTCATGATGCTACAGGTAAGGTTATCAGTATTTATCCTGTACCTCAGTCAAGCAGCAGGTCTATCTCTTTGCCCACAATGGAGAATAATGTAGGTGGATCTAATAGTGCGTTTAACGAGGACCTGAATTCCAATCTTGTTCTGCTTCGCAGCCATTTGAATGACAATGACCTCAGAATAAAGACTTATACGTTTGGCAATGACAAGAAAAACACAGTGATGCTGTGTTATTTGGAAAAAGATATTGATCCAACACTACTGGACACATTGACACAGAAGCTTGAGGCTAATCTAAATACGGAAATTTCAAATCTAAAGGAGCTTTCTTCGGTCTTTCAGTTTTCGAAATTTTCTCTGGTTACCCATTATATGACCCACGAGCTTCCACAGAATGCCGTTCGAGCCATCAAAAACGGAAGAGCTGTTCTCTTCATTGAAAGACTGCCGTTTGCCATTATTTTGCCAAGCCTTGTATCCGATATGTTCATTACGGAAGATGATTTGAACCATCCGCCTGTATTTAGCTGGATGCTCAAAATCCTGCGCATAATCGGATCACTAACAACGTTAATTTTTCCCGGCCTATATGTTGCTCTGGTCTCGGTTAACCCCGATGTATTACGTTTTGAGCTGGCTCATTCCATTGCAAGAAGCCGCCTTGATGTGCCGTATCCGGCAATCATTGAAGCCCTACTTCTGCTCGGCATCATGGAGTTAATTATGGAAGCTATTATTCGGCTCCCTACCAGCATCGGGCCTACTGTTACAATGGTTGGCGGTATAGTACTTGGACAAGCCGTGGTCGATGCCAAATTAGTAAGCAATCTTCTCATTATAGTGCTTGCCGCTGCTACTATTGCTAACGCCACCGTTGTAGGGTTTCAAAACTCCTATACACTTCGATTATCTAAGTATTTGCTTTTGATTCTTGCGGCGTTCCTGGGGGTGCTTGGCCTATTGTCAGGACTTGTGATTCTATGTGCTTACTTGGCTGGTGTCCGAACACTTGGTATTCCATATTTGCAATTGATCCGGGCTAAAGGAGATTGAAATGTCAAACCTTCAAGTTTCCACAACCTACATTTTGACCCATCTGGGGTTAATTTTTTTCTTATACCCTAGCGATGTAATCGATAGTACGAACGAAGCACAATGGCTGCCCGTACTTACTGGGTTCGTGTTTCATCTTCTGATTATATTCGTTTATCTTAAGGGGTTACGTTATTTTCAAGGTGAGAATATCGTGAACATTCTTATGAGAAAAAATAAAATAGTAGCCTGGGCTGTTTTATTACCTATGCTGCTTTATTTGTCATGGATTATGATAATAGCTGTTCGTTCATTTTCAGAAGTCATTTCTATCGCCTTTTTATCAAACACTCCAATATGGATTCTAATATTGCTCCTTCTCCTCGTCCCAGGCTTTATGACTTTGCACGGGAAGATCGGAGGCTTGCTCAGATTGTCGGTCATGTTTAGCTGCTTGTTCGTTATACCCATTGTTTTTGTACTTGCAACTTCATTCCAGAATGTCGATTGGCATTACTTGTTTCCGTTATGGCCAGGCCCTAGAGCGCTTCATTTCCTGACGCATCCTTCCTTTTACAAAAGCTTGTTTGCTTATTCTGGCGGATTTTTACTGCTTGGATTTCTTCCGTCCTATACGGCTTACAAGCCAAAAGCCGTTTTCTGGGGAAGCTTAGTGATTCTCCCTTCCTATTTGATTGCTGTATATGTACCAGTTCTGACTCTTGGCGAAGAAAGCGCGCGCCAGCTTCAATTCCCTTATCTCTTTATTGTAGACACAATCTCAATCAACTGGCTCATGTTTGACCGGATCAATGTATTCTTATTACTCAGTCTGGTTGCTTTCTGCATGTTTTTCATTGCTGCAACCATGTTTCAGATTCTTGAAATCATTCGGCTTGGTATAAAGGACATTAGCCCTAACTTTCTGGTACCAATCCTTATTATTTACTCTTTAATCATATGCCTGTTTATTCCGGATTGGAAAACCGTGGATCTTCTCTTCCAATGGAATACACCCTTACGACTATATGTAGCCTGCGTAACTCCTGTCGTTGTACTAGTAATAGGATGGTTGCACGCAAGGAAACAAAAACGCGAGTTGAACAACACATGATACTGCGAATCTTAATAGGACTTACATTTATGTCTATACTTAGCGGCTGCTGGGACAACAAAGATATTAACCACCGCGCCTTGCCAATTGCTATGGGAATTTCTTATCACGATGGTAAGTATAAGATTTATCTGGATATTCCAAAGGTAAGCGAAAGGAATGCAGGGATTCAGGTCATTACAGCCTCAGGAGATTCCGTTAGTTCAGCCGTCGACCATATCAGTATGAATATGGAGAGTCAGGTGGATTTGCTACATTTGAAGGTTATTGTCGTAGATAAAACTTTTGCACACCGAGGATTAAATGAAATAGCAGACAGCATAATCCGTTCCCGTCACGTTTCACCAAAAACAATGTTTGTTATTTGCGATGAACCACTTGACCAATTTTTCAAACGAATTAACAATCCATCTAACGGAGATGGTAATGAAATCTACGATTTTTTCCAAAAAAACTCCGGGTGGAATCCTGAAATTGCCTACACGCCAGTTTGGAAAGTTTTCAGAAGCATCCATTCTTATACCCATGATGTTGTCCTCCCAGTCATTCAATCTGGCGAGACAACAGCCATCCAAAGTAATGGGTCCGGAATTCTCAAGAACGGCAGGATGGTGGGTCGTTTAACTAATGAACAAACCTTATTGTATAACGTATTTAACGGAATTAGTTTGGATGGAAAAATCGAGGTTACAGGTAAAGCTACCCTTCAACTTGTTAACAGCCATATTCGACATCAAACTAAGTTAGATAATAAAAAGCCTGAGATGAATTGTATGCTTCATCTAAATGTCATTATTCTGGATGCAACAGGACACCCATCTACAGAAGAGATCAAATTGGAGCTTCAGACTCTTCTGCAGCGCAGGTTAGAGCAGCTTTTGCAAAAAGTCCAGCGTACCCAAGCAGATATCTTTGGCATTGGCCAGCATTTCCGTAATGACCTTACGAGGACAGAACTGGCAAATTGGCGTACGGAATATTACCCTCAAGTCAAAATTAAACTTAAAGTAAAAACCACGATTCGTAATACGGGCAATCTCAAGCTGCCTTGATCACTTGAATTTCATTAAAAAAGTCGATTCCTTTACGCACTAGGAATCGACTTTTTAAAACATCCTCCTTCTCCATAGTACCAACCCGATCCAAGCAACAAAAATAAATGCGATGATCAGTGTTAGAATCCAAGAATAGGGGTCTTTATCCGCAATAGGCAAGGCCACATTCATACCAAAGAAACTAAATACAAGTGTAGGCAAAGTTAGAAAAACGGTAAATAACGTAAGAGTTTTCATTGTTTTATTTAATTCATTGGATATGAGTGAAGAATACGAACCTGTTATGCTGTTCAAAATTCTTGTATATAATTCTGTCGTTTCAATTCCCTGATTATTTTCAATTTTTAGATCTTCTAGAAGATCTTTGTCATCGTCATATAATTTCATGGAACTTGTACGAAAAAGCTTGGTTATCACATCCGCATTAGCCTTTAAAGAGGTGAGGAAATAAACTAAACTTTTTTCAATCTCCATGAGGTCATAGAGCTGCTTGTTCGTTAAGGAATCACGCAAATGACTCTCTATTTTAAGACGCTGCTTGTTGAGCAGTTTTAATTTCTCTATATACTGAGTTGAAAATAATAATAACATCTCTAATGCAACACGATTCTTCATTGAAGTGTTCACATTTTTCTTGATTAAATGATCTAAAGAGTTAGTCGATTGGTTGCATACCGTAACTATGTAATCCGTTCCTAAGATGATTCCAATAGGAATCGTAATATAAGAATCAAATTGAAGATTACTGCCATCAATAATTGGGAAATCATTAATAATTAATGTACAATTCGTCTCTTCATCATATTCAATCCGTGCACTTTCTTCTAAATCTAACGGATCTTCTAAAAATTCCATGGGGATATTACAAAGCTGAGATACCTCTTTAAGTTCTTCCTTTGACGGTGCAGTAATATGTATCCAGCTATTCTTTTCGAAGTTTGCTATTGTTTCTAGAATGCCATCAGGAGAAGACTTATAAGTAATCAACATAATTTACACTCCCTCACATTTAGAAAATGATTGCTGAAACCCATAAGTTACCTTAAACACAGTATCTCCAACTTTAAGTGAAAACGTTACATATTTGATGTCGAATTTCGCTTAATGAGGAAAGAACAGGACGCACCTGTTTCTTCCCTTTTCATTTGCTCAAATAGATGAATTGTGAAGCTAACTCATTCTATGAAGGCTTGTACGGCTTGGTTCTTCCAATTGCCTGGGTGGAAGCCCATTTCATAGATTAACGAGAATCATAGGATAGGCAGGACTTCCCTTTCTTCTTCTCTCCTTTTCATTTAAAATAATTACACTTAGACAAGTTTCGAAATGTTGAAACCATGTTCTCGACCTATTTTTTATTTTATCTCTCATTTCGCATAACAAGAAAGGATGGCTTGTCTTGAATGTAAAAAGTTCGTCCGTGCTTCATAACCGCTCATTCTTGCGCTTATGGATCGCACGGATTTTCTCAGCTAGTGCTTTTCAAATCTTGTCCGTCACTATTGGTTGGCAGATGTACGATCTGACGGGCAGCGCCTTTAAGCTCGGCCTCGTAGGCCTGGCTCAGTTCTTGCCCATGCTGCTGCTGACTCTGCCAGCGGGACAGACAGCGGATCGCTACGATCGCCGTACTATCGTTTTTCTTTGTCAACTAATGGAGAGCGCCGTCGTCGTCTTGCTCGTCATCGGAAGCATGCAGGGCTGGCTTGATCCTCTTCATTTATTGATTGCCGCTGCCATTCTCGGCGCTTGCCGTACCTTTGAAGGCCCGGCTTCGGCCGCGCTAGTGCCGGATATCGTGGAACGCGAGCAGTTGCCTAAGGCAGCAGCCTGGTCCGCCTCGGCGATGCAAACGGCAATGATCGTCGGTCCGTCGCTCGGAGGTGTACTCGTCATCTGGGGCGTTTCATTTGCTTACATGACAACGCTGGTCGCGCTCCTGATTTCCGCTTTGCTGATCTTCTTCGTCAAGACCGTCCATTTCGTGAAGAAGCTGGAAACCATCAGCATGGACACCTTCTTCAGCGGTCTACGGTTCGTATTCGCTCGCAAAATCATTCTGGGCACCATCTCGCTCGACCTGTTCGCCGTTCTGCTTGGCGGCGCGACTGCTTTGCTGCCAATCTTTGCCGAGGATATCCTGAAGACCGGTTCGCTTGGTCTAGGCCTGCTTCGCTCCGCTCCGGCAGTCGGCGCAATCGTGGTTTCACTGATCCTAACGCGGTATTCGGTTGAGAAGGCCATCGGCAAGACGCTATTTGCCTCGCTTGTGATTTTCGCGTTAGCAACAATCCTGTTTGGCGTCTCCCGTAACCTCTGGCTATCGCTCTTCGCGTTGTTCCTCACTGGCGCTTCCGACGTCGTCAGCGTTGTCATCCGTTCGACGCTCGTACAGGTTAATACGCCACAAGAGATGCAGGGCCGCGTCAATGCCGTCAATTCACTGTTCATTGGCACATCGAACCAGCTCGGCGAATTCGAGTCCGGCACGATGGCTGGATTAGTTGGTGCCGTGCCTGCGACCGTCATCGGCGGCGTTGGCACCCTAGCCGTCGCCATCATCTGGATGTATGGGCTATTCCCTGTTCTTCGGACCCAGAAGACGTACTCGGTCGAAGAAGGGAAAGAATAACGATTTTTTAACCGCATTTGCCGTTTATGGCAGTGCGGTTTTCTTTTGTCGTATCAGTCAAAAGTAACTAAGCAATCATTGTAACCGATTGATCGCATGGATAGAATTAGAGCAACTGCTGAAATGCAGTGCAGCTTGGAAGGAGCAGCCCATGAATCGATTTAGGAAGATGATTAGAAGTAAACCATTTATCATTATTGCATTACTCGTTGTATTAATATTTTTGAATAATACCTCCTTGTTTAGCCAACCGTCAGGCGGCAGCCCGGTTTTACTTGCCCATCGCGGACTGGCGCAAACTTTTACAATGGTAGACATACAGAACGATACCTGCACAGCTGAGCGAATCTATAAGCCAGAGTACCCCTACTTGGAAAATACGATTGCCTCAATGGAGGCGGCTTTTGCTGCAGGCGCAGATATCGTTGAATTTGATGTTCATATTACAAAAGATGATCAATTTGCTGTTTTTCACGACTGGACGTTGGACTGCCGGACAAACGCTAAAGGCGTCACTCGGGATTATACGATGGATGAATTGAAGCAGTTTGATATTGGCTATGGATACACGGCTAACGGAGGCAAAAACTATCCTTTCCGAGGTAAAGGAATTGGTCTAATGCCTTCGTTAACAGAGGTATTAACTCATTTTCCGGATAAATCCCTGCTTATTGATGTAAAAAGCAATGATCCTGAAGAAGGCAGGCTCCTGGCTCAATATTTGACTGAGCTGCCGGAAGATCAAAGAAGCAAGCTTGCCGTTTATGGAGGAAATGAACCAATTGCAGCCTTAAAAGAGGAGCTTCCCGATATGCGGGTGATGTCAAAGGCTACAATGAAGAAATGCTTGATTACTTATCTAGCCGTTGGATCAACGAGTTATATACCTGCCGCATGTAAACATACGGAATTACATATTCCCGAGAAGATTGCTCCATTCCAATGGGGATGGCCGGATAAGTTTCTAGATCGGATGAAAAAAGCAGATACCTGGGTTGTAATTGTAGGTGGGGATAGCAGTGATTTTTCCAGCGGATTTGATACATTGGAAGATCTGGGGCGCTTGCCTGACGGCTATTCAGGCGTCATCTGGACCAATCGGATCGACCGGATTGCTCCGGCGTTTGATCGTTAGTTACCAATTTATCAACTAATCACTTCACAAAAAAGCAGCCAATCATTTAATCGGCTACTTGATGTTTTTTAAGCTATATTAATTCAAGATATCCTGTCTCGTAAAGACGGAGAAAGAAACGACCAGGGATATAATCCCCCAGCAGGCCAAAATGACTAGCGAGAAACCGAGCGACATGCCCGTGATCGGCGGCGGCGATCCTGCCAAATAATCAGTCAGCTGCAGATTGACGGAGAAGATGAACTTCGCACTGTGCCAAGAAGAGGCCATGCTCGATAAGATCGTTCCGGAAATGACAGCCGCCATCATCGTCACGATGCTCGCGGCCGTGCTGCGCACGAGCACGGACACCATCAGCGCGAGCAAGGCCACCGTCATGGCCGATACCCAGATCAGCCCGGCTTCCATCAGCAGATAGTGCCATTGCGGAATCGCGTGTACGAGACCGCTTTCGACCAAAGAACCCTTGATGAAAAAACCTGTAAATACGGGCATTTCCCACCCATTGTAACCCAATACCGCGCCTGATATAAAATAACAGAGAACGGCGCTGACCACTACAGTCAATGACACGTAGAGGCTTAGCGCCACGAGTTTGCTGAACAGGATCTTCCATCGACGCACGGGCCGCGTCAGCAGCATCTTAATCGTGCCAGACGTGCGTTCGCCCGATACAAGGTCGGAAGCGAGGGCAAGAACGAGTAGCGGAAAGAACAGCGTGACCGCGTTCGATAGGAAGATTCGAGTGAAAGTGACGCCGTCCGGAGAGTTCGGATTGACATCGTGATCCAGGTAATACTGAAGCTGCTGCACAGCGATCCGGCGCGAACGCTTCCATTCGTCCGGGATCCTGTCGCTCGAGAGCGTGTTTTGGTATTCGCTGATTTGCTGCACGAGCTGATTGCGCCAATCCTTGAAATTCTTCTTGTTCGTCTCGGTGATGCGAAGCTGCGCGTACGTAAAGATCGGAATGAAGATCAGCAGCACGAGCACGATGACGAAAAACCGCTTCTTCTTCCAGATCTTGAGCGTCTCGTTTTGTATGAGCGGGAGCAGTCTATTCAATGCTTTCACCCTCAGTCATCCGTAAAAATAACTGTTCCAGCGTGGGCGCGATGCTGTGCACCGACACGATGCCGATGCCGGCGCGCACCGCCTTCTCGACAAGAGCCGAGATCCGATCCGGGTTCATCGCCGTGATGAGCGCCTCCCTCATCCCAGCGAGCAAGCTCTCGTCGATCCGGTGCTCGTGCTCCAGCACGAGTTCGACGTCGCCCTCGCCTGCGAGCAAGCGACGCCCCGCCTCCGGCTGCTCGAATTGCCAGACAACGTAATTGTCCGCGCCATGGATCAGCTCGTCCACCGTACCGACGGCCAGCACCTTGCCGCGACTAATGATCGCGACGCGGTCGCACATCATCTGGATCTCGCTCAGCAGGTGGCTCGAGATGAACAAACTCATACCCTGATTCGCCAGCATGCGGACGAATTCCCGCAGTTCCTTGATGCCTTTCGGATCGAGCCCGTTCGTAGGTTCGTCCAGGATGAGCAGCTTCGGCCGGCCGAGCAGTGCCTGCGCGATGCCGAGCCGCTGACGCATGCCGAGCGAATAAGTTCTTACCTTATCGTGGATGCGCGCGTCGAGGCCAACGATGGCTGCGACTTCGCGAATGCGTGCATTATCGATGCCGCGCTGCATGCGCGCGAAATGCTCGAGATTTTCCCAGCCCGTTAGGTAGGAATAGGCTTCAGGATTTTCGACGATGCACCCGACGTGACGCAGCGCGGCTTCGGGATGGCGGCCGATGTCTTCGCCGCAGATCAGAATCTCGCCCGAAGACGGCTTAATCAGATCGACGAGCATACGAATCGTTGTCGTTTTTCCGGCGCCGTTCGGACCGAGAAACCCGAAGATTTCGCCGGCGCGGACCTCGAACGTGATGTCGTTGATGATCGTCTTGCCGCTGATTTGCTTCCTGATATTGCGCACGAACAGCACGACGTCCTGTTGGGCTGACTGCCCTGCCTCCTGTCTTTCGTATTGCATGCGCGTTCCCTCCTATTCCAAAGACTGCACGATACGGGCGGCGATTTGTGCGTACCCGTCGTGATTGGGATGAAAATGATCCGACGACAGGTACCGTCCGATCGCGTTCTCGAACAGATCGAACGTCGGGACCATCGTCATGTTGGGGTATTGGTGAAGCAGCTCGTACGCCCGTTCGTTCCACTGCTGGATCTGAAGCGAGCCGCTTCGATATTCCGGGATATCGTAGAACGGATTGTACAAGCCGACGTACACGACCTGCACATTGGGATTGATCGCATGCAGCCGCTTCAAGACATGCGCCAGCCGTTTTAGACCCTGTGGCAGCTCGGCCTTCAGCTTATTCAGGTTTAATTCGCCCGCTACCTTGACCGGACTCGTGCCCGAGGCGATCTGGAACAGATCATTTCCGCCGATGGTACAGACGATTACATTCGCCTGCCTGAGCGCGAAGCTGTAGCCCTTATCGGTTTCCAGCAGTTGCTCCAGCCGATCGGCTTTCAAGCCGTTGACGGCCAAATTGTTATTGAGCCGGACGGACGTGTCCGGATATTTCTGCTTCAGCAGCGCGACGACCTGCTTGACGTAACCCTCGCCAGACGCGTCGCCGGTTCCTTTCGTCAGCGAGTCGCCGATGGCCGTGATCGCAATGTCCTTGCCTTCACTCAGCTTTCCTCCCGCCGGCAGCGCCGGCACGTTCGCTCTCCCCGCGAACGCCTCGCCTTTCGGATAAAGCATGTCCTTGACTGCGAATCCAAACCCCGCGAGCAGCAGCAGGGTCGACAAAACGGCGAAAATGCCGATGATTTTCCATAAGTTTTCAGAGGATAACGGTCTCATCTGGGTGGTCTCTCCTCGATTGTTTGAAATCAATGGCTTTCACAAATGCTTAGTCTTTTTAAAGTAATGCTTTCTAAGTTAATTTGCAAATTTCACCCATCTATAGAAACGATAGGTATCGTCAACCGGCGAATAAAAATCCCCGTGAACGCCAGCGGCCGATCACCCGGGAATTCCGGGATACGGCCGAATCATGAATGCTCGTATAAAATCAAATGGTTAAAGGAAAGCTTGTTTTGTTATTTTTCTTTTCAATTAATGCTAGTAGCCTCTATTGTCATACATCTTCATAAAAAATAGAGCTCGGACAAAAAATGTCCAACGCTCTATATGTTCAAACTCTTCGATCTGAATTGCCAAACAATAAGATAACATCATTCCTTTAACCTTATCTTAGTCCACTAATCACCTTTCATTTACTATTAAGTCGCTGTTCAGTTATTTATTGCAAGTAATGTAAGGAAATGTTGATCTTCATAGAAGAATTATAAAGTAACATGCACCATCTCCATCAGTTCTCCTACCTTCTGAAACAGTGATGCATTATGCCCAATGGACATTGCACAATGATGCGTCGGAGCTTCGGCAAACCATTTACTCATGTATTCATCCGGATGCTGATTAAATTTGACTGGAGTCTGTGTATTTCCGATCCGCATAATTGGGCCATTCGTGGATTGGCCTTCGCTAATAATCAACTTTAGTCTCCCATCCCCAGTCTGTGTCAGGTTGAGAGCTGTAATTGGTCCAGTCCTAACCTTGGCTTCCACAGAAACACCTGTCCCTTGTTTACCATGGTACAGTCCCATTCCTCGCAATATTGGTTTTCCATCCGAGATCGCCACATGGAAAGGTCCATCATGACCAAGAAGGATCGTCTCATCAACATAATCTACAACTACGATTTCTGAGAAGCTGCCGCCAGTGCCCAGAATATCACATATTTTCATTGCAATATTCGTCTTGAGATCCCCTTCTCCAGCACACGGTATACCTTTAGCCGTTAAGAGGGAGTGACCAACGATAAAGCCTCCTTGCAGCTTCTCATACTCACCACCAGGTGCACCATGATAATAATAAGTGACTGCATCAAGATCATACTCTAGAACCAGTTTCTCCTGTGCTGCGGCTACTTTACATGACCATTCCAGCTGCTCTTTCGTCGGACGTTTTGCAATTGGATCGCTCGGTGAATCGCCGCTAATTTGAAACATATGATGGACTTCTTCTAATTTGGTCTTCACTTCCTCAGCTGTCACCGACCGTAACATCCTATCCAGATCACACATCTCCAATACTTCGAGATGAAGCCCCGTTTGAGCTTGAACCATGGTAAAGTCACTATACATATCCAACATGCCGCTGTACGTGTTGCCTAAGAAACCGAACCTGCCATGCTGCAGCGTACGCGGTACGGCTGCTGCACGAACCCACTCTTCAATTTCCTTCCAGGCACGCTGCGCTTCCTTACTTTCATTTGTCGTTTCGTTTGTCATTGAAATGGCTGGGGTATAATCGAGTCCGAGTAGACCATTGACCACACGAAAAGGAATAGACGCTCGGTTAAAAGCATTCGCAAACTCAGGAACCGGACATGCTCCACAATGAGCTAACCATTCTCCAGTCGTAGACTTCTCATAGTTAATTCGTTCCGTAGGCTGCAAATTCAAGAAGATGACAGGTGCTTTATTGATCTGGTGAACAGGCAGCACGGTCGAGCTAGTCGAATAGGTTGCGGCGTGACAAAAAACAAGATCCACCTGACGTTCGTTCAACCATTCGCCAGCCCGACGTCCTTCACCCTCTGAATCAACCAATCCAAAGTTGTATACCTCTCCCCAGGCTGACATCCGATTCTCTATAAATTGTCCGTATTCGATTAAACGTTCGCGAAGCCCAGGAAACTGATCCCAGTAGGCGCGAAGCCCTGTTGAATAAAGACCAATTCGTGGTTTCTTCGCCGATTTCAATGCCGGATATAAAGACATGTTTACCCCTCCCGTTACCTATGCAATAATAGAATATATTTGTATAGTAAGGGCTTTCAAACAATTATTCATCCAATAATGTTGGTTAATTATCATAGAATATTGGGAGGTTATTCAGCATGGGAATATATCAAGAAAGAGCTTCTTATGCATGGACAGAAGATTCTATTCGAATCATTAATACCCCATCGGATTTTGCAAAATCCTCTCTCTTCTATATACAGGAAGTTGGCCATTTCTTTACTCAATCCTCTTATTTCACCGAACGAGAGCATTTGGATTCTTTTCTAATCGTGTATACCCTATCAGGAAAGGGCACTCTCCATTATGCCTCCAAAACGTATACTCTTCTACCTGGACAACTTTTCTTCATCGACTGCAAGGTTTATCAATATTACGCCACTGAAATGGAGCAGAGTTGGGAGATATTGTGGGCTCACCTGAATGGTGTTTCTGTACGTGCTTATTATGAACAGTTTGCCGATCGGGCGAACCCTATTCATATTTGCTCTGAAGATTCCACTATCCCATCAATCATCCATGAATTGATTCAACTTCACCGTGTTAAAAGTGTCCGAAACGAAATTTGGGCTTCACAACGAATAGTTGAGCTATTAACCGAGTTGGTCCTATCTGATTCTGTATTCGAATCGGAAGATAAGGATATCCCCTTATACATTACGGAGATTCTCCAGCTCATTGAAAATCGTTACTTCGAGAAAATAACATTGGATGCGTTATCCAAACAATTCGCTGTCAACAAATATCATCTGATTAAAGTATTTAAGAAATATACAGGCTTCTCTCCTGGTGATTTCATGATTAATACACGTATAACCAAAGCAAAGGAACTGCTCAAATACTCCGATCATACGATTTTGGAAATCTCGCATCTGGTCGGTATTGATAACGTCAGCCATTTCATCAATTTGTTTAAAGATCGAACTGGACTTACTCCGCTTTCGTTTCGCAAAAGTTGGCAAGCGCCAAAATGATAGGCTTATGCATTAAAGTAATCTGTCCATTAGCTACCCCATCTTTGTGTTTCCCTATTCTTAATATTTGCTTAGGATTTTGGTTAATAGTTGCTACTGGAGAAATTAGGAAATATAATCTAACCTGAAGTCTTATTGAGGCTTACAAAAAAATCTCGGAGGTGGAGATGAATCTACGGTCGATCTTAACAGTTGTTGCCTTAATCGTTTTCCTTGCTGGCTGCAGCAATGAACCGGCAAAGAATATCCCGATAAACCAAAGTTCATCAAATTCAAATCAAAATAATGCAGCTTCAGCAACACTCTCCCCAACAAATGCAGATCAAGATGGACCCAACTCAGACACCCTAGCCCCAGCAGATACCGATCAGAACGAACCACAGACGTCCTTAACAGCGGAAGAACAATTAATGAAAGCTCCAGGAAAGTTTGCCGGTGCGAACTACAACGAACAGAACGTCGAGGCGGCTCTGGATCAATTGCCAAGCGATTTGACAGCTGATCAATATGCAGAAGAACTGCTGCTCCTTCTGGCTGAAGACTATCGCCCTTATGTGACCACGTTCATCAATTTTGAAACTGAAATTAGCGTTAATAATGAACGACCAAATGGCAATATGACATTACCCGAAAGCAAAAAGCTGCATATTTCAATCTTGCTTGATGCCAGCGGCAGCATGCAGGCAAAGATCAACGGAATTTCGAAAATGGATTCCGCAAAAGAAGCGATTCAGAGCTTTGCGGAAAAAATGCCTAATAATGCTGAAGTATCTTTGCGGGTTTACGGACAAAAAGGAACGGGAAGTCAGGAAGATAAAGAGGTATCATGCAACAGTACGGAAGAAATTTTCCATGGTCAAGGCGAGCGGGCGGATCAAATCGGCAAGGTTCTTGAACCAATACAACCAGCCGGATGGACGCCGATTGCTAATGCGCTGAAATCCGTCAAACAAGATATTAATCCGGAAACAACTAATTCTCTTGTCTATGTAGTAAGCGATGGAATTGAAACATGCGGGGGCGATCCGGCGCAAATTGCCAAAGAACTCAATCAAGCCAAAGTGAAGACCATCGTGAATATTATTGGTTTTGACGTGGATACCGAAGGCCAGAAACTGCTTAAGCAGGTTGCTGCAGCCGGCGGCGGAGAATTTACTTTCGTCGATAACGACGAATCACTCAAAAATTATCTAGATAAAGCCTATGATAAGTTACGCGGCGAGTGGATCAGATGGAAAGAACAAGGAGAAGGCCAGGCAAACATACAAAAGGAGCAGAAGCAAGGGGAAATCAATGTAGCCCAAGAAACGATGCAAGGTCTAATCGTTACAGAAAATACGAATCTGCTTGCAGCTTTGAGATATCTGGAGACCAAAAATGAAATAAACGTCCCCCATAGCGAGCTCTTACAAATGATTACCGAGCGTAAAAATTTCGCCATGAACTATGCTCGCGACACCGGAAAGCGCCTGTATAATGAAGTTACAAAAAACGGAAATAACGTATATGACGATATTAAGGATGAGGGAGATAAACAAATCGAAGACCTGACAACTAAGAAAACAAAATGAATGCCAGGAAGCATCCGCACTTAGAATTCTAAGTGTGTATGCTTCTTTTTTACTTATATAACGGGTAAGAGCTTGTGTTTACGATTTCCAAGCCCCTGCAAAAAAAAGCAACTACCCACCAGAAAGGTTGAGTAGCTGCTTACATTTTGCTTCATTTAGTTAACCGTTACACTATCCACCGTTAACGTCGCTTTATCTGCATACCATACTCTAAACTCAAGATTCTTGTTTTGATTATGGTCAAAGGACAAGCTGAAATCTTGGTATTGGTTCGCTGACGCGAACTGCTGCCTTGTAATCTTCGCTTGTTTCACAACGGTTTTAGAAGTCGGATCCCAAGCATCAATAACAGCCACTACGTCTTTGTCGGAAGTGTTGTTATCGATCTTCATTCGATAAGTAATTGTATGCTTCCCAATCGAAATATTCGCATCATCAGGGCTGATCAGCATATACCCCGTACCATCAAGCGATGGCGTTGCTTGCCAGCCGTCCCCGCTCGCACGTCCCTGTTCATGTCCTACGACGGAACCTTCGGCCTCATACTTGTCCGCCCTTTTTGTTACCGTCACATTATCAATACTGATTGTTGCTTTATCCAGGTAATTAGCCTTGAATTCCAGGCTGCTTCCGGAAGGATTGTTAATGGCCAAACTGAAGTTCTGATACGTATTGTTTGCCTTGAACTGATTGCGGTACACATCAACCGAAGCAAGGGTCTTCTTAGACACATGATCCCGAACGGAAAGCGTAACAACATTATCATTAGTACCTGTGTTGGAATCAATCTTCATCTTGAAAGTGACTGTATTGCTGCCAGCCGGAATGGTATTGACTAAATTGCCGGACAGCATGTTGCCCGCGTTGTTATCGTTTACGTTTGCCGACCAGTCACTGCCGCTTGCAGCACCTGTTTCATGCGAAAAATCCGTTTCCGCTTCATATTGCTGTACGACTGTAGACGGATCGATAGGCAGTTGATTATTTTCGCGCATTAATTGGAAATAAGTATCCGGTCTGACAAACACGATATCGCTGTTGCTGCTGAAGTTATTGACCGCATTTTCGATCATCTGATAGTTAACATCCCACGGATTAGATTGAATGCTCACAAAACGAGGAGCTGTTCCATCCCAGCCGGCAATCGCGTGATTGATTTCGGAAATAATCGTAGCTTCGGAGTAACAATACGTTGCGCTTAATCCCTGCGTTGGCAGCGAGTTGCCGTAGACTTTAATTGGGCTGCCGGCGTTTTGACCCGTTAAGCCTAATAAAGACGGCGCATATTGCGCAAAGCTTCCACCTACGTTTGGATTAATGCCGCCGGTAATGGTATTCCAGATCGTAGCAACCTTCAAGCCTGCACGATCCATATAATCATTCGATATAGATACGAATTTATCCAGATAGGCTTGATTCGCCCATGCATTCGGATAAGTATAACCAAACCCGGATGGCCCCGCAATAAGCGCGTCATTAGGCGTAGCGGTCTCATACAAATAATTCAATACACCAGGCATCGCATCAAGCATAGCCGGCGACACTGTCCAGCCAAGCGGTACTGTTCCGCGATTAGGCGAGTCCCAAATTTTCTTGAAGCGATGTTCCATATATTGCAGGTTATCGCCATCGCTCAAGATGAGCGAGACATAAATTTTGTTCTTAAGCGGCGGTTTATCCGGCACCGGCTTCACGTTAACCTCTCTTGAAGCACCGCCAAATACCGTCAAATTGGAAGACCAGTCGCTCGCGATCGTAGAAATCCCATATTCGGAAGCGGCTTGAACGCCGATCGCTTCATCCGGCCACCAGCCCATGTATACGCCGTTGCCGGCAGGCATATCGGAGAAGAAGCTTTGCAGCAGGGTTTTCTCTGCCGGGACAGAAGGATTCAGCCAGATGACTGCTGCGCCGGTTGCCGTAGCATAATCGCGAAGAGCGCCTTTAATTCCTGGACTTAATCCAATAATAAGATTATGGGAAAGCGAGGACCAATAATGATCATGCAAATATTGATACACTTCAAGCTTCGTGCTGAAATCCCCGCGCAAATCATCCAGAATCGGCAGATTGTACGGCGCGGAAGTCAGTTTGCTGACCAGACTTGGCGGTGCAACTACAGCACCGGATTGGGCAGCAATTGTTGTAGCCAGGTTGACCGTGTCCTGTAAGGCATCGTCATAAACGACAATCCCGTTAATCTCGCTGGCATATTTGGTAAGCAGCGACCAGTTGTCCGCCACATCCACATGTCCCAATCCCAGGTCATTCAACCATTTATCTTTGCCGTCTTCGTTTCTGACGTTATCATCATACGTGTAGATTCTTGGCTGCGTTTTGTTAACGAGCCCTTTGAGTGTAGTAAATAAAACATTTTCATCCGATTTGCCTTGCTGAATAGAGCCAACAGCGTCTATTTTGGTGTAAGCCCGTCCGTACCAGTAGACTCTGAATTCTAACTCATGACCGGTGGTCGGATTATTGTAATCAAGCGTAAATCGCTCGTAAGAGCCCACCTTCGTCCATTGCTTCCGGGTAATGTCGCGGCTTGCCAATACCTCCCCCGTCGTATTGTCTCGGACATCAACCGTAACAATGAGATCATTGTTAGCCGTATTATTGTCGGTGGTCAGATCAAAATACGCCTGATTTGCTCCTGCTGGGATATCCTTAGCATAAGGCCCGGTCACCATGTACTTATTTGGAGCATCGATCGATGTTTGCGCCAACCAGCCGTTACCTTCTAAACGTCCGGTTTCATGTGCGACCTGTTTTCCTTCGGCATCATAGCGATACTCTGCCACCAAATTCATAACGTCAAGCGTAGAAGCAGGCTCCGAGAATGTAGGCAGGATTTGCTCTGCCGGCCAGCTTACTCCGGCACCGGATGCCTCTGCTTTAGGAAGCCCTGCGAATGGAGAGGAAGCAGCAATTACAACTGCCCCAAGCAAGGCTGCACCTATTTTCTTATTCCATTTCATTTTAAATCTCCTTTTCTCTTATCATTTAAACAAACGCCCACATATCATGCCAAATAAGCCTGAAGATGTAAGCGCTTATTTCATTGAAGATTATATCGTTCATATTATATATATTCAATATATCTAATTTACTAATTTTTCCGTTTCTTTTCGACATGGCAGATTCGTGTTTAAATTTGAAAAGGCGCCGCTATTAGCGCATGTCATTAAGTTAAACAATGACATTGCTATAGCGGCGCCTTTTGTGTTTATTCCCTCTTAGGCTATTTCGATTTCTGGTACCATTCATTAACTTCCTTCGTAATATCTTCACCGGAGACTTTATTCCACTCGACAATGATTTATTGAATTCGTCAATCGGTTTCTACCATAGATTACAACCGTGATCCCTCGTCCAGATAATAATGTAAGTATAAAAAAAATGACCGTGCGTTTTCCTCGCAAGGTCATTTTCAAAATTGCACTTTCTGCTCACTTTTAGAGGACCATTACGGGTTCGTCGACCAAAGTCCGGCATGCTTCAATACAACTCGAGGATGAAGTTTCAACTGCAGGACGATTAAATCCGCCAAGTCTTCCGGCTGCATGACCTTCTCAGGGTTGCCGTCCGTCAGCTTGAGTTCCAATGCCATATCGGTTGCGACCGTGCTCGGAGTCAACGTGGTTACTCGAATGTTTTTCTTACGAACCTCAAGCATTAAGGACTCGCTTAAACCGATAACAGCGGCTTTGGATGCGGTATATGCACTCGTGAGGGGAGCACCTCTTTGACCAGCCGTGGACGCAATATTAATAATATCGCCCGCGTTGCGCTCCATCATTTCCGGCAATACCGCGCGGGTGGTGTAATACACGCCTTTAACGTTGACGTCGATAATATTCGTCCATTCTTCGGGCGTTAACTCCATAAAGCCGCCGAATTTGCTAATTCCGGCATTGTTGACGAGAATGTCAATTGCACCCAGTTCCCCCCGAATGGACTCGACCGCCGCTGTAATGGAAGCAAGATCCGCCACGTCGGCTGTTGAAATGGCTACCTTCACGTCATACGGCTTGAGTTCTTCCGCTACCTTCTGCAAGTTTTCAAGCGAACGTCCCACAAGACCAACGTGAATGCCCTCTTGAGCAAACGCAATGGCTGTTGCGCGCCCGATACCGCGTCCCGCTCCAGTAATTAATGCTACTTTCCCTACTACTGATTGCATAATTTTCCACTCCTTAATCTCGATGATATGTATAGCATGATACAACAATGTTTTAGCACAAACAAGAATCAGACTAGAATCGACCAATATAAACGGCAGCCGAATGGCTGCCGTTTCGCTAAAGTAGTCTTTCAGTTAACCATAAACCACCTAATAAGAAAGCTATCGCTGAACATATATTGACTACTCGAACTGAATATCTCCATTTCTGAATTAAGAGGAGAAGCGGCAACAAGATTGCAAGAATTCCCAGCTGAGCAATCTCAATTCCTAAATTGAAACTGAATATATTAAACGCTAAATAGTTTTTCGCCAAGTGCATCCCTTTTAATAAATCGGCAAATCCCATCCCGTGAATTAACCCGAATACAAAAGTAATCATCCAGCGCTTCTTCACGTTTTTTTTGAAAATATTCTCAATTGCAACATAGCAGATACTAAGGGCAATCGCGGGTTCGACGATAATAGCCGGTACGTTAATAATATCGAGCACTGTTAACGTCAAGGTTAAGCAGTGCGCGACGGTAAATGCGGTAATAACCGCCGCATATTGTTTAATCGTTTGCCTTGCAATTAACAAAGAGAAGATAAATAACAAATGATCATAGCCGGTTAATATATGCTCCATGCCTAGTCTTAAAAATGGAAAGAAAGATGAAATCACCTTATGAACCCTCCTGATGAGCCAATAATTTTTTGGAAAAGACAAAACTGGAGCTAGCATTAATGATCAAAACCGCAATAACAGAACCCCACATTAACCATTTGAATAGCGTTGTCAGCGGATCGGCATAAATTTCTATTAACGCGTTAATGCTTGTCTGCCTTCCGCTGTAAATCGTCAAGTAATAAGCCATGAACGAAGCGGCCGCCATATGCAAGACACTCATGCCAATATAAGCCACTCGGCCTGATTTCACAAAGAACGGGGCAAACAGTCTTGTAACGATCACGAAAAAGACAGCTAAGCCAAACAGCCAACAAAAAAACCGAATGTTCGTGTCCGGTTCTCTCGTGATAATCAAGGTTAACATAGGACCAAACGTAACGAGGGCAAGCAGCTGCAACGGCCTGGTAAGCTGCCTTGCATAGCTGTATAAATGAAAATACCGCCAAAATCGAAAAGAAATCAACGATACAACCACCGTTAGAGCATACAGAAGAGAACTAATAAAGGCATACAGCATGTTCCGCTGCTTAATAATCCCGCTTTTTTTCAACGCATTATTAAAATCTTCACCCGGTCCGTTCAACGCAATTGCCTGATCGACAGCCCGAATGGCCTTGCCGAAACGATGCTGCTTAAGGAGGATGTCAGCATACAACTGAAATGCTGAGGCCTTGTCCTCACTTGACATACTGGACTTGCCGAAGCTGTCCATGTATTTTTCCACATGTTCTTCCGCCTCCTGGTATTCGGCAGTTTCAAAATACTTGTTAGCCAAGTAGAGTTGCATGTCGGGCGCAATCTCTGAATCTCCATGCTGCGAAAGAATGGTCTCTACTTCTTCCAATCTTTCTTGCACGGTCCTATCGTCTTCTTCTAACTGAACGCTTCTAAAACTTCGCAATACCGGCCATTCGGAATGTCTATCCTGTAAATAAGCTATTCTGTCCCGAAAGTCATTTGAAAAGATTCCTTTGGGGAAGTGGTTGAGATACTTCTTATAGAAGATCATCGCCTTTTCGAAATCAAATAAGTAATCGTCGTAGATATGGGTCAACTGCTTGTACACCATTTCATTATTCAGATCCGGTTCCTTAGCTAGCAGCTCTTCCAGCGTCTTTGCCGCCTGCTCGTAATTTTTGGCAGCAAAAAATTGGTTCGCTTTATTGCTGTACTCCCGTGCGATGTCATCGGAGCTGCCTTGAGCCATGCCGGTGCCGGAAAATGTAAGGAAGGCCATGACGGTCATCAGAATTGAAGTAATTAGCACTCTTTTCTTCATGAGGTTCTCTCTTCCTGTTCTTAGAATGGTACAAGCTGCAAATTGAACATCCGGTCGACGAACCAAAGGAATCCAATAATAAAAATGGCTGCGGATGATACAACGGTTATTCTTCGAAGAGAGAATTTTTTCTTCATTACAAATAAAAGCGGGAGCGTGATTAACAGAATCAACAGCTGTCCAAATTCTACGCCTACATTAAATGAAACGACGGATCGAACAAGATTCGATTTGTCCGCGACATATTCCTGAAGAATGCTGGCAAATCCAAATCCATGCACCAACCCGAACATAAAGGTAACCAGCCATCGATAATTGATCTGCTTCATGAATAGGTTTTCCACCGCGATATAACAGATGGATAGAGCAATGACGCTCTCGACAAACCTGGAGTTGAGATTGACGATATGCAAGGCTGCCAGCAGCAAAGTAATGCTGTGCGCCACCGTAAACGCCGTAATAATTTTCAAGGCCTCTTTCGCAGATAGTCCGATCACAATCAAAGCAAGCAAGAATGCGATATGATCATATCCGGTTAAGATATGCTTGATTCCAAGCATGAAATAGGTAGAGATCTCAGACAAAAATGCGGCGGATTTGTCGGAGAATTCCCATACGGTATGGTTGGAATCGAATATATACTGCAAATCCGGCTGGGTCTTATCGAAGACCCCCTGAACCGAATCGTCATCCGCATCGGTATAATAGATATAGCTAATATTCACATGCATACCTTTGGTTTCTTCATTTAATAGATGGTACTTAATTTTTACGTTGTTATCTGTCCAATCAAAATGGACATCATTGATTCTCAGCCAAATAACCCAAAATGTTCCTTCTCTCTTTAAGTGGTCCACCTTTATCGGATATTCTCGGTCATTGATGGAAACAGATAGCTTCTCGTCGATATAAGGTTGAAGAATGTCGTTTGTTATAACGCGAAGCTGGTCATCGTTCAGATTCTCAAGGTCATATCCAAGCTCCTTAATCCCCTTCAATTGTTGGAATATAGCGGGGTCGAGCTCTATCGTGGACAAGATTCGATCCTTGCCAAAGGCCCATTTCGATGCTCCAAGGTACATGTCGTGAGCAAAAACGGGAGCACCTCCGACAAGTAATAAGGCGATTCCCAGGATCAATGCCGCTAGTTTTCTGAATCCTTTAGTAAACATCACGATGCACTCATTTCTTCATTATGTTAGGATGCGGCCCATAACCACTTGCCAATAGGCAAATCAGGCTAAAACCAATATCTTTGTACCTACTTATTAATACTATTAAATATATGTGTGCCGAACGTTAATTTCATATTAAGGTCTCGTAAATTCCTAAGGCAGCAAATTCAAAACATACAATGGCGGCGAAAGGATAGACACCCTAACGCCGCCAATTAGATTAATTATGCTTCTGGTTTAATTTTTCAGGCTGCCTTACTTCTGCAGCAGCAGATAGAGACGATAGATCATTTGCGCGGTTTCCGCCCGTGTTGCCTGACCGGTCGGATTGAGCGCCGAAGCGTTGCCCTGTACGATGCCCGCTTCCACCATATCGGCAGCCGCATCGAGCGCGTAAGGCGCAATCTTCGACTTGTCCTTGAAGCCGTTAAGCTCTGCCGACGTACCGTTTAATGTCAGCTTGCCGGTCACTTCCATCGCGCGGCTCATGAGAACCATCATATCCTGACGCGAGATGTATTCGCGCGGATTGAACTCGTTGTCTCCTGTTCCGTTCGCGATGCCGAGTGCCTTAACGACACCAAGCGCATGATAATAATAGTCGCTCGATTTCACGTCACTGAAGTTGGACGTCACGTCAGCCTTCAAGTCCAGCATGCGAACGAGCATTTCCATGAAGTCGGCTCGCGTAATTTGCTTGCCGGGAGCGAAGGTTGTGGACGTCGTGCCGTTAATAATGCCTTTATCGGCAAGCACTGCAATTGCGTCTTTCGCCCAATCGTAATGCGAGTCGACGTCTTTGAACGGGTTAGCCGGAATGACAGGAGTTCCGCTGCCGCCGTCTGGAGTTCCGCTGCCGCCGTCTGGAGTTCCACTGCCGCCGCCCGGAGTTCCGCTGCCGCCGCCCGGAGTTCCGCTGCCGCCGCCCGGAGTTCCGCTGCCGCCGCCTGGAGTTCCGCTGCCGCCGCCCGGAGTTCCGCCGCCGTCGCCCGTTCCCTCTGTTGTATAAACAACATAGAGATGTGCGACTTGATCCGCGTTGCTGCCTGCGCCTTCAAAAGACTCAGCGGTTCTTGTACCTTTACCGGTGAGAAGGAATGTCATGGCATTCCCTTCCTTCCAGTCATCCATATTTACGATTTGCTGAACCAAGGATGCCAGGTTAGGAGTTTGTTGATTTGGACCGGATTCATGCTCCACTGTCCACTGCGGGATATCCTTCCAGCTTACAAAATTGTCCGACTTCACACGCGATGAAATATTGCCAGGTTTATCCGAAAGCGAATTGGCAACTGCCTCCGCATAAATGTTCACGTCAAACGGATCGCTGTTTTTACCTGGCTCGTCAACGGAAAACTGAACATAGGCATCAGCAATCTTTGCCCCTTTAGGAAGATTCAGGCCGGCAAACCGAAGTCCGATCTGTTGCACGCTGTCTTCCACTACAATTTCCAAGTCGGAACTATCCATATCGAGCGTACCGTCTGCACGTTCTTCCATATCGTCATATGGGCTTTTGATTGACGATACGAGCAAATGGGAATCTCCATTCGGCAACGAACCGACAAGGATGGATACCTTATTACTATTAACGGTTTTTCCTTGCACGGTTACTTCCGCCTCAATCGATACGGACATAGCGCGAAGAGGTTTATTTTTCACCGTAACAATGCCGTCAGCAGAGATAGCTACGATATCATCGGCGCTGGAAGTGTATTTGACCTCGGCCGAAGAAAGATCCATGGCCGCTCCCAAATTGTCCTTCGCCGTTAAGCTCAGCTTAGCGGAAGAATTCGCGTCGCCAGTCAACGTATCATGATCCGATGCTAGCGTTACTTCAGCCAGCCCGTCCGGATTTTTGACATTGATCGTTACCGTATTGGATTTCACAATCTCGCCTGCGTTATAGATCTCAGCCCAAACCTGAACCGATTCATTAAACACAGGTTTCTTCTTAACGGTCACTGTTCCGTCTGAAGTAATGGAAACCAAATCCGGTTTATCCGTTTTGTAGCTCAGATTGGCATTTGACAGATCCACATTGGCATCATGGCTGTCAACAGCCGTCAGACCAAGCTTAACGCTGCTGTCCGAAACGTCCGTTTGCAGCGTATCTTTATCCGCGGTAAGCGTTGCCTTGGCAATATCCAGAGCTGCCTGCGGTGTGTTGTGAACCGTGATCGTCTCGATTTCCGTACCGTCAATCCGCTTGGAAGTCACTTTCATGGTATCCCCTTGAACATCGAACAAAGTCAAGAAGTACGACTTATCGGCCTTGACGATATTCGGCCAGCTTGGGTCTACATCGTACGATGGAGCGCCGCCGCCGCCGGAAGTAAGGTACTCGATCCCGTCAACCTCAGCGCGGGCATAGTTATGATTGTGTCCGTTAAGATACAACGGCACCCCGAACTTCTTCAAGATAGGGTGAATGTATTTTTGAACATCAGTATTGTTCTCGTGCGTACCGGCACCCCAGGCAGGCTGATGGCCCATTACGATTTTCCATGGCTTGTCCGTAGTGGCAAGATCGTTTTCCAGCCAGTTATACTGCGCCGAGCCTTCCTTAAAGTCCGCATATTCGTCGATTACCGAAACATGGACCGGACCATAATCGAAGGACCAATAGAAATCATTCACGTACGGATATGGGTAGTACTTCTCATAAATGGAACCAACGCCCTCATGATTACCCCTTGCCGCCATCATTGGCACCTCTGTTTGAAGAGCGTGCATTTGCGGATAGGCAGATTCAGGCACGAAATATTGAGCGGTCCAGTTGCTTTCGGAGTCGCTTGAAGCAATATCCCCGCTGTTCAAGAGAATGGATTGGTAGGCTGGGTCTTCGGCATACGCCTTCCGAGCCAGGTCGGCTACCTGATCCTGAAAAGCCGGTTGGGTACGGCTGTCGCCGTAAGAGAGAAACTTCACGGAAGTAGCGTCATCCGCGGGAGCGGCGACGAATGAGCCAGCTTGACCTTCCACCTCATAGTAATACTTCGTACCAGGCTGCAGCCCGGTGATGGTGTACTTGTGCTGGTTGTCCGTACCATAGGTTTCGACGGACTGTTCCCCTAATGAATAAGAGGTATCCGTCCCCCACTTGATCGTATTCGATTGATTATCGCTTGTCTGCCACATGACGCTCATCGAGCTGTTCTGTCCTTCAAACAGCAAATAAGGTCCCTTGATAATCGTGCTGTCAGCCGACACGTTGTAAGCACCTATAGTAAACACAACCGTACATACAAATAGAGCCAATGTTAAACCTTTCCACTTGGCTTTTAAATTAACCTTCACTTTGTCATCCCCTTCTCTGTCATTAGCAGTCAGAACGATGGAACCCTGCTCGGTTTCTTCCATGCTCAATCCAAAACCAATATTATCTTCCTCCTTACCCCGCTGACTTCCGACACACCACCAAATCTGTTGTTATGCTCACTCTCCTGTGTAACACGAAAGGATTGCGGAATTCACAGATAATCCTGTTGTCCAACTGCCAAAATCATTATACTAGTAAAGCATTATTTTTGAAGTTAAGAGAATGTAAATTTTTAAGAAACCCAATTTTAACCATTAATCTCATCGAGCCTGCATTAAAAACATAGCAATGACAAAAAAAACGCTACATATAATACTCCGATCCATGACTCTACATTTACAATTTCACAATATAGCATTAACATTCCTCTGATAAAACTTTTCTACAATAATCGACATCATCATCCCAATATGAAAGAGTTGAACAACCGATGAAATCCATGTTCACTGCAAGAGATTTGGCGGTTACGCAAGCGAGCGTAGCCGCGCTGCTTTTTTTATCGATCCCTTTGTTTAATATTATCGGGCTCAGCAACCACAAGCTCGAGGCCGTCCTGCACGGACTAGGCGCAACCGTCACCGTGATCATGAGCTGCCAAGCGCTTCACTTGACCTACCCCATGCTGCGGGGCAAGAAAGGGGCCGCGGCCAATCTGGAATGGGTGCTCTGGCTCACTAGCCTATTGGTTCTGGTAACCATCGCGCTTGGCAATTGGCTTTATATTCCTTACCGCGGACCGGACGGTCCCCAGCAGTGGCTGATGTACCATAGCCCCGAGGTGCATTTAATCGTGATGGAATACAAGGAATTCGTGTCGTTGTACCCGCTTCCCTTGGGAATCGCGGCGGCCTTTTTATTGCGCCGGTTCCGGCATAATCTAGAGGCAGGCTCGACGCTATCCGGAATCATTGCTTTGCTGGTCACGCTATTCTGGATATGTTTATTAATCGGATTTGCGTGCGGAATCGGCATGACCAAACTGAAAATGGTGTGATTTCAATATAGTCGTTAGGCGATAGGAGAGAAAAATGTGAAAGAATCAAAACAACGAAAAACAGGCGAAGTCGCCGCCATTCTGATGTCCGTATGGCTTGGCATCGTGGCGACAACGGTCACTCATTTATGGAGCTATTACAATCCGCTGCAGGCTAATCCTATTTTGCTGAAGATGGGTTCCTGGATCCCCTCTTGGTGGGCCATCGGTCCCTACACCGGAAAAGAAACGGCGGGGCTCGTCGTTTGGCTATGCACTTGGGCGATACTCCATTGGACGCTCGGACGGAAAGAGGTCAATCTGAAGCCTTGGACACTCGGATTTGTGATTGCCTTTATTGCCAATATGATCATTCTTTGGCCAACCGTTTACCACGCTATCATGTGGTGGCCCGCCCTGCCGAACACATTACCTGGAGGAGAGGGTTAGGCTTATGGCGTCCTTATATAAATTCAAGCTTTCATTATCGATTCTCGTGCTGATTGGGGTTCTGTTTTGCTCGTTCTATTGGACAAGGGTACCCATGGAGGGCTCCAAGTCAAGCGCCGCGGCCGCGGCATCGTTTCGGTTTGGCTATTTCAGCCAGCAGGAAGGAGAAATCGGGGATTGGGTTAAGCAATTCCGGGACGTTTCGTATTTTGCCGCATCCAACCAATTGCTGCAGCAGCATCCGGAAGAGCAGTCGTTCCGGCTTTACCCGATCTATGACGGTTCCGCAACGGAAAAGAGCTTTAACCAGTCTTACCCTCATGTACCCACCGAATCTCTTTCGGGCTATGGGAAATCGGTCTACTCGATTACGCAAGGAACCGCAAGACTCTTCTTCCTCAATGCCGATCGGCTGCAAGCTGCCGGAGACGGACAATTGGAATGGATCCGCAAGACGATTAATGGAAATAAGCAAACGTTTGCCCTCGCTTGGCTAAGCGAAGATCCGAAGCTTCCCGAGGTTTGGACCGCGCTCAGACAAGCCGGAATAAGCGCGGTATTCATCCGCAATTCCGTGTACGTGCTTGATTTGGGGGTTTCACAAGAGCCGTCCAAATATCAATCTACCGGATATGAGCACTGGAAAATATGGGACTTGTCCGAGCTTGATGAAAAGCCATTAATTACTGTACTGGAGGCGCACGGTAACGCGCTGACCATGATGGCCGAAAAGGAACCAGGGAAGGTCCTGGATCAATTGGAGCTTAATGCGGATAACCTTGCTTCGTGGGACTTGACCACATTGCGGGAAAAACAAGACATCTCCCTCGTGGGCATTCAATCCTTATGGCATTATCATCTGGGTGACGATTCTATTCAATCGACCATTCCGGAAGGGGTGGACCCGGTGGGAGAAGGTCCGATTATCGAAACCTCCCACACGGAGCCGGTTCCCCTGCCGTCATCCGATTGGCGCAGTCCGGAATACGATGATTCCGGCTGGAAGACCGGCAGATCTCCTTTGGGGTATACGTCCAGCAAAGAGCTGCAGAGTTATATTCAGACCAAATTGGAGTCCGGCTCGTCTCCAACCTATTATTTCCGCAGGACGTTTGACTTGAATGGCGATCCGAAGAAGTTGTCCGGTTTATTTTTGCATATCGCCTACGAGGACGGTTACGTTGTTTATTTGAACGGCCAGGAAGTCTCGAGAGACGCCATTATATCGGGGGTTTTAACCGACTCCTCGCTCGCGTTCCCGAACGAATTCACCTCCTATCGAAGAGTCGATCTAAAGGCCCATTTGAACAAGCTTGTCGAGGGAACGAATGTCATTGCCGTTGAAGTGCACCGCGGCCACCCCGGAGCGCCTAATTTATTGTTTGACCTCGGCCTGTCTGTCGAATCCAATGGGGAGGTGTCCAGATAATGCGGACCGTTCTGTACAGTTCTATCAGAAAGTCAACAAAGAGTAACGTTGCATTATGCTTGGCAATTGTTTCTCTTGTCTTGTTAATGACCGGATGCGTCTCCGCTCCAAAAAGCTCGATCCCGATTGCCGACATCGGTCTTACGAATAACAATCTGCTTATCCAAAACGAAACCGGATTCGTATGGTATAACGCGAAAATTACGATTGACCACAAATACACCTATGTAGCGGCCATGATGACTTCCGGCAAATCCAGCGTGCCGCTTTCAAAATTCATTGACGATCAAGGCAATAGCTACAAGCGCGGACGGTGGAGCATGCGCAATCTGACGATTGACGTTACCGACACGTTAGGCGTTAAAAGACATCTTAGTTGGTAAAATTAGAATATTTATAGATCCGGAGCCGCTTGGGGGCTACCGCAGCATGTATGAATCTTCCTCGGCACACCGGATGAGAATAATATATTGCTTCAAGCGCTCCGATTGATCCTGCCGTGAAACGATTACGAATAGACAGAAACAGCCCAGACAGCTTGTCTGGGCTGTTTCCTTATTGGTTTATGCTAGCTTTCATTAAGGTCCGCATTAACAGTACACTTTCATTCCATAATTGAATAGAATCTTCATGAAATAAAAGCAGGCATCCAAGCTGCATGGGGGATTGGCCCCTCCCATGACCGGACTTTAACCGGCTAGAAGATACGATACGTGCCTCTGGGCACGCCTTCAACAAAAAACGCCATCGAGGGAATCACTCCCGCCCCGATGACGTCTTTACTTATGGATACGAATCCGATCAAATTTTGGCCAAATACTCGATCGAGGTCACTTGATCATTTTCGATGACGAACCGCAATTGGGACTTGCCTTGGTCATAGACGTACAAATTCAAGTTGTTGGTGAACTTGTCGCCGTAGGCTTTGATCACGTCGCTTTTCTTGTTGAACAAGGTGACGCCTTCCTTGGTGGCCACCGTATCGTCGAACAGAATGACGGACGCGATATAATCGACGCCGTCCTTCTCGTAGGCATACACGTCGAAACTGCTGTATTGGTAAATTTTATTGAGTCCCGGGAAAGCGCAGGCTTGCGATTCGAAATAACTTTGCGGTTTTCCCAGCTGCTTCAAGATCGGCGCCGCTTCGGCATGCATCGGAATCGGGATGCCGCTTGCCTCAAACACGAAGCCGTCTCCGCTTGCTTGTTCAGGCGTCTCGGAAGCCGGGGTCGAAGCAGCCGGCGAAGTAGCGGCTCCTTCCGTCTGCGTCAATGCGCTAGGCGACGTGGATCCCTCCTCCGTCGGTCTGTTCCCACAACCGGATAGCACTAATAGGAGGGCGATCAGCCCTATACTTGCTTTTTTCAACGTAAACACTCCTTCATCCATTCGTTATCACGTTTCGGCTTTATAGCGTTTCAGGTATCCGTATTTCTCTAGCTCGTCCAATTGATCCTGCTTCATCCAATCGTAAAAGTCGATTTTCTTTTGCCAGATCCCACTCCAAGTTTCGTCGGTACGATGATCTTGCAGACGGTACGTATCCGCCAGGAATGCACCGAAGTACGTAGCCAGCTTTTCCGCTCCGTATACGTTCAAGTGCAGGCCTGCGTCATAGGTATCCGTCTGCAGGTGGATTCCGGCATCCTCCATGTGCTTGAGAAAATTGATGTAGGTTAAATCGTGGGCTGCGGCGTACTGCTCCATCTGGGTATCCCACTCGTCGTACCAATGCGGGTAGATCGTCGGCGCTTTGACCAATACGAGTTTGATTCCGTTTTCCTTGCACAATTCCGTCAATCGATCCAAGTAACTATAAGCGTTAGAACCGAAACGGTAATCGGGCAGCCTCGGCGCTCTCGGAACTCTCCCCGCCGGCTTCACGTCTACCCGCATATAATACCCATTGTGGAACAACTTCTCCTTGCCGAACAACAAGTTCGTGAAGTCGTCTTCGCTTAATTGATCCCATCTGGAATGAAAACGCAATAAGGGCGCAAGGTAATCGACGAGATGCTCGTTGTTCATCATGGACGCTTGAATGCTTTTCAGCTTAATTGCCGAGAGTTCCATCCCATCCAGCGTCATACGGTTATACTCTTCTTTTTGCGGTTCATTGTACTGCATGGCGAGAACGTTAAAGACGACGACTTTCGGCTTCTTGTATTTCAGCGTCTCTTCCAGCAAATAGTACGACTGCCAGATCAACTGTTGCGCGCTTCCGCGGATATAGCTCGTAATCCCGTATTTCTCCCACAGCGTAACCGGCGAGAAATTCTCGTACACTTCGCAGTCCCCGAGGAATATAACGTCGAAATCCTTGCGGTCTTCTTTGTAATATTCGCCGACGAGCGAACCCTCGACGATGCCGGATACGTATTTGGGCATCAGCAGGCGTTGCAGTACATACAACGAGCCGAGCAGCAAAACGATCGCGACCGCTCCGATTATAAGCTTCTTTCGTACCAATGTCCCATCTCCCTCCTTAGAAATCAGAACTGATTATAGATGAATTGCTTCGCGTCATAGCCGACGCCGTAAGCGCCGAAGACGAGGATCGAGAGGATCAGCATGCCGTAAAGCGAATACCTTACGCCGATCGGCTGCGCCGCTATCTTCTCCCTCACGCTTCCGCTTCTTTGAAGCAAGCTGACGATTCCGACGACCGTTAGGCTCGACAGGATCAAGACGTAGTGACTTAAAGAGATGCCCAGATGAAGCAACGAACCGTCGAATAAGACTTGATAATTGAAGGTCGTGAACATGGAACCGAACATCCTGAACGTCAGCGGTACGTCCATGTAACAGTCGAACAGCCGGATCGAGCTCATCAGCAGCAGCGTCCGCACGACTTGGAAAGCGCGGAATCCGAACATATGCTTCACTTTGAACTTCCCATGGAACCAATCGTAGAACGGTTCCAGTTCTTGCGAGATAAGAATGATGACGCCGTTGGCCAGTCCCCAAGCGATGAAGTTCCAACTAGAGCCGTGCCAGATGCCGGTGGCGAACCAGGTCGTTAAAGTCGCGAGATACACAGGCGCTCGTTTGCCGATCGCGTTGCCAAACCGCCGGCGGGAGAACTTCGACAGGGCAAGCATCGGCTTCGAGACGGACATCGGGAAGAAAACGTAATCCCGGAACCAAGCGCCCATCGAAATATGCCATCTGCGCCAGTAATCCGTGATCGACTTGGCGAAATACGGTCTGCGGAAATTTTCCTGAACCGTGACGCCGAGCACCTGGGCAATCCCGATCGTAATATCGATACCGCCGGAAAAGTCGGCCAACAGTTGAAACGCGTATAACAGCATGCCAACCAACACGTACGCACCGTTATAGTGATCGGGATCGTCGATAATCGTCCGAACGGCGACCATCAGTTGATCGGCGATGACCAGCTTTTTGAAAAATCCCCATGCGATTCGCTGCAAGCCGAACTTTACGTTGCGGCTGTCGAAGGCGTGCGGGCCGTACAACGTCTTGCCCAATTGATCGAATCGGCTAATCGGTCCTTGTATGACTTCGGGGAAAAAGGAAACAAACAACGCGAACTTGAACAAATTGCGCTCCGGCGGAAATTTGCCCCTGTAGACGTCGATCAGGTAAGCCGCGCTCTTGAACGTATAGAAGGAAATACCGAGCGGAACGGCGATCGTCCAGAAGGAAATGCCGCCTTCGCTTCCGAAAGCCCGGGCGATGAGATTGATGTTCGCGATAGCGAAATCGGCGTATTTGACGAAAGCAAGAATGCCCAAGGCCACGAACAAGGCGAGTAGCATCGGGATCCGTTTTCTTGCTTTCATCTTGGATTTGTATTCGTTGATCTGGGGCTTGGCCAGTTCGTGCTTATGTTCCAGCAAATACGCGGATTCGGTCTGCACCAAGTCGCCGATTCGGCGTCCGGCATAATAAACGCAAACCGTCGTCGCCGCGATATAAGCAAGAAATTGAAGCCCGGATAGCGCATAGAACAAATAGCTGGCGCCCAGAAGCAATACCCACTGGTATTTTCTCGGAATGATGTAATAAACGACGAACAAGGCAACGAGAAAGAGAATGAAACCGTATGAGGTGAAAAGCATGGTCTCCCCCTATAAATCGTCGGATAGTCTGATGATTAAGGCGTACAACGACTGGGCGGAATTGAAGTTATCTGGCGTGATTTCCTCCACGGGAATCGTCACGCCGAATTCGCCGTCGATCTCCGCAAGCAGCGTGACGATGTCGAAAGAATCCAACACTTTATCCTTGATTAACGTATCGCATTGACGAAAATCGACGTCAGGGTGCATATCTTCTAATATTTTCAATAACTCATCCATGTGCTTAACTCCCTTTCTTGACGCAAGCTTCTTTGAGGTAAACGCGATCGATTTTTCCGTTTGTCGTGAGCGGCATTGCGTCTAACGGCTCAATCCGATTGGGAATCATATACTTCGGCAGCAGCAGCTTCAGTTCCTTGACGATCGATCTGGCGTCCGTTTCGCCTACGAAGAATAAGACGATCTTCTCCGTGGTTTTGTCGTAAACGCAGCAAGCGCTCTTGATGCCTTCCAGCCGACTGACGTTCGCCTCGATTTCTCCGAGCTCGATGCGATACCCCATATGCTTGATCTGGTAATCTTTGCGCGAGACGAACATCAGCTCGCCGTGCTCGTTGTATTTGCCCAAATCCCCTGTCCGGTAGATCAGTTCGGGATACAGTGCGTTCAACGGATTTTGTACGAAGACTTCGTTCGTCTTGGCGAAATCCCCGTAATAACCTAGCGTCAGGCAAGTGCCCCGAATGCAAATTTCTCCGGCTTCCCCGGGAGAGGCTTCGCGATCGTCCGAACCAAGCAAGAGGATCTCGGTATTCCGAAACGGCCTGCCGATTGGTAAAATCTCGTGTTCCTCGAACGCCCGTTCCACCTTGTAGTAACACGACATGCCGGTCGCTTCGGTAGGCCCGTATAAGTTAACGAACTTCGCGTTAGGCAACGCGCTTTTCCACAGATTGAATTGTTTCACCGGGAATACTTCGCTGCCGAACGCAACGGTATGCAGAAATTCCGGAACCAGCTTGTCCAGCACTTTGAAGGAAGAGATCATCGTTAACGCCGATACGACCCAGCAAACGGTGTTTATGCGATACTCGTTCAGGAACTCCACCAATTTGAGCGGGAACATAAACAGGCTCTTCGGGATAATGTACGTCGTCGCTCCGAACTTCAGGGTCGGGAATAGTTCTTTAAAGCAAGCATCGAGATACAGCGGCGTCTGGTTCCCGAATATCGTGTCTTCGCTTAGCGAAAGCACGTCGGATAAGTTTTCGATATAATCGATGACCGATCGATGGTTGGCGATGACGCCCTTCGGTACCCCCGTTGAGCCGGACGTGAAGACGACGTACAAAGGATCCGTGTCCAAGGCGGAAAGGCGTATTCGGGTTAATGCCTCATCGTCGACAGGACCTTGAATGAGGTCGTCGAACAGATGAACGTTCCCTTGAAAATCGCTGGCATCGGCGGTTTCCTTCGTCGACTCATCGCAGATGATCGCGCTGGGATTTATCTTCCGAACGATTGTCTCGATGCGGGTGTGGGGCATCTCGTCGTCGAGAGGCACGTAGAAATTGCCGCTGTAGATGACGCCGTAATAAGCCGCGATCGCTTTCGGACTCCTGTTCATGAATACGACGATCGGTTGCTTTTGCAAATGGTGCCTGTTCAGAAATGTGCCGATCGCTCTGGACTGCCCGTACACATCCTGGAATGTAAGGCCGAATTCGTCGTTCGCGTAAGCGATTTTGTCCGGTACTCTTCGTACCGTATGCTCTAAATATTCCATGACGTTGAACTGCATTGGCAACCCTCCTTATTTAAGATACTTGCTTCTTTCTTTGAGCGGTTTGGTCGGCGTTGCCGGATGTTTGGTCTTATCGAATAGGTAGTAGTTCTTAAATTGCTTATTGAATAACGCCAGCTCTGCGTCCGTAAGTAGGAAAGTCGTATTCTTCTTGATCGTGGGAGTGGTATCGAAGTGATACCAGGCGTCTTCGACTTTGACTAAGCTCCAGAAATGTTTCGTTTTTCTGCCCTTGTCCCGGATCACGGTTTGCGTTTCGAAGCCGCTTCTCTCCATCAGCATCCTTGCGGTGGCATAGTAGACGAAGCAGTCGCCCGTACCTTGTTTAAACCCTTGAAGCGCGCCTTTTCGCCAATCGGTGTGGCTGGAACTGTCGACATAGCCGACGTTGTACTTCGTCCATTTGAAGATTGCCCATAATTTGTCGACCTCCGTCATGTCTTTCGTCACGATCTTGGCGAGTACGGTATCCGCCAGTTTATTCAGTTCGTCTTCGTTGACCGGGCTCGCAGGCTTTACCTTGACCGTTACCGAAGCCTCCGCTTGGGCAACGTTGCCTCCGGCGTCCTTTGCCTTATACGTAATGTTGTAAACGCCGACTTTCTTTAGGTTGACGCCGCTCGTGTCTACGACCAAAGTGACGTTCGCATCGTGATCATCCTTAACGGTTACGCCGGTTTTGTAGGAAACGCGGTCTCCGATAAAGACAGTTACATTTTTGACTCCCGTGATTTTGGGCGGCACCGTATCAGCCTTGGTGTCCGGCGTGGCAGCAGACGTTGTAATCGGTGTGGCGGTCGGCGTGCCTGTGGGCTTGGTTTCCGTCTTTGTATCCGCCGATATCTTGTCGATCGAAGTCCAAATAACCAACGCGGCAATAAGAACGAAGGCTACTCCTAAGATAATCTTGCTACGTTTAGTGCCTCTAGTTCGTCTAGTGCGCATGCGGCAACCCCATTCCTGTGGAAACTTTACGAATAATTGCAATTCATTTTCAATATACTATGGCCAAAACCGGATTTTGGGATTCAAGAATTTTCATTTAATTGAAAAATTCGGATAGGATTTTAGTTTAAATTTAGCTTAATTTTCAATTGTTTCGTCTCGCTATGCTTCCCGAATCCTCATAGCATAAGTACATGAAAAAAGATTAAAATACAAAATAAGGTAGATATGATGAAACAATCCAAATTAGGCGTGATCGGCGGGATGGGACCGAAGGCGACATCCGTTTTTTTCGACAGAGTTATTAAATTCACCGATGCGGAAGCGGATCAGGAGCATATCGACATGATTATTTTGAATCATGCGTCATTGCCGGACCGAACGAGCTCGATCCTTGAGCGGAAAGATCAGCAATTCCTTCGGCTGATCCAAGCGGACATCGCGCTGCTCGAGCATGCGGAAGTGTCGAACATCGTGATGCCTTGCAATACGGCGCACCGTTTCTTCGACGACATTCAAGCCATGACGGCTATTCCGATCGTCAACATGGTAAGAGAAACGGTCGAACAACTGCTCGCGAAACATAAAGCGAATCGTAAAATCGGCATACTCGCGACCGACGCTACTCTTCAAACCGACATCTATTCGGATGTCCTGCGGCAATACGGCCTTGAGCCGTTCATTCCGAGCCCGAGCATGCAACAAAGCATTATGAGCATCATCTATGAAGATATCAAAAAGACCGGATATTCGGATGCTCGTGTGCTCGAAGGTATTGTGAAGGAGATGCTCCAGCGGGAGAAATGCGACGGCGTCGTTCTCGCGTGCACGGAATTATCTTGCATAGAATTAGGCGAATCCGTGCGGCCTTACTTTATCGACGCCTTGGACGTGCTCGTGCACCGGTCCATTACGTTGTCCGGCGGTATGACCAAGCCCATGCGCGCCGAACGGCTGTTCATAGAAAAATCTTCCTAGCTTATCCCCCCGACGCGTCCTTCCCTTCGAGCCTATACGCCAAATAGTCTTTCTCAATGAGCATCGTCTTGAGCCGTATCTCCAATTACGGTAGGATGTTCGATGCTCTTCTTCCCCCTACTTTTTTGTAAAATTTATCCTTCGGTACAGTGCCTTTACTCGGGCCAGCACCTCCATGATATCAAAGGGTTTGGTCATATAATCATCCGCACCTAATTCCAGGCCACGTACCTTGTCTACAATATCGTTTTTCGCGGTCAACAAAAGCACTCCCGGCCGTTCTTTCTGAAGATTAAGCTTACGGAAAACCTCATATCCGTTCATTTTAGGCATCATAATATCAAGAATAATTACGTCGGGTTTAAATACTATTGTTTTTTCTAGAGCTTCCTCCCCGTCAGCAGCGGCTCTGACCGTGTAGCCTTCTCTCTCAAGCGCAAAAGTTATGGCACTAGAAATGCTGAAGTCATCCTCTACAACAAGTACTTTCATCCTACTTAAACCCCTTTTGAACAAACTCTTGACTCCATTAAATGATTGAAGAATGATATCTTGCCGTAATGCCTGTATTATGCAAAATCAGAAGCTTTAACTCTTTTGCCCGAACGAAGAATGGATTGCTCCACGAGTACATCCATAGCATCAATGCAATATCTTTTAATATTCTGCCGCAATGGTATACTTGATAATTCCGTGCAAGCAATTACGACACAGTCACAACCGAAGTCGCCCAGCAGCAGCTCTATTATATCTTCGATTTCTGCTGGTTTAACTTGTTGATTCTGCTTCAGATTCTTATAAATGATACTCATAATACGTTTCTGTATTTCTTCATTCGGCTTGTATAGTTCAAGATTGAAATTTTCACATTCTTTGCTATATATTCCGTTATGCAAGGTTCCATCGGTCGCCAAAATCCCCACTCTACTTCCTGGTCCAAACTTATCCGCCACAAGCTTAAGTGTCTCGTTGACCATATTTATAATCGGAATCGTGGTCATTTCCTGCATCTCATTATAAAAGCAATGTGCTGTGTTACATGGTATTGCAATATTGGACACACCGGCATTATGTAGGAGAGCCATATCTTTAGATATTTTATCTAAGAATAGAGCTTCTTCCTTCTTCCGAAGAACATCGGTCCGGTCAGGAAGACTTGTATGATTGAGAATAATGATGTTAATGTGATTCTGATCCATATCCGCATTCGTTTTGTTTATTATTCTTTCAAAAAAAACCGAGGTAGCTTTGGGACCCATTCCCCCAATAATACCTAAGCTCCCATGTTCCATCTTCGTTCACCAACTTAGCCGCATATGCGGTAATATTCTATTATCTTTTTAATAAGGAGCAGTAAGATTTCCGGCAGTGTCGCCAGTACAGCTCGAGTTAATTGCGAACTTAATCGCATCCTTGCGATCCACTACAACATGATAAGGATGAATCGGCGTATTACGAAGCCTACTTCGCCATCCTTTTCACTATGCTTTCCCCCTCTTCACTGTCATCTGCATGAAAGCCAAACACAAGAATGATGCGCCCCGTTGTAAGAGGTCTGAGGAGTAGTGTTAATATTGCTGATCGTTTTTCACCAATACCGCCCCCAGCTCTTAGTTCTGTATGCCATATCACTTTAGTTCAGCTAATAGGACTAGACTAATCATGCAAAAAACATATCTCAAAAGTGTATACAGAATGTAACTTTTTTGTAACATTTAAATTAATGTGATCAATGCTTTCAAAATCAAAACAACCTTAGTCCGGCGAACCGCCGAGCTAAGGTTGTTTTTCAATTCTATATTTACTGCTTTGCTTTACTACGATGCTCCACGGCGAGAAAGAACCTGTTTCACATGCTCGCTACCTGCTGCTTGATTTGGAAGTTTAGCCCCTGCTTGGACGAAGCTTTCCGCTACCTCGGCATAATTCCCGTCAGGGTTTTGAATATGAAGCGATCCCCAGATACAACTGTTCAACGAGTTCCCCCCGAATTCATTTAGGACATCCACAGAGGCACCATGATCTAGGAGCAGCTGGACGATCTTACCATTACCTTGTCCCGCGGCATGATGAAGGGCTGTAAAGAAGCATTTCGGAAAAAGTAACTAGCATGGAATAGTAAACAATGAAATATATTCCTGTTCCAAAGGACGGTTATTTGTCATACCTTTTTTCAGTATATCATCTCTAGAAACGGCTATTAACATTTAGATATTGACAAGCTATTAGCTGGAATAGCGAAAAGAAACTGCCGCTCATGTCCGGCAGCCTCTTCCCGGTCGTTATTGAAATATCGTCCCTCGATAGTTCAATCGGTCTTTTTCTTTATCTCATTAAAAATATGCGTACTATGGCGTCAATCTGCATGCGGCGTCGACTTATTCCCGGGAAAGCGCATCCATACCGGCCGAGAGGACCTCAAGGATTCTGTCCACATCATATACGCAGCCCTTCCAGGTGCCTCCGCTTACAGCCTGAAGCGCAGCCCACAGCCGGGTATCGTCCGGCAGCGCAGGATCCTCAGCCAATTCGGGATGCTGCGGCCTAGAGGCCAGTATCCCGGTTCCTACCAGCTCGGTCTCCGGATAGTCGCCGCAGCCGACCATATGGATGGTGCCGTCCAGCCGGCGCGTATCGATCCGGATGTCGATCCAGTCTCCCGTGCGCAGCCGACCTACTGGTCCTCCAGCCAGCGCCTCCGGTCCGATATGACCGATACAGGCGCCAGTGGATACGCCCGAGAACCTAGCATCGGTTAGAAGGGATACCTGCTTGCCGTGAGGCAGATGTTTCAGTGCCGATGTCAGCTGGTAAGTTTCTTCCATGCCCGTTCCGGACGGTCCGCGGCCGATCAGCACCAGCACGTCGCCCGCTACGATTCCGCCCATCTTGATAGCGCGAATCGCCGAACGCTCGGTTGTGAACACTTTGGCTCGCCCAACATGTCGGAAAATGCCGTTCCCGTCGATGACGGCCGGGTCAATGGCAGTCGATTTGATGACCGCCCCTTCCGGTGCCAGATTGCCGGTCGGGAAAGTCACCGTTGAGGTCAGTCCTGCCTTTTTGGCCAATTCCGGGCTGTAGATGACACTGTCCGGATCGATTCCGTCCTGCTCCAGCAGATAGCTGCGCATCCGACTGCGGCGCTCCGAGCCTTCCCACCAATCGAGCACTTCGCCCAGTGTTGATCCCGTCACAGTGAGTACCCGATCGTCAATGACACCGAGACGCCTCAGATGAAGCATGACTTCCGGAACACCGCCTGCTAGAAAGACGCGGACGGTCGGATGGGGTATCGGCCCATTCGGCAACACGCTGACAAGTCGCGGAACGCTGCGGTTGATCGCGGTCCAGTCACCTGCGTCTGGAATCGACAGGCCTGCGGCGTGCGCGATCGCAGGGATATGGAGTAGCAGATTCGTGGAACCGCCGAATGCGGCGTGGACCGCCATAGCATTTCTGATAGCGGCATCGGTCAGCACATGGGCAGACGTGATGCCCTGCTCCGCCATGGCCGCCGCGGCGCGAGCGGATTGGCGCGCCATCTCTTCCCAGACAGGTTGGCCGGAAGGAGCGAGTGCCGCGTGGGGCACCGTCAAGCCCAGCGCCTCGGCCACCACCTGCGCCGTTCCCGCGGTTCCAAGGAATTGGCAGCCGCCGCCCGGTGTAGCACAGGCGCGGCAGCCGAGGTCCGCCGCTTCCTCCAAGCTGATTTCCCCATGGGCATACCGGGCACCGATCGTCTGGATCTTACCCGCATCCTCCCCTGATGTCGGCGGCAGCGTTACGCCGCCTGGTACGATGATAACGGGGAGATCGCGCATGCTGGCCAGAGCCTGCATCATGGCCGGCAGTCCCTTGTCGCAGGTCGCCACTCCGATAACGGCGGAACGGGTAGGCAACGAGCGCACCAACCTCCGAACCACGATCGCCGCATCGTTACGGTATGGCAGCGAGTCAAACATCCCCGTTGTCCCCTGGCTCCGCCCATCACAGGGATCACTGACATAACCGGCGAAAGGAATATGGCCTGCACGGGTCAGTTCGTCCGCGGCGGCCTTCATGAGCATCCCTATTTCCCAATGACCGGTATGATAGCCCAGAGCCGCGGGACTCCCATCCTCGTTCCGAATGCCTCCCATCGTTCCCATGATCAATACCTGTTTCCCGCCGAGACGGCTTGGGCTCCAGCCCATGCCGACATTTTGTGTCAATCCGAAGAGATCGCCACTCGGCGCATGAAGCAATAGGTCTGACGTCAGCGGGAGCTTGCCTTCCGGCCCAGGCGCATGTGTTTTCACGGAGAAGAAGGTCCCTTCGTCTCCGCCCATTATGGTTCTTATCTGCTCGTTCATCCCGAATTGCCCCTCTCGAAGGCTATGGCTTAATGAATACGGTCTTGATGGAGGTGAAGAATTCAATTGCAGCCTGCCCCTGCTCGCGTGAATGCGAGCTGGACTGCTTCATCCCGCCGAACGGTGCCTGAAGCTCCACGCCAGCCGTTTCGGCATTGACCCTGACCAGCCCAGCTTCCATATCCTGAACGAAAGTCAGTAAATTGCCGATATTACGTGTATAGATAGAAGCGCTGAGACCGAATTCGGTATCGTTGGCGACCCGGATGGCTTCTTCCAGACTACCCACCCGGATGAGCGATAGTACGGGGCCAAAGATTTCGTCTTTTGCAATCGCCATATCCGGCTTCACCTCGTCGAATACGGCAGGCGTTACATAGAAGCCGTCAGCGAGCTCCGGCTGGCTCGGCCGTTCACCACCGATAAGAAGCCGAGCTCCTTCCTCTTTCCCTTTGCCGATATAGGACATGACGGTATCGAGCTGGTTCTCGTTAGCGCATGGGCCGAGCCAGGTGCCTTCCTCAAGTCCGTCGCCGACCCGCAGCTCCGCTACCTTGGCCACCAGCTTTTCCCTGAAAGCTTCATAAACGTCGCTAACGACAATGACCCGGCTGGTCGCCGTGCACTTCTGGCCGGTGGAGCGAAGCCCGCCGCTGATCGTGGCTTCCGCGGCAAGCTCAAGGTCGGCATCCGCAGCCACGATGACAGGGTTCTTCCCCCCCATCTCTAGCTGGTATTTCGCCCCACGCGCGAGCGCTGCCTGCCCGACCCGCTTGCCAACCGCATTGGAGCCGGTGAATGTGACGCCGTGAACGCCATTGTGCGACGCGATACCGCTGCCGATTACGCTGCCGCTGCCAACAATCATGTTCACCACCCCGGCCGGGAATCCAGCATCATGGAAGCATTGCATAATAAGTGATGCCGTAACAGCGGTTTCTGTAGCCGGCTTCCAGACCACCGTGTTGCCGAAAATAAGCGCGGGAGCCATTTTCCAGACGGGAATGGCAACCGGAAAGTTCCAAGGCGAGATGACGCCTACGACGCCAAGCGGCACCCGTGTCGTGAACATGAGCGCCTCGGTGTCGGTTGAAGGGATGACGTCTCCAATTTTGCGCATGCCTTCGCCAGCATAATAGCGCAAGATCGCTGCGCCGCGCACCGTTTCGCCTTTGGCTTCAGGCAACGTCTTCCCCATCTCGCGCGTCATCATTCTTCCGATCTCCTCCTGCCTGGCCTCGAACAGGTCCGCCGCCTTGAACAGCATAGCTCCCCGTTGCGCTCCGGTCAGCTTCCGCCAGGAAGCACGAGCCGCTTCGGCAGCGGCTACGGTATTGTCCAGATCGGCCTCAATCGAATCGGACACATGGCCCACCACTTCTTGTTTCTTTGCGGGGTTGATGCTCGGAATCCGTTTGCCGGACAGTGGAGCCGTCCATTCTCCGTTAATATAATTGTCAATTGTTCTGGATTGTTCGCTCATGAACACTCTCCCTTTCCTAATTGGTTTGATAGGACTGCTGCGTCAGCTCATGCTTATAGACAGCCGTATTAGCCAGAATGCCGATACCCTCGATTTCGATCTCAATGTGGTCGCCCGAATCGAGGGTAAATTGATTAGGCGGAACAAGGCAGGTACCGGTAAGAAGTACGGTTCCATCATAGAGCTCGTTGTCGCGTTTCAGGAACGATACCAATTCCTCAAGCCTGCGCTTCAGCAAGCCCGTGCTTGCCCGCTCGTCAACGAGCTTCTCGCCGTTGCGGTAAATCCGGCACACGATCTGCAGCGCATAGGGATCCGTCACCGTTTCGGCCAGTCTGACCGTTGGTCCAATCGAGCAGGATCGGCTCCATACCTTGGCCTGTGGCAAGTACAGCGGATTCTCGCCCTCAATGTCTCTGCAGCTCATGTCGTTGCCGGCTGTATAACCGATGATCATCCCTTCTCGATCCAGCACAAGACCCAGCTCGGCCTCAGGAACCTGCCAATTCGAATCGCTACGGAGACATACTTGCTGTCCTGGTCCTACGGTACGCGCAAGGGTCGATTTGAGGAACAACTCCGGCCGCTCTGCGTCATAAACTTTGTCGTAGAACGTCGTGGCATCCAGCTTTCCTCCCGTTGCCTCATAATTCCGCGCTTCTTTGCTTCGCAAATAAGTAACGCCTGCCGCCCATATCTCCGGCGCGTCAACGGGCGTCAGCAGTTCGAGTTCTTCGAGCGAGAAAGCGATTGCCGTCTTCCCAGCAATCTGGTTGGATACATGCTCGGCGGGAGACAAGCCCTTAGCTCTTGCTTCGGCAACCAATTCCATGAGGTTCGACGTTTCCAGTCGATAGACGGCCCCTTCATCTGTCAAAGCGCCTAATCGGGATAACGATGATTCCATGTAACGAACGATACGCATACATTTCAACTCCATCATTGTTTTATATTATAAAACTACGTTCTCATATTAGGACAAAAATCCGCACATGCCATGCACATGTGCGTGAGAACGCGGTCTTACAATCGGCCAAGCGATTTGGAAATACTGTTCGCGGTTCGTACGACAAGCGCGGCGAACTCGGCGAATTCCTCATCGTTTACAGTGGATACCATTGTGGAGATGCTGACGGCTGCGGATACTTGACCGCTGTGATCATACACCGGGGCGGCCGTGCAGCGCACTCCCGGCTCGTTCTCCTCGCAGTCGTATGAAACACCCTTATATCGCACGAGCTCAAGCTCGGCGCGCAAATCGGCTTCGTTCGTAATCGTATGCGGTGTCTGGACTTGGTAGTGATAAGAGGCAAGTATACGATCTAGTTCGGGCTCAGGCAAATAGGAAGCAAGTACTTTGCCGACCGCACTGCTGTGGAGAGGGACACGTCCGCCGATTCGGGAATAACGAATGGCGGCTTTCGCCCCTTCTACCTTATCGATATATACGCCTTCCGAGCCGTCCAGGACGACAAGATGCGCGGTTTGCCCCGTCTCCTGCGACAGCTGCATCAGATGTGGGCGCGCAATCTCACGGATGTCGAAGCTCTGAAGCAGCAGCTGCCCCTTTTCCAGTAGACGCATGCCCAGCCTATATTTGCCCGACTCTGCAGCCTGCTCGATATACCGGTGTAGTTGAAGGGTCTTGAGCAGCGAATGAACAGTGCTCTTGTGAAGCTGCATTTTTGCGCTGATTTCGGTGATTTTCAACTCTCTGTTTCGCTCGTCGAACAGGTCCAGAATGGACAGCGCCCGATCGAGCGACTGGATGATCGGCATGAGTTCTGTCTTCCTTCGAGTTTGATATTATAGAACCATATTCTATAATATCAATTTTACCTTTTTTTTCTTGGTGCTGTCTATTACTTTGTTTGACGACTCTCTCCACCACAAATTAAATAGCAAATTAGTGTTCATATATCTTTTTGTCAAGATGTCTACTCAAAATAATTCGCTAGAATGAACGGGGCGGGAAGGGTGCCATAAACTAAGGACGACTAACTCAAGTAACGATCTCGGATGATCCCCATGTGATGAAGCTCGTGTCCTGCGATGCCGTAAGCGAGGGCGCGCGCCGTAATGCTTACGTTGTTGGCTGTGCCCTTGCTCGACCACGCCTCGGTCGGCAACCCGTGTAGCAGTGTGATCGTCGATTGCCGTACGGCCCGGTAGTCTTCGGCCAATTGCGCGGTTGTCCAGCTTCCGAAAGGAGGAATGAACAATTCCTGGTCGAAACCGGGCAGAGGTGTCTGATCCCCTCTTGCAAATCGGAGCAGGCGGTAGGTCATGACGCGTTCACTGTCTGCGATGTGGCCCACGACTTCTTTCAGCGTCCATTTTCCTTCCTCATATCGATAGGCGCTCTGACTTTCGGTCAACGATGCCAGCAGCCGGGTCATTTGCTTTTCCTGGGCGAGCAGAATGTCGATGATGTTGCCTTCCGGCACCAACCGGATATACTCGCCGACGTCCCCGGCATATTCTTCTTCAGACGGTCTTTGGTTCATGCGTAATCACCTTTCTATGAAGATATAGAAAACTAAAATGCTCTTTCCAATGCTCTACCGCGATTTTTTTGCGAAATTCCTAACTTCGGCATGTCTAATGAATTCGCGTAAGAATAGTTCGCCGATAGCTTAATGAGATTCCTATCGTACAATGATTCCGGAAGTTATCTTCATATTTGCTGCATACGTCAGAAAGACAGAATATACTTCGTGCCATAGATACGGCGATTAGCTCACTTAACCCTCAACACGTTTGAATCTCTATATTCTTGCGGTGAGCAGCCTGTTGAGCTTTTGAAGAACCTTGTAAAGGAGGTGGCTGATTCATAACCTACTTGTCTGGCAATCTCATGTATTTTAATGTTTTCATTCACTAACAATTCTTTGGCTCTTTGAATTCTGGCTGCATCAATGAATTCCGTTAAGTTTTTTTTCGTTTCTTGCTTAAATATTCTTGATAAATAAGATGGGTTTAAATACACTTGCTCAGATAATCTAACAAGAGACAAATCCTCACCGAGATGTGAAACTATAAAATTTTGAATAAACGAGATTACATTATCAGCCCTTCTTTTTTGCTCTAGCTTTTGAAGCTCAAAAACACATACGGAAAGCTTTCTTATATAAGTAACTGCATCGCCCCAACGACAAAAATTAGCCGTATTGACAACCTGGATTTCACCTATCTTGCTGATAACCTTATCACGCAATCCCCAACGATTCATATAGGACAATAAGCACATCGAAATGGAACAATACACTTGCTGGGCAACCAGATTATTTTTATTTTTTATCAAGCTTAAAGGCAGCAAAATTTGCTCCAGCTCTTCAAAATACTTATCCTTTTGCCCCGATTCTAAATATTGCTCTATGAAAGTAATCAAATTTGTAGTTGTAAGTGACAGTAATGTTTGCTCTGCTTCAAATTCCTCATCGTTAGAGCATTCCGCTTTATTCTCCGCTGCACCAGTAGAGGGCACTTCATTATCCACTAACAATATCGTATTCTCTGTTCCAATTCGGTAATTCAATAAGGAGTGCAAAGCATTATATTGTTGCGAGATATCATTCCATGTCGTCGGCTTACTGCCAACGGTAAAGCTGATAGAATGATTGAGCTTATCCTGACAGCTTTGCTGGACGGACTCAAGCATTCCCTTTATGTAGTGTAAAGTATGGACGTAATCCTCTGTAGCCGGACTTACCTTTTCCTTCGGTTGTATAAGTATCGTAAATCTGAAATGATCGTCTAAAATAATGACGCATTTCAAATTAGAGGTTAGATATCGCTTAATCATTTGTCGAACAGAGTAAATTTGCTGTATTTTCTCTAAATAGTTATCGTCTTTGAGTGATAGATCATCTAATTTACCTACAACTAGGATAACCGGAGCTTCATCCGTAATAGGCAGAGAAAGCTGGTCAAATTGTTCCTTCGTTGCCTTTACCATGGAGCTCCCCTTTAATAAGTTAAGCAGATAACCTTCCTGAAACAGCTCCAATGCTATGTGAATTTTTTCTTTGGCTTCTCTAATTAGATCACCCGTTTTGATTTCCTTACGGATTTTGAACACCGTCTCCTCAACAACTTGTATCACCTTATCTATATCTTCCAGCTTCAGAATATAGCTTACATCGGGATGTTGGATCGCTTTATAGATATAGCTAAATTCGCTGTGTCCCGTTAAAAAGATGATTTTGCATTGCGGCCACTGTTTAAATATTTCATCCATGAGTTGCAGCCCGTTAATATTCGGCATATCGATATCCGTTAACACAATATCCATGCGTGTGCGATGCAGCCATTCTATCGCTTCTTCGCCGCTATATGCCTTATACACGTCAAGCGATAAGTGGTCCATCCCTCTAAATACCTCAAATAAATGATTAACTATAATTTCCTCGTTATCTACAATCAAAAGTCTTAACATGGCTACTCCCTCAGCTTAGCATTAATTTGCAATCTGACTAATAATCCGCCCAGCTCACTTCTTGCTACCTGCAGCCCATGCTCCTCACCATAGATCAGTTGCAATCTTCGATGAATATTGTTCAGCCCCGACGATTCGCTGCTGTGTGCTTCCATGAATTGTTTTTCTAGATCTAGCAATTTTCCATCGGTTAATTGCTTTCCATTATCCTCGACAAAAATCGATAGCTTATCATCTGTCGTTTGAAAATAAACCCGAATGGTGACGGGGCCCTTTGAATGCTCTACCGCATATTTAAACGCATTTTCGATAATTGGCTGCACGATTAATCTAGGGACGCTGATTTCCTTAAATGACGGCGGACAGTCTTCAAATTCAATCGTCAGCTTGCTTGGATAACGCATTAACTGAATATCGGCATAGGTTCTTGCGTGCTCAATTTCCTCATACAAAGAAATAAAGTCGGAATCATTTTTCGTAATAAACTGAAAATACTCCCCTAATAGCTTGGTGAAAGGAATCAAATTCTCATCCTTTACTTTCGCCATCATGTTCATTAAGAAAAAGCTATTGTATAAGAAGTGGGGGCTAATTTGAGATTGAAGGTGCTTTAACTCCGCTTTTTGTTCAAGAATTTTGTGCTTATACACTTGATCAATGAGATTCGACACGTTCTGAACCATAGAGTTAAACCCTTTGTTTAAGTAATCAAATTCATTGTTTTGATTCACTTCCACTTTGACATTGAAATTACCCTTTTCAACGCTGCGGAACGATTTCACAAGCTCCTTCATCGGACGTTGAATTAACTTGTAGGTATAAGCGTAGATAAAAATGACAAGGACGAGTACAACCCCCGTAAATACCCATAACCACACGTAAAATCCTTTTGTCGGAATCAGTACAGCATCTTTAGGTATGAATCGAAACAGAACCATATTTAAGTATTCGGATTTCTCCGCGATGATGAACGTGTCGCCGTGACTAATCACTTCGCCAATTTTGAATTCGCTTTCATTTCTTGCGAACGAATGAACGACATCGTCGAACATGTGATCCTCGTCGCTATATATCGTTAACCCGTTTGTTAGATCCAGCAAAATGGACCGGCTGTCGGGATAAGTATCGAACTGCTTTAATGCTTCCCGGAATACTTCCGTATTTAATTCGATTTCGATCATAAACAAGGGGCTTAACCCCATGTTGCCCGACAGAAATGTACTGAGATGAAGGTTCCCATTATACATTAATAATTGAGCGCCCTTCATCCCTTCCGGAATTCTTAATGCTTCAAATTTCTCCCTATTCAAAGCGCCCACCGATTTCTTGGAGGAAATGGTCTTTTGTATAGGGTAAATATGAGCGCTAACATTCGAAATATAAGCATTACTATTTTGTATGGATACCAGGCGATGATGCAGCTTTCTCATACTCTCCATCTTTTCGTAATCGTCCATAATCGTATATCGTATCGCAAGTTTATTTAAATCCTCATCATTTAAAACATCGTATTGCAATATTTTTATACGATCAATTTCTGCCTCCAGCCCCTCTAAATAAAAGGTAACCTGAGCCGTCGTTGATTTGTAAATTTCATCTTTAACCGTCTTTAAGCTCCAGTTGTACATATAGATCCCTAAAGCGACTATGACCACGATGGCTGCTAAGAATGTAGCAATTAATCTAACAAAAATGCTAGATTTAATTGTACCCCCCTCCTTTTAGTTCTTTTACTACATATTAACAAAAAAACCGAGCATAAAACATGACTATTTGTTTCATCGCAAGCGGCGTGTTAGAAGGCTCGCCCTCAGCCCTTAACACTGCCCAAAACCATGCCCTTTACAAAATATTTCTGTAAAAAAGGATACACGCAGATGATCGGTAGAGCACCTAAAAAGATTTGTGCGGACTTTAACGTTTTATCGGAAATTTTAGCCATTACTTTCGCTTCTTCAGGCGTTAATGTCGTAAATGATTTTTGCACTACAACCGTTTGCATATAGCTTTGCAGCGGATAATTGCTTGGATTATTCATATAAATCAATCCATCAAACCAGCTATTCCAATGACCGACCAATGAAAACAATAAAATCGTTGCAATAGCCGGCATAGATACCGGAATATAGATGCTCCATAACGTTCTCCAATGGCCAGCTCCGTCAATAAATGCGGATTCGCTTAATTCCTTTGGTGTTTGTCTAAAGAAATTCAAAAGGACGATAACACTAAATACAGGTACAGCGCCAGGCAATATTAAAGCCCAAACCGAATCGATAAGCCCTAATTCCTTGACCAGCATGTAGGTTGGGATTAAACCGGCACTAAAAATCATCGTGATGAAAAAGGTCCATGCGTAGAAGGCTCGTAGACTAAAGTCTTTCTTTTCCTTGGATAACGGGTAGGCAATCGTCGTGGCTAACAATACATTAATTGCGCCGCCAAGAGCGATACGCTGCAGGGATATAAGCATGGAGTCCCAAAATGCTTTACGCTGAGCAACAAATTCATAAGAGGTTAATGAGAACTCTTTTGGCCAAAAGGTTACCGTACCGGTAGACGCAATTGCACTTGATGATAAGGATATCGCTAAAATATGAATCATCGGAAGCACGCAAACCGCGGCGACCAAAATGAGAAAGATATTGTTAATGACTATAAACCAGTCTAGCTTTTTTTTGATTTGCATTCCCATACCTCCTAAAAGATTCGATAATCGGCAAATTTATAAGCAAAAAAATACGAGGTCGAGACAAGGATCAATGCAATGACGGATTTAAACAAACCGACTGCTGTAGCTACGCCAAACTGCGCATCCAATAAACCAATCCGATAGACGAACGTATCGAGTATATCTCCACTCTCATAGACCATCGGGCTGTACATATTGAAGATTTGATCAAAGCCTGCATTCAGAAGATTCCCTAAGCTCAAGACCATCAATAATACGATAACCATCTGGATGCCGGGTAAGCTAATGTGTATCGTCTGCTTCCAACGATTCGCCCCATCCATTTGAGCCGCCTCGTACAGATTCGGATTAATCCCGGTTAACGCAGCAAGATAAATAATCGTTCCGTAACCAAAATCTTTCCACGTATCCGTTACGATCATCGTATACGGGAACCACTTATTGTCACCCAAAAAGAATATGGAATCCAAGCCAAGCTTATTAATCAACGTATTAATAAGTCCATTTGTTGGGGACAGGATATCGATAAAGATGCCGCCTAATACAACCCATGAGAGGAAGTGCGGCAGGTATATCGCCGTTTGAATGCTGCGCTTCATTAGTACATGCTTCATTTCGTTTAACAGCAACGCAATTACGATGGGAACAATTAAGCCCAATATGACCTTCAAAGACGCAATATAAAAGGTATTCCACAAAATATTGTCGAAATTGGGCAGGCTCATCACATATTTAAAATTCTTTAAACCGACCCATTGTTGATCGCCAAAGAGCCTTTTAGCCGGAATAAAGCGTTGAAACGCTATAATAATGCCAGCCATAGGAACATAGCTAAATAGGATGATGAATAGAAACCCTGGCAAGATCATGAGATTTAACGGCAATTCTCTTTTTAACTTTTTTATATTCAGCTCAATCACCTTCTCCTATGGATTAAGAAAATGGAAAGCAAGGATGCTCCTTGCTTTCCATAACGTGTTATTTGTTTGATGCGTACCACTCATTGACTTCTTTCGTGATGTCTGTTCCGCCAACTTTATACCAGTTGTCTACGAATTTATCAAAATCATCCAAAGGCACCGCACCCATAATAATTTTGACGAATGTTTCTTTTTCCAATGCCTCTAATGTGGATTTTCTTTCAGCCATCGTTTCTGTCGGTGGACCGGCAAACGCTTCATACTTGAATCGTTCATTATCCATATAATTAACCCCATGCCTGTAAACGCCTTCTGCTCCGTAGATCTTAGGCCAGCCCCATTGAGAAGCATCCCCATCTTCGAAAGCTTTAATATTGCGATAAATAGCTAATGCTTCACCCGTTAAGCTGTCAAAACTATTATTTTTTCTAGCCTTTTCGATTTCTTGGAAAGCTCGAATGTTTTTAAATGCTGACGCCGGCTGTACTGGGGAATACTTCCATACCCCTACACTATCATTTGCTGCCGGCATGTAATAGTAGTCAAAATCTCCTGTTTCACCCCAGTTAAGCTCCACGTGTAAATTGAACATTTTGATAAGCGCCTCGGGATTAGAGAATCCCTTTCTTACTACCCAATAGCTGTCGGCTTGGAATCTTTGCGGAGAAAGGGCCGGTTTGCCGTCTACAGAAACAAGAGCATAACCTACCCAGTTGGCATTTGGATCATTTTGATAATTGCTGATGAGCGGATACATGGGATTCCATTGAGCGCCAAAATCAATGCCGATTTTACCGGCTGCAATACTCTCGGCTACTTTACCACCGTCTTTAACCCCGAACTCTTTATCAAGCTGACCTGCCTTATACATCTCAGAAAGCGCTTTCAATGATTCCTTAACTTCAGGTAGCGTGCTGCCCCAAACTAATTTTCCTGAGCCGTCATCAATCCACATATTCGGATACGCATGATAGCCCCCAAAAAATCCTTCCAAGCCCATTGCACCGCCGTATAAATCTTTTGTTAGTGCTAAGCCATACGTATCATTTACCTTGTTACCGTCCGGATCCTGTGTTGTAAACGCTTCAGATATTTTCAGCACATCCTGCAGGGAGGTTGGCTCAGGAAGCTGTAATTTGTCTAACCAATCCTTGCGGATCCATAAATAAACACCATCACCGTAAACGTCAGCCTTACCAAGCCCCACAATCTTTCCGTTAACTGCAGCAGAATTAAGCACAGCCGGTCCTTGTTCAGCGTAAAGTTCCTTTAGATCATCCGATGCGTACTGCTCCCAATATGGCGTTAAGTCCTCGATTAAATCCGCTTCGGCTAGCTGCTTCATTTGCGCTGGCGTTACGCGAAGCATATCTGGCAAGTCACCCGACGTTAGCGTAACGTTCATTTTTTGGGTGTAAGCATCGCCGGTGCTAACCGTCCAGTCATACTTAACATTAATGCCCAGCTTCTCAGAGAATGCTTTCAACCATCTGTTGTTTTCAATCGTTTCTCCGGGAGTTTTAGGAATGATATTATCTTGCGTGTCATTGTCAACATCTCGAGTAAAGCGAATCGTAAGCGGCGTTTCATACTTGCCGAACGGATCAGTATCTCCGGAAACCGCTTCCTTCGGTTCATTGTTGCCCGTACTACTGTTGTTTGCAGGGCTTTGAGCTCCAGTATTCGTTTGTTTCTCGGGTGAATTGGAGCTGCATGCTGAAATAAAGCCAGTTGTGAGCATCAGCGATATCAGAAGAAGTATTGCTTTTGAAGACGGTTGATTTTTCTTCACCTTAAATCCCCTCTCATATAGTGTTTAATACTTAACACATTTTAAATTCTATGTTACTTTTTACTAATCGTATATTTTCAATTTGTTACTTCATTATCATCTCTTTACTCCATGCCATTTCCCTATGCTTTCACTTTTTTAGATCGTTATCATTTTTTTACCTTCTTTCGTCTAACGCACGCATGCCCGTTTCACGTGTGCGAACAATACGCTTCGTATCTATCTTCTGCACATCCCTTCCACGTTCCTCCACTCACCATGCCTGGTTTCGAAAGATGGGGTAATCGCTAGTCTAGCGTTTCCACATGCATACACAGGTAAATGCAATAAGACCCCGTGCAGAATAAGTAATAGTTGAAAAATAAATATTCTTTTTCACATAATTATTGAACGTTGTTATTCCATTTATTGAATAGTTTTGTTTCTTTATCGCTTCTTTACGCTTTTATCTGATAACCAGTTGGACAGGTTAAACCAGTAGCGCCCGGTTGGTTCCATGCCAATAATGAGCTTCTTTAATCGATGTTTCTGCTGTAATTCACTCATCCATCGACTCAGTTTTTCAAACGCTTCAATACTGTTGGAAAATGAGAGATGGAAGTACAGTCTGGCGTTTGAGAATTTCGCGCGTCGTTGTAGCTTAATTTTCCTTTCGTTGGATTTGATCCAACGAAAGCGTTCTTGAGCGTATAGGTGCTGAGTGTATGTTGGATTCCCTCCAGTAACTTTCACTCATCATGAGCTGTATTCCGCCTATGCGCTGGATTCTGCTGGATAGAATCCAATGCAGCTAGGTTACTTGGTACGGATGCACCATTCTGTTGGATAAAGTACAGTCTGGCGTTTGAGAATTTTGCGCATCTGTTGTAGCTGGAGGTTCATGAAATAGCTGCGTTTAAGACGGTTTGCGTAACTAAAGCCAAAACCATGCAAGCTCTGGTAACCGACCCGGAACTCATGCAAATTTTGCAGAAATATGTGCAATTATCACAGCAGCAGCTTCAGGAGCTCGGTGGAGTGCTGTCTAAAGTAACCCAATAGGAGATAAAAACATGAACATAATATTAGAACACATGACAGGGCTTCATACGCTGACCGATGACGTGATCGCAATGGATTTTTTTATGAATGCCAAGAGCGGTGTCAGAAACTACGCCATGGCCGTGACCGAATGTACCACACCCGAAATCAAGCAAATGTTGATGAAACAGCTCGACGAAGCCATAGACTCCCATGAAAAGATAACAGCCTACATGATGCAGCGAGGCCTATACCATCCCTACCATATTTCAGAGCAAATTCAGCTCGATTTGAAAAACATTCAGACCGCTATGAACATTCCGTCCTGACACGATATTTAGTCCCGGCAAAACGCGCAAAACCACTAAGGTTCAGGCGCGTTTTTGTTTAATTAGACTTCAGAAAAAATGTTCCCGGTGTCAAGAATACAACAATACAATAAGTGCGGATACGGTTCGCATTTATTGAGGCTGGCGCCTTTCACCAAAAATGGCAACTGATCATTCGGATCAGCTGCCATTTTGTTGTTCTCAACCAACGTTTCCCGTTAGCTACAACGACCCTTTGCTCTTCTCCAAAATGTTTAAAAGGATAATTCATCCAAATACCTTTACTAAGGCTCTATGAACGTCTTGGTCATAATAAAATCTATTTGTTCTTCATCTCCCATATAAAAGGAGTGAGCTCCCGTTTGAACAAACCCCATTTTCTTATAAAAGTCAATAGCATCTACATTCTTTTCCCAAACGCCTAGCCAGATCTTCTTTTTGTTTTGTCTAATGGCTATTTCCATTGCTTTATTAAAGAGATTTTTGCCAAGCCCTTTTCTCTGATATTTGCTGCTTATATAAATCCTCTCTATTTCTAGTGTCTCATCACCCATCTTTTCAGATTGAGCATCGTTCCTATTCACCTTCAGATAGCCAGCAAGTTCTTCATTGAAGAGAATGAAATAGAATTCAGAAGAGATATTTGATAACTCCTTCTTTAGCTGTTTAGTGTTAAAGGCTTTTTCCAAATAGGCTTTCATATTCTCGGGTGAATTCTGATCTTTAAAGGTATCGTTGAATGTTTCAACACTTATTTGTTGGAGTTGCTGCAGATCTTCACGAGTACATTCTTTTATTATTACAGTCATTTTTATATCAAGCTCCTTATATAAAATCAATAATCCCTCTTGTTTCCCTTCTTAACAAATTCCCAGTCAATTTCAATATTTTTTCTTACTCTTTGAAGAAGATGAAAAATGGTTTCTTCTTCGCTTTCGGAAAAACCCGCTAATGCAACACCGTTAGAGTGGTCATTTTCTCTTTTAATAAAAGAAAATACCGTCTCCCCTTTCTTTGTTGGGAAGAGTTTTTTTATTTTTTTGTTATATTTATCATCTTTCTTTTCAATAAAGCCATTAAGCTCAATCTTTTGAATAGCACGAGCTGCAGTTGTACGGTCTACCTTAATCATTTCGGCCAGCTTTTCTTGAATGATTCCAGGGTTTTCACATATACGGACAAGGTATAAGTATTGTCCTTTTGTAAGGTCAAATTCTTTAAACTCTATATTGCTTATAGAATCTAACGCCCTGGCAATCATCCCAATTTCACGCAGGATTTCCTTCATATATTCAACTCCATCATACTCTTACTAGCTATCTTCATTAACCAATATTAATTTAATTTTGTTGCATTTGCAACAAAATTGCAGCAAATGAAAAGGCCTTGGCGCCAGCCAAGACCTCTCTTTCCTTAAAGTGCCATTAATCTAAAATAATATTTGCCGCTTCCTACTGTGAGTACAACACGGCCCTCGACATATCGTGCATCTGGAAATTCGTTTGCTACTTTCTTCAACTCTTCCTGGCAGCCTGGGAGCATAATGGTCGCTGTCGTATTCACCGGCACTTCAAACCGATAAGTTACCTGTCCGTCCGACTTCTCCCAGTTGGAGCGAATGGTACCGTACGGTGACTCGTATGTTGCGTTTGCCTGTGACAGCGTTCCGCCAACAATCGGCATTAGCTCAACATGCTTGTATCCCGGGTTCTCCCAAACCGGACGTATTCCGGCGATACCTGCAAAGAGGAAATCACACACAGCTCCATAAGAATAATGATTCAGAGAGCCCGATAATTCGCCATCTGGTTTCATTCCTCTCCAGCTCTCCCAAATCGTTGTTGCTCCTTTGCTCACGGCATATAGCCACGAAGGACAAGTATCCTGCTCCAGCAAACGGAACGCTGTATCAACATGTCCGTTAGCTGCTAAAGCATGGAGAATAAAGGGCGTTGAGAGGAATCCGGTACTCAAATGATAATCTTGCTCCATAACCAGCTCCGCAAGTCTGTCCGCAACGGCTTGTTTTTTATCTTCATCTGCTAATCCAAAAGCAAGTGTCCGAACGTTTGGCGCCTGCCGGTCTTCCAGAATAATGCCATTTTCTTTAATGAGGTATTGGTTATAGACTCGTTTAATCTTCTCGTAGAGTACTCGGTACTTCGACGTTTCCTCTGCTTTGCCGAGCACCGATGCCATCTCCGCCAAAAGTCGGGTTGAATAGGCGTAATAAGCCATCGCAACATCCGGATAACAGCCTTGAGATTTACTCATTGCCGCTGCCAAGTCGTTAAATTCCGAATCTGCCTCGAGCCATTCTCCCCAATGGAACCTTGTATCCCAAATATAATTCGCGTCAAGTTCCCCATCCGTATAGTTCTGATAAGCTGGAGTATCTTTAAAACGTTCGTTCTCATTTCTCGCACAGGCTGCCATGTAGTCCACCCATGCCTTCGCTGATTCGAACTGGTTCTCCAGAATTACCTTGTCTCCATAACAAAGATACATGGTCCAAGGTATGATTACAGCCGCATCTCCCCATCCAGAAGAACCGTCAAGCATACCGGCCATTCCAGGTTTAGGTCTGCGCATAGCCATCATCGGATTCGTTATTTGTTTGGATACCCGTTCCCATTCCTCTATGCTGTGATGACCCAATACAGTCGGTACCGTACTCCCAACCGAACCGTCCTGGAATTGCTCCGCTGCTAAGTCAGCCATCCATTTTTCAAAGAAAGGATATACATTCATGAAGTCTGTAGCTGTTCTGCTGAACACCTGTGCATCCCCTGTCCAGGCTGCCCGCTCTCTGGTCGGGCAATCGGTTGGCACTTCCATGAAGTTACCCTTCTGACTCCATCTGGAATTTGATACTAACTGGTTAATCAACGGATTGGAGCAGAAAAAGTCCCCTGTCTCTTCCAGGTCAGAGTAAATCGCCACCGCCGTAAAACTCTTAGGTTTTATCTCCCCCGGATAATTTTTCACTAAGACATAACGAAAACCAAAGATTGAGAACTGCGGATGGTAGCTTTCTATCCCATTACCTGCAAGGATATAATGAACCTCTTGGAAATCATCCACGGTCTCATGCTCAGAAAGATGCTGCAGGGTAAAGTTTCCGTTCCGGTCTAACGCTTCCCCATGAACCAGCACTACTTCCGTACCCGCTTCACCTTGAACCTTCATTTCCACCCAACCGGCAATATTTTGTCCGAAGTCCAGCACAGTTTCCCCATTTGGAGTAAGCAGCACCTTCGGCGTAAATCTTTCTTTTTGTTTGACCGGCACGCTTCGCGAACCAATCAACTTATCGAATCCACCCTCTTGAATCTGGACTGACTCCCATAATGAATCATCGAAACCAGACTGGTTCCAGCCTTGAATCGTAATTCTGGCGTCATAGAGATCTCCAGCTTTCATGTCAGATTTCAGAAGAGGACCAGATGAAGTTCTAAAAGAAGAATCACTGCCAATAATCTCGCGGCTGCCATCCTCATAGTCCAACATCAACTGCCCAAGGAAAGCCACTTTATAGCCAAAATTGTTCTTCAGACTGGCTCCTCCTGTAGCTCCCCTCCACCAGCCGTCTCCAAGCTGGACTCCCAGTGTATTCGTCCCTTCTTGCAGAAGCTTCGTAACGTCATACACTTGATACTGGTGTCGATTATAGTAGGAGGTGAAACCTGGCGTGAACAAATGGTCCGTTCCTTCGACCCCGTTCACGAAGAAGCTGTACAACCCTTTCGCAGTCAGGCAAGCTCTCGCCGAGACAAGCCCCTTCTTAACCATGAATTCCTTACGGATATACGGTGCGGGCTTATAAGCGAGAATGTCGACTTCCTTCTCCGGCTCGATCCATCTAGCACTCCATTCCGATGAATGCAGCAGCCCAGTTTCGAAGAAAGCCGGCTCGCTGAAGACCGACTCCTCCCCCAGATTGCTCCATACCTTCACCCGCCAATAGACACGCTGGATCGATGTCAATTCAGGTCCGGCATAGCGGATGCCTTGCGAATTGCCTGAGTCTATTTTGCCGCTGTCCCACAGAAAGTTAGTAAAACTCTTTTCCGAAGAGGCTTGTACCTGGTAGGCGCTCTGCATGACATTCCTGGCGTCGCAGAGGAGCTTCCAACCGAGACGCGGCTGTTTCGCATCCAGTCCCAACGGATTATTCATATATTCAGTCCGCAACGATAATACTTCCAACATTTAGGTATCCTCCCAGGCTATGATTTGTGATGGGTATCTGGACTCCGTATCGGCGCTCACTTCAGACACACGGCGTGTATTGGAACCAGTCGAAAGCGGCCGGCGCCGACGAAGGTTTTCCGTTTCCAGTTGCGTACAGTCCAAAGAATACGCCGGTGAAGCCGCCTGCAACCTCGGTCGACAGCAGCGCACACTCTCCGGAACCGAACTGGATACGCTCTCCATACAGCGAAGTGTAGTAGAACGAATATTGCGATGAATCGGCATCCAAGCCAAGGACAATGTCATTACCTTCATAGTTCGCTTCGTGCTCCACCTTCCACAGCGACCCGACCCGACGGCGAAGGATTACTTTATTCACTCCGTCTATCCCGCATGTGAGCGCAATCTCGTAATGGAACCGATTGTTCATGTAAACGGTAAGCCCAGCTTCCTCCCCCTCTTCTGTTGGCGCAAAGGACAAGCCAGTCATCACGTTGCAGCGGAAGTGCTGCTGTCTCCGGCCGACAAAAGCAGGAGAAGCGGTATCATTCAACGTTACGGATGAGCCGCGAAGCGTCAAACAGCCCGGCTGCTCTGTCAAGGACCAGTCCTCGTCTCGCGGATTACGGAGGAAGTTCCATTCTGGCCGCAGACAGCCGGTATCGAATTCATCCCTTTCCACAAACGATGCTTCTGGAGCTTCAAGAGGAAGATTTCTTGCATCCATCTTCTCCGCCACCTTGCCTCCATCTCCGACAACTGGCCAGCCGTCCGCGGACCAGTTGACGGGAGCGAGGCATGTCTCGCGGCCAAGATGATGGTGCCTCCCACTGAACGGAACAGATACTGGGCGAATACCGAGGAAAACGGCCCACCAGCTGCCATCCTCGAGCTGAACGAGATCCGCATGTCCTGTCGCCTGAATGGAACTACCCGAACTTCGATGCGTTAGAATCGGATTGGCGGGATTGCTCTCGAACGGACCGTATGGCGATTCACTCCTCGCGATCGTGACCATATGACCATATTCAGTCCCGCCCTCCGCGATCATCAAGTAATACTGGCCGTTGATGCGATACAGATGCGGGCCTTCCGGCGCTTTGGCACCCGTGCCCTGCCAGATTAAACGACGCTTGGTCAAGAGCTTTCCGCTAACTATGTCGATCTCCGCCTGATAAATGCCCTTTGGCTCGTCCCCAAAAAATCCGCCGGTGCCTGTAATATAAACACGGCCGTCATCATCGAAGGTCAAGGATGGGTCTATACCCGGCCATTCCGGCCAGATTGGCTCGGACCATGGCCCCTCCGGATGCTCCGCCCAAACGTAGAAGTTGCGGAACATTTTGACATTCGTCGTAATCATATAGAAGCGTCCGTTATGATGACGGAGGGTTGGGGCGTAAATGCCCACCGAGCTGATTACTCCTTCCAAATCTAGCTGGCTCTGGCGGGTAAGCACATGTCCGAGCTGCTTCCAATGAACGAGATCGTTGCTGTGGAAGATCGGCACGCCAGGGAAATATTCAAAAGAACTGGTAACCAAATAAAAATCTGAGCCAACGCGGCAAATGCTCGGATCGGGATGAAAACCGGAAATGACCGGGTTCGAAAATTGCGTAAGTACTTCTGTCATTGATATCTTCCTTTCGTCTTGGTTGCTTACGCTAATCATACGGGGAATTTTTTTCAGTCACTAACAATCTCACGACTAATCGATGACGTTTTGCCGACCTCCCTGAGGTGTTAGATTACAGACTCAAAGACCAACAACAAAGAAACCTGCCAGATCCTTATCCAGCAGGTCTCTCATGACCGACACCTTCACCTAACTGGTCGTTTAACCAGTAGAATTTAATCGGTTATGTCGATTTTTTTATTGTTGTAAGTTCTTTATTTAGCGCATATAGGAGCTTGTCATTAAAGTATTCTGGTGCCATGTCCGCCAGAATATCGATCGTAAATCCTTGCGTCATGCTATATGTAGGCTTCTCCCGGTAGTCTGGTCCAAAATACTTATTCAGGACTGCCTCCGCGCCTTTATGCTCAAACAGCTCCTTGAACGTGCAGCGTGTGGAATACACATCATCCGTAATCTGCAGTTCCCCAATTTCATCATTTAACTCCGGAGCCTGGAACCAGTTGTTGACCTCCTCGCCCTTATCAGCAACCGGGGCTTCGTAGCTTGAGCTAGGTGTTTTTACTTTATTAAATCTGGCTGTGTCCACATATTGCACGTTATCTTCTACAGATACGGCACGTATTTCATTGATCCCCTCATCTAGAGATATGTTCTCAAAGACAAAAATTTTATCATCACTGATGGTAGACTGAAACTTCCCACCATTCACATAAAGCGTTACTTCCTTGCAGTTCGAATAGACCTTCAACTGAATGCTGTCATCTGGTCGGTCCACATAGCGCTTGCTCGTAATATGGACAAATTTCTCGTCCGACCAGTGAGCTTTATACATATAGAAAGCGTCCTTCCTGATTCTGCGGTCATAAGTGACAAGACCTTTGTTATTCCGACCCTTGACACCGCCTTCATCTCGAATATTGGCGCCGAAATCGAACATGTTCCACACATAAGTCGCCCAAAGGAAATGTCTCTTCTCGAAAATCTTCCACACAATCTCATGGTAGAGCGCATGATATTCTTCAGTGTAATCTTTTACCTTCGGAGAGGCACTGTGATACTGTACGATTCCTTCTACGCCATATTCAGAAATACATAACGGTACATCCGGATTGATCGTATGGAATTTCTCGACCCAAGGCTCGAAATCCTCAGCCTTACCATGATACCAGCCGTAATACTTGTTGTAGCCAATGATGTCCGTCATACGATTGTATTCGTCTTCTTCTTTGACAAACAGCACATTTGCCATCGTTGTCAGTCTGGTAGGGTCTTCTTGTTTCGTTAGTTCGTTCAGCTCTTTAACGAGCCTTCTGACCTCTGGCCGCTCGCCGCCGATCTGAATTTCATTTTGCAGTCCCCAAAACAGAATAGAAGGGTGATTAAAATTCTGTTTGATCAATTCGAGCATTTGCTGCTTGGCATTGATTCCTTCCAGCTCGTGCTGCGACATAACTGAAATAAACGGAATCTCCGCCCAGATCACCATGCCTTCCTTGTCGCACAAATCATAGAAATTCTGGCTGTGCTGGTAATGGGCCAATCGAATCGAGTTCGCGCCGATCTCCTTGATGAAGGCCATATCCTCAGCTTGCTCTTGTTCCGTGATAGCCCAGCCTTTGTCCTTCCTGTCCTGGTGCCGCGAAACGCCGCGTAACGGCAGATGCTCTCCGTTCAGGAAGAAACCCTTTTCGGCATCAACATAATAGTACCTCACGCCGAACGGAATCGTTACTTCGTCGACAGTATCATTAAAGCTAACCATTGAAATGTTGGCAGTGTACATATAGGGATTTTTACGGCCATGCCAAAGGTTCGGATTGTCAATGACGCAAGTCATCTCTTCGGTTTTGGTTTCCCCTGCAGCTAAGGTAACTTCTTTGGCAGCGTAGGTTACCGTGCAAAGATCGGCATCAATGATATCCGCCCAAAGCCTGACTTTTTTCTCCTCGTTGCTGTCATTGACAAGTCTGGATCGAATCGTCAGCCGGGCTTTGTCCTCGGATACTTCCTCCTGAACGATATACACCCCACTCGAACCGTAGTCCATCAGATCGAAATGAACAGGATTCGTAACGATCAAATTCACGTCGCGGTAGATTCCACCGTAGAAAGTAAAGTCCGCCTTCTGGGGATATACGTCATCGACGACCGAGTTGTCGACTTTAACCGCAAGCACGTTAGTAGCTTCATCGTTTACGGCGTCCGTAATATCAAACCTGAAGGTCGAATATCCGCCTCTGTGCTGTCCGATATGATGCCCATTGACGTATACATCCGTGATGCTGTTCGAACCGGTGAACTCAATAAACACTTTGCCGTCTTTATAAGAAGGCTCGACCTTAAACGTCTTTCTATACCAGCACGCGCCTTGATAGTACTGATACCCATTCGCGCCATCAATCGCGTTCCAGGTATGGGGAATATGGACAACCGACCATTCAGTGTCATTCAAATTCACCTGTTCCGCGTGTGCGACGTTTTGACGAATAAATCGCCAACCCTCATTCATCCCGATACGCTTATTCATTGTGCAACTACTCCCCCTATCTAGAACCTATGAATCCTTGAAACCTTTCTTCTATCATATAAGCAATTATGTTCGCTCACTAACAATCTCACGACTTCTCAATGACGTTTTGCCGACATCGTATATGTCACGATAAAAGAAAACAAAAAAACCAGGTCCATAAAAATGGAAACCTGGTTTCGCTCATTCCACTATTTCACGTTTGCTGCCCATGCATCAAGCTGCTTTTGTTTTTCTGCAATGACCTTATCGATGCCCGCAGCCTTCAATTTAGCTCTGAACTCTGGCAGCTTATCAGCCGGATCAAATGTCCCTGTTTCCAGGCCTTTTATATATTGATCGGTTACATTCTTAAGAGCTGTAATCTCATTTTTTACTGGTTCCGAGTTGAAAGCGAAGCCTAGTGCTTTCGATTTGATAGCATTCTGATTCGCTTCTGCTGTCCTTTTCCACATATCCTGCAGGTCTGACTTCATGAGATAAGCGATGGACGGATTCGCATACATCCAGCTTTGGAAGCTATAGCCGACTGACTTCGAGTCAACCCCTTCCGGGTAATCGATCGAGGTGTCAGAGACTTTAACATAGTCTTTTCCCTCAATGCCAAATATGAATAAATTCGCGATATCCTTGTCCGTGTACATCAGATTCATAAACATCATCACTCGCTCAGGATTAGAGGAGTTGCTGGAGATGGTCCACAATCCTCCAAGGGTATCGGAAGTTGTGGCATAAATGTCCGACATTAAAGGTGCGAAGACAAGCTCTTTGCCTGCAGCTCTCGTTTCCGATTCCAAGTTGCCTGGTTTAAGACCAAGAAAATAAGAAAAGGCCTTATCCGCTTTCAGCAGTTCAAATCCTCCAACTTGACTCGTTGCCGCATCCTTATTAAAGTATCCTGCCTTAGCCCAGCTGTGCATCTTATTCAGATAGTCCTCATACTCTTTGGTCTCAAACAGGTTGACAACCTTAAGACCATTGTCATAACCAGGCAATACCCCATAACGATCTCCCAGTTTATCGTACCAAACATATTTATCAGAAGGCAGGGTTAATCCGGCACCGAGCGGAACGATTGTCGGCTCGTTCTTTTTAATCGTCTCATAGACTTGATCCAGGTCATCGATCGTCTTGATGGACGCTACATCAATATGATATTTATCTACCAGATCCTTACGCATAAGCACCCCGGGAACCCCTGTCGTATAATCCTTGTAAACAGGTGCTCCGTAGATTTTCCCATTAATCTTGGCGCTATTCAGATACTCGGGAGCAATCTGGTTTTTGATTCCCTCTCCATATTGATTCAGGAGATCATCCAGTGGGATAATCTTTCCTGCAGCTACATCGGCACTGTACCCTTGACCAAAATCGAAGAACAAATCCAGCTTCTCACGGCCAGAAGTCATCAGATTCATTTGCTGTGCCCACGCTCCGATGCTGACAGGAATGATCTTCACCGTAGTATTAATTTTAGCTTTCGCGATTTTGCTAATTTCATCTTGTACCTCTGGCAAATCTTTCGGGACAGCACCAAATACGGGTACGGCAATAGCAATCTCATACGGATCTTTTGTAGCATTGGCTGGACTTGCACTTGCACTCGAAGCTGGCTCTGCGGAAGTACCATTATTTTCTTCGTTCTTGGATGACGAGCATCCGGCCAACACTCCAGTCAGCATAACAGTGGCAAGCGTTAACGTGGCTAGTCTGGCTTTTTTATTCATCGAATGTCCCCCTAAAATATAATGAATGAACATCTTCATCATATCGCTGTGCTGATTGACCGACTAACAATCTAACGACCGTATAATAGCGTTTTCACGACTTGTTATTAGCCGAGAATTGATTTCTATATTCCATTGGCCCGATCCCGGCATGCTTTTTGAACAGCTTTGTGAAATAGGAAAAATTAGTATAGCCCAAAGTTGATGCAATAGAGCTTACGGGGCGGTCAGTTTGAGATAATAATTCCCTCGCAACCTTTATTTTCTCCAATACAATATAATCGGATAAAGCATAGCCCGTTTCTTTCTTGAAAATTCTTGTTAAATAATCCGGATGCAGAAAAACCTGATCAGCGATCATTTCACGTGTCATATCCTGGTCTAAATGAAGGGAGATATAGCTTTTGACACTTCGAACAACCTTTTCGGTCTCTTTTATCACTTCAGCATGGTTCATTGCTTTACTCACCGCATGATGAACCCATGCCATCATATCTGTGATAGATAGGATTGCCGCCTCCGAGATGTGTCTTGACTCTTCATCTCCGAATAATTGATTAGCTTCAATGCCTCTTAAGTTGAGAAAGGAAAATACGACTTGCGTAAAATTTTGATTGAACTGATGTAAAGTTCCCGCATCTATTCCCTGATTATTAACAAGGCTGTTTACGATCGCTTCCACTTCATGAACGACAGCATCCTTTGTACCTGTCTTCAGCAGAGAAGCCACTACTCCAAGTGCTGGAAGCTTTACAGGCAGCATAGTGCTCCAATTATCATCATGTAAGAACAACTGGTTTACGAATACCACGTTGTTCCGGTCTCGACGCCGTAATTCCGCAACCATAGCTGCCATCTCATAAGCTTCTATCGTCTTTCCGAAATAACTGGAGAGATCACAGTAGAAATAATGGTTACATGAATCCATATATTGCTGAACAGCTTTAATCACGTATTCATAATCCCAGCTTGTCCCCCGATTTGTGACCAATATGATCAGAAGTATTCCCCGATCGAGAAGAAAGCATATTCCGTTTGAATTATCGCCGATTAGCATTTCTTCAGCGGATTTTCTAAGGGCGTATTCAAGAATCTTCTCGTCTCTACGATCAAGCCCTTTCTTCCATCTCTTAATGGAAATCAGAATGGGAAGGAAGACCGATTCATCACTAATCGGAATATGATGAAGTTCGACTTGATCTCGAATTGCTGCCGGCTTACTAGGTATAGAATGATTGATTAGATCTACCCAGAACCTCTCAATGATAAAGGTATGATTCTTAAGCCAAAATTGGTGAGATTGACTGTTTCTATTCATTTCGCTGCTTCGGTCAATAACAGCCTGCGCCTTTCGAATGGCATTCTCCAAGTCGATTGCACGAACCGGCTTGAGCAAATAATCCAAACTCCCAAGTTGCAGTGCTTCCTTGGCATATTTGAAATCAGCATGACTTGTGAAGAAGATTGTCGCCGTGTTTGGATAATGCTCTTGCACCCAAGACAAAAGATCGAAACCGCTTCCTTGAGGCATTTCGATATCGCACAGAAGAATATCGATTCTTTCGCTTTCGAACAACTCTTTCGCTTGTCTAATATTGATCGCAGTAAGTAGTTTGGTAATGCCTAATTTATTAAGATCCAAATCAGCCTTTACCCCTTCAATGGCAAGAACTTCGTCGTCTACAATAAGCAGATGGTAATTCATCTCGTTTCCTCCATTCCCGGATTTGTAGGCAATATTATCTCAATCGTCGCTCCGCCTTTCTCCTTATCGTTATCATATTGAATAGAGGCAGTTTCACCGTATAGCAGTCTAATTCGCCGTTCGACATTCCAGATGCCGATATGCTCACCAAGTTCATTTGCAACACACCTACCTGCCTGCAGCTCTGCAAGCAGTTCCCGATTGAATCCTTGCCCCGAATCTCTAATGCTTATTTTCATTCTGGAGCCGCGCTCTTCTGCCAAAAATTCTATATTCACGTCAATGGAAAGTAGCTCGTCCAGCGTGACAGCATGTTTTATCGCATTCTCAATAAAAGATTGGATAACAAGCGGCGGGATAGGAACATCCGATAAATATTCCGGCGAATGAATTACCCATTTCAGCTTCTCTGGAAACCGCAAGTTTTGGATTTTTAAATAATTCCGGGTATGACTAAGCTCATCATTGAGCGATACGTAGGAGGTATTGCTTCTAAACATATAACGGAAATATTCGATTAGAGACATCGTCATCTCGAGAATCAAATCATAATTCTTGATCTTTGCCAGATTATAAATAATATTAAGCGTATTCAGGAAGAAATGCGGATTGACCTGCAGTTGCAGCCGCTGGAGTTCTTCCTTTTGCTTGTTTAGCTGCTCCTCATAAACATTGATGCGAAGTCGTTCTAGCTCAGACATCATGGCATTAAACGCTCCGCCCATCAATTGAAACTCACCTGAAGTATGACTCAGCTCTACCCTGCTGCTCCAGTCGCCTTCCCTTACCTTCTTCATCGTTTTCAGCAATCGATATAAAGGAAGCAGAATCGATCTTCTCATGGAATAAAGTCCAATAGGGACAAATAGAGCGGCTGCTATCGTAATAAACCAAATAATGTATTGCAGATAGGGGAGCTTTGCTAATATATCTTTATCGGGCACTAACGCAACCATATTGAATTCTCCACGGTTTGAAGGTGCACCAATAACGAGAAATTTCTTTTTCGTACCCGAGATATAATACTCGCTTACATCTTGCTTAAGCTGAATCCCATATTTATTTACTAGAGTAGAATTGGAGATAGGTTCGCTTTGCATATTAGCTAATAACGCCTCTCCCCCTTCACCAATCTGAAGAGAATCAAGAGGTGTTAGTATTTCGTCGGTTTTGATCCAAGCACCAAGGAATGCGTCACCTGCACTCACAATATCAATCATGTAATTGTCCTCATCAATCCGGACAGATTTCCATACTTTTGATGAACCACCCTGTGAATATCGGCCATTATGAATGTAGTCTATGATATATTTTTGAATCTTGTCATGTTCCTTAATAGCGTAAGGGTCGCTCTTGGATATGTTCAAATAATCTTGTCTGTGTTCGGTATATACAAAAAAAGAACCAATCGGATCAAACAGATTAATATCCTGACTCAATTTGTTGAACAAATAAATCTTGGCGGTGTAATAATCTCCATCGGTCTCTGCCTGACTAAGCGATAATAGATCATACCCGGAACCAGCTATTGTACTCATATAGGAGTCCATATCATTCAGACTGGAATCAAGCTGGTTCTTGTACAGCTTCAACATATTTTTATAGGAGTCGGCAACCTGGCCGCGGACGACATGAATTGCATAATAGTTGTTGTATAATAGCATCCCTACTAGCGGCATCGTCATAATAAGTACACTGACGATTAACTTAAATCGCAAAGAGGTTCGCTGCCAGTACTTTAATGGAGTATTCATGTCGTCTAATCTCCTTTTGGGATAGGTAATAAGTCTTGCATCTATCATAAACGCATAGCAAGCACTAACGCCACAACCAGATCTTTCAGTTGTGGCGTTCATTATAGCACGTTAGGAGATTTCCCTTATCCTTTAACAGCACCAATCATGATGCCTTTGATAAAGTATTTCTGGAAGAACGGATAAGCCACAAGGATAGGCAGCACTCCTATTACTGCAATGGCCATTTTCACCGAATCGGTAGGCATTTGCTGCATCACATCACTTGCATTACTGGTCAAATTAGTATTAATGAAATCGATATCCTGCATGATCCGGTTAAGCAGGTTCTGAATACTAAAAAGTTTAGGATTGGTAATATAAATCATCCCGAGCTGCCAATCATTCCAATACATAATACATTCAAACAAACCGATTGTCGCCAATATAGGGGTAGACAACGGAAGCACGATGGACCATAAGGTTCTGTATTCTCCGGCCCCATCAATTTGTGCAGATTCAATCAATGCACCCGGAATAGTCGATTGGAAGAAAGTTCGCATCAGCATGACATAAAAACCATTCATCAGGAGCCCGGGGATGATCAAAGCCCAAATCGTATTTTTAATATCAAAAATTTGGGTGTATACCAGATAGGATGGTACCAAACCGCCTTGAAACAACATCGTGAAGAAGACAACAAACATAATCTTATTACGATGAGGGGTGACACTTCTGGACAGCGGATAAGCCAACAATGTGGTGATAGCTAACCCAAGTACCGTTCCAACTACTGTCACGAAGACCGTAACTCCGTAAGCACGGGTGATTTCTGCCCCTCTTTCATACAAATACTCGTATGCTGCGGTACTGAATGTTTGGGGGATAAAAGAGTAACCGTGTGCGATGATATCATTCTGATCCGTCAGCGAAGCAGAAATTAGCAGAATGAACGGAATTATACAAAAGACTGCAAATAAGAACATCATGATATGGCTGAATAAGGTTAAGCCTTTGCTTTCATTTTTCATGGTTGTCTGCCTCCTAAAAGAATTGCGAAGCAATTCTGCTTCGTAAGCATAAGCTAAAAGAATTGCGAAGCAATTCTGCTTCGTAAGCATAAGCTTAAAGAATTGCGAAGCAATTCTGCTTCGTAAGCATAAGCTTAAAGGATTGTGAAGCAATTCTTGCTTCGTATGCATAGGCTAGAACAATGCGCTGTCTTTGCTGTACAGTCGCACAATATAGTTAGCAAGCATGACTAGCAAGAATCCAACGATTGATTGATAGACACCCGCCGCAGCAGACATACCAATATCGCCGCTGCCCATCAGCCCTTTAAATACATAAGTATCAATTGTAGCTGTTGTGTTAAATAAGGCTCCAGAGTTCATAGGCACTTGATAGAATAAGCCAAAATCCGAATAGAAGATACGTCCGATACTAAGCAGCGTCAGCATAATAATGACCGGTGTCAGAATTGGCAAAGTAATGTGGCGGATCTGCTGGAGCCGGCTTGCACCGTCAAGTCTCGCAGCCTCATAATACTCCTCGTCAATACCAAGCAGCGCTGCAAAGAACACGATGCTGGAGTAACCAACACTTTTCCAAAAATGAACCAAGGTTAGTATCCATGGCCAGTACTTTTCTTCGGTATACCACGAAATACCATCCTTAATACCAAACCAAGGAAGAACCGAATGATTCATAAATCCTGTATCTGCACTCAAAAGGGCATAAACCAGGTAACTGACGATAACCATTGAAATCAGGTGCGGCAGCGTGATGATACTTTGGTAAAACTTCAATACGGCTTTGTTTTTGATTTCATTCAGCAATATGGCGCAGGCAAAGGATAAGAAAGTTCCTACAACAATAAACAAAAGATTATAAAGGATCGTATTACGAGTGATGATAAAAGCGTCTGATGTTTTAAAAAGGTACTTAAAATTTTCTAAAGCAACCCAATCACTTTCAAGTAAGCCTTTAGCGAAGTTAATTTTTTTGAAGGCAATTGCAATCCCAAGCATCGGCAGATAGTTATTGAACAGCAGATAAAGAAGTCCCGGCACCATCATCAACATTAGAGGTGCATATTTGCGGTATCGATTCTTTTTTTTCGTGTAAGGAATACCCGCCTGCGGTGCATTCGCCGATAGGACTTTGTCCATCAACATCCATTCCTTTCTGTAGTAGACTGATATAGTTCTTACCTTGATCTTAATGGAAGCGGTGTAATCAAACTAACAATCTGACGACCTCATCCTGACGTTTTATCGACTTTCATTGATAAAATAAGGCTGAGCGGGCATGCGCCCGTTCAGCCCCTTCTGCCTCTATATCCATCCTCATGAACCTATTGGATCGCATTCCTCTTTGCAATGTTCCCCAGGTGAATACCGCTAGGTTTTATCGTCCGTTCCTGAGTGGTTCGGTCAACTTCAATAAGTCCAAATCGTTTGGAAAACCCTAGCTGCCACTCAAAATTATCCATCAGTGACCAATGCATATAACCATTCACCTGAATACCGTCCGCAATACAAGCATGTACGCCATTCAACGCTTGATCCATAAAAGTAACACGGCGCGAATCGTCATCCGTCGCTATCCCATTCTCTGTGATGATGATTGGAATATTTAGATGCTTGCTGACATATCGGACAACAGCTCCCAGTGCCTCCGGATAGTATTCGTTCCCCATCTGCGTGATCTCGGCGCCTTCCGGAACAGGAAGAATTCCTTCCGGTCCATAAACGGCACGCGTATAGTTTTGTAACCCGAAAAAGTCATCATCCTGCAGATAAGGGAGAAATTGAAGAAACTCTTCCTGCCAGGCATGTGCCGCTTGCTCTTCTCCGCCCTGCACACTTTGTATGTCGTAAAGCGACAGGGTTACTCCGACCTTTGTTAGCGGACTATTCTGACGAATCGCGGCTTTTGCTTCCCTATGCGCTTGAAATATTGTTGTTAGGCCATTCTCGGTGCGAGGAGCTAGGAAAGAATGAACCTCCGTTGGAGGCACTCCAAATGCTTTGCTTAGTTCCATAAAGTACTTTTGCATTTGAGACATGCTGTCTCCCGTATTCAGGCCGACCTGCGCTCCAGGGGTTTTCGCTTGGGCTTGCATGCGCTTCATAATTTTTTTGATTCCGATAGAAATGTTCGCTTCATTAATGGTACATACATATGGGAGTAATTCGCCTAGCTCACGCATGACATGCGCGCAATAACGTGCAAATCGGGCAGGCGTTTGATCCGATTCCCAGCCTCCTTCACGGATTAACCATTGAGGCGAGCTGAAATGGTGGAGAGTAACGATTGGAGTGATATTCGATTCTTTGCATGCAAGCAGCACATCCCGGTAATGTTCGACTTCCGCCGGTTCGAATCGTCCCTCTTCCTGCTCGATCCGAGCCCATTCGATGGAGAAGCGATAGGAATTCAACCCCAAACGGGCCATTGTTGCAATATCTTCTCTATAACGGTTATAGTGGTCTACCGCGCTGCCTGATGGCTCCTTGAATAAAGAGCCCTCCAAATTTTCCATCAGCCAAAAATCCGAGTTTGAATTATTACCTTCTACCTGATGCGCTGCTGTTGAAGCCCCCCATAAGAAGCGATCTGGAAATAGTAATGCCATGTTTACTCCCCCTTAATTTCGGTTATAGCCCCATTTTATAGCCGATACCAAAGGACAACTAACACATTAACGACGCAACACTAACGTTTTGACGACATTCTCCAGAGGGCTCAAAAATAATATAAGTAGCTAGTGTATATCATCAATGGATCCTTGAATCTATAATTTACGAATGATTTTCTCCGAAATTCGTTGTATTTGCCTCGCCTCTCCACTGATTTATGATGAACATCAAGAGAAGGGAGGGACATGAGATTTATAATTGCAATTTAAGAAAGCGCATTCATGCAGGCATTAAATGCAACACTGTATTCGATCCCCGGCACGGCAACAGCAACTGTCTCTAACATAGACAAGAACGCTCCATCTTTGACCGTTTCAGCCAGCACTACCGTGCTTGCAATACCCAATCACGCATTGGTCCCTATCGAATTGAAATTAAACGCTGCGGATACCGGATCCGGAGTGGCCGGAATAAAGCTAGTCTCTGTAACAAGCAATGAACCGGATAATGGCTTAGGAGATGGAGATAAGCCAGGCGATATCCAGAACACGAATATAGGGACAGCTGATACTTCTATCCAGCTCAGGGCCGAGCGTTCGGGCAAGGGATCGGGAAGAGTCTACACGATGACCTATGAAGCGTCCGATTATGCCGGTAACCGGACAAAAGCAACCGTAAACGTGACTGTACCACACAGCGCAAAGAAATAATGTAACTTGCATAATATGAAATTCGGCCGTCTCCGGTAAATCGGAGACGGCCTGTTTAGTACTTAAGCTGGATTAATACAATACGGGTAATTTCTCGAGTGTAATCGCATATTCATGATGATACGCCTGGAGTAGTTCCTCCTCGGAAGTCCACTCTGCAGTCGATCCGAAATCATTTGACCAGGTCATGTACCAAACCCACGGGATTCTAGTTAATGAGAGTTGATTTATGCCCGGCAGCACCCCAATCTCTCCTAATGCAACTAACTTCGGTTCTGAGGTTATGCGCACGAGTTCTTCATATTCGGGCTGCAAATCCGTATGCGTATGCTTTGGAGGGTACAGGTCTCTTGATATCACATCAGTCACATCATCACCTACATATCCTTCCGCCAAAGGTGAGTTCCAGACCCAGATCAGATTATTCAGAGCATGAACGCGTGTATATCGGTCATACATAATGCGGTATAACTGCTTAGCAACCTCCGGCCCTTTGTGACCCCACCAGAACCATTCCCCCTCGGCTTCATGGAAGGGTCTCCACAGAATCGGAATCCTCTTCTCGCAAAATGGTTTCAAGATATCGGCCATATGATCCATATCGGAAATCAACGCCTTATACTCCTCCGTTCCTTCTATTACAGCCTTGGAGGCGTCAAATGTTGTATTATTCGAATAGAATCCCTTATCCCAGCTTCCAAAAGGAGAGAACCAATGCCAGGTGAAGGTGATCAAGCCTTTTCGTTCTGCCCATTCCCAAGCCCGGTCAAGCGTGTTTCGGTTCTCATCAATCTCAAGCAGGCACTCTGCACTGCTGTTTTCATAATTAATATTCGGCGAATAACTTAACAGTTCAAAGCCACAAAGCGCAGGAAGCTTCCCCGTAACCTTTTCGATGTACAGGAGTTCCTTTTGCACATTGGTTTGTGTATGTTGACCGGTAACAATAGCTTTGCCAGCAATTCCGCTTAAGTACTGTAGTACTGCTTTTACTTCGTTGATAGCATTCGGATTGCAAGGTGCCATAGCAGCGATATTCGGATTATCCATAGGTCACTTCCTCGTTAGGTATAGGTTCGGTATCAAATCAAACAGTGCATAAAAAAGAGCCGTTCCCCCTCCGCAGGGATGGAGAACGGCCCTTAACCTTTTCAAACAAAATAAATTACTTGGAAGACCACAGCTTGATCCGGTTTTGGATATGCTTCGTATAAGAGTCTTCCATTTCTTTAACGCCTGCCTTCTCGAGCTCCGCCATATAGGCATCCCAAATCTTGTCAAAGTCTTCAGGCTTGGACATGACTGCTTCAGGAATACGCTTCCACGTAATATCCTTCATCTTAGTCCCCAGGATAATAGCTGGGTCGTCATTAGGAAGGGACATCGTGTATGCCGCTCCGTATGCTCTCGGTTGGAATTCTTCTTCTTTAGGGAACAGGTCTTTCCAATGGTCAATATTATAGGCTTTCAGAGCTTCTTTTTCTGGTTCGCTATAATTCGCTGTCAGCATCTCTGGGTAATTGCGAGTGAAATAATTTCCAGTTGAATCCTTGATGTCATCGCCGTAATGTACCATCAAATTCCAGTAAAGTCCAACACCAGATTTCTTTTGGAACGCAGCGCTGTCTTTGTTCATCTGTTCTTGTAATTCCGGCGCAATTGTCCGTTTTCCGTTTTCTAAGGAATAATGCTCTCCTTCAATTCCCCAGTTATTCAGAATTTGTCCCTCTTCTGAAGCTAGATAATCGAGAAACTTTATAGCCCGTACAGGATCCTTAGTCTTGCTGGAGATTGAAATCCCATATCCTCCGTCAAAGCCAGCAGGCCAGAAATTGGTATCCTTGTACTCCTTACTCAATGTAACCGGATAATGACCATAGGTTTGATCGAATTTGCCCGCAGTCTTAAGAGCGTTTTGTCCGTCGCCATAATCCCATTCCGGATCGGCTAGGCCAAGAATTCGGCCCGAAGCTACTTTCGCCTTAAACTGATCCGTCTTCTGCACGAAGCTTTCCGGATCGAGCAAGCCAATGTCGTTCATGTGATTCAGCCAACGGAAGTATTCTTTTTCTTCCGGACGGCGGAAATGATAAGTCGCTTGGTTAGTTTTCTGATCGATGAAGTATTCACCGTCATCTGGTCCCCCGGTCGTTTGGAAACCCGAGTTGGTTACCTGGTACATATGCCAATCATCAGCATTCAGGGAGAAACCGATATTTTTGTTGCCATTTTCATCTGTCGGGTGCTTGGCTATATAATCCTGAATGGCTTTCTCAAAATCTTTTACCGTACGAATTTCAGGGTAACCCGCTTCCTTGACAACGCGATGTTGGAGTTCAAATCCTCCATCGGCTTTAATTTTCTTCTCATCGACCGAAGACCAAGTCGGTATAGCATAGATGGCTTGATCGTCCAGGCTGAACTTTGTCCGAACAAGTTTATCTCCCAACATCTTTTTGATGTTTGGTGCGTACTTGTCGATCAAGTCCGTCAGATCGAGAATAGCTCCAGCCTCGACAAGTTTACCAACATCCGCTTTTGCTGCAATCAAATCAGGATAATCTCCCGTTGCCGCAATCAGGGAAATTTTTTGTACCGGATCACCAACGGCAAACTCAGCATCCAAAGTTACACCGGTTTTTTCTGTAATAATTTTACCTACTTCATCCTGCATGTTATTCCAGTTCGTGCTAGGGTCTTCCGAAAAATAAGTAAGCGTGATGGGTTTCATCTCAGACGTTGAATTTCCTTCTGCTTTTGTTCCTTCAGTCGTGGAAGAACTATCATTTCCACTGCACCCAACAAGCGTTGCCATTAAAGACAGCGCTAGAATGGAAGAAACGACTGTCCTTTTCTTTTTTACCTCCATGAAACGTAACCTCCCCTTAATAATAAAAATAGATTTGTTTGTATGAATACAGGCAATGCCTGGATACACCGTAGTAAAATTAACTCTTCACGGCACCTAATGTCATACCTTTAACGAAATATCTTTGCAGAAAAGGATACACAACAAGAATGGGCACCGTAACAATGATTGTAATGGCCATTTTCACAGATTCCGGCGAAACCTGTGACAGGCGCTGGGCCATATTGGCAGCATCCTGGGAATTGGTTGCACTGGTAGTCGTACTTTGTAAGATTTTCATTAACTCGTATTGAAGGGTTGTTAACGATTCGTTAGAACCATTAAACAGATAAGTATCGAACCAAGAATTCCATTGTCCTACTGCTAGGAAGAGCGCTACGGTTGCTAACGCCGGTTTGCAGAGAGGAAGAATAACCCGCCAATAGATTGTAAAGTCGTTGGCGCCGTCTAACTTAGCTGATTCTTGGAGCGCAAATGGCAATCCGTCAATGAAAGACCTTATTACAAAGACATTAAACGCACTTACAAGGCCCGGCAAAATGTAGACAGCAAACGTATTAATTAAATGCAGATCCTTAATCAGGATGAATCCCGGAATCAATCCCCCGGAAACATACATCGTAATAGCAAGAAAGGCGGAAATGAATCTCCTTGCTTTAAAATCACTTCGCGATAGCGTAAAAGCCAGCATTGAACCGCTGATTAAGCCTGCTATGGTTCCAATAATAGTCCGCAAAACGGAGATCTTGAATCCTGTGATCAAACCTCCAAAGGTGAATATCAATTCATAATTTCGCAGCGTGATTTCCCGCGGCCAAATCGTGATTCCCCCTCTGATGGTATCCACCGAATCGTTAAAAGAAATAGCCAACACATTTAAGAAGGGGTAGATCGTTAGAACGGTTACCCCAGCCATGAAAACATAAACAAACACCTCTAAAAGTAAATCCTGTGCAGATTTTGCCTTAAGTCCCATGCCATCCTTCCTCCTTACATAATGCTCTCGTTTGTAAAGCGCTTAAATATTCCGTTAGCAACAAACAACAGGATCAAGCTGATCACGGAATTGAAGATATTAATCGCTGTTCCGAAGGAATAGCGTCCCATACCCAGGCCATAATTAAGCGCATACAAATCAAGCACTTCAGAGTAATCGATGACCAGATGATTCCCGAGCAGAAATTGTTTCTCGAATCCAGTGCCGAGCAGGTGACCGATGGACATTATTAGTAGGACGATTATTGTCGGCCGGATACCCGGCAGTGTAATATGCCACATTTGCTGAATCCGGCTAGCGCCGTCCACTCGTGCAGCCTCATACAACTCAGGACCAATCCCTGCGATGGCAGCAAGATAAATAATGGCGCTCCATCCCGTTTCCTTCCAAATATCTGCACTAGTTACAATTCCCCAGAATAAATTTCCTTTTGCCATAAACTGAATCGGCTCTTGGATAATGTGCAAGCCCATAAGCAGATCGTTCACGATACCACCGTCTGTTGAAAGCATTTTCGTGACAATGCCTGCAGCCACTACCCATGAAACAAAATGCGGCAGATAAGAGACGGTTTGAACGAATCGCTTCATAAACTGAACACGGACCTCATTGAGCAGCAGGGCAAAAACGACCGGTACAATAAATCCAGCAATCATGCCCATCAAGCTCATAGCCAGCGTGTTCCTTAGCACTTGGTAGAAATGCTCGTCCCCGAACAAGGTACGGAAATGCTCCAGCCCTACCCATTTTTGTTCAAAAAAACCGACTCCGGGCCGATATTTCTGGAAGGCCATTGTCCATCCCCATAGAGGCAGATACTGAAAGACAAAGACCCAGAGAACGAATGGAATAGACATGTAGTATAGATACTGCTGATTTTTAAATACCTTCCAAGCAATTTTCGGCGACTTTTTGTATGCGTTTTCTACATTAAGCGTTTGTGTTTTCATCGCTTCTCCCCTCTCCTATATTCCATATTAAATCAGAGGGAGGAGAAGGCACATACAACGGATTTCGGAGAAAATCATCCACAAATTATAGATTCTTATAATCCGATGGTGATCGGCCTTCATATTTTTTGAATTTGCTGTGAAAGTAGTTAACGTTCGCATAGCCAATGCGTTCTGCTACTTCGTAGACCTTCATGCCCTGGCTTAGAAACTCTTTAGCCTTTTGAATTCGAACCTTGTCCAGATAGGTATTAAAATATTCCCCCGTCTTGTTCTTGAACAACTGCCCCAAATAAGCGGCACTGTAATTGAGCAGTCCGGCTAATGTTTCAAGCCTCAGATTATCTGCGTAATGCCTATTAATAAAGTCGATCATTATCTTAAATTCTTGCTCCTTTCCGCCAGATTCCGAGTCTTCCGCAAACGCAAGCAGGAAACGGTTCATTTCCTCCACAAGATCCTCCAGATTCTCCTGCTGGAAAATCCCGTTTAAAAAACGGGATACTGCCCCCGTCTCTTTCCATTCCATACGGGATCCGGCAGTCAGCTTATGGACTACTGCATTAGACAGAAAAAAGAATGATTCCTTGACCGTTCTCTCCTCTTGCCCCCGGCTCAGAAAATAACCTGCGGCTTCTTTCAACAGTGGAAGGATCATAGCCTTGTTGCCTATATCCAAACTGTAATAAAGTTTGAAAATGAACTCCTCCAATCGTTCTGGGTTATCTTCGATCATCCACAATGATTCCGTCGAAGAGAGAAGAGCAAGAGAATTCGGTCCAAGAAGCTGGTCCTTCTCACTAAAAAAGGCTCGCTTCACCGCTTTCTGAGCATTTAGATAAGAGCTGCATATTTCTTCGGGAACGGACACCACTCCTCCTGTTGCAGCGATGAACCGAAGACCGCCCGAAGCGCTTCTAATCTCGTTATACAATTCCTCGCGCCGTTGTTTTCCGCGGAGCGGCTCATTGAGGAGAAGGACCGTGTAGGGAGAAAAGGCGGTTACAATCCCCTTATTTCGCCCCTCAATGATTGGTTTAAGTCCTGCTGAAAGCTGATTTAACGCATCGAAGCGCTCCGCATCGGAAATACGCAGGGAGATAATGACGACTTCATACGCGCTCCACAACAGATCCACATCCTTAGCCTTGCTTCTCCATTTATCAGGGTCTTCAATTTTTGCCTGAGGGACCAGCAGGCTATGCAGGTGTGCTTCTCTGTTCATCCCTCCTGTCTGACTTAGCTCCTCCTGATGGCGCTCTTTTTCAATCTGTTCGCGTAACCGCTGTAAACTTGTCGACATTTCACGGATGTCCACCGGTTTAACCAGATATCCGGCAACACCGTATTTAATAGCTTGTTTGGCATATTCGAAATCGGCATATCCGCTGAGAATAATAAAATGCAGACGACGGCCGGCGGTTGTCAGGTGCTGAATCATTTGCAGCCCATCCATAATGGGCATGCGGATATCAACAATGACGACATCGGGAGTTACCTCCTCGATAACGCTCAATGCCTCTTTGCCATTGGTTGCGGTAGCCGTAACCGTAAAGCCGAGGCTTTCCCATGGGATCAATGTTTGAAGGCCATTCCTGAGCTTCGGTTCATCGTCTACGATAACGACCTTTATCACTGAAGTTCACCTCCGGGAATAAAAAACGTGATACAAGCGCCGTTCCCGGGTTCGCTCTCAATACTTAAGGCACTGGATGGCCCGTACAGCAGGACGAGCCGATCATTTACATTACGTAGTCCGATTCGTTGTCCCTCCTGTTCATGCACGGATGCAGTCAGCTCCTCCCGTACTTTAACCAGCCGTTCAGCCGTGAAGCCCGCTCCGTTGTCAATTACCTTAACTTGTACTCCCCCTGGAATTCTCTTCGCTTCCAAGTCAATGACAGCTCCTTCTGCATCGTAATCCAAACCGTGTACAATGGCATTTTCTATCAAAGGCTGAATAATCAACGGCGGTACCGGCATTTCCTCCAGTTCCGGATCAATGGTCAAGCGGTAATTCAAACGGTCCTCATACCGGAACTTCTGAATATCAAGATAACAACGCACCCGCTCAAGTTCTTCTCGCAGCGAGATCTTGCGGTTATCAGCCTCGAGACTGCTGCGCAGCAGCTTGCTCAGCATCCATACGGCCTCGGCAATGTCATCCTGCTTGCGAATATGGGCCTCCATCCGGATCGACTCCAGAGAATTGAACAGAAAATGCGGATTAATCTGGCTCGCAAGCATCTTGAACCTGATCTCGTTTTGTCTTTGCTCAATAAGGTTTTTCTGATCGACTGTTTCTTTGACCTCTTGAATCAAATGCTTGACGTTTCTGACAAGCGCATTAAATTGTTTGGATAGCAGCCCAACTTCATCTTTTCCGTCAATATAGATAAATGTCTCCAAAGAACCCGATCCCACTTTCGAAATATGCTTGCTCAAACGTAAAAGCCTTCTGGACAATAGCGAAGCAGAAGCATAAATAAGCATGACTGCAAAGACTAGGCTGGCCGTAATTACGACTACACCTAGGCGAATCACTTGATTGGCATCACGGGTGATTTCAGAGATAGAAAAAATAGAAATGATACGAAGTCCACTCCAACTGTTTTCCGGATTAAGATTTGCGATTACCACTTTGGACGCTTTACCGTTAACCAACGTGTTGTAACTTCCTTCCTGACTGGAAAGTATAGTCTCGTCGGCATGGATTTCTGAAAGATTCTTCCCGAACATACCAGCTTCATTAGACGCGACGATCCGATTCCGGTTGTCAACGATCAGGGTTGGGAAAGACTCTTGATCCAGGATTGAACTTAACTGCTGCTTGTCTACATTAATGACTAGAACCCCTTTTGGCTCCAGAGTGTCCAATGAAAACGCACGAATCAGACTGAGATACTCGACACTTTTGCGTTCATCGGTGATTAAATTCCATCCGGCAAGTCCTTTCTCCGCAATGGCCTCCTGGTACCAAAATTGATTGGCTATCGTCTCATCCGGTTGAATAAATTCCCAGTTGTTAAGCGCTCTTGGATTTGTGACATAGACACGGATACCGGATATTTCTTTGTATAGCTGAAGATAGTCACGAATATCTGTATATTCTCGATATGTCTTAATGACTTCGACGTAGCTATCATACTGTTGACTGGCCACCTTTTTCATCCGGTTATCATTGGTTAGACGATATGATATGTCGAGCGGTACTTTAATCAGCTCTTCCATACGCTTCTGGACGCGATCAACATTGGAAGATACTTGAATAAAGGTATCCTTAATGACGATCTCCCGAAGTTTCCCTGTAAGGAAAATGCCGCATAACAATAGTGGAAGAACGGCTACCGAAATGAACGTAATTGCCAGCTTTTTCTTCATTTTCATGTCATTCATTATTCGGATAAAAAACATGTTGTCCCCTCCTAAGCCGCTTCATTTATCCGTTGCGCGCAAAATGCCCCTTTCATAAAAAAGGGGCATCAGTCAATTTCATAGTTCTCTTAATGGAGCCCAGCTTTACTCTGCCTTCACTGCTTTAAGTCTGAACCATCCGCTTTGATAGTCTTTCTGATGATAAGCAAGATGTAGTCCCAACTGCATGAGCCTGTCTCCCCCATAGCTAGACTTTTCTCCACGGTCACCTGACCAAACATCGTACTCAAGTTCCGGGTTAAGTCCATCAAGCCGCAAGGTTTTTCGCGGTGCGTTTGGCACGGCCATCACTTTGAAATAGTACACAATGGCTTCCTCTTTGTCTTCGGATACAAACATCCAAGCCGATTCGTTCCCTTCAAACGGACTCTTCAAGCGATACAAGTCGCCCTTCTGAACTAATCCGCGAATCTGCTTGTAGGATATGACTTGGTTCTTGACCATCTCTTTTTCTTCATCGCTGAATTTAGTTAGATCAAGCTCATATCCGAAGTTTCCGGACATAGCGACGTTCCCTCGAAAATCAAGTGGTGTTATCCGTCCGACTTGATGGTTCGGAACGGCTGATACATGCGCTCCAATTGCGCTTACAGGGTAAACAAGGCTGATACCGTATTGTATCTTTAACCGTTCCACTGCGTCGGTATTATCACTAGTCCAAGTTTGAGGCATGTAGTAGAGCATACCGGGATCGAAGCGGCCTCCTCCGCTTGAGCAGCTCTCAAACAGAATATCTGGATATGCCGTGGTGATGCGTTCCAACAGCTCGTACAAACCTAGAACATAGCGATGGGCCGTCTCCGATTGACGTTCAGAGGGCAGTGAAGCGGAACCTATTTCAGTTAGAGCGCGGTTCATGTCCCATTTCACATAAGAGACCGGCACGCTGGAAAAGATCGCTGAAAGGGAGTTGTAAATGTAATCTCGAACTTCCTTTCGAGTATAATCCAGCACGAGCTGCCATCTTGCTTCGCTGCGCCTACGTCCAGGAACATGAAGACACCAATCCGGATGTTCCCTATAAAGATCGCTGTCAGGCGAGATCATCTCGGGTTCAAACCAAAGTCCGAATTTAAGCCCAAGCCGATTAATACGTTCCGCCACATCCGCAAGTCCGTCCGGCAGCTTCCGGCGATCCTCGTACCAATCTCCAAGAGACGAATTGTCGGAATCCCGTTTCCCGAACCAGCCGTCATCCAAAACGAACAGCTCTATGCCTAGCTTTGCTCCCTCATCTGCTATTGCTATCAACTTATCTGCATTAAAATTAAAATAAGTAGCCTCCCAGTTGTTGACTAGAACTGGACGTTCTTCATCCCGGTATTTCCCTCGGCATAGCCTTGTCCGGTATAAACGATGATAAGTACGCGACATATCTCCCAATCCATGCTTGGAATAAACCATAACGACTTCCGGTGTTTGGAAACTCTCATATGGATTTAGCAGCCATGTAAAATCAAAGGAATTTATCCCCATACTCATTCGCGTAGAGCCGAATGAATCCACTTCCGCTACCGCTTCAAATCCACCGCTGTATACCAGGCTGAAGCCGTAAGCTTCACCATTGTTCTCTGTCGTTTCCGGAGTGACTAACGCGGAAAAGGGGTTTAATTGATGGCTGCTCATGCCTCTCTTACTATCGATTCGGGTCTCACCTTGATGAAGCGCTCTGCGGGTAATATTGCCTTCCCGAGCCCAAGCTCCGGAAAGATGGATGATCTCCAAGTCTCCTTTTTCACCGAAGTCCACACTTGCGCTTAGAGCACGGAGTAGCCGAAGCTTCTTGCCCCCCTCATTGCTCAAACGTGCAGAACGGACGATGACATTCCGATCAGCGAATATCGTATAGATAAGGACAACTTTTACACCCGAATAGGCATCCTTCAGCTCCAGCTCCAATGTCTCTGCTTCGGTTTCATTCTCTACATAAACGGCCGGAAGTCCAGCTAATAAAGGCTTACCCTTAATGAGCTTGTAGCCTGCGTACTTTAACTCTGTAATTCGAGTTCCATCCTCAAGCTCTACTTGATAAGCCGGGTTGCGAAAATCCCCGCTCCCGTATTGAGGGTATTCTTGAAGCAAGCGATCCAATCCGGCCTTCTCGGGAGTGTGAATGAATAAATCCGCCATGGATTTCCGGTGCTTCAGTTTGTCTCCCCAATGTACATGAACAGGATAGCCGTCCACAATTTGAATAAGATAACTCATGCCAGCCGACTGCAGGTGAAATAGCCCCGTATTTTCTTGAACAATGATGCCCATTAAAACTCCTCCTATTGCCCTATCCATTCAAGTTAATGTCCTCAAAATAAATATGGTTTTAAGCTTGGTATAGATTAATAGATACCCGTCAACTATACAGAAATAATATACCAATACTTAATAATTCGTATATAGCATGGTACTCACTAAGTATGGTATAATGCTTGATAATTTATATTAAGGGGTTATTCCATGATTGAGTATTTGCCACGAAGCAAGCAGCACACTGAATTGCATTTAACTCAATTTGGCATCGAGGAATGTATACCGAGTCATTTTTTTGGGCCGGCAATCAGAAGTCACTTTCTGCTCCATTATATTTTGGACGGAGAAGGGATCTTCGAAGTCGACGGAAACAGATACCGGCTTCAGAAGAGTCAGGGCTTCCTAATCTATCCTGATGTCGTTACTTATTATCAAGCCGACTCCATGAACCCTTGGTCATATTGCTGGTTTGGTTTTGAAGGGACAATAGCGGAATTGGTCCTTAAGCAAGCAGGATTAACAAGGGAATGCCCAATCCTCAACTATAATGAAGACGATAAAATCTATACATATTTGAAGTTAATGGCCGAGTCCAAAGGCAATCATAAAGCGAGAGAAATTAGACTGACAGGATTGCTTTATTTGTTGTTATCGCTACTTGCTGAATATGGTCCGGTAATGCCAACAGAGCAAAAGGAAAGTCGCGCGGAAATTTACGTTGATAAGGTCAAGGAACTCGTCGAAACCAACTTTGCTCAGAAAATGACCATTGAGGACATTTCTCGCATAGTCGGACTAAATCGAAGCTATCTTTGTTCGTTATTCAAACAGCAAATGAATACTAGCATTCAGGAATACTTAATTCGTATGAGGATTCATAAAGCATGCGAGATGATGGGAAATGTTGAGCTATCGATAGGGGATATTTCACGTTCCGTCGGCTACAATGACCCTTTGCTCTTCTCCAAAATGTTTAAAAAGATAAAAGGAACTTCCCCTAAACATTACCGGTCAGAAAACCAATGATAATCCATCCGACTGCCTTACTCAGATTCGATGTGCGACTTGGTTAATTCTTCTGTTGAACAGCGATAAAGGGCTGCCCTCAAGGTTTTCAACCTTGTGAGACAGCCCTTCGCAAAGATGCAAGCCGCAGATCTTATAAAGTTAGAATATCTACTCCCAGAGCTGGCAGCGTCATCTTCTGCTCCAATCTCTCGCTCGTCAACAGACTGCGATAGGGAACATCAAGCGTTACCTCTCGTTGCTCATTCGTCAAATTGATCAGGAACAGGAAGCTTTCCTCACCCTTCGTTCGAATCGACAGCTCGACACCTTCCGTCAGCTGGAGCTTGGATGCCAAATTCTTTTCCTTCAATATGCCTTCGAACAGCTGATAGAAATAAGATGGCTCCGGCCAAGTGCCGACATAATACACTTCACCTTCACCAAGCTTATTGACAGTAACCGCCGGCACACCTTCATAAAAGTCGTTGTCATACCAGGCAATCGGTTCTGCTCCTCGCAGTTCCAGCAGATCGCACCATTGCTTGGCAGCGAATGTCTGTCCCTCCGCGTTCCGAATCCGATGCTCGCTGTTGCCGATTGCATCATATTCACTAACGACAACACCAGCCGCTTCCGCCAACAGCCCCGGCAGAGGCAGCATCTCGCATACATTCCTCATGTTTTTCACGCCTGTCCGATTGGTGAGGACGACCGTGCCGCCCCTGGCTGCGAATCGCTCCAGCCGCTTCGCTACTTCTTCACTTAACAGAAAGAGGGAAGGGACAATGACCAGCTTGTAGCCATCGAGCTCCTCGGTCCAGTTGATAACGTCCGTACCGACGCCCATTTTCAGAAATGCATTGTGCATAGAGGACAAGTTGTCCATATAATGCATTCCCCCCTCTGCTTGCGCCTGAAGGGAAAGCGCCGTGTGCTGATCATGCGAATGCAGAATCGCAACCTGGGTAACGATTGTCGAGCCGGCTAGCAGTTCTCCTAGCTGGTTCACCTCGCGAGTAAGCTCCGCGAACTCCCTAAACCTGCGTCCTGGAACATTACTATGGTCGATAAGCCCATGCCAGAACTGTTCGGCTCCGACGACAGCACTCCGCCAGCGGAAATGGACGACCATATCGGCGCCGCGGGCGATTGTCTGCCAGGAACGAGCTCGGATCAGTCCCGGATAAGGGGTTCGCTGAATCGGCATCCAGGCGCCCTGTGCTCCACTAAGCTGCTCCATTACCCAGAAATTGCGGCGCTTGATGCCGCGAACCAAGTCCAGCGACAGCGCTCCGTTCCTTGGAAACCGATCGCCATAATCGCGATACAGCTCATTCGGATAATAATCGACAGATACAAAGTCCAGCTCTTTGTGTAGATCATAATAGTCCAAGCTATTCGGGTATTGCCACATGTTATGCGTCACGAATTGGCCTGGACAGTTGCTGCGTAGAATTTCAAGCTGCCATCCCAGTAGATAGCCTACGCTGTCCGAGCAGAACCGCTTGTACTCCAAAAGATAGGAAGGATTCATCGGTTTGCTGGTACCAAGCGGCGTCGTTAACTCGGCCCAGCTGCTGTACTCCCCGCTCCAGACGACCGTGCCCCACTCGCGGTTCAGCTCTTCCAGACTGGAATAACGCTTCTGCAGCCAAGCGACAAATGCACGATTGCACGTATCGCAATGGCATTCCTGGTAGTGCATCTCGTTATCGATTTGCCAGCCAATGACGGCGGGATGCTTCGCATAGCGTTGAGACATTGCTTCCACAAATTTGGAGCCCAGCATTCTCAAGGAATAGCTGTTGTTGCAACGATGTCCACGTACACCGGGCCGGATTATTTGACGTTGCTCATTCATTGGCAGCACATCCGGATAACGGGTTGTCATCCAGTTAGGCGGGGTATTGGTAGGTGTACATAACACAATCTCCATGCCGCGCGCGGCGAATACTTCTATAGCTGCATCCAACCATTCAAACCGGTAATCACCCTCGGTCGGTTCCATTCGGCTCCAGGCAAACTCTGCCATTCGTACAACAGCAACACCCGTCTCTTGCATAAGCGCTGCATCCTTCTCCCATAGCTCGGGAGTCCATTGCTCTGGATAATAATCAATTCCGATCTTAATTGTCATCCTGCATTCTCCTTTACTCATCAATATATTGCGATTATATGATATATTAATTGGAGTGAATATCTTAAATAATTAATACGATATAATAATATTAAGATAACAGGAGAGTTCCCCATGCCTCATCCCAATCGCGCTTTCCCTGTACTATCCGTTCGCGACAAGCTGCTCCCTTTTTATTTGCTTGGCATTGGTCTGCATCATGAACAGGAGCATATACGCCGAGACCCAGGCATTCAGGATTATCAGTGGATTCAATGCCGCAGTGGCGAGGGCAAGCTCAAGCTAAGTGAAACGGAGCATATCGTCAAACAAGGCATGGGCATGCTGCTATTCCCCGGCCAGAAGCACGAATACTATGCTTTATCGAGAAGCTGGGAAGTCGACTGGATCATCTTCGATGGCAGCGGGTCAGCGAGCTTGTTTGAAACAGTCGGCATTGTAGACACATCTGTATTCGCGATCGCATCGCCCGAATACCTTCTATCCCGAATGCGGGAGCTGCTGCAAGCTGCCCTTACGCCGCAGGAGCAAACATTAAACAATTACGCCTGCTCCGCCATCCTCTATACCTTATTGACGGAGATTATTCAGCGCGTCTCTGTCGAGGGCAGCGATACCGTCGGACAGCAATATCAGCGGTTAAAGCCGGTCCTGGACTATATTGACCAGCACTATGCCGAAGAGATTACTTTACAGACGCTCGCCGATCTAATGTGCGTCACTCCGGAATACTTCTGCCATTTGTTCAAGAAGACGACAGGCATTCGTCCCATCAGCTATGTCAATCAAGTAAGGATCAATAAGAGCAAGGAACTACTGCTGGACAATGTTCAGCACGGGATGCAGGATATTGCTCATCAAGTCGGCTTCGAATCTGCCAGCTATTATGGAGCAATCTTCAAGAAGCTAGAACGGCTCACACCCGGCGCCTTCCGCCGCAGATATCAGAAGTCGTAACATGTGTATTGTTCAAATGCGTTCGGGGAGTAAATGTGTACCTCGTCAACTTGGAAGCAAAATCATTGGACATAAAAATCACGTTATCCAAATGGGATAACGTGATTTTTATAGTCGGTATGACTAACTCCAATATCCTCGATATATTACGGTGAATTGCAGCAATCACAACAAGGGATAGGCCCTACGAAAAGTGTGTTGGATTAGTTGATAGTCAGCCTCATCGGCATTCTTACGTTTCTGCCTTACTAGTTCCGCTTTAAACCAAGCATAATATCCACTGCGGCTAAGACGCGCATAAATAGGCGATTAAACCCTTTAGCTGATACTTACGAATAGTAGTCTCAATGAGCTCAAAAGCTTCTGAAGGAGCTAACGTTTGCGCTTCGCCTGCCTTTCTAGAGCTTCGAGCTTTTTTAGAAATTCATTCTCTGCTTCTAAGAGCTTACTTTTTGCCTCAGCACGTTTTAGTTTTTCTTCTGTGCTTAGCTCCTTAGACGAAGTTCTTCCGTACTGCCTTTGCCTCTTCGATCCATAAGTAATCCCTCCTCCCCAAACTTGTCGTACTTTGCTCTCCAACGTTTCAAGCCTTTCTTAGGCGTTACTGCTCCGATAATGGCGACGTTAAATCCAGCTTCGAGAAATATCTGCATGGGTTGATAACCCTCGTTGTATGACTTAACAGCTTGTACTTTGAACTCAGGTTTGTAAGTTATTGCTTTTTCAGTTACATGAACAACATTGAGATTTGACTCGAGCAACCTCATTAGCGTTGACGTGAAAGGACGTTTTGACATGATGTAGTTACCTCATTCACTGTAGTATTTTTCATTAAAACACAAAACCCGAAAGACAGGCACTTTTTTAAGTGTCTACCTTTCGGGTTACAGTTCAGTGAATACAGGGATTATCTTTTGACAGTCATTGTAAGAGACCGAAAGTGTCCTTTTGGTTGTTGCCGTCCGGGTATTATTCCAACGTGAATGAAGCCAAGCTAGCGCCACCCATGCCCTTATACGTGAAGTACAACGCTTGAATGCCATCCGGAATGACGATATCCGTTGAATACTCCTTCCAAACATTCGTAAAATCGACCGGAATTCTTGCTAGAACGGGGCCATCCCAAGATGTTTTGATTTCGAAGTCGCCGCGGCAATAGCCACGCACTTTGATTTTGACTTTGCGGATTCCCTCACAGCGGAAATACTTGAAGCCCGCCGTAGAGGAGTCCCTCATGTTGGCGATATATCCTAACTCCTCATCCTCGTCTTTACCGTCTTGGGTTATCTTCGGGAACCGGCTGTCCAGCCATTCTCCGGGAGCTCCCGTATACAACGCCTCGTCTCGACAGAATAGATTACAGGCTATGTATGCGGGATATTCACCTTTTCCTTCAAGCGGTTCTCCATTTGGTCCAGAAGAAGTCATCTCCGCCTGAATAATCGTGCCGTCCTCTCTGAATTCGATCGGCTCGATGCATCCCTGTCGGCTGAAATTCGTACCGTTCGTATGCCGGTGATAGAAGATGTACCACTTTTCATCCATTTCTATAATACTGCCGTGGTTATTGCCGCCATAGAACATCGGTTTATCCGCCGGCTTGTAAGAATCGATATGAAGATCGTTATTGCTTATAATGACGCCTTGATAGACAAAATCACGGGTCGGAGATTGACTGGTCGCATAGCACAACTCGTGCATGACGACGGATGAATAGATTAAATAATACGTGTTGCCTCTCTTCCTAATGGAGGGCGCCTCAAAGAAGGCATGTCCTTCGAATCCGCTCCCCTTGCAATAAGGTTCGCTTGGCGCGACAATTACCGGTTCTTCTATTACCGTGAGCATATCCGAATCGAGCACTGTCACCATGGCGCCATGCCTTGATTTATCGCCGACCGCGCAGAATCCGGTGTACAAATACGTCCGTTCGCCTTCCGTGAGCACGCCCGGGTCAAATTGAGGTTCGTCACCTTCTCTCTCCCCCAGACGAGTGCCGTCGGCGTACCTGACGTAGCCATAGAACTCAAACTTACCGGCCGGCTCGTCGCAGACCGCTACCGAAACTATGGAGACCTTATCGAGGACATAATAAAGGTAATATCGTCCATCGGGTCCAACCGTGACGTCCGGCGCATAGAGACACATGCTGGCGTCCGGATTGAGCGGATCGTCTGTTTTCTTGTAAATCACGCCTTCATAGCGCCAATCGCCCATATCCTTCACCGGTGCCGACCAGCACACATAATCGTTGAGGCAATATGCATGTCCGTTAAATCGGTCGTGCGATCCATACACGTAAACTCTGCCGTTAAATAAATAAGGTTCCCCGTCTGGTATGTATTCCCACGACGGAAGATATGGGTTAAATCCTTGTTTTCTCATATCCCTTGCACTTCCCTTCCAAATGAATCATAGATACGGTTTCTCTTGGCCCTCTCCTCCGGATGGAGCTTCTGCGCATCTGCGATCTCGTAGACGCCGAAGGTGTCGTACAGCCTCGAAGAAGGATCGACTTCCACATAGGTGCACCAGGGTAGCCAGTGGTAATGACTTTGCAGCGTTTGGCTCGTAAAGTTGCCACTCTCGTGCCCGAGGCCGGGCATGACGTAGCCTATGCTGCCGTCCGCATCGGTAGACTGCCGAGTATTCTTATGAATGAATTCGGCGAAGTCGAGGTAATGCTCATCGCCCGTAATGACATACAGCCGGTAATAGGTGTACGAGCAAGCCGCCATGTAGACATCTGCGCCGCCGCCGATCGTGATGATGCTCTGACCGCTGATCCGGAACTTGTTGAACGGATGTTTCGGCCAGAGGGTGCGCACGGGGAACGTCCAGGCGTAGGTCCATGTCTCGGTGTAGTTGGCCGCTCCGATCGCGCCTTCGAGCCATTTCTGCTTGCCGGTCAAATCGTACAAGGCCAGGAATCCGAATAGGGCATAGATGCCCGCCTCTTTGTCCTGGATGTCCAGATTGTCGCAGGTGCCGCCCCGGTACTCCAGGTTCCGGTAATTGTTATCGTAAGACCACTCGCCTGCTTTGGTGGCAGTGGTCTTATATCTTTCATCGCCGGTCACGAGATAGAATTGGACCAGGAACCGAATCACGCTGGGTGTATTGGACTTCGAATCCATGCGGATGGAGCTGTCGGCGTTGTACGCACGATAGAAGCTGCCGTCTTCGTTCTGAACACTTACCAGCCAATCGGCCGTCCTTCTGCAAAATCCCAGCCAGTCTGACCGCTCGTCGCCCTTCCTTCGCATATATACATAGGCGTCCAAGATCGCCTCGATCCCGTCGGCCAGCATCCGAATATAGTGGGGATACGGCTCGAATCCGTTGATATTGGGATTGTAACACATCTGCGGCAGTCCGGATTCAGTCATGGCCGTCCTCACCCAGAAATCGATCACTTTCACGCCTTTCTCAAACGCTTCAGGCACGTTCATCTTGTCGCCGTAACGAAGAAGCTGATAGCCGATGCCTGGCTGCTGCCCGACGAAGCCGAACTGGAAGGAGACGCTGGAGATATCCATGCCGGGCAGTTGGCAGGCAAACGGCAATCCGTACGAATCGCCGTACTTCCTCGTGAATCGGTTAAGAATGTTCATACCGTTGTGGAAATGGCGTTCGTTGTCCACCACAAATAGCTTGTCGCGCAGCCTGGCATACGTCGTCCGCCATACGTCTCTCATCATCTGCTGAAAGTCCTCGTATTTCCCAAGATGGATGGCGACGGCGTAATGCTGTTCGAAGCCGACTTCCACGGGATGATTCACGCGTTGGAACGTCTTCGATCTCCGGTTGTAGTCGAGTCCCCCGTACGAACGTTGACCGGGCATCTGTCCGTCGGAGCCCGGATACACGTAATCGATGGACAGGCCTTCGATCTTAGTATCGTGCTCCTTGCGAACAGCAAAGCCGTAATACATGTAATTCAGCGTCTTGCTTTCCGGCTTGCTCATGCCGATGGCTCCGACGGTGCATTTCGGGTCCGCGATATTTTCCGATCTCACCATGTCCATAGACGGCAGAGTTGCGTCGGCTTCCCAGCGCGATAGCGCCGCCGTCTCCCCCGACGAGATGTTTTGCATCGCGAACAACGGCAGGGCGTAACTGGTCTCCATCCGCCAGAAATATTCGTTATCCAAATCTTTGCCCATGGCGGAGACAGGGGCGAATTCGTTCTGCTTGTACCAGACGCCGGGCGCAAAACAATTGTAGTCATGAACGTCATCGGATTCCGCCATCGTCAAAGAGAATTTGGTGGAGAACCCTAGGTCGTCTCCCGCCTTCAACACCTTGACATTCCGGCTAATCTTGAATCCTGCGCCTGAGACTTCAAATACGTCCGTAAAGGAAAAGGCCGAACCCGAAGGCACGGTTAATGTTCCTTCGGCAATGATTTTGTTTTCGGAAGCTCTTATGTCGGAGTATGCCTGGTCGTAAAATTCGCTGACCGCGAAGGCAGTCTTCACGGTCACGAACATCGGCCGCTTATTGGAATAGAGAAGTCGGTTGTTATTGCGTACCTCCATGCCGCCTTCCTTAAAGCTCAGAGTATAGTCGTCGCAATTCAACTTCATTGAATGTCTCCCCTTTCAAGTCTTCCGGGTTCAGCTATTCTCTTTGAAAGAATGCTTCAGAATGCTCATGAAAAATGTCGAGTATGATGCGGCACATAGCAGTAATTTTATTTATAATATTCCTGAAGGTCATAACTGCTGGCTGCTGGTCATTACGCAAACCACCGCTCAATTTTGGGTGGAGGGAAAACAAAGAAAATTTTGACAACTGCTTAGTGTTGGCACCTTTTTTAGTGATAGCGGTTTCAGTTGTTATCTCAAATGTAAGGCTTCTGGCTATTTGATACAATGACATATTCTAACTGTTTATTGATCAATAATCATTTTCATATTTAGAACTCGATAATTTGCAAGAAAAACAGCATCGTTTTTCGCTGTTTATGCCAAATTAGAGTCGTCTATTTCCCTCAAGGTTCTCTCACCTACAACATAAAACCAAATGACCCTCACCAGCCTAAGTATTCGCAGGCAAAAAGCACGGAGTTGCGGAAGACTTTAAACAAAAGGCTTCGGATCCGTTCCGTCAGAAAGAGACGTCCATGCGCATACTACCCTAGATCCCCTGTACCAGCTAAAATGGCCGTGGTGAAGATCTTGCCCAGTCTTTTTATGGTGCGAAGCTGCTGCGCCATAGGAATCTCAGAAAGAAGAGCCTCGATGTCTTTTTCAATCTGTTTAAGCATGCTGACCACACGTTCATATTCTTCAATGAACCGTTTTAAGTCTGCTTTAGCTTCTTCTACTGCAGCCCGTTCTCCGACACTACATTTCGCTTGTGCGATGAGCTGTGCAGCCTTTTCGGTCCCCATAGAACGAGGGGTCCCCTATTATAAAGGACTCATTAAATTTGAAGCCGGGCGAGGAATATGAGGTTGCTTTTGTTGCCTATAATCCCGGTAACTGGATGTTCCATTACCATGACTTGCATCATGCTTCTGCCGGCATGGTTACGGAGCTGAAATATACGGATTATAAGAGTGATTTTGTCGCAGATCCGAACGCAGGGAATAAACCGAAATAATGAATAAGGGGATGGCTGCAGCCATCCCCTTATTCATTATGAACGAACCCCTGCAGCTTTTTGTGTTCCGGAGAACAGCCCATTTAGAAGCTTTCTTTCTCAAACAATGAAGATGGCTTTCAAAATCTTCTTCGTTGGATCCACTCATTGCAAGTAACTCATAGCCTTAGCGCGCAATCGTGGGTATGGAACCTACCAGTCATTACTGGCTTAACGTCTCGAGATCTCTCTCTGAGCGTCAATTTGAAGTTGTTCTCGTTAATCTTCATCTCGTAAAAAAGAATAAGGAAAACCAGATAATCCCCTTCTATGAGTGACAAAAAAGATGCGCTCGTCATTGCAGACATGGTCAAAAACGGCTATTACTCTTTCGTCCGTAACACAACTGAGGCCTTTGAAGAGCTGCGTGTCTACCTATCAAAATGTTGCATGTCTACGTGCATCTCTGGCATTTATACCTACCTCAGCAAGGAATCCTGCGATGATGTCTCTTCCAATCCCTTCCCATCCCATGAAAATAAAGTAGACGTTCAGGCGTGTTCTTTATGTTACGCTGACATACATCGTTGCTTTGTTACTTCTGCTTATCGCTAGCTGCTCGCAGCCTTGCTTTTCTTCCCGGTATTCTTAAGAACCACATCATAATCGTAAGGCACGCTGTTGCTGGTGCCTTCCGGTGCGGTGTATGTCGTCATCATGATGATGCGATCATACTTCGAGCTGTGGAGCAAGTCGGCAAGCTCGATGCGATCCGATTCCGACAAATGGATAAGATCCGGCAGACGGATCACCTTGACCTGGTTACCCTGCTCTTTTTCCTTTTGCTTGTCGTAGTTCTTCATGAAGCCAATGAATTCAACCTGATAATTCACGTACTGGCCGATAGTCTGCTCCAAGCTCTTAAAGCCGGAGGTGCCGGTCATCGGATCGATCACAATTCCGTTCAGCCGCAGATTGGACAAGTACCAGCCGGCTTCGTTGTAGCCCCAATCCGTCAAGTAGCGGAATCCGAGCAGAACCTTCTTCCCGGCATAAGCGGTTAGATCAAACGTCTCCGTCTTCCAACCGTCAGAGTTGCCCGTGAAGCCCGGCAGATTCGCTGCGATCTTCGGATAGCCTTCTTCGACCGGATCGCTGCGGGTATCCCCATTGGATAGCGACTTCCAGGTCTTCCCTCCGTCCTCAGATACCTGTACGGCGCCGAAGTCCCACTGCTCTTCGATGTTGTAGCTGGTATCGAAGCTGAGTTCAGGCGCAGATTGACCGGTCAGATCCAGTTCCTTGATCAGGAAATTGTCAACCAAGTCGCCTTGATTGCCCCAAAGAACCGTTCCGCGTTCGGGATCTTCCACTGGCGTCCAGTTAGTGCGCAGGAAGTCGAGCCCCTGGAAGTACAGATGATCGATCTTCGAATCCGGCGTGATCACTTTGAAGTCTGTTCCCCATGCAGGAGAAGTATTGTCTGGCAAGACCGAGGAGGCAAAGTCGGGAGTCAGGTCGATCGAGTTGAACTTGTACGTGGAGGAGTCGCCTTGATACCCGCTGTCGAGGACAACTGCCGTCATGTAGTCGGCGTAAACTTTAGCAAACGTTTTGCTGATACCGGCTTCGGCGAGTGCATCTTCCACGCCCCTCATGCCGGTGTACGGATCGTGGAACAAAGTCTGGATAAACGATTCTCCATAATGGTCGTAGAGATACAGCTGGAACAGGTAGGCGTTGCCGTAATCGGCAAGAATTTGGAGATCAGACTGATCACCCCATAAGGTAAGAGAGTTGCGGAGATTCGACAAAAATTCGTTCACATGGTCGGTGGAGTGGCCGTATCCAACCATGTATTGGGCAAAGTCGGACAAGCCTTCATTAATGAAGCTTTCTTCAGCCGGATCGGTATCCCGGTGCAGCAAATGCTGAAACTCATGGGCGAATACGCCCTCATAGAGATATGGCTTAGCGGCATTTGGTCCGGTCCGGTTCAACCAATCCAAACTGTCAATCGTCATGACATTGCGGTCAGTAAAATCGCTGATCGTCGGGGAGAAGTAACCCGCGATGTAGCTCGGATAGTTCGGGTCGTAGTAGCTTTGGTCCTTGATGTTGTCAATCAAGATAACGACGCGTCCGCTGTCGTCCTTATACAAGCCGTTATAGCCGTCATTGCCTTTGCGCTCGGCAGGCGGTGCGAAATACTCGATTTCTTTGGGATAGATGCGGGTTTCGAATTCGTTCAGCAAATACTGAACCTGCGCGTCGGTAATTTGAACAGAGACGTTCCGAGGATCCCCGTCTGGGAACTTAAGATTGTTCGCCACCCATACTTCTCCGTTCTCACCGACGGCGCGGAGAGTAAAGTTCGTCAAATAATACTGGCCAGTAACGTCGTTGTTCGTCAGCCATGGCTTAATGGTACCGACATTTGCTTCCGTCAATCCGGCTTCGCCCGAAGAAGAGCCGGCATCCGCCGCCGCTTTACTGCCGGACAAGTCAATCCTGCCTTCGGCTTTAACACTCTCAAGCGCATCGGCCCTCAGCTTCGTACCAACATCCCGTACACTGGGATTCGCATTATAGCTTGTCTGCTTGACCGGCGCTGCCGTTGCCGCAGCTGGCATTAGAAGTCCGCCAACCAGAATGAACGACGAAATCAGACTGAAAAGATTGCGTTTTACCACATACACTCCTCCTCTGATCTATATGGCTTGCCCGGTGAAGGGCTATGTTAACTATCATAACAAGGAGGGAAATATTAGAAAGTGCTCCAACTACCGGATATTCACATATCAGGAGGACTTAAGCCATGCAACCTTCGCCCCATCCACTGTCAAATCTGGTCGGTCACTCCGCCCAACTATCAAGGAACTCTAGTAATAAAAATGACAAGCTATTAGCTGGAATACTTCAATAAAAATGTTAACTGATCGTTGATCAGTTGCCATTTTGTTTTTCTCAACTAACGTTCCCAGTTAGTTTAATCCACTTGCGGCGCTATTTTATTCAAATAGCCAATTTATCTCTGTTGAGCCGATGTCTTTTTCAGCTATCACTGGTGTTTTTTTAGCATCGCCTAACTTTTCAATGCGCAATTGATATGGTTTAAGTATCTCTTCCCAATTGTTAGAAGTCGATGAGTTTGAAGCAGCATAGCTGAGATAATCAGTAACAATTTGTTTCAATTGTTCACTGCTTATTTGACTCTGGTCATATTCAATTCCAACTTTATATAATTTCTCTTTGGGTTCGGCAGCGAACACAGTTAAAACTATACCAGGTTGTTTATCAATTTGTTTTATACTTTCAGACAATCTTTGTCCGACTTCAGGAAAAGTATCCTTATTGCTTTCTCCTTGGCAGCCCGCAATAATTGTAACGGACGTAATCATAATAACTAATACAAATAGATATAAAGTGCGCTGCAAATTTTATCCACTCCTTTTCTTAGCAATACGGATTCTTCCTCATGGTATACGAACACAACGAGGATAGCGGACGCTCGAATTATGTATCCAACTCGCAGCGGGAAGACGTCGTAAAAGTCATGAAGGAATTTATCGAAAAGTCGGAAGGTGCATTTGGCGCGCATCGTATATAAAAATGGGTGACAAGGCGAAAGCCACCACATAAAAATCTGTCGAACATCTATTAGCGTGGAGGATTCGACAACGTTCATCTGAAAGAAAAGCCCCTCCGAGATCCGGAAGGGCTTTTCTGTTTCTTACGCTGGGGAGCCCAATTACTAGATTTGGTACATGTGTACAAGCCAAACTCTATCACTATCCATATACTGTTAACAAATATAGAAAGGAAGTGATGAAAAATGCCAAAAAACAAAAGTGGCGGCAACAAAACTAGTGGTAACAAAACTAGTGGTAACAAAACTAGTGGCAACGACGGTGTTCAATCCGTTTTATCTCAAATCGGAGTGGGTACGCCTAACGTCCGAATCCATTTTGACGGTACATTCCATGAAGGTACTTTTTTAGGATTTCAAAATGGCTCTGTCATTCTTCGTTTAGCTAGCGGTACCGTCGTTTTTATCAAGCGTACTTCAATAACTGCTGTCGATTTCTTCTAATAACACTAACAAAAGGCAAGGGGGATTCCCTTGCCCATACATATATCCGTTTAATTTGGGACGCTTTCTTTGTTTATACGGATCGGACGTTCCGTATCAGCTCGCTGAACCAGTCTGGTGTCGATGTTGGCGTGTAAACACTGAAGAAGAGCCCTTCCGGATTACGGAGGGGCTCTTCTTTTGCGATCAATAGATATTCAGTTCTTGAATATACCGCGCGAGCCGGACGGAGATCTCCGATTTAACGACTTCCTTCATGAGAGAGAAACGATCCTCGTATCATTTGTACCAGTACGAATAATGAAGCGCAGCTGCTCCCCTGTCGATCTGCTCGACACGAATGTCGCGTTTCTTTAATTCCGTCTTAACTCGGTAGATGTCCATTGTGCTGGCATTCATGAGGACATTGTTCGCCGAGAGAAAAACGTCTTTCATGAAGCCGGTAATCTCGAGGTCATACTTTACTTTCGCTCTATCGTTTTGTACAACGTCGAGCATGATGGGAAGCAGCGCAATATCACGTATGAGCTCGAGCTCTTCCTTTGATGGTAATGCTGCGGTCATGGGATCCCTTCTTACTCCTTTATCCTAAAAAAATTACATATTCACCGCATTAAATTAACATTTTCTTATAACTTATGTAAATTCCATTTACAAAGCCGCAATAGGTTGCGGTATTTACTAAATATATTTGCGGTTACAAATTATTAATATCGTGTTAATATCTTACAAGTGGTCCAGATATTTGTAGATTGTGCCTGATGATTCCTCTTATATCTTAAATCAATCAGTCATACAGAAAATTGCTACAATACCTCATCCCAACAATTATACATACTCGGAGGTAAATCATGAAAAAGTTTATTATCACAGCAGCATTTGCAGCAATGTTATTCGCCGTTCCTTTGGCCGCTAGTGCGGATCCAGGTACTGAAACAAACACGGTTACTGTTCAACCAACTTATGAAGAGATTACTCCTCTTGCTCTTTTGCAAGATCAAGCTGGCGTTGGCTTTAATGGACAAGGTTACGGATATTTCAAGTATAACACGAGTACTCCGCAAGATGTTCGTACGTATATTCAAAACACTGGGACAACTACAATTACTTATAAACTAAAAGATCCTTCCGGTAACCTTTGGCAAAGTGGCACTCTTACGCCAGGTCAACAGTATGAGAGCACCTATACTTGGAGTAGCGCTCAAAATGGTGGCTGGACTTGGGAGCTCAATCAAGCCAATGGTTTAGCGGGGCAAGTCAAATTAACTGTTCGTTCTGATGTATAAATAATCCTATAAAAAAAGTCCCTCCGAATCCGGAAGGGCTTTTTTTCTTTACTCCATGTTGTCCATGATGGCTCTCGCTTCTGCTAAACGCTTGCTGGCTCTTTCGACTTTATCAGCCGCGCCGGAATCATACGCATCATCTATCGCTGCACAAACGGCATCACGCTGCTCACTTGTGAGCTCGTTGAGATCCAGCGCGCGCATGGCTAGCTGGGCATAGGCTTCTGCCTGGGGCGTACATGTTTTCATCATCTCTTCCTCCTAAAAGAAAACACGACCGAAGTCGTCTATTTTCCAGCGTTAAATTCCTCGATCGTGATTCCGCCGAGTTCTTCCTTCAAAATACGACGGAAGACCGGAGGAGGAATTTCACCACTGCCATGAGAAACCTTTACGCGCAGGCTACCTTTTCTAAAGAAGATATGTTTTGTGGATCGTTCTTCACAGTAAGACGCTTAATGAATAACAGAAGTTGCGTTAACCTGCCCTCAGTTGAGAAAACAACAGCTCATCATGTGTGAGCTGCCGTAGTGTCTTTATTGAGCTAATGTTCCCCGTTAACGTAACAAAGTTCGGTCTAAGTAATTTTTTTAAGCTCAAAAATAGTTGCCTCTGATATCAAGATAAGCCTGTCGTTATTAACAACAAAAAAACTTACACTTACAGGTATGCTCATTTTTGTAGAGGGGTCACTTATTTCAATTGCTTTTACTACATCATTTATATTTAGGTCTGGGATATCTATTTTATATAATCTATAAAAAGAGTCAGAGTTATAGCATGTCGCTGTAATCTCATGTAATGGGTTTTTTAGTTCATACCGATATTTCTTATAGTTTTTAAGTCCTTTTGATGAAAAAACGTCTTTTTTGATTATAATTTCATCTCCAATAAATTTTTGCCCTGTTGGATATTCAGAAGCATCATTATATGAATTTGCAAATCCTAAAAGCTTCTCAACTTTCCAAGTTCCATAGAAATATTTTTCAGTTTCACTATCCAAATTCATACGTCCTTGAGTACAATATTCGGTTGTGTTTTTTGGAATAATAGACTGATCTGTTTCAGATTTAGTCTCACTAGAAGTATTTGGATTTGATGTCATTTCAACATTTCCACAAGCCGATGCTAGCATCAACATTATCATAATACAAACCCATAATATTTTTTTCATATTTCAAACTCCCATTATAAAGTTATGTTTGCGCCTGTTTACTCGCTTGCTAACTGGAAGATTTGCTCAAAGAACCGGAAGAAACAGCAATGCAAATAATAGGAAAACACCCAGGCTCATTCTATCAATAAATTTCCTTTCAATTGATAGTCTTTACCTACCAACAAGTTGAATCCTCCTCGTATGCCCCTTCTTAGTTATAGACGCAACCTTGGTCTAAAAAGTTCATTTGAACCATGCTGCCCTTTACTTCAACAAAAATAGCAACTGATCATCTAGATCAGCTGCCATTTTGTTGTTCTCAACTAAAGTTCCCAGCTAGCTTAATCATCAACTTTATGTTTCTTTCTCAATAAGTAATATTCAACTAAAGCCACGCCAGTTGCGGCACCGAATGCGACTAAAAATGCTGTACTACCTTCCAAATCAGGTTTAAATATCGCGTTTAGAATAAGGTTTCCGATAAAGAAGACCGAAAACAAGGCTAAAAATCTAAGTCCAATTCGCTTCAAGAGGTACCTCCATTAGGTATCGTCACGTTGTTCATTAACATATTACCACATAAGATTGTAACTATTCTGCGATTTAACGTGATAAAGCTGCCGATAATGCCGGCAGCTTCGTCGTAGGTGTATATGCAGCTATCGTTTCCTTAATGGTTTCAAAAGAAAATTATTCTAGCTGTCGGATTTACCGAAAACATCGTGAAGCAATTTAAACTGTAATTTATTGAATTCATGTATTAGCTCTTCAGCATTATTAGAATACGTACTCTGTATATAGAACCTGCTACAAGTATAAAAAAGGGCAAAGACCAATTCTCTAGAAACCATCTTCTCATCACTAATCGATTCTTTATAAACGTCCAAAATTGTATGAAGATTCTCAATCAATTCATAGTCAATTAAAGCATTCCCATCCCCGGCTTTATTCCCTCTTAACTTTACTGATAGGTCAATGCAAATATCATTTATCTTCCTGTCCAAACTTATTTCCAAACTCCCCCTCCGTTCTTAACTAATATTCATAACGTTATATCACCACATATTGGAACTATCTTGCCCTTTACATCAATAAAAATGGCAACTGATCCTGAACCAGCTGCCATTTTGTTTTTTGCAACCAACGTCTCTTCGTTTGTTGAATGCTCAATTCATGGTACATGTACTTGTGGGAAACTATCGATTTCAATCCAGAAGATCCAAAGCTTTAACGTTCTCGAAATTGCAATGAGCACGCAAAAATACATTATGTCCGGACATATTCATATGAGACAATTCCATTGAATTGGATATTTAGTCCCTTTGACGCGCCTTCAGCATCAGCAATCTCTTTCTTGTTTAGAGTAAACGAGAATTGCCTGTCTCCCTGACCAATCGCTATCACATCCATGTCGAGCTGATGCCCGTCTAGGCTATAAATTTCCCATAACGGTGCTTGAGAGTAATAATGATAGCCGCCACCTTCTTCATACACCTTGTTGGACAAGAATGTTCCCATTGACCGTTCAATCTCTGGCTGGATGGCAACGGTGAATGTCATACCACCGTTCGATGTTTCCGTTTTCTTGAGTATGAAAGATGTATTTGCCTTCTCCACCAGCATGACATTCCACGTTCCCTCCTTATTTAACCACTCGGGTTTCAATGGTATTTGAATTGGCACGGGCACTTGAGTCATTTCCAAAGAATAGCCCTGCCGGTTCACGACTTCCAAGTAAGTGTCTTTCTTCTGGTCAATAAGAAATACCATCGAAGCACAGCCTATAATAAGAACTACAAACAAATATGCAAATCTTCTCAATGTCGTTACTCCGTTTCATATCATTTATCAGTTCTCAATCTCCCATTATTTCGGTGCAAGATGTTTAGAACTATCGTCTCCCGTTAGCTTAATCTTTGTTAGCATTAAACTCAAAATCGCCGCTTTCAAAAACATATTCAGCATCATTTGCTTCAAAAGTCTGAACCAGATGGTCGAACCATTCTTCATAATTCTTGGCTAATAACTCTCGTTCCTCCGAATCATGCCACATACTAATAATTTGACCTTTCTTACCTTCGTTGGTTGGTGCTAAATCAAGACAGTGATGGTCGCCGCAGCCGTTATATGTTAATGGTATCCATGTGGGTTGCCACCACACGTTCGCTATCCCTTCTTGCGGCTCTACACTCCATTCTTTAAATGACTCTTTATCATATAGTTCTTTCCAAACAGTCCATTCGCCCAAAATTCTCTGAGTAGAAAGTAGTTCCCATCCTGCAACAAGCCATTGAGAATCACCTGATTGCCCGTTATGAATACGCAGGGATTCTTTGAAATTCTCCGGTAATTTGACGCCCAATGCAGCTTCTAATTCGATTATTTCTGACTCAGTTGCCCCAGGGTTTAAATCTTCTAATACCTCTGGTGCATGTTTTTTAAGCCAGCTCTCCAATCTTTCCCACAATACTTCCACTGCTTTCATCCCCCTGTATTTATGTTTTTTATCATTGTATCTTCAATACTATTGTTCCACTATCCTGCCCATAGCTTAATAACAAAGGAGCTGCTGCCGTAGGGTAAACTGCTCCTTTGTTTGATGAACTAACGTTCCCCGTTAGCGTAATGAACTCTACCCGATTGGTCCCGCAGCGGGAATGTGGTGTTAGCTGATGTTAACGCCCACTGGAAATACCTTCATGTCACTTTTTATTTCTTTGGAAATGCTATATATCCCTTTATATCGTCTTCTAAATAACCCTCGCAATTTGACACTGAAAAAACTGTACTTGCGTACTCCTCTTCTTTATTTAATTTCTTACATTTATATACTGCTATCGATCCATTACTGTATGCATCTCTAGACATATCATTTATCCATACTATTTCCTTGCCATTTGAATTAATGTTAGTTATAGCTGGTCCACTGTCTATAGTAGGTCCTATTACAACTAGGTAATCGCCTTCATGATCCAGGAATCTCTCATAGAGTGTATTAATTCTATTCAAATCAGTTTGATCAAATTTATAAAGAATACTTCTTTGAAGGTAATCATTTTTGTTCGTTACATTTAATCGAATTGAATAGAAGAGATCGATGCCAAGGATAACAATAAAAAATGAAAGTAACCAAATTATCTTCTTCATATTGTCTCTCCTTAGAATCGCGTTAATTAACGTCTTTTTTGCAAACTTCGTAAATCCATCATACCTAAAGTATTCGCGAAGTGATTACGCTAATCTGCCCGTTCGTATTATGAGGTCACCAGATCTTTCTGGTCGACCTCTTTTTTGTATGGTCGTAAGATAGCGGTAGCCGGGGATCGAACGTATCTGCCCGTGGGACTTGGATCCCGAGAGCTATTCTGTTTATCCCCCCTACTTGTTCAACCATGGTTAGGCTGGTTGGGACGTTGATCCCGTATCACATGCGATAGTGTGGAAGACAAGAAGGTTAGGGGTTGCCGGTGAAATTACAACAGGAGTGATGTCATGAATCCAGTCATTGGTTTGGATGTGTCCAAGGGAGAGAGCCATGCACAGGCTTTTTTAGACCGTGGAGTACCTCATGGGAAGATCTTTAGATTTAATCATGATCTAGAGGGATTGTCGTCTTTTCTTAGTTATGTTAGAGCAGTGGAAATAGCTGCGGGAATGAGCCCCTGCATAGTAATGGAGGCAACAGGCCATTATCATAGCCCTGTTGTTCAGTTTCTGGATGAGCACCATTATCTGTACATTGTCATTAATCCTCTAATCTCATATGAAGCTAAAAAAACGAATTTGAGACGGGTCAAGACGGATGCTGCTGATGCCTATCAGCTTGGGGTGCTGTTCTATAAAGAAGAGTTTGAACCCATCAAAAAACGGGGTCAGCATCTCATGAATTTACGCTATCTCACTCGTCAGTATGAATCTTTAACGGGTATGTATGTTCAAGTGAAGCTGCAGTTCCAGGCTATTCTAGATCAGGTTTTCCCTGAATACCATGGCGTGTTCGGTGATCTCTACTCAAAAGTTTCGCTTCGAGTTTTAGCCTTACACCCGACATCTAAGGAAGTCCTGGATATGACTGTGGAAGAGATTTCAGTAACAATCCAAAGCCAAACAGGACGCGGTAGATCTACTTTATGGTGTTCCGAGCACGCTCATATCTTGGTAGCGGCAGCAAGGCGAAATCCTTTTAAAGAGACGGCTTTTCCAAGTCATCTGATCTCCATGCAGTTGCTCATCAAATTGCTTCTTCAATACCAGGACCATCTAGCAGACCTTAATAAATCGATAGAGACCCTGGCTGAAGAGTTACTTGAATATGATTTAATCCAATCAATACCCGGTATCGGCACTAAAATTGCTGCAACAATTTTGGCTGAGATTGGGGAAATCGATCGGTTCGATCATGCTAAGAAGCTGGTGGCCTTTGCTGGTGTTGACCCCAGTGTCTTTGCTTCAGGTAAGTTTGTGGCAACCCAAAATAGGATCACCAAACATGGCTCCAGAAGGCTTCGTACAGCACTGTATCAAGCTGTGCGATGTGGTATTCGTAGTAATAGAAACAAGAAGTTAAGGGCTTACTACGATAAAAAGCGTGCTGAAGGAAAACTGTTCAAAGTAGCGGTTATTGCTTGTGTAAACAAACTCATCCACTGGATTTTTGCCATTTTGACTTCGAAAGAAGCATTTCGGCTAGAGTAACTAGCATGGAATAGTAAACGATGAAATATATTCCTGTGCCGAAAGGGACGGTTATTTGTCATACCCTTTTTTCAGTATATCATCTCTAGAAACGACCATTCTACAACTTTATTTCACGATCTAGCACTATATTTTCAGTCTAATATTTTATTTTTCAAGGTAGCAAAAAGAGCCCGCAATTTGCGAGACTCTATAAATGGTCTTATATTTATAATCCTTTATTAGACATGCATGTCACATTTACACCCTTTCCGAAGCGTTTGTTATGATATCTCCACATATGTTTAGATCGGTAATCGTAACATTCTTTACATCTTTTGTGTTACTTGAGCCGTAGATATGCATGGGGTTAAATGCTTCTTTCTCGAATATAGCACCATCTATATATACATTCGTAATTGGTGCTGTTTGAGCCTCAATCTCTACAGGAATGCTTTTGCCCATCGAGGTAAATACAAAGCTTATTCCTCGCCGTGCCTGAATGACGTCATTATCTTCAAACCATACATCATACATCGGACTTAATGACTGTAAACCTGCTTTGAGGCCATTACAGGATGAAAATACAATAGTGTTTTTGAAATGCACATTATACATGGCAAAGTCATTTATCGTTGATTTCGCACAGAGGGCATCATCAACGGTCATGACAAAGTTTTTTCCGCGACGGCATTTCTTGTTCCGCATATATCTATACCGTCATTCATGATTTTATATTGGTCTGCATATTACAATCTGTGTGACGTCATAATTGTTGAGAAAACAGCAGCTAAAAAGCTTGAATTATCAACGGGCGCTTTCAAAGTTATTGAGAAAGCTAATTATGAAAAACCCTAAAGAAACCTCGGTTTTCTTATTTACTGAAAATATCCGCAAATCCCTCCTTGCATATTTATACAGCAAATGTATAAAAGCTCAATACAGAATAAACACAACAAAAAATCCCGATCAGGACTACTGATCGGGATTTTGACAAGTGAATTTAATACAACGTTACGTTAGATTACTTTTAAAAACTCGCTGCGTCTTGTAATTTCTGCGGATAAGCCTTCTGACACTCTATTACCCACACAAACAAACTGAACACCAGTATTTATATTTACATATCTAAATAGCTCAAAAATCTCAAGAACATTTCTGCTAGTTTCTAATTCCTGAATATTATCAAAAACAAAATGAGAGATTCTCTTTTTTTCAAGTTCTGAACACAACAAGTGGACCAAGTATTCATTTTGATATTGTAAATGGAACTTCTATAGAATGCAGTAAATGTAGTATTACCGACTTAGTAGATTTAATAGACATTAGATTCATATAAATAGCATTAGCATTATCTTTACAGTACCTATTCAGTACAAAAGAATTGCTAGATAAGTCTTCCGCTGTAATAAAACAAAAAATCTTATCATTACTTTCATTCAGAAAGTTTGATATTACAAGATGAGTCTTCTCGTAACTTAGTTGTTGAATCATAACGATAACCTCCAAATATACTCGATATCTAAAAGTATCGTCACAAAAGTTGACTTTTATACACATAAGAAATTCTACTATTCTACCGTTAATCTTATAAATTCTTCATTCAACAACTCAACAGACTTACAATCATTGAGTTTAATTTTGTCGATCGTTTTATAATCTCTTACAAATACTTATTTTAACCTAAGTTTTTATAACTTAGCAGCCAGTTGATCATCAAAATGCCTTTACTCAACTAAAAGAACCATTACTCAACCAGTTATTAAAAAGCGACGATATAACTCTCTTCTTCGCTCCCCGCGCAACTGGGCATAAATTTGTGTAGTTGATGCTTTTTCATGTCCTAACATTCCTTGGATGAAATCAAGCGGTGCACCGTTATCAAGGAGTTGACACGCATAGGTATGACGAAAGCGATGAGGGTATACGTTTGCTTCAAGCTCTCCCCGAACTGCAAGCCGTTTTACCGGCGATTTATCCGTAACAAATAACGCCTTACAGGAGTCATCACGATTGTTCAAATATTTTCTGAGCCAAACTTTACACTCGGTAGTGAAATATACTTCCCTTTGCTTGGCGCCTTTCCCATTTACAATAGCTGAGCAGTTCTCCCAGTTGAGATCCTCAATATTTATTTTCTCTACCTCTCCTATTCGGCAGCCAGTACTGTAGAGAAACTCCAAAAGTGCCCTTTCCCGAAGTGTCTCACAAGATATCTTAAGATGAATAACATCTTCCTCTACAAGAAATTTCGGAATACGCTTATCCATTTTGGGCTCACGTAATTTTAATGATGGATTAATTGATAGATAAGTTTCCTCATAGGCGAACCGGAATAGAGAACGAATAAATCTGATACGGTGACCCAAACTATTTGGTTTTAAACAATCGGACACCTTAGCCAAATACTCCTTCAACAAACTTAAGATAACTTCTGAAATTTCCAGATCACCGATCTCTTTGACTAATATCTTTTGCTGTAAAGCATAAGCTCTCAAAGTATTCGTGCTAAATCCCTGGATACGTTTGTCTGCCTCATACAATGTCCATAGATCGCTTATAAGCATAAGAAAACCTCCCATTAGAGCATTAATACTAGTTTGCTTCTAATAGAAGGTTTTAAACATTTTATTAAGCTAAAGTTCCCCGTTAGCCATCCATGCATCTCTTTCTGCACCACAGAGCATTAAAGTTAATACATTCTTTCATGGTAGTTGAAGAAGAACTTATTTAATTATTCCATCTAGTAATTGCATAGTGAATTTCTTCTGGATTGGGGTCGTGTTCTACATATCCCGCATAACAAGAAACAATTACTCCATAATTAAAATTTTGACCAATTATCCATACGTCTTCATTGTTAATAGAGTTCCATAACGTGTCAAAGTATTTGATTACCCAATTTCCGTCAACAAGAAACATTGGACTATCATCAATTCCTAAAAATAGATAAGCAAGTTTCTCTTCTATAACTATCCCTTGTATAAAATGAACTACTTCTTCTTCCCAACTGAATTCATTTCTGAATTCTTTATATTTAACAATAAAATCTTTACTATGTAATTCGTGGTTCCATTTTTCGTGAATCTTATCCAAGATTTTTTCTAATTCTGGTGACGTGATTAAATCACTTTTTTCTATAACAGTGGACATATCCAGGGGAAGTGAGTTTATTAAATTAATCCTTTGATTTTTCTGCTTGTTTATCTTTAACTTTTGGCTTAAAAGCACTCTTCGTTCATCCATAATCTCCCTCCTAATCGCAGCAAAAAATCGTTATGTCCTTAATAATTGAGGCTGCTGTCGTGTTGTATTAAAATATTGTTCCCAGTTAGCTTAATCAGCTTTTCACACTAAATTGGTGTTCTTATTCCGTACCAAATAACCACATTTAAGGTATCTTTAAATGTGGTTATCCTGTTTACTAAGATATTCTTTGGCTTGTTCGTAGAAGGATTCACCGAATAATCCCCCGGAATCATTATTAGCTATCCGTTCTTTGCAAATAGATAATGAGGTCTCATATTCTCTCATCAAAATGAAAGTAAGAACTTTTTCTTTGTGAATATCTATAACTGAGTTCGGATACTTCAATTTTAAACTGCTGTACAATGATTCGAGGTATTCAAGATTTTTCTTGATATCGTTGCCTACCTGATCTACAAGTGTAGTTGATACACTTTCCAATGTAATTATCACCTGATTTGTTATATTTAATATTTCATCATAATCAAAAGTTCCAAGAGATATTATTCCCTCATTAATTCGTTGGGTAGGAAAAGCCCACGCACCTGTTACTCGTAGACTTACAGGTTGGTTAATGTTCTCTTCCATATTTAATATAGTCCAGTAAATGTCATCAAATTCAAATAGTTTGTAATTTAAGGAGTAATGTATCTCTTTTGTTTTGACGTTAGCTGTAATTATTAATATAAAAAAGAACATCTCTTTTTTGATAAAAACATATCCGTAACTACTTTTCCATTTGTTCTTTTTAGCGGATTCCCTTATTGCTTTATCAAGCAATTTATTTAGTTCTGATTGTTTCAATAGCTTCCCTCGCTTTTTTTCCTGTCGATACACTTATTGAGGATTATATCATGGTTTTAAATTAAGTATTATTACTAAACTCCCTAGCGGATCACTGATCTGCTTATTGTTCTATTGTTCCTCGATAGCTTAATTCAAACTGGTAAAATAAGTTCTGAGATTATTCCAAACATCTTCAATAACGAAATAGTTTTCTCTTGCCTTTAACTCTTGACCTTTATTATCAACGTAGTGAATAAAGATCTCTAGGTTATCTCCAATTGTATCGAGGCTCCAGTCTAAATAAACAACTGTATCGCCAATAGCAAGTTCATCTGACCTGGTTAAATCAAGTTCACCGTCATCATCAGTAACTACATTTGAAATAAATCCTTCAATCACATAAATTCTATCCCCTTTTCGACTTTCACTTGATACACTCATATTCCACCAGCTTTCCTGCGTGTAATGATTAAGCTATTGTTCACCGTTAGCTGAAGATACTTTACGCTTCATTTTCAAAACAGCTTGTGCTTTACAATAAGTCCACTGCATTTAAAGGGGAATCAACGTCAACAACTTCAAGTATGTAACTTCCACAATCCGGACATTTGATTAATGTGTTGGGAATATTAGCTAATAGCTTTGCTGCATCTATCCATTCCTTCTTCATCGGACCTCCTGCATTGTGATTTCTGAAATCCCTCGTTCTTAGTTAGTGTAATAACTATGTGCCTTAACTAAAGAGGTTTTACATTTAATCCTAGTTTTTGAGTGAACTCTTTTAACATCTCATTATAATGAGGGTTGTCTATTTTTCTATTCCAAGCAAAGATTAATGCCTCTTCAGCTTTATATTTGTTGCCGATGGTACAGTAAAGTGGAATTAGATCATATTGTGCAACTCGAGGTCCACCTTCTACAACAATTTGTTTCTCAATTTCATTAATTACATCGTCTGTATTATTTGTATTATCTAGATACGGGAATACAAGTGTCTCTAAATTAACTTTTATGTTTTGAGCCATAGTGTTAATTTCAGTACTTTCTATAATGTGATAATCGGGATGTCGGAAACCTTCTTTCATCAGATGCCTCAGGTCGCCTCCGATGATAGGTCTGTAACTTTGGTAAGAAAACCAGCTATTTGGTTGATTACGATTTAAAATTAAAAAGTATGGTTTAGAAAATATAGCTATATCTACTGTAAAGGTGTAGTAATCCGGCATATTCCAACTTGATGGTGCTAAATGAACAATCTGAACAATCTCTTCAGCTTCTTTAACAAAGGTAGCATTTTTTTTCTTGAAACCTCTCTCTTTAAAAAGAGGGGCAATAGTTTCGGTTACCATTTTTTTGAACATCTCTTTCGGTATCATTTTTCTCACCTCTGTTAATGTTTAATATTGAACTCCCTCGGTAGCCGCTGTAAGTCACGAACGTCCTTCCATGAAACAAGTTTAATATTTTCCTGTTTGAACAACTGCATAATATCTAAGTCGCAAAGTAAGCGGAACTCAATTTCACGCTCCAAATAACAGCTGGTTATTCCTCTTAATTCTTCGGTAATTATTGAGGGGTGCACTGTTAATTGAGTGATACCTGGCTTTAGGTTTTCAATCATAGTTATAAACTGAGCCTTCAGTGACCCATCTATTAATTATTCCCATGGTAGATTCAGAATCTCTTACAAGTTCATCAATGCTCTTCAAATTATAAGCCACCTTTTACAATCAGTTAATTTTGAGCTAAGCTGCCTTTCCAAATATATTTTCTAGTGAGTTATTGTGTTAACCTCCCTTTACTTCAACAAAAGCTGCAAGAGATCCTCCGACCTGCTGCAGCTTTATTGATTGAACTAAAGTTCCCTGTTAGCTCAATCACTCGATCTTACCCATACACGAAGCGGTCCTACAGTTGTCCATCCCGATTTAAGTGCTGCGGTAAGATCAGTACCACTCTCATACCCTACCATAGGTAAACCGGGAAAATCTAAAGAGACTATATTATGAATATGACACCACGTATCCTCGATGTCAGCACTCGAAAATACGTTGGATATCCCAATGGCATTTGCACCTAGATTAGCGATAAATCCTGATACTTCATCCTTGTTCTTATTTAAATAAAGTGTTACATCACGGTGCTCTAAAAGTTCAGGTTTAATCACATTTAATCCATGAGCGGAAGTCCACTCCGCAAACTCATCTTTTGTTGTGACGCGGCACCATCCAGGTGGAATAGACTCCGGGTCAACCAACGGTGCATGGTAAATCCAGTCGGCTTTAAATAACAATTCAAAATTAAAAGGCGACAAATTAAGATTAGCAAAACTATCTTTGATGCCGGTTATTTCTTTATTTTGAATGATGTCCATTATCTCAGCAATCGTTACATGCCTGCTTGAAGTAATCATGTCCGGGTAATACGGCGGAGATTTCGATGTTGTCCTCCAAATATGTTTACTTGAAGTTGCCGTAATACCGTGTGTCTCACATATGATTTCACACCAAACGATATTATTTAATACAGCTGCCTCAACCTTTTCACTCATGGTTGCTTCCTCCTGCCATCAGGCTCATTCCCTTATACATTAATGGATTGAATAAGTTCCTTCAGTTTCTGCGCCGACCGATGAAGTAGCTCGCGTTCTGACTTCGAGATCTTTAGCTTAAGCACCTCGCGAACGCCGCTGCGATCCACGACGCAAGGAACCCCTAGATAAACATTCGATACCCCGTGATAATTTTGAAGTTGCGTCGAGACGTTAAGAACAGCGCCCTCGTCACGAAGAATTGCGGTACATATTCGGTCGAGCGCAAGGGCTATCGCGTAGTAGGTAGCCCCCTTCGCTGAAATGATCTCGTAGGCGGCGTCCCTAGTATTCGTGAAAATTCTTTCCTTTGTCACTTCATCAAGCGGAATGCGATCTCCGGCAATATTGGCCAGACTCCACAACGGAAGCTCAGAATCGCCATGCTCACCGATGATATGGGCATTCACACAACGCGGGTCGATGCCAAGCTCTTCTCCGATCAAGTAACGAAAGCGTGAGCTATCAAGCAGCGTGCCGGAACCGATGACCCGCTGAAAGGGCCACTGAGACCTCCGCCACGAGAAGTAGCTCATAATGTCCACTGGGTTGGAGGCGATCAGCAGAATGCCGTCTTGATTGTACTTTAGCACTTCTGTCATGATGCTCTCGAATATGGCGATGTTCCTCTTCAACAGATCAATTCTCGTCTCGCCTGGCTTCTGTGCAGCGCCTGCCGTGATGATAATAATGTCAGCATCACGACAATCCTCGTATTCGCCAGCCCACACCTTCGTTCTCCCTAAGAATGGAAGGCCATGGTTCATATCGATGGCGTCGCCTTTCGCCTTGCCTTGGTTGGCGTCAATGAGTACCAGCTCATTCGCACGCTCCCTTAGTAACAATGTGTACGCCGTCGTCGCTCCGACTGCACCAACTCCAATGATTACAATCTTCGTTTTACTCAACCGAACCGCCCTCCGTGAGCTTAGTAGTTAAATCGAATTCGTCAAAACAACATGTTTGTAATGCTCTATGTTCGTAGCCGGAGATAAAGAAGCAGAACACGATGAGAACGTCCTATATGTTATAGGCAATTTTTTTGTTTCTTTACACAAAACTGCCCTTTAGTTCAATAAAAGCAGCCGAACCTATGATCCCTAAAAGTGAACCAATAATTCCACTAGATAGTCCGTATCCATTTCTATCACACCATTGTAATGTGAAACAGCTAGTTAGGAAATCTTTTAAGAATAATTTTGGATCATCGACAGCAAGCGCCACCCCTCGTTGCTCACTTGCATTAAACTGAATCTGGTTATAAGACATGGAGGGAGGAATTGATGTTGAGCAAGTACGATGTAGTCATTATTGGAAGTGGCCACAACTCGTTAATAGCGGCCGCTTATTTGACGCGTGCGGGAAGAAGCGTCCTAATACTCGAGAAGAACGACCGCCCAGGAGGATTTTTGCGTACTGAAGAGTTGACATTGCCTGGCTTCAAGCATGACGTCTATGCCGCTGCCCACCCCTTGTTCCTGACCAGCCCTGCTTATGCGGACTTCAGGGAAGCACTCGAAGCGAGAGGACTGCGTTACGTGAACACAGATCTGCCAACCGGCGTTTCGATGGAGAACGGTGAGACAGCCGTCTTTGCACGCTCAGTCGAGGGACTTACCGTCGAAGCAGAACGTCTGGCCCGCGGTGATGGCGCTGTGCTAGGACGGATGTTCGAAGCATTTACACCGTATGCGGGAAACGTATTCGAGTTGTTCAACCTAGACTTATCTGGTCAAAAAGCTACTGGGATCCTCCAGAAGTTACTATATGACCACCGTGCTGGGGGCAAAGGCTACTCGGCTTTCGCCGCTTCTCTCTTCTCCACTGCCCGCAACACGGTGAGTGAATTCCAGTCGCCGGTCATGCGCGCCATGTTAGCATCATGGGTAACGCATCTGGGCCGTACGCCGGACGAAGTCGGTAGCGGCATCTGGGTGCCGCTCACTACGATGGCTCTGATGGGTGGCGGAATGCCTATCCCCGAAGGAGGCAGCGAGAAGCTTGCGCAGGCTTTGACTCGCTTGGTACTGGACCAAGGTGGTACGATCGTGACGAGTACGCGAGCCGAGCGGATTGTAGTCAAAGACGGCAAGGCAGTCGCCGTTCAAACAGCGGAAGGCGAAGAATACCACGCGAAGCATGCTGTCGTCGCCTCCACCGGCCCGGACCAGTTGTACCTGTCGCTCTTGGCCGATACGCAAGTCAGTCCTGATATTCGCAGTCAAGCAAAGCGATTCCGCTATGGAAGAGGCTGCGTTCAGATTCATCTCGCCCTGAGTGATGCCCCAAAATGGCCTGATTCTCGGTTTGCCAGAGTCGGCCAGCCCCACCTGACCGATGGGCTAGATGGCTTTACCCAAGCCATTGCGCAAGGGATGGCCGATCTTCTGCCGGCCAAGCCAACTTTTACAGTCGATTGCTCTACGAATCTCGATCCGACCCGAGCGCCAGTAGGCAAAGCGATCATGCGACTCCAAGTCCTTGAGGTTCCTTGTCGTCCCCGTGGCGATGCTGCTGGTCAAATTGACGTCGGCGACGGTACATGGACGAAAGAGCTGACTGAACGATTTGCAGAACGCGTGATCTCCATTGTAGGCAAGCATATTCCGAATATCCCAAGCGCTATCATCGACAAGTCCGTCGTCACACCTGACACTCTGGCCCGTTTCAATCCAAATTCTGGCCCCGGCGATCCCTATGGCGGTTCGCACGATCTCGCGCAGAGCTACTTGTTCAGTCCGCTACCTTCCCAGCCTGGACACCGAACGGAGATCCCCAATCTATTCATTCTAGGTGCTGCCACATGGCCAGGACACGGCATTAACGGCGGATCGGGCTATATCGTGGCGCAGCAACTTCTATCTCTCGAAAAATAGCCATACGTAATATTCGGCCAGTACTTCGTCATATTCCTTAAAAGAGTAATTACGCTGTACCCCTGTAATGAGAACAAGCCCTGGTAATTACCAGGGCTTGTTCTCATTAATCAATAGTAGCTTAACAGTCTATGGTTCAACTAACGTGAATTGTTTTTGCTTTGCCAACTTCTCATATCCAATAGCATCATAGGATTGACTTGTCCTTCGAGTAGTAAGTGCAATCTGGCCAGCAACTTCGTCCTGGTAGCTTATTTAAACTAACGTTCCCAGTTAGTTCAACAGCATCTGAATTCATAAATTTAAATTATTCCCATCCCTTGATATGGTAATGAAGGTGAAATACGTCCTGCCCGCCTTTTTCTCTGCAGTTCGTATTCAAACTCATTCCATCGAGGTTAAATTGGAGGTACATTTGCTGTGCAATCTTGTGAATGTGAACAATAATAGGCAAATCAGTTTCTTCTACGTCCATTACGGTTGGAATATGTTTTTTTGGGACGGCTAACAAGTGGATAGGGGCTGTACGGTCTTTACAATGAAATACGATGACGTGTTCATCCTCATACTCTACTCTTGATGGAAGTTTTCTGTTGATAATGTTACAAAAGACGCATGTCGACTCCATTCTTTATCGCCTCCATTTCATTTCTTTTTATGAATTTATCATCCAATTTACTTATTCCATATGAGGAACCATTTGTATCTATAACTATCCAGCCCTTTAATTCAACAAAAAAGCAACCAAACGTTGTTCGCCGGCTGCTGTCGTGTACTTACGCTATAGTTCCCAGTTAGCTTAAGCCATCAATTTGGAGGACCGAGAACCGAATCCCTCAAATATAAATTAAATTTTATCCCTCTTCATTCTATCTTCAAGTAATTGAATCTCATTATTTGCTTCTTTTATCAAATACTTAAGTGATACTCCAGCAATCAACGAAGAAATTGAAATCATAATACAAACTAACATCCAGATTGTTCCTCTTAGATCATTAGTGAAGTTATCCGAAAGAACCTCTGTAAATTGGCTACTTGCAAAGAAGACTACAGACAGAATGAGAAATAGTACAAATATTCCAAATAAGAAATTGGACACTTTATTTGTTTTCTCGAAAAATATCATTACATCGCCTCTTTTTAAAATTTATATTCAATTGCAATAATTCCACTAAGTTGGCACATTCATATAAATTCCCAACACACTTTTATATTACCACATATTGGAACTATCCTGCCCTTTAGTTAAAAATAGGGAGCAGCTGCGCCGGCAGTCTACTCCCTGGATAGTTCACCTAATGTTTCCCTTTAGCTTAATACTCCTGCTCCAATAATGGTATAACGAAGTCGATCATTTCAAGTGCAGTGATTATTCGTACTTCATTAGTACCTAAAAATAAATTATCCTTCCACTTTTCTAAATAAGAAAAGCCTACTATTAATTCTTTGAGATGCGGTAGAACTCCGCCATTTGGTGGCATTGGTTTATTATTTATTAGCCAAAATGCTTCATATATTTTGTATGAAGACGTACTTACTACAAAAGATGCTTTAAGCAACTCCCCAGCATTGAATGCTGCTTGAACTTTAATTTTTGAACTTTTTAACCAATGAGCAGTTTCCCTTCTGTCCTTTGGATTACTTTTATAAGTATTAAAACATTCCATAGCGTAGTTTCACCTCTAGCCATGTAGAATCTCTCCAATAACCTGCTACAAATAAATAATGAGTTAATATTTGATAACCCCCCTTTACAAACCGATGGTCGGTTTTTACAATGAAAATAATAACACTAATCAATCGTTAAAAGAACACGGAGGGATTACTTTGAAGCATGAGGAACGTAGGCAACAAACAACCAGGCTGCTGCTTGATTCGATCAAAGAGCTGATACGGGAAAAAGGGTGTCACTCTATCACTATGAAGGACATCATGGAAAAATCGGGATTGTCAAAGGGCGCTATCTTCCATTACGTGAAGAGCAAGGATGAGATCTTTGCCTGGGTGCTGCAGGAGCGGCTTGAAGAGACAAACGATCATTTTATGAACGCAGTGGAACAAGGTGAAAAGACGCTCGAGGGACCCATGCAGAAGATCATTGACAATCTTACCATGCTGGAAGATGCTCAGGATGTAACGAACAAGGTGCTGATCTATTTACTTGGAAAGGAAGATCAACCTATCGTCGCGGAAACTCTCAATCAGTATTATGAGCGGTCTCTGCATTTATCCAAGCAATGGATATTGACCGGCCAACTGCACGGGGTTATTTCGGAATCGATTGATACGGATAAAACAGCCGAAATGTTCGTCCTCCTTACACTCGGATTGCGCATCCGATCCTCTATTCCTTTAGCTTCGGTTTCTTTCAATACTCAAGATTATTCGTCGTTTATGGTCAATATTTTAAAATCCTGATAAATAGAGATAGAAAGGAGGAATGTATCATGAACTTGTGGTTAACGTTGCATCTAGTTGGAGTCGTGGTATTCGTAGGAAATATCATTACTGCAGCATTTTGGAAAGTTCGTGCGGATTTGTCGAAAAACCCGGCCGTCATTCACAGCACGGTAAAAAATGTCATGCTTGCCGATTATGTATTTACGCTTCCGGGTCTCGCGCTCATCATTGTCTCGGGTATTGTGATGGCCGTACAGGCGAAAATGTCGTTGTCGGGGCTGAATTGGCTTTCGCTATCGCTGATTTTATTTGCCGTTACCGGCGTGATCTGGTTAGCCATTCTCATTCCACTGCAGCGCGGAATGATCCGTCATAGCGCTCAATGCATTGAAAGTGGGAACATCTCCAATGAGTATCATCGAGCTTCCCGCTATTGGGCCATCTTCGGAATTCCCGCGACATTGCTGCCGATCATCATATTATTTCTCATGATAACGAAAAGCTTCTAAACGGAGGGATAAAATGGCACCTTTATTTGCGCTTGTTGTTTCGTTTCTGCTGTTCTGGGTTATTGGGCTTTTCGGCTGGTCTTATTTCGACAATTGGCATACTCCGCTTCAGGGAGCAGTGGCCGTCATGCTGCTGCTTACAGCTTCCGCCCACTGGGGAAAAAGACGGCCTGATCTCATTCGGATGATCCCGGTTGCTTTTCCAAAACCGAATTGGATTGTGACGGCCACAGGGTGGCTGGAAATTGCGGGTGCCTTGGGCATTCTGTTCCCCGCTACCTCCCACGCGGCTTCCATCTGTTTGGCGATTCTACTCGTGACCATGTTTCCCGCCAATGTAAGGGCAGCCCTGGAAGGATTAACTATCGGTGGAAGACCTACACCTAAGCTGCTTGTCCGTACATTGCTGCAGCTCGTTTTTCTCACAGCGGTCCTCTTAGCAGGTTAAGTCTGCGGCTTGTTCATGTAGATTCGATAATTAACGATACAATTGATTTACAAAGGCAACTTGAGCTCACGAAGCCTTTCCTTTATAACCGAACACGTCAAAGTGAGTTAAACTATCCCTTCCTTTACCTCAACAAAAATGGCAACTGATCACATTCTGGATCAGCTGCCTTTTTTGTTGTTCTCAACTCCCTCGGTAGCGTAATGCCGATAGATCTGCCTCATTCAAATGAGACCAAGTTATTGTATAAGACAAAACTCCCCCACCCCATTCAATCAGCTTTTCCCTCAAAATCTTTACTTCGCGCCCTCTTACAATACCACATATTGGAACTAAACTCCGTTACTAGAGTAAAGGGCTGGACTTGCCAGCCCCTCCTCATCAAACCGTACGTGAAGTTTTCCCTCATACGGCTTTTCCGATGTTCGTCTTTCATGTGCATACAGATTACAAAAGCGTCTTTAATCCATCCATTATCGACAGATGTTTAACCTCTGGATAGGATGCTTGCCATCTTGCTCGTTGCCGTTTCTTGGCATACCATCTTGTGATTCGCTGTAAGATGTACCAGTCCAACTTGGCCAGTTTCTTATGGCTGTAAGCCGTGTAGTAATAATTCCGCCAGCCATGGATCTTGGGATTTAACCATGTAACATGCTCTTTAAAGGAATACTTTCTCATGCTAGGCGGTGCAAGTCGTTCTTTCACCACTTCACGAATCCGCGCCTCCGCTTTTGTTGTTAGCCATTGCTTCGTGGTGTAGTAAACCTGTGCTTTAGACGTTTCCGCTTTGGTTTTACGGTGATGCATCCCTAGAAAGTCAAAACCTTCTTCACCCGTCCACAGACCCACAATTCGGGTTTTTGTTGGATGTAGCGTTAGTTCTAACCTTTCCATGATCTTTCGTATGAGTTCATAGGATCGAATCGCATCTTTTCTCGTCTTGCACACTACCACAAAATCATCTGCGTAGCGCGTCAGTTCTCCTGCTTGTGTTCCATGTCGTTCCCATAATACATCAAAGTAATTTAGATAGATGTTTGCTAATAACGGCGAGATCACTCCGCCCTGCGGTGTCCCTAAATCTGACCTACGAACGTTTCCTTCTTCCAATACTCCCGCACCAAGCCACTTCCTCACCAACTTCAAGATACGACGATCACTGATTCGCATAGCGATCAGCTTCATTAACTTCTCTTGATTGATGTTGTCAAAGTAGCCTTGGATGTCGACATCGATTACCCAATTGCCTTTACGGTTGCAACCCTTCCGAATTCGTTCCAGTGCTTGTTTTGCACTGCGTTTTGGACGAGAGCCAAATGAGCTTTCTTGGAAATCCGCTTCAAAGATAGGCTCCATGACAAGTTTAGCTGCCATTTGCACGACTCGATCACGTATAGTTGGAATCCGAGCGGTCTTTGTTTGCCATCCTTCTTGGGGATGTACTTCCGGCGAACCGGCGAGGGATGGTAGCTCCCTTCCTTAAACACTCGATGGCACTCTTCTATGAACTGAGCTTCACCTTGTCTCTTAATGTCTGCAAAGGTTTGTCCATCCACGCCAGCTGCCCCTTTATTTGCACATACTCGGCGCCATGCTTCCCATAAAATATCCCTTCGGTACACCTTGTCGTACAAAGTATGAAATCTTCGCTTCTTGTTTTCCTTGGCCGCATGACCTAGCTTCTCTTGGAGTTGTTGAACGTTTTCCTTTGGTGTTATTAGCCTTTTGGCATTCACTAACTTGTACCTCCTTAAGAAACATGAACAAAGCAGGGCCCCTTCCCTCCTGCAGGTTGTGTTGTCCTGCAGTTCATCGGTACTATGAGCCCCTCGGACTCCCTTCCTGCAAGTCAATCATTTCATCTTTTGGACTTATAGATCACTTCGCTACGGGTTAGAAAAAAAAACGCCGTGCAGGGGAGGGTCTCCCCAGTTCACTGCATCCTCTTTCATACCATGCCGATCCCCTTACGCCGGAGGGTTCTTCACTGCCGCTCCAAGTACTTAGCAGTTTCCATGGCCTTCACCTATTGAAGCAAGGTTCGGCTCCCCCTTGTCCCTCTTGCGAGGCCTTTTTGACGACGCGGCAGGATTCACTTTATGTTACGGCCTGGTATGTCGCTCGCTCTGTCTCCGACAGAGCTTTTGTCGATGCGCTTCTACACCCAACTTTCGCCGAATGCAGGCATCCTAGCTACATGGGGGCTTGGCCCCTCCCATGACCGGACTCTCACCGGCTAGAAGATGCGTGCCTCTGGGCGCGCCTTCAACAAAAAAAGCAACCGATGACGTGCCGGCTGCTGTCGTGTTGATCTGAACTATCAATCTTACGTTAGTTGAGTAAATAGTTCTCTATTGACGCTTACGTAAAAAACTAAAATACAATAAGAAAGAAATAATAATGAGCATCTGTAATCATTTCGTATCGCATCCTTTTAACCATTTTCTCACGGCCGTCTACTTGACCTGATCGATCGAAAGGCTCAACTTATAATTGCCGAACTTCAGCACTTCCTCCAATAGTTTGTTCAGTTCAGAACCGTCTCTAATCCGGATGCGCATCCAATAGCAGCCTTCACCACCTACACGATGCACCTCCGCTACAGATTCAGACGACTGGACGAAGTCTCGGAAGGTTTGATGTGCTTGATTTGAGTTCATGAAGACGATAAGAAAGGCATGAACATTGAAACCAATCTTTTCGGGATTCCAACGCAGTGTATAACCTTCGATAACGCCGCTGTCTTCCAGCTTTCGCACCCGTGCGCCAACTGCCTGCCCTGTGAGATGGACGATCTCTCCGATCTCCTTGTAGGTAAGGAGCGCGTTATTTAACAAAGCTTGCAGAATACTCAGATCAATATCGTCAATGGCTTGGTTGGCCATTTAGCATTCATTCCTTTCACGACGTAAGCAAACCCGCCTTAATTCGTTCATCAAGTTATGTATCGAGCTAGTGACTATTGCTAAAATCAATATTATTACAGATCAATTTTTTGGGAGGAAAATCAGATGAACATTCAACTCATTCGACATGCAACTTTATGGATTGAATATGCGGGAGTGACCTTCTTGTTAGACCCTATGTTTAGTGATCAAGCTGTCAATCCACCGATCCCCAATTCCTGCGACGAACGGCGCAATCCGCTCGTCCCGTTACCTAGTGCACTAGATACATGGCTCTCTCCGGACGCCGTACTAGTCACACACTTGCATCGCGATCACTGGGACGAAGCAGCAATGCAGACACTACCGAAGTCATCGACTATATTCTGCCAACAGGGAGATAGCGACGCTATCCGTTCGTCTGGCTTTACCAACATAACGGAGATTCATACCTCAGCGACCTTCCGAGACGTAACCATCCAGCGTACGAGCGGTCAACATGGGACAGGCGAAATCGGTCAGAAAATGGGGCATGTGTCCGGCTTCATTTTCCAAGCATTAGGGGAGCCCACTCTGTACATCGCAGGAGATACCATTTGGTGTGAAGATGTGAAGAAAGCGCTTGATACCTATAAGCCCGATATGACAATCGTCAACGCAGGCGGAGCCAGGTTTGCCGTTGGCGACGTGATTACGATGGATGAAGATAACGTAATCGAGCTAATCCGATACGCGCCATACACCCAGGTCGTTGCCATTCATATGGATTCCATTAACCATTGCCATGTCACTAGGGACGCGCTGCGGACGAGGCTACTAAATTATCTACATAGTTCCACTCAACTTCGTCCAATTCCTTCCAAACATATGTTTCATTAATTCCAATGAACTATTATGAAAATTATATAATTCTAGGAAAAGCCTCCCCTTCATTTGACAATCACAAAAAATAAAGCCCGTACCGTATCGGCACGAGCTAATTCAATACACAAGGTTATCCTCCTCAAAATATTCCAAAAATTCCCTAAATCACCTACGGTTTAATTTATGCATATATACGCATAATTATACAATTAGACCTATTTTATCACTATTTTTGAAATTTTTCTCCCAATAATTTTGGTACTCTTCTCAATAATTCTGGCGTCACATATGTGTTCTCCCCAACTGTTTTAAATTACCTCCAAATATCCCTTGCATAGCGAACATACATTCGGTATATAATAAGATACGAACATACTTTCGTATTTGTATTGGAGTGGGGATTATGGAACGTGTCATTATGCTGATTGACTGCCAGTCGTTCTACGCGTCCGTCGAGAAGGCCGCACATCCCGAATATAAGAACGATCCGGTCGTCGTTGCCGGCGATCCTTCGCGGCGTTCCGGCATTATTTTGGCCGCTTGTCCGCTTGCGAAGCAGTACGGCGTCACGACCGCCGAGACACTTGGCGAGGCGCTTGGCAAATGTCCGCATCTTGTCATTATTAGACCACGCATGCAGGCTTACATCGAAGTCTCGCTTATGATTACCGACATCTTCCGCTCGTTTACCGATCTGGTGGAGCCCTTCTCCATCGACGAGCAGTTCCTGGACGTCACCGGTTCTTTATCTTACTTCGGGACGCCCGATGAGATCGCAACGCAAATCCAGACGAAGATTATGCTCTACACTGGCGTATGGGCCCGAGTTGGCATTAGCTCCAACAAGATTCTGGCCAAGATGGCCACCGACATTTGGGCGAAAAAGAACGAAGCCGGCGTATTCACGCTCCCGAAAACAGCTGTTGAATCACTCTTATGGCCGCTTCCTGTGAACAAAATGTTTGGCGTTGGCTCGCGGATGACCGCACATTTCGAGAGGATGGGGATTTCTACAATTGGAGATCTCGGCAGGCTCCCGCTCCCGGATTTCAAGCGCAAGCTGCGGGCGCGGATGGGCCGTAACAGCGATATTCAAGCCGAATTGTTCTGGCAGACCGCGAACGGCATTGACCCAAGCCCGGTAAAACCAAGCACGCATGACGCGCAGCAAGCAGTTGGTCATCAGATGACGCTGCCCCGTGATTACAGCAAGCCGCAGGAAATCGACGTTGTCCTGCTGGAATTAAGCGAAGAAGTGTGCCGGCGCAGCCGCGCGAAGGGCTATATGGGCAGCGTTGTTGCAGCAGGCGCGCAAGGGGCGGATTTCGACCGGCCAACCGGCTTTTTCCGTCAGATGACGGTGCCGGATCCGACTAATATTACGAAGGAAGTATTTGCTGCGGCGAGGACGTTATTTTATGCGCATTGGGATCGTCTCCCCGTCCGCAAGCTAGGCGTTACGTTATCTAAGCTGGTACCTGACGATCAATACCAACTTTCTCTGTTCGGCAACAGGGAAAAAGAAAGAAAGCTGGATCGCGTCACGGATGCGATCCGTCATAAATTCGGAACGACCTCGATTCTGCGGGCTTCCTCGCTGCTAGAGGCAGCCCAGGCCCGTGAGCGCAGCGTCAAAATTGGAGGACACTACAAATGAGCAAGAAACTGGAAGGCAATGGCCGCTGGGAATCCAGCCGGATGATGCTGCCCGAACATCGAGAGCAATATTTGCAGCGGCGCGAGACGCCAAAAGCTTCCGGACCTGTCCCCGTTCCGAGCAAAGAGGAGCTTGAGCTTATTCGTGACTATGTGCTGCTCCCCATGATGCTGACCATCGTGGATAAGAACTGCAAGGACATTGAATTGTCTCCCTACTCCATGAAGCAGCTGTATATGAAAGCCTCCCGCGTCTTAATGGGTCATATTCACAATGACTTAACCGCCGTCCGCAAGGCGCTCAAAGAGCGAAATATCCGTGTATTTCTCGAAGAAAGCGACAGCGAGCATGGAGCGATCCATTATAAATTTGTCTGCCGCGGCTACGATGATCGCTTCTCCATGATCCGTGATGCCGCCCGCGCCGAGATCAGCGTCCGCATCGCCAAATATATCTCACACATGTTTAAGTGACCTTCCGCAAGCACCGCCAGCTGACCGTTTCAGCGCGGTGTTTTTTTGTTCAGAAATTGGATGTGGTACTTAAATAATACATAACAAGACCTACCATCACGCCCCATACAGCGCCTCCGAACACTTCAATTGGACGGTGGCCGAGCAGCTCCTTCAACTCATCATCATGCTTCAATTCCGTGGATGAATGAGGATGCAAAAATTTGATTGACTTGGCAATCCTGTTAATGGATGTAGCATGCATGCCTGCATGACGGCGAACGCCCGCAGCATCATACATCGTGATCGCACTGACGACGGCGGAGATCGCAAACATAGAGGAGGACCATCCTTCATTCATTCCGATAACCGTTGCCAGTGATACCACGGCTGCAGAATGAGAGCTCGGCATCCCTCCCGTCCCAATAGCCCGCGATAGATTCCATGTACCGTCCGATATAAATCCAAGGGGAATCTTCAAGCCTTGAGCGGTAATGATAGCTGCAAGTGAAGCAATTAGTGGAATGCTGTGAAAAATGTTCAATGGTTCCTAGCTCCCTCATGTTGAAGAGTTAATAAAATTTTAAGAAAATCTTGGTACAGTGGGATGAAAATGACGCAAAGGAGTTATGATCCGATGTCAATCTTATTCCACTTTTTCATCGCATCCGTGAGTGCGGGATGAGCCGTTTACGAATAGCTGTCCCTGCAGCGATCACACTGATCTTATTGTTCCTATTTCCGGCCAATTCCTATAATGATCCAGATACATTCTGGCATATCGAGAACGGCCGGTATATGATCGACCACAAAACGGTGCTCCATCACGCCATCCATACGTTTTACGGGAACAACCTGCCTTATATCCCTCATGAGTACGGCTTTGAGTTCATTGAAGCGGCCCTTTACCAGGCATTTGGCTGGCCCGGTACATACCTGCTTACAGCAGTCAGCTTCGCGCTCCTGATGATTGGCCTCTTCCAGTTAATGAAGATCTCCAGACAAGAGCTAGGTCTAGGAGAAATGCCGTTTGTCTGTACTTTTTTATTAGTACTAGTCGGCTTATGGATCTACTACTGCTATTTTACAAGCCGGCCCCAGATCATTTCCGCCTTCTTAATCGTCTGGTACTTCGTGTGGATGAGAAAATTCAAGATGACGAATCATTACCGTTACGGCATTGCGATGATGTTCGGATCCTGTGCCATTGCCAATATCCATGCCGGTGTATGGCCGGTGATTGCGGTTTTTTCCGGCATGCAGATCATAGAGACCTTGTGGGAGAGATCTATGCGCTGGCGTCACGTGATGATGTACGGAGCGGTTGCCTTAGCCGGCATGTTGAATCCGGGCGGCTTCCGAAGCATCACCTACGTGCTTGTTGTGACACAGCATCATTACAACCATCTCATCAATGAATGGAAGCCGATTGACTTCATGAATTGGGAGAACATTCCGATTGTGCTGATGCTGATCTTTTTTGCCTACATCATCCCATTTGCCCTGCACAAAAAAATGTTCCGGATACTATTAATGATTGGCATCGCCTACCTGGGCGTAACCAATATCAAGCAAAATTTATTTCTATGGCTGTTTGTGCCCTATTTTGCCGCAACCGTGATCCCCTATACTTATGGACTTCATTCACTTGCCAAGCTGCGCCTTCCGTTTAAGCCGACAACTGCCGCTATGGGACTCGCTGCCGGTCTTGCCATTAACGCAGTGCTTGTATTCGCCAATCCACCGCAAGTTAACGGAGAGAAATATCCGGTGGACGAAATGAATTATATTCTTGCGCATACCGATTCAGGAGCGCCTCCGAGAGTCATCTCGACATACGGAACGTCCGGCTATGCCATGTACCGCGGCGCTGACGTATTATGTGACGGCCGGCAGGATCCTTTTATTACAGAGGCTTCCAAAGGCATCTTTGGCTGGAATGCGTTCGAGCGTTCCATGTACGGATTCTCGGACAAGCTTCCTCAGATCGTAAAGGCTGATCGACCGGATTATCTCATTACCCCGAATACCTCATCCATCCGGCTTCAGCAGCAATGGGAAACAGCCTTCGGCAAGCCCGTCTATTCCGGCAGATATGGCAAAGTATTCGATACCCGCAAATGAAAGTGATCGGCGTCAGCAGATCATGTGAAATATTCGCGACAAGCGATTCCTGTACTTCAATTGAATCCTCCGTCCTAATCTTTAATCTTGAGGTCAGTCTAGCCTACAAAAAAACGACCGTCTGCAACAGACGGCCGTTCATTCAAATTATTAGTTAGCAGCTTGAATTACACTCAGGGATTCATCCAGCATGGATTTACTTTTGCTTGCGCTAGGGTTCTTCGAACGAACCGTTGCCAAAACATCGTCGATTGTCCCGTCAATTTTGGTCCATGTTTTTCGGTCGATCTTTCTGAGCTTTGGTTCTGCCTTATCCCAATCATGCTCCAATTGGTCCGCTTTCGAACTCGCATTACTGAAATCATCGGCAGCAATATCGCTCACCATATCACTTTCAATCTGTACGAAGTCCGATAATTGTCCGCTCAGCGTAGTTTGTGAGGCTTCAATTTGCGGGATAGTGTTATTGCTGCACCACACATATCCGCCAATTCCTACGACTAAGAAAACAGCTAATACCGCAACCGTTTGTGTCCATACCAGTCTCGGATTTCCTTTGGATGGGATGACCTCAGCGGCTTCTGTTTTGTTAACAATGTCGTATTTGGTCACTGCAAGGAACACGATAATCACCAGAATCGCTGCTAAGAAAATAACGCTTGTAACCGTAGTACCAAGATCCAAACCGCCATTGACTTTCGATTGGGACAGATAATCGCCAAGGGATGCTCCAAGCGGCCGGGTGAGAATATAAGCAATCCAAAAAGCTAATATCTCATTTAGCTTTAATTTCCATGCGATAAAAATACAAGCAATGATAACAGCGACTATAATTCCTGTCTTCAAGTACCCAAGCCCCAGCTGCTCAGAGTACAAATCACCGACAGCTGTACCAAGTGCGAAGGTGAACAGAATCGTAAGCCAGTAATAAACTTCTCTTCTTCTCGTAAAGATGGAATGTATGGACAGCGTTTTTTCGCTAAGATACCAGAGCAGAAAGGTTAGTGCCAATAACACACTGAACACAATGGTGCTGGTCTCAAGCGGCACTCCGATTCCGTCAGTTAGATTATCGGTTACCAATGTGCCAAATACACTTACGAACACAACGGTAAACCAATAAATGCCGGGTATATATTTCGTTGCCCGAAGCTGAAGAAACAGAAAGAAGAAAAAGGCGATTCCCATCATTACTGTTGTGGTCGTTAATCCGAATCCCAGATTTACATTGATGAAATCTGCGAATGTTTCACCTACCGTGGTACATAATACCTTAATAATCCAGAAGTAGATCGTCACTTCCGGGACTTTACTGAGCATAATTTTCATTTTACCCTGATTGGCTGGCATCGTGCTTCCCCTCTCTTATTTACATGCATATTTACATGCACCCATCATAGAGGGAAAATCTTAAATTTTTAGTTACTTCATATTATCTTCTTATTAAATAGACAAAAGGCAACCGATCTATGCAATCGCCTCTACTTTTTGTGCCCATGATCATCCGGAATACTTGCTCTTCCAGCTCCCTGCCCATCCAGTCTCAGCTGCTGGGCAGCGAGAACAGCAAGCTCGATCTTGTTCAGCAAGAGGCCGTACTCATTGGTCATTTCGAAGCTGCGCGGCAGCTTCAGCTTGCGAAAGTACGGCGCAATGTCTGCGGCAGAGTGGAACCAATCACCTCGTGCCGGCGCCTCTAGTGTCTGGTCAGCCCAGGCGTCACCAAGCTCAGGGCTATATAAAGGAGCTACTCCCGGCAGCAATTTGCCGCCAAGCAGACGCTCTTTATACAATGCGGACGGTGGATCGCGGCGCACCCGGGCAAAAATTTGCGGCGCATAGTCTACCCTCGAGCCCGTATGGCGCCCTATATCTGCAAAAGCCAGCGCCCCTTCGCGCACGCGAGGTACGCCAAACAAGATCGCATACAAAGCTTTACCGAACTCAATCCGCTCGGACAAGTCATCGAAATGCTCCATAATAAGTCCCGCGAGAAGCAGCTCATCGTCCGAATGGTACGGGAACATGACTGCATTCAGCTGCAGCAGCGACTGCATCCCGAAGAAGAATGTATCGATCACATTCCGCCGAAAATAATCATCCTGCACAACCCGCTGCTCGATAAAATGCTGCTCATTCACAATAAGCGCAACGGTAAGCGGAACAGGATCACGCCGCCGCCAGAACTGCTCCCACACAGGCCGCATGAATCGTGTTACCCCAAAAGCGGGGAGCAAATGAAAGAGCGGCCGCTCTGCATGAATGCTTTCTTCATATAACAATAACTGTGGATAAGCATCACCGAATATAAACGAATTGGCATGCTCCAGCAGTAAAAATACGTCCTTGCGTTTGCTGCCAGGCAGCAGATGAGGCAGCCACTCTCCCTCCAGATCGGTCATGTTCCAGCCGCCGTTACGGGAGACAAGATGGGCAAGCATCGCCCAATGAAGCTCAGGACGATGCTTATACATCAGGCGGTAGGCTTCCGTGCGCGTCACATTATTACGGTTGAGGCGTGCCGTCTCCGCCTTAATCCGCTCGATGAGCAGACTCTCCTCCCCACTCCACCCCTGCGTAGAAGTCGCAGCCGGAGCTTTCCCCGGAGCCTCACTATTCTCACTACCCCCGTCGTTCCCGCTGCCAATTATCCCCGCATCCACATCAGTAGGCTGCTTCTCCAGCTTCAGCCAGGCAGCCATTAGCTCCGAAGCAGCATCCTCCGCTATCTGCAGTGGCTCAGCTTCAGCGAGCATCTCATGCGAAGCCTCCATGCCATGCCACTTGCCAACAGCATAGTCCCATGCCGCGGCAGGCAGCGAGAAGAGCTGTTTGATTTTACTGAGGCCGCTCCTTTTCCCTCTACTTTGGCCAAAGTCCCGGCGGCCGCGCCTCCTCTTTCCGCTTAGCATCGACCGCCCTCCTTCAGTATCTTGGTAACACAAGTATTTGCCGATAGACAGCCTGTTCATGCATAATAAAAGGATAAAGAACGAACCGAGGAGGACTTGCCATGTGCGGGAGATATACGATCACGGTATCGCTCGAGGAGCTGATGATTCGTTATATGATTGGCGATACGAAGGTACCTTATCATCGGCCCAAATATAACGTAGCACCCGGCCAGCAGGTGCTTGCTATTATTAATGACGGGCAGCGCAACCGCCTTGGTGAGCTGCAATGGGGACTTATTCCGCCTTGGGCGGAAGACCCGAAGATCGGTAACAAAATGCTGAACGCCCGCTCTGAGACGGCTGCCGAGAAGCCAGCTTTTAAGACGCCGCTTCGCCGCAAGCGCTGCCTCATTCCAGCAGACGGGTTTTATGAATGGAAAAAGACAGACGTCGGCAAGCAACCGATGCGCATTGTCCATAAAGACCGCTCGATCTTCAGCATGGCCGGACTTTACGAGACCTGGCTTGCTCCGGATGGTACAACGACAATCAGCAGCTGCACAATTATGACGACCTCGCCTAATGAACTGATGGCTCCAATCCACGACCGGATGCCGGTCATTCTGCGCCAAGAGGACGAGTCTCTCTGGCTGGACCGTTCGGTACAGGACCCACAGGCGCTAAGCCGTCTTTTCGTACCGTACGCAGCGGAAGAACTCGAAGCTTATCCCGTATCTTCCGCAGTCGGAAGCGTAAAGAATGACACAGCCGACTGCATTGAACCCGTAACTCCTGGAGGCCAGCTTCATCTGTGGTGAGAGCTTTAAATAGATAGTTTCCAATGCGTCATCACGAAGCCCCTCCCATTTCAGCAGAAGATTGGAATTCGTACAGTATAATGTGGAGTTGGCGACCGTAACGTGAAATACATGGATTTTGTACATTGTATTCTGCTGCTTTGGACTTAAACTAAAAAGTAGACACTTCGTTATTGGAAACTTGTATACTCAATACAACTAACAATCGAGGTGTAGATATGGAGCAAAAACGTAAACGCTACAGCGAGGAATTCCGCCGTAAAACGATCGAACATCTAGTTGAAACAAAGAAAACCCTAACCCAGTTATCCCGTGAATTAGATATAGGGGTAACTACACTAAGTAACTGGAAGCAAGCCTACAGTGAACAGAAGAAAGACAAGAGTACGCAGCCGTTGGTGGACTATGATCGCCTAAAGAAGCTCGAGCAACAAAATCAGGAGCTACAGGAGGAGAATGAAATCCTAAAAAAGGCTATGCACTTCTTCACCAAAAACCGGGACTAATCTTTGCATTCATTCATAAGTACCGCTTCAAGTACCGGGTGGAGAAGTTGTGCTGTGTGATGGATGTATCCCGTAGCGGTTATTACAAATGGCTAAATAAAAAGCCAGGTTCTCGCGCTAAACGACGTAAACGCCTAAGAATACGTATTCGTTATCACTTTGAAGGCTTTAAACGCCGGTATGGAAGCCCCAAAATAACCGCGAAGCTACGTGAAGAAGGCTGGATCATAGCTATAAAAACAGTAGCAATGCTCATGAAAGAGATGGGCTTGGTTTCGTGTGTCGTTAAGAAATACAAAGCGACCACCAACTCGAAACATACCCTGCCGGTTTATGAAAATGTGCTGAATAGAGAGTTTAAGGTAGCCAAACCACATCAAGCTTGGGTCGCAGATATTACTTATGTGCCTACATCCGAGGGTTGGGTTTATTTAGCTACCCTAATGGAGCTGTTCTCTCGTAAAATAGTGGGCTGGGCTATGAGCGAGCGTATAACGAAGGAAACTTACACTGGCTGCTTTAAAAGACGCATATACACGAGAAAACCCTGGCCCAGGACTGATTCACCACTCCGACCGGGGATCTCAATATGCTTCAAACGAATACCGTGCACAAATAGAGCAATATGAAATGGTCGGCAGCATGAGCCGCAAAGGAAACTGCTATGACAATGCATGCATCGAATCTTTCCATAGCGTGCTGAAAAAAGAGCTTGTTTACCAAACGAAATTCCGTACTCGTAAACAAGCCTATAAGGCGCTTAATGGATATATTGAACTTGAGTATAACCGCATTCGCATTCACTCTACACTTGGCTACAAATCCCCGGTTTCATTCGAAAAATTGTACTACCAGAAACTCCAAGTTTCATAAATAAGTGTCTACAAAATTGACAGAAGTCCACTTTTTGGCAACAAGAAGCTTAATTCCGCGATTCTACTGTAGAATATCCAACGTAGCGTCCGAATATCTCCATTGCAATCCACTCTCATTGGAGGAAATCCAATGCAGCCGCATCATGCAGGGCAAGATCCCTGTGCAAGCCAAAACCATTTGTTAAAATCTCTACTGTGAACAAATAAAAAAAAGCCGACCGCAAGCGGTCAGCGAAACATCCCCCATAGCTTCAGCAAATGGAAGGTGTTGTTTGGGTCTATTTTCTGCCCAAGCACAAAATCAATAATCTGTTCTTCCTGGATATCCGTTAGAGGTTCCTGTAAAATAGCCGTCGCATTTTTTACGAGCTTCCTTACCTTTACCCGGTCCTGCAGATCATACTTTGTCACGTTGCCCAGCAGCAGCCGCATCCGGTCCTTTACGACCGGATTTTTTAGTTTGACTTTGACGCGTTCGACCAGTTGCGGTCGAATGCCGTACTTTTGGTAACTCACTGGCCTCGACACCTCCATCCGGCATTCCGATGATTCGATCGTTTAACTATATGCCGTTGGAAGTAAGATGTTGCTTAGTCGAGCTGTTCCCCTTGAAAAATTTGATCCTTCAGCAGCAGGACACGTGCCCGTTCATATAACGGATTCGTCCAGAAATCATCACGCCCCGTTAATTCTGCTGCATCATCGCGAGCCAGCTCCAGCACTTCAAAGTCCGCTGCCATATCGGCAATCTTAAACTCAGGAAGGCCACTTTGCTTTGTCCCGAAGAAATCCCCCGGTCCACGCAGCTCGAGATCACGCCTCGACACCTCGAAGCCGTCATCGGTCTCGGTCATGACTTTCATCCGTTCACGGCCGTTCTCCGACTTCGGATCCGCAACGAGAACACAGAATGATTGATACGCACCACGTCCAACACGACCGCGAAGCTGATGAAGCTGCGACAGCCCAAACCGTTCGGCGTCCATAATGATCATCAGTGTCGCATTCGGAACGTCAACCCCAACTTCAACAACCGTCGTTGCTACCAGCAGATGCGTCTCGTTAGCACCAAACGCGCCCATGACCTCATCCTTTTCCGAAGCCGACAGTCTGCCGTGCAGGAGACCCACCTTCAAATCGGGAAAAGCCTGCTGCATCTGCACATACAGATCAATCGCATTCTGCACGTCCAGCTTGTCCGATTCCTCAATCAGCGGGCAAATGACATACGCCTGACGCCCCTCATCGACTTCACGGCGGATAAATCCAAGGACGCGGTCCATCATACTATGTTTCACCCAATACGTCTTGATTGGCTTCCGTCCATGCGGACGCTCACGAATCGTGGATACATCCATATCCCCAAAAGCGGTAATGGCGAGCGTTCTCGGTATGGGAGTGGCTGTCATCGTTAATACATCCGGATTCATCCCTTTGCGACGCAATACACTCCGCTGATTAACCCCGAATCGATGCTGCTCATCCGTAACCACCAGTCCTAAGCTGCGGAAAAAGACATCGTCCTGAATAAGCGCATGGGTACCGACAATAATATCAATCATGCCCATCTGCAGCCCTGCAAGCACATCACGGCGCTTCCTCTCCGTCAAGCTGCCTGTCAGCAGTCCAACTTCAATACCCGTGCCCGCGAATAACTTCTGCAGCGAACGCAGATGCTGATCAGCCAATATTTCAGTCGGCACCATCAGCGCCCCTTGGTGACCAGCTTTAATCGTGCAATACAATGCGATAGCAGCGACTACCGTTTTACCCGATCCTACGTCACCTTGAAGAAGCCGATTCATCGCAGCCGGCTGCCTCATATCGGACATGATCTCATTAACGACCTTCTTCTGACCATCCGTCAGCTCAAAGGGCAGCGTAGCCGCAAAGTTCCGTATGGTCTCCCCATTCACCTGATGAACGATACCGTCACCACGTTTACGGGTCAAGGCACGGTAAGCCTGCAGCTTCAGCTGGAATAGGAATAGTTCCTCATATACCATGCGCCGGCGCGCCTCCAGCCCTTCCTTCACTTCTCCAGGGTCATGAATACGCTGCACGGCATCACGTCTTGGCATAAGCCCGTGGCGCTCCACAAGCTCATGCGGCAGCACTTCTTCAATCATCGTGCCATACTGCATAAGAGCCTGCTTAATCGTCTTGCGCATCCAAGCTTGCGTGATTCCTCCGCCTACCGAATAGACCGGCTGCAAAGTTCCCGACTTCACCATCCCGGTTGACTTGTCCGCAAATTCGGATTCCGACACCGTCATATGCAGACGCTGCTGCTCCCATTTGCCCGTCAAGACGATCTCCCGGCCAGGTGTCAGCTGATTTTGCAGAAAGTGACGATTGAACCAAACTGCCGTCACGAGCATATGCTCAACCTCAACCTTACAGGTCAGGCGGGATTTGCCTTTCCCATAGCGTTGCAGCACAGCGTTGCCACGAATGACACCTTGCACCGTTACTTTCTCGCCATCCTTGATTTCAGCAATCTCACGAATACGATAATCCTCATATCGAAATGGAAAATAATCCAGCAAATCGGCGACTGTCTGTACGCCAAAGGCGTGAAGCTCTTCTTCCTTAGGAGCGCTCACGCCTTTAATTTGCCGGACAGAATACTGTTCCAGCGTCATTGTTCTCTACCTCACACTCTGCGCATAAACACAGCTAGCGTACCAGGACCAACATGAGTCCCGATTACTGCACCAACTGTTGTATATTCAACCTCTTGCACGTTGAAACGGCTTTTAATCATCTCGCCGAACTCCATGGCAGCTTCCTTACCTGTCGTACATGCAATCGTCAGAATAACAGGTTCGCTGCCACAAGCCTGCTCCAACATATCAATAATACGCAGCATCGCTTTTTTCGAACCACGCACTTTATCTACGGCATACACCATGCCATCTTTATCGAGTGACAAAATCGGCTTAATATTAAGAATAGATCCAATTAAGGCGGAGGCTTTGCCGATTCGTCCTCCTCTTTGCAAATATTCCAGCGTATCTACAAGAAAATAAAGCTCTGTTGACCTCTGCATCCGATCAATCTCAGCAAGAATAGCTTCCTTCGAAGCGCCTTCCTTGGCCATTCTGGCTGCTGCAACAACGCGCATGCCGTATGCATATGAAGCCGTCTTGGAATCAAGAACGGTAATATCCGGCTCCCCTTCAACCATCGAGCTTCCAATTACAGCCGATTGATAGGTCCCACTGACCGCACTTGATAATTGAATCGAAATAATCGATGCGTTCGGATCCTCTTGCAAAATGCGCTCATATGCCTCTTGAAACTCCATCGGTGATGGCTGGGATGAGGTAGGCAGCTGAGACGATGCCGCTACTTTGTCGAAAAATTGCTCCGTATTCATCGTAACAGCATCATAGTAAGTTTCTTCTCCAAACAGAATCTTCAGCGGAACCATTTCAATACCGAGCTCTTCTCTCAGCTGCAATGGAATATCTGATGCACTGTCGGTCACGATGCGTATGCTCCCCATACGTACGTCCCCTCCCAAATTGTATAACTTTCTTGATTACAGCTATTCTAAAGCAAACAAATAAGGATATAATGGCTGGCCGCCGACATGAACCTCCAGTTCAACATCCGGATAAGCCTCCTCGATCCATTCACACAACATTTCGATGTCGGCGTCCTTTGCATCCTCACCGGTTAATACCGTAAGCAGCTCGCCGCCATCCTCCACCATAGCTGCCATCAATAGCTGACAAGCCTCAAGCAGACTTGGCTTCGAGGAGACAATCGTCTTCTCTTTAATCCCCATGTAGTCGCCTTCTTGGATATCAACACCATCAATGGATGTATTCCGCACGGCTTGAGTAACTTGACCCGATACAACCTGCTCCGCAGCACTCTTCATCCAAGCCGCGTTACGCTCTGCTGATTCTTCTTCCTTAAAGGCAAGAATCGCCGCAAGCCCTTGTGGAATCGTCTTCGTCGGAATAACCGTTACCTGACGTCCGCTCAGTTCTGCTGCTTGTTCAGCCGCGAGAATAATATTGCTATTGTTCGGTAACAAGTAAATATGCTCCGCTGGCAGTGACTCAATTGCGTTAACGAAATCTTCGGTGCTTGGATTCATCGTCTGCCCGCCGGACAAGACGATATCTACTTCATTGCTGAGGAATATATTCGCAATACCTTCTCCCAGTGCGACCGCTACAATACCAAATGGTGCAAGCTCATGCAGCTTCTCTGGTGCAACGACTTGAGCAGAAGGACCTGCAAGCAGTTCCGTCGACGAAATATCACCCGCAAGCGCGTACTCTGCGACTGGTGCGAAAGGTACAGCCGCTGCTTCCTGTTCCAGCAAATCACGATGCTGTTCCCGCATATTCAGAATGTGGAAATCGGTCAGCTCGCCGTAGGCCATGGCCAGATTCAATACATCGCCAGGCTTGCGCGAGTGGACATGCACCTTAATGATATCATCATCTGCAATGACGAGGATTGAATCGCCGTCTTTTTCCAAAGCTTTCTTGAAAGCGTATTCATTGAAAAACGGCACAGCTTTTCCGCTAATTTTGCGATTAATAAAGAATTCCATATCATAGAGGAATTCGATATCTTCGGTTGCTAATCTCGATTGTGCGGATACCGGAGCCGCTGGACGTGGCACGGCAATCCGTTGTGCTGCAGCTACTTCTTCTGGTGCTGCTGCTTCAGACGGGAATGCAAATACCTTCTCTTGAATCGTACCACTCTGAGTCAAATGATGAACAAAGCCCTCGTAGATAAACACGAGACCTTGTCCGCCGGAGTCAACGACGCCGACTTGTTTCAGTACCGGCAACAGATCCGGTGTGCGCTGCAGCGCTTCATTTGCCTTGGCATGAATCTCTGTCATGAGCTCGACAACGTCACTTGTCCTGCGGGCATACTGAACCGCATGCTTAGCAGCTTCTTTCGCCACTGTAAGGATGGTTCCCTCTACCGGCTTCACGACCGCTTTATAAGCCATGTCAACGCCGTTCTGGAATGCGGCAGCAATCTGCTGCGTACCGGCCTCTTCCAAGCTGCCAAGTGATTTGGCGAAGCCCCGGAATAATTGGGACAAGATAACTCCCGAATTGCCCCTTGCTCCCATAAGAAGCCCTTTGGACAATGCTTCGGCTGCCTTACCCAAGTGGTCGGACGGCTTGTTCCGCAATTCACGAACCCCCGAGACAATCGTTAGATTCATGTTAGTACCCGTATCTCCGTCTGGCACCGGAAACACATTCAGTGAATTAACCCGGTCTACATTTCTTTCTAAATATTCCGCACCGAGCAGTGCCATGGCGGTAAAATCAGATCCGTTAATGGAGCGCTTACTCAACGACAATTCCCCTTCCTGCTACGTAGATACCCTTACGTCTTGAACGAATATATGGACCTGGTCCACTTGAAGACCGATTACATCATTAAGGACATATTTAACCTTGTTCTGAATATTATGCGCTACTTCAGATATTTTCGTGCCGTAGCTTACGATAATATGCAGTTCAATATGAAGCTCTTCATTCTCCCGGCGTACCTGGACGCCCTTCGACATGTTTTCTCTGCCGAGCAGCTCGGCGATGCCATCCTTCAACTGTTTACGGGAAGCCATTCCGACCAGCCCATAACAATCCATGGCTGCAGAGCCTGCAATCACTGCAATACAGTCATCATTCACAATTATCTGTCCAAGCTCGTTCTTAATTTGCAGTGGTATGGGAATACACTCCTTTACCGTAAATAATATGGACTAAGGATTATTGTACTATAAATAGCTTCATTATAGAAGGGTGAAAGGTAAAAAGGATGACAAAATCGGTCATTTCTCATACTTTTAAGTTGCTGATACAGAACAATTGTGATACGATAATCAAGTATGTTTTTGTGCAGGCTTGACCAAGTAATTAATTACAGCTTGTGCTAACAATGCAGCTAATAGTTCAAAGCAAACTCTAAGCGCAGGCTTGCGAGGTAGCTTGGCTCTTCGCAACGCACAACCTTAAGGAGGTGTACTCATGTCCCGCAAATGTTTTATTACTGGTAAATCGCCTGGTACAGGCAACCATGTATCCCACGCAAACAACAAAAACCGTCGTTCTTGGGGTGTAAACGTGCAAAAGGTTCGCATCTTGGTAGACGGCAAACCGAAACGCGTTTATGTCAGCACACGTGCACTGAAATCCGGCAAAATTACTCGCGTATAATTCCGGATTCCAACCAGGCGGTAGAGCGCAAACAGCTGACGCCGTCACCTTGGCGGCGCAGCGAACGTTTCGCTATGAAATATAAGCGTCGTATAATTGATTATACTTTCTTATATTTAGACAAAAAGCACCTGAGCTCAGGTGCTTTTTTTTCTTGAATTCTAAGATTATTTATAAGTTTTATCTCATAAAATGGCCTAGAATTCGTCAGAATGAAACGCGCCTCGCCCTGCCAACGGACGGCAATGTCGCCTCACCTTGAATGAACCTCGCCTAGTACGGCAAAACCGTTTCACCTTGAATTCTAGGACTTCATAAGAGTCTTCTTAATATGACCTAGAATTCTTCGGATCGGAACTCCTCCCGCCGCCATTCTATGGCGGGAACCTTCCGCCTTGAATTCTAGGACTCTATAAGAGTTTTCTTATACGGCCTAGAATTCTTCGGATCGGAACTCGTTTTGCCACTTGAGACTGGCTTAACCGTTCCGCCTTGCCCACGATCATTCGTTAAGACGTGCATCGGACCTAGTTTTTTTGGAAGGTATTCAATATTGCTTTTACGAATCCGCCCAGAAATTTCGGCAGTTTGATCGTGTAAAACTTCATGCCCATCCCTCCTCAGACACGCTCATCGAAATTGGAAGTGTGAACCAATTGTTACACACAAAAAAATGGCTACACGAACCTTCGTTCATGTAACCATCCTATGCGTTCTAAAGCTGTCCTATTCCAAAGCACCAGCTCGTATTCTATTAGCCAGCAGGCATCGGGTTATCACGCAAATAAATAACGATCGCGATCACGAGAGCCGTAGCGAAATAAACGATTATTGCAGATACGATAAAGGATATACGCGGCCCCCAGGTGGAGAAACGCTTGAAGCATTTAATGGCGACATACAAGGCCACCAGAGAGCAAACGTACTTGATAGGCGAGGAGATCGCCGTAAAAAGACCGAGCAGAAGGCCTGCTGTAATCGCGTAGAAAGCGATCCACATTATTTTCTTCCAGATGCTCTGCTCTAACTCGTAATCTTCCTCCATCATCAATTACCGAAGCGCAGCAATCGCAGCCGCGCGATCCCTTTCCCCGAATACTGCATTACCCGCTACGAGCACATTCGCACCAGCCTCTACAACCTGCTTCGCTGTTGTGCTGTTAATGCCCCCGTCAACTTGTACATGAACATGGTCGAGGCCACGATCGCTCAGCATCTTGCGAAGCTGACGCAGCTTATTAAGCGATTCCTCAATGAATGCTTGTCCGCCAAATCCAGGGTTAACGGTCATAATCAGAACCAAATCAACATCACCAAGAACATGCTCCAGCACAGACAGAGGCGTGCCTGGATTAAGGGCAACGCCAGCCGGAAGACCAAGGTCTTTGATCTGTTGAATCGTGCGGTGCAGATGCACGGTAGCCTCTGCATGAACCGTAATACGGTCCGCTCCGGCAGCCGCATAACTTGGAATCGATAACTCCGGACGCTCAATCATCAGATGTACATCAAATGGAAGCTTCGTCGCCGAACGTACTGCTGCGATAACCGGAGGTCCAAAAGTCAGGTTCGGTACAAAATGACCGTCCATAACGTCAACATGAATCCAATCCGCTCCCGCTTGCTCTGCTGCTTTAATCTCGTCTCCAAGCCGCGCGAAATCTGCCGACAGGATCGATGGTGCGATAATTGCCATAAGTACTAGTACCTCCGCTTTCTCTCTTTCATTTCGGTCATAAACGTCAAGTAGTTCTGATGGCGGCTTGCAGCGATTGTACCATTCGCCACGGCCTTCAGCACCGCACATCCCGGCTCATGCACATGCGAGCATTCACGGAATTTGCAATCCGGCGCAAGCTCCCGCATTTCACGGAAGCAGTAACCAAGATCCTCAATGCCAAGCTCTGTGAAATCCAGCTGGCTGAAACCAGGAGTATCCGCCACATAACCTCCGCCGATCTCCACCAGCTCCACATGGCGGGTCGTATGCTTACCACGGCCAAGCCTGTTGCTGATGGCATTCGTCTCGAGCTCAAGGCCCGGAACAAGGGCATTCAGCAGCGATGATTTCCCTACGCCCGATTGACCGGCGAATACCGCTACATGCCCTTTCAGGCGGCTGTGCAGCTCTTCTACCCCAACGCCTTGGCGTGAGCTAGTGCCGAATACTTCATAGCCAATAGCGGTGTAGATACGGTTAACAGCCTCAATAGCAACAGCTGCTTCTTCCATTTCCCCGCCATCTTGTTCCAAGTCCTGCTTACTTAAGCATAACACTGGCTCAATGCCGGCATGCTCGATATGAACAAGGAATTTGTCCAGCAGCTGTAAATTCAAGGTGGGTTCCGTCACGGAGAAGACAAGAATAGCCAAATCGACATTCGCGACCGGCGGCCGTATTAACTCGGAAGAGCGGGGCAGCAACTCTTCCACCGTGCCCTCGCCGTTCTCTGTTAAGCTGTACACCACGTCGTCGCCAACAAGCGGCGTCAATCCTCTCTTCTTAAATACACCGCGGGCACGGCATTGCACCGTTTGCCCCGATGACTCTGCTTCATTCGGCAATACATAATAATAGCCGCTTAGCGCCTTGACGATTCTCCCCTTGGCTTCACTATTGCTGCTCATCTTGGGCGCCTCCGTTGTCATTGCTTTCTTTCGGATCAGCATCTGCAGGCTGGTCCGGGTTATCTGTTTCTTCCGTTGTACCTGTACCTGTACCTGTATCCGGATCCGTACCGCCGGTTCCCGGTATAGTAAGGGAAGAGGAATCTGAGCCTTGTACCAGGTCCTCATAAGTGATGGAACGATTATCTACAAATTGACCGTCCCGGTATACCGTTACACTCGCTTCTGTATTAGGTGCCAGCATCACTTCAACAGGGAAGGACTGTGTATCTTGAATTTGGCGTTTGCCCCATTCAATATCCTTACCACGCGCATCCGTGTATACAATCCGAATCTCGCTTGTCTTGCCTGCTTCTGCAGGCGATATCGTTACATTAAACGTATGGCTTTTGGCATCCTTAGGAGGTCCTGAGCTTACGCGAATCGAGATCTTCGACCCTTTTGGTACAGGATCGTTAGGTTTGAACTGGTCTTGATCAATAACAAGTCCTTTGCTTATTGAATAGCTTGGTTCTTCTAAAATATCGTCATCTTCAAGTGTCAGTCCATTCGCTTTAACCATGTCCTTCGCTTCAGCAACGGTGTGGCCGATCAGATTCGGCATCGGAATTGTTTCACGTCCTTTACTTACCATGAACGTAAACGTTGCTGTCTTCGGATCAAATTCCGAACCAAACTCCGGTGTCTGGTTAATGACCACACCTGAATCCTCGTCACTAAATACCGGTTCAACTGCAATCTGCTCTTCCGTCACGCCAAGTGCAATCAAATCATCCTTAGCTTCTTGAATCTGCTTGCCCTTGTAATCGGTCATCTTCTCCAGCACAGCGCCGTCGCTGACCGACAATTGTATCCAAGAGCCTTCCTTCACTTGCATGTTTTGCTTGTCCTGATCGAATACTACACCTTGCGGTACATCCCCCATAAACTCATGGATGATTGGCTCCTTCACCCTCAGCCCCTTGGCCTCAAGCATAGCACGGGCATCATCTTCTGACTTGCCAACCACATAAGGCACGTCCACATCCGGCACATCAAGTTTGTCCAGCAGGGCGAAGAATCCCCATATAATCAAAGCTAACGCCACCAGCGTGACCCCTACAATGGTTGTAGGGCGCTTCCAGCCTTTAGGCTTTCCATTCGGCTTCTCATCTTTCCATTCGACTTCCGGTTCACTCGACGCGGCCGCCGCCCTGCGCTCCAGCGGCGCTGCCGCTGAAACAGGCGATATATACGACTGTGCCGATTGCTGCGGCTCCGATGGCAGCAATTCTCCCCGAATAGCTGGCATAACACGAGTCTCGTCAAGGTCGCTGCTGCCAAATGTTACTTTGGGCTCATTGATCCGATTTGGCTTGAGACAAGTGTCCAAGTCCGTAAGCATCTCACGAGCCGATTGGTAACGTTCGCTCGGATTTTTGCGCATAGCACGCAAAATAACATTTTCCACACTTTGCGGGATATGTGGATTCACCTTTCTAGGCTCCTCAAACTCCTCCTGCAAATGCTTCAGAGCGACGCTAATCGGACTTTCGCCGAAGAATGGAAGCTTGCTGGTTAACATTTGGTACAATACGATCCCAAGAGAATACAAGTCGGATTTCTCCCCTGTACTAACTCCCTTGGCATGCTCCGGCGAGAAATAATGGACCGACCCGACTACCGAGCCTGTCTGTGTAATGGTAGAGGATGTGACGGCACGGGCGATCCCGAAGTCCGTCACCTTCACTCTGCCATTCTTGCCAATTAAGATGTTATGTGGCTTAATATCGCGATGAATAATATGATTCTGATGTGCATGCTCAAGAGCATCACAAATCTGCATAGCAATACGCACCGCTTCATCTGCCTGCAACGGCGCACGCTCGATTATAATTTCATTAAGATTATGACCTTCGATATATTCCATAACGATGTAATGCGTATCTTCTTCCTGCCCTACATCGTAAATACTGACGACATTCGGATGAGACAGCGAAGCCGCCGATTGCGCTTCCCTGCGGAATCTCCGAATAAACTCTTCGTCATGGACGAATTGCTGCCTCAGTACCTTCACTGCGACATTACGGTTCAGCAAAATATCATGCGCCTTATAGACAAGCGCCATACCGCCTCCGCCAATTCTCGTTATAATCTCATAACGTCCACCTAGTTGATGTCCAATCATCCGTTGTCACCTCCTCGATAAGCAGCCTCTGCTTCCTGAAGAAGCACGACAGTGATGTTGTCGTCTCCTCCTGCTTGCAGCGCTAATTGAATGAGGCGATCCGCTTTACCATCCAATTCCAGTCCATCCTCGCAAACCGTCTGCAGCATCAGCTCGTCACTGACCATGTTCGTCAGTCCGTCGCTGCAAAGCAGCAGAATATCGTTATCCGTCAAGGCTGCGGTATAGATATCTACCTCAACATGCGCGTCCGTTCCAACCGCGCGTGTAATTACATTGCGGCGCGGGTGATGCGCCGCCTCCTCGGAGCTGATCTGGCCAGACTTCACCAGCTCATTCACAAGAGTATGATCCTCTGTCAGTTGCGCAATTCCATCTGCGGTAATGAGATAGGCGCGGCTGTCTCCGATATGACCGATAATCAGCTGCCGCTCTTTGTACAAGGCGGCGACGATTGTCGTTCCCATATTGTAGTACTGCTCGTTGCGTGATGCCATATCGTACACGACGTCATTAGCCATGACGAGTGCCTGACGAATTAGCATTTTCCCCTCTTGCATCGACAAATCCGCCTTCGACGCGCTCTTCTCAAGCATGTCTCTGAACGTATTAACCGCCAGCTGGCTCGCTACATCGCCTGCTTGATGACCGCCCATTCCGTCGGCCACAATGGCAAGCGTTATGCCGTTATCCAGCTGTCCTACCCACGAACGATCTTCGTTAATTTGACGAATTCGTCCAACATCGCTTCGGTTTGCCGTAATCAACCGTGATCACCTCGTCGTGGACTCCATATGTTTCGCCCTTAATTGGCCGCATGCGGCTGCAATATCATGACCTTGCTCCCTGCGAATCGTGCAATTGACTTTGTTTTTCTCCAAAATGCGCTGGAATTCGAAAATGTCGTTACGCGGCGTACGAACATAATTCCGCTCAGGCACATGGTTAACTGGAATCAAGTTGACATGGCACAACATGCCTTGAAGCACATCAGCCAGCTCTTGTGCATGTTCAGCCTGGTCATTGACACCGCCAATTAAGGCATATTCAAACGTAATACGGCGGCCAGTCTTCGCAATATGATTGCGGCATGCTGCCATAACATCCTCAAACGGGAAGCGGCGGTTAACAGGCATCAGCTTCGAACGAAGCTTGTCGTTTGGTGCATGGATCGAGATCGCAAGGTTGATCTGCGTGTTCTCTTCTGTAAATTTATACATGCTTGGTACGATACCACTTGTCGAGACCGTAATATGGCGCTGGCCGATGTTTAGCCCCTTCTCATGAATCATAATACGCAGGAATGTCATTGTTGCATCATAATTCTCAAATGGTTCACCGGAGCCCATGATAACAATACTCGATACACGCTCATTCGTTGCATCAAGCATTTGTTGAGCAGTAACGACCTGTGCAACAATCTCACCTGCTGTCAGGTTCCGTTTTAAGCCGCCCAGCGTCGAAGCGCAGAACGTACAGCCGATCCGGCAGCCTACCTGTGTCGTTACACAAATGCTGTTGCCGTATTCGTGACGCATAATAACTGTTTCAATCGCATGATTATCATGCAGGCCAAACAGGAACTTAACTGTTCCGTCTTTCGACTCAAATTTCGTAATTTCTGTAAGCGTCACGAACTGGAAGTTCTCCTCCAGCTTATCACGGAGTGACTTCGGCAAGTTGGACATGTCTTCAAAGCTCTTCACACGCTTCACATAGAGCCAATCAAACAGTTGGCCGCCGCGGAACGCCGGCTCACCATTCTCTTGCATCCACTCTTGAAGCTGATCGAGGTTATAGTCATAAATTATTGGTTTCATCTTCTTATTATCACACCTGACTCTGAACTAGCGCGTCGGCTTAGCCGGCGCTGATGATTTATTTTACCACAAACGCCCATGGCGAGCCACAAATGGACTACTGACGTCTGCGAAGACGTGCTATGAAGAAGCCATCACTGCCAAAATGATGCGGCAGAAGCTGTGCTTGTCCCTTAAACGAGCTGTCAATGATACCTTTCTCGCGGAGCGGCTGAAGCACTTCCTCCGGCCACTCAGCGTCTAGCTGAAACTCGGGATGCTCCTGCAAAAAGGCAGCTACCTGGTCTTCATTCTCTGTGCTTTCAATCGTACATGTGCTGTACACAAGTGTGCCGCCCGGCTTAACAAGTTCTGCAGCCGCTTTAAGCAGCTTACGCTGAATTCCAGCGATCTCAGCAACATCGCCAGCCGTCTTCGTCCATTTAATTTCTGGTTTGCGACGGATAACGCCAAAGCCCGAGCAAGGGGCATCCAGCAGCACGGCATCCAATGAAGCCGGAGCGAACCGTACTCCAAGATTGCCGGCATCTTCCGTAATCGCTTCAATATTTTGAAGGCCAAGCCGTATGGCTTGGTCTACGATAAGCTGACGCTTATGCGGATGGAGGTCATTGGCATACACTTTGCCTTTGCCGCCCATCAGCTCGGCCATATGTGTTGTTTTCCCGCCCGGAGCTGCGCAGCAATCAAGCACCTGCATGCCTGCTTTAGGAGCAACCACTTCGGCAACGAGCATCGAGCTCTCGTCCTGCATCGTCCATAGACCTTTGCGGAATCCTTCCGTATCAGCCAGATTACCGCCCCGGCGCACCACAATACCTGCCGGAGCAAGCTTCGATACTTCCGCTTCACTGCCTTGCTCAGTCAGCAGTTGTAAGGCTTCTTCTCTCGTTTCACGAAGAGGATTGATTCTCACACTGGCATGTGGAGCTTCATTGCCTGAAGCACAGATCGCTTCGGTTGTTTCCACGCCGTATGCTTTGATCCAGCGTGCAACCAGCCATTCTGGATAAGAATGTCTTACCGAGATTTGCACGGCCGGATTCTTATCTGAGATTGTGTCGATCGTGAGCTCCGCACGGTTCCGGTCAATGCTGCGAAGAATGCCGTTCACCATTCCTGATATTCCCTGATGTCCTCTACGCTTTGCAATGGTTACCGCCTCGTTCACCGCAGCATGGGCCGGAATTCGGTCGAGGTACAACAATTGATAGGCGCTCATGCGCAAAAGCTGATGCACCCAAGGCTCCAGCTTACGCAGTCCCTTAGCCGCAAACTTACTTAGCCAATGATCTAACGTCAGTTGGCGCTGAATCGTGCCATAGACAAGCTCCGTCACAAGTCCAGCGTCAGCGCGCTGGAGCTGAGCATCCTGCAAAGCACGGTTAAGCTGCAAATTACTGTAAGCTCCAGTCTCCGCAACCTTCACCAGTGTATCAAGGGCAAGCTCGCGCGGTGTACGGACGCGGACAGTGCGCTGTTCCTTCGGAGCCGACTGACCTTTTCCATGTCCGCCCGGCTTCCGTTTCGGTTTTCCTGAGGTATTGTTCTGCTTCTGCTTCATCGTCTCTTTCTCGCTCATGCTTCGCCTCCGCCAAATACAGCACCGGCTGATAGGCGAGCGCCTGGAAGCCAATCTGCTACCGTCATTACTCGTTTGCCCGAAGGCTGTATTTCAAGCAATGTCAAAATCCCGTCACCGGTCTGTACTTCAATGCCCGAAGCGCTTACGGCAACTACCGTACCCGGAGCAGTGGATCCAGAGCCATTCGATCCGTTAGGCTTCGATGATACCCATACCTTAAACACTTCGCCGTTCAGGTACGTAAAGGCACCTGCCATCGGAGACAAGCCGCGAATCTGGTTGTAAATGCTGATCGCTGATTTATTCCAGTCGATCCGCTCATCTTCACGGGTCAAGTTTGGTGCATAAGTCGCCAGCTCATCACGCTGCTGCTCAGCTTGTACTTCGCCTGCGATAATAGAAGGCATTGTACGGCCAAGCAATTCAGCACCAGCTGCACTCAGCTTCTCGAACAAGGTACCCGAAGTATCCTCATCCGTAATTGGCACTTCTACCCTGCTGATCATGTCGCCAGTGTCCAAACCTTCTGCCATGTACATAATCGTAACGCCAGTCACAGACTCTCCGTTAATAATCGATCGCTGAATCGGCGCTCCGCCTCTGTAACGTGGAAGCAGCGAGCCATGCACGTTAATGCAACCAAGATGTGGAATCTCGAGCAAGGCTTTCGGCAAAATTTGACCATAAGCTGCTGTGACAATCAAATCCGGCTGAAGCTCAGCAATGGCAGCAACAGCTTCCGGGCTGCGCATCCGTTCAGGCTGCAGCACAGGCAGACCAAACGCAAGAGCCGCTTCCTTCAGAGGAGGCGGCGTCAGCACGCGTTTACGGCCTTTCGGACGGTCAGGCTGCGACACAGCAGCGACTACGTTGTAGCCCTGCTCGATCAGAAGACGCAGGGAAGGAACGGCGAATTCCGGCGTTCCCATAAATACAATACGCATTCCTTTACTCGCCGCCTTTTCTTTGTCTTGCCGAAATGTCATATACATTTTGAGCAATGTCAGTGAACAGAATGCCGTTCAGATGATCAATCTCATGCTGGAAAGCAACCGCAAGGAAGCCGCTTGCTTCAACTGTGAACGGGTTGCCCTCTGCGTCCTGACCATTCACAACGATACGCTCAAAACGATTCACATCGCCATTTAGGTTCGGGATGCTGAGGCAGCCTTCCGGACCAACCTGCTCGCCTTCTTTTTCTACAATGACAGGGTTAACCATAGAGATCAGACCTGTTTCTTCATCGCCAATATCAACTACGATTACACGCTTGGAGATGCCGATCTGCGGAGCCGCAAGTCCTACACCGTCTGCGTCATACATCGTTTCCGCCATATCTTTCAGCAATTTCTGCAGATTGGAGTTAAATTTCGTTACTTCCTTTGCAACTTCCCGGAGCACCGGATCTGGTTCTTTTACAATAATACGAATGGCCATAGCCTAATACCTTCCTTTACGATCGTTATCTATTTTATAAAATGACTTGCGGATCGACGTCGATACTAAACTGCACCAGTTTGAGAGGCGAGCCCTCTATAAATGGAGCCATCGCTTGCCTAAGCAGCGCCGGTACGTCGATGTTTCCACGATATTTTATCACACATTGAAAACGGTAGCGATCTTTCATTCTAGAAATTGGTGAAGCGACAGGACCAAGAATATCCATAGCCCTCGGCAAACCGCCTTCAAGCGGACCAAGAACTCCCTCATCAGCAGCCAGCCCGCGGAGACGCTCGGCAAACTGCTCACTGACCGATGACAGAAGTGGCAGCTGCTCATGCGACATCGTCACAAGAACCAGCCTGCAAAACGGCGGATAGCCCATAACACCGCGGTGTTTCAGCTCCTCCCGTACGAATGCGGCATAGTCATGCTGCTGAGCGGTTACGATTGCATAATGCTCTGGGGAGTACGTCTGGATGACAACCTCTCCCGGTAAATGATGACGCCCTGCGCGCCCTGCTACCTGTGTGAGCAGTTGGAATGTCCGTTCCGCCGAACGGAAATCCGGCAAATTAAGCGACGTATCTGCAGCTATAACGCCTACAAGCGTGACAAATGGGAAATCCAAACCTTTAGCAACCATCTGCGTCCCAAGCAGCACATCAGCTTTCCGCTCGCCAAATTGCTTAAGCAGCTTCTCATGGGAATGCTTCTCGGTTGTCGTGTCCACATCCATCCGAATGACGCGGATGCCCGGGAACAGCTTTGCCAGCTCTTCCTCTACCCGCTGCGTACCTGTACCGAAGTACCGGATATGCTCGCTGCTGCAGGAAGGACATTCCTTCGGTGCCAGCTCTGCATGACCGCAATAATGGCAGCGCAGCGCCCGTGATTTCTGATGATACGTCAGCGAAATATCACAATGCGGACAAGCTGCCGTATACCCGCAGGAACGGCACATTACAAACGTCGAGTAGCCGCGCCGGTTGAGGAGCAGCACCGACTGTTCCCCGCGCTCCAGCCGCTCAATGAGAGCGGCATGAAGCCGTCTGCTGAACATCGAGCGGTTGCCATCTTGCAGCTCGGAGCGCATGTCGATTACTTGAACGGGCGGCATCGGACGGCTGCCAACCCGCTCGGGCATCGGCAGAAGAGCCGATTCCTTGCCTGGCGCCGGCTGACGGCTGGCTGCTGCGAAAGACTCCAGTGACGGAGTCGCTGAACCTAGTACTACGGCTGCGCCATGCTGCCTAGCACGCCGTACAGCCACATCACGCGCATGGTATTTCGGGCTCTCTTCCTGCTTGTAGGAGGATTCATGCTCCTCATCGATAATGATGAGCCCGATTCGCTCGAATGGCGCGAATATGGCCGAGCGTGCGCCAATCGCAACCTCCACGCGGCGGCTGCGGATCTTGCGCCATTCATCATAACGCTCGCCGTTCGACAGCCGGCTGTGCAGCACGGCTACAGCGTCGCCGAAGCGGCCCTTGAAGCGCTCGACCATCTGCGGCGTCAGCGAAATTTCCGGGACAAGCACGATCGCTTGCTTGCCTAATTCTAAGCAATGCTGAATCGACTGCATATAGACCTCAGTTTTGCCGCTTCCCGTTACCCCATGCAGGAGCAAAGCCTGTGATTCGCCGCGGCTCACCGTGGCGGCAATCCGTTCATACACGGTCTGCTGGCCTGGCATCAGCGGCAGCGGTTCAGTCCGCTGGAAGTTTCGACCTGCGTAAGGATCACGCTCCTGCTCGACTTCATGCATTCCGAGCAGTCCCTTATCTACGAGCGCACGCACGCTGGCAGGCGATCCACCGGCTTCTGCGAGCATAGCCTGCAGTGGCATCGCCTCTCCCCGCTCCAGCATGAAGGCAAGCAGCTCACGTTGTTTACCTGCCCGTGCCGGGAAAGACTGCAGGGCTTCACGTGCCGCAGCTTCGTCTTCTGGCGGGAACACCGTCAGCACCTTGCGAATGGCAAGTCTATCTCGTATAGATGTCTGCTCTAAGAGCAGACCTTCACGGAGCGCTTCCTTGATGGCTGATGCATAGTCCGGAAAACGCTGCTGCAATGTCTCCAGCTTCACCTGCTTCTGCTTACCGATCCAATCCATCATATCCTCCGGCAGCAGTGCCGTGAGGCCATACTCCTCTGCCGAAAATTCAGGATCATCGTTCAAGCTGATGTAGCGTTCAGCTTTCCCCTTCAGCGCCGCTGGTATCATTGCCTGAAGTGCAGTCGTCCAGGAGCAGCAATATTTATCACTCATCCATTTGGCAAGCTCAATCAGATCAGGCAGCAAAGGAGGCATAGGATCAAGCAGCTCTGATATCGGCTTCAGGCGTTTTGGGTCGATATCTGCTGTTTCTGCAAGCTCAATGACAAACCCCTGCAGTACCCTTCCACCAAAAGGTACGCCTACCCGGCTGCCAACCTCAACCCAGCTCTCCAAGTCTTTGGGTACTTCATAATCAAACGGCCGATCCGTCTGGCGGCTCGGCACGTCGACAATGACTTTGGCAATCATTCGCCCCGACCTCCGTTATTGGCCGTTCCCTCCGCTATCCGCTGCGCTGCAATCGCCAGAATCCGCTGCGCCGTCTCACGCTTGGATAACATCGGCATTGCTTCGATCAAGCCGCTTGGACCGAACAGCTGCACGATATTCGTGTCGCCGTTAAAGCCTGCTCCGTCCTGACTGACATCATTGCCTACAATCAGATCGCAGTTTTTGCGAGTCAGCTTATCCATCGCATATTTCTCCAACTGCTCGGTTTCCGCAGCAAATCCGATAAGAAACTGATGCTTCTTCCGCCCGCCTAGGGTTTGCAAGATGTCTGTTGTTTTCTCCAGCTCTAGGGTTAGTGTTTCGCCGGATTTCTTAATTTTCTGACCATGTGTTGTCACTGGCCGATAGTCCGCAACCGCTGCCGATTTGACGACAATATCAGATTGATCGAAGCGTTCAAGCACGGCATCAAGCATCTGCTGCGCCGATTCCACCTGGACAACCGTAACGCCTGCCGGAGCATCTACGGACGTTCTGCCCGCAATAACCGTAACCTCTGCTCCCATGACTTTGGCCGCTTCTGCGATCGCGAAGCCCATTTTCCCAGAAGAATCATTCGTTAAGTACCGGACCGGATCAAGCCGTTCCACCGTACCGCCCGCGGTCACAAGCACACGCTTGCCGGCAAGCTGCCCGTTCTCCTTCGCTCTCAGCAAGGAATGAACCGCAATCACAATATCCTCCGGCTCCGCAAGACGTCCTTTGGCCACATAGCCGCAGGCGAGCTGACCAGTACCCGGCTCAACAAACATCACTCCGCGCGAAGCAAGCAGCTCCAAATTACGAACAACTGCAGGGTGCTCGTACATATGTACGTTCATCGCAGGTGCTACCAGGATCGGGCTGGTTGCAGCGAGAAGCGTTGTGCTGAGCATATCATCGGCTAGTCCGTTAGCCATTTTCCCAATCATATTAGCCGTAGCAGGTGCAACAACGATCAGGTCGGCACGATCCGCCAGATCAATGTGAGAAACGACTGAAGGGTCATTCTCATCAAACGTATCGATATGCACCGGATGGCGGGATAAGGTCTGTAACGTCAGCGGTGTGATGAATTTAGTTGCCGATTCCGTCATAATGACGTGGACCTCAGCCCCTGCCTGCACAAGCTTGCTGCAAAGCGCCGCTCCTTTATAAGCTGCGATTCCACCGGTAATACCTAGTAAAATTGTTTTGCCTCTTAACATAAAATTTCCCCCGATTACATTGCTCTTAATCTATGTATTGACGGTTTCGTTCAAGCCCATTCGCACTTTTTCCTATCATACCATAGGTCATCATAATTTGTAGCCCGATTGACTCCCAGATGGAGGAATGGAAATCTTCTAAACAAATCCGTATACTAGAGAGTAGCTATTATTTTTTTGAGTTTTTCTACTACTAACTGAGGTGAGAGTAACTCCATGGACGAATTGAAACGAGCCTACGAAAAGATGGGTCTCCCTGACAATGCTTCGAAAGAAGAGGTCGATAAGCGGTACACCACCTTAATGCGTCAATCTCGCTCTAGACAAAGAGAAAATCCGAGCGGTACGGACCAAGCTGATTTCGAGGAAGTAACACGTGCTTACCGGTATATCTTGAATGAGGAGAACCGTAAAGCAAGCGAAGAATTTAACCAGCAGGAATATGGCAAATACAAAAAGATGGCCGGCTCTGCCGAAAAAGTAGACCACTTCTGGCGTTATTACAAGTTCCATGTACTTGGCGGCATTATCGCTCTTATTCTTGTTATTGTAGGCATTAACAGCTATATGGACCATAGGGCTGAGCAGGAGCGCCTTGCCAAGCTTCCTCCCGTAGATCTGTCCATTATGTATTTGGGGGAATACTATATGAGCGACAGCACCGGTAAACAAACGACAGAGGCAGATATCGAGACCGCACTTCTTGCCCAATTCCCGGAATTTAAGCGCTTTAAAGTTAACTTTACGTATGTTCCACTTGATGCCAAGGATCAAATGGACATTGCCTCCCAGCAAAAAGCGATGGTTGTTCTAGCAACGGAACGCCCTGATATCTACATTACAGATACCGCTGCCTTTAACTGGGTTGGACCGCAAGGTGCCTTTATGAATCTGGACTCCATAGCAGACTTCTCCAATCTGCTTAAGCCGGAAGACAGCTACAAACAGAAGACGGAAGATGTTCCTGATGAGCACACTTACGGCGTCAAAATTTCCGGCAGCTCGATTCTCGGAAACATTCCAATTCAAGGCAAGGATAACTTTATTGCAAGTGTACGCGAAGGTTCGAAGAACACGGATAAAGCCGTTCAGTTTATCGAAAAATTCCTTGAAACAAAATAATGGGAATCGAAAAAGCAGCAGACTCTACTGAGCCTGCTGCTTTTTTTGCGTTATAGTCATGCCCTAAGATACCTATTAACCTGCTTGACCCAGTCGCCTTGTTCATCCGCAAGGAGAGTTGTCCACCCGCGCAAGACAGGATCGTAGAAGTTTTTGGTCTGGTCATCCACAAACAGAATAAATCCTTGCTGCTCACAATGCTGTTCCACCAGGGCATAGATCGCGGCGTCCGGCTTGCAGCAGCCGACAGCACTGGAAATCGTCACACTTCGCAGATAAGGCTTTAGAGGCGTTACAATATGCTCTATCCACTCCACTCTATGATTGCTGAGCAGATGAATGTTTGCATACTTGCTCCAGCGCGGGATCTCATTAGCTGCTGGCAAGGGAGTAATTTGTGATAGCAGAGATTGCCGTGCATCATCTTTGTCGATTGTAGGAAAGTTTGAAGTAAGCTCCTTCCAAAACTCATCTTCAGAAATAACACCAGTCCACAATTTTACACGCATTTCATGTTTAAAATGTACAAGTCTGTCGTATGGAATTTCATACCGTGACGTAAGCTCCTGCCAAAACTGCGGAGAAAAATTAGCAGCGATAACCCCTGCCACATCAAGCACTAAATCTGGCTTTTTTGACACATGCAGCTCTCCTTATAGATGGAATTATTTTCTAAAAGAATTCGAGGCTTCCTGTCATACTCCTGCTAATTCTCTCCCTAACACCCAACTGCAAATAAAAAAGCCCGCATGTTCAGTCCGGCGCTGCAAACGCCAATCCAAACATGGGAGCTTCACTCGCGTAACTATCCAACTATCCAATCAGCAAAGCATAGACCACACCGGGACCATGAACGCCAATCGTAAGATCATTCTCGATATCAGCTGAGCGGCTTGGGCCGGAAATAAAGTGGATACCCGCTGGCAGCTGCTCGCGGCCCGCTTCATCGAAATGAATCAAAATTTCGCCAAGCCTTGTCTTCAGCCTCTCCAGCGGAATGAGCACAAACATAACGGTTGGCAAAAGACTGACCGAACGGCCTTTATCTTTCGAGGATAATACTGTCACAGATCCGGTATAGGCTGCCGCATAATCGGCCACCACAACCCCGAAATCTGCTTCCGCTGCACGTGCTTTCCAGTTCTCATCCGCGTCACTGTTCCATACACGAACCGAAGCTCCAGTGCCCTGCAGCGCTTCTTCAAGCCCCAATTCATTAAGCTCCGGCTGATTTTGCCGAATAACATACCGTGCGCTTAAGGACGAAGCTTTCTCCGCAATAAACTGCTTTGCTGCATCCATATCCGATAGTCTGGCTACATGTCCGCCAGCGCTCTTAAAGTTCTCCTCGAACCGGTCCATTCGTTCTTCCAGCGGCCACTCGAAGCTTTGCCAGAAATCCGGGGCTCCCCGGAAAGGATGCTTCGGCGCCTCCATCACTCGTGGACGTTTCAGCTTCTGGGCAATCCCGTTCATGAACGATTCCTGCTTTCGCTTAGAATCCTCCGCCAGCTGCTTCAGCCATTCATCATGTGATTCTGCCTGATTACCCATGTCCGTTGCCTCCCCCGCTGTCTCTATCCCGCATAATCGCTTCCATCCGGCTTTTTACAGCAGGATCTAACTCCTGAAGCCCATGACGCAGTTCCTGCTCCAGCGTCCCCCATTGGTCGCGGAATGACTTCTTCGGCAGGCTTGGCGTAACACGGTACGTATTCCAGCCTTTCAGCGGTCCAAGCTTGAGACGGATCCCGCCGTCCCTGACGACAAGCTTTTGTCCCAGCTTTCCAAGCTTCACAAGGGTTGAATAACGCTTTGCACTGCCCATGACGGCAGCAAAGCCTTTCATGCCAAGCGACTCCGCCGCATTGCCATGGCCTTGCTCCAGCTTTCTCCGGCGCAAATAGATCAGCATTTCATGCAGAGGTATTTTGACCGGACAGGCCTCATAACAAGCCCCACATAGACTGGATGCATTCGCAATATCATCCCATTCACCTACATTTTTATTAAGCGCGGGTGTCAGCACCGCACCAATCGGACCACTATAAGTACCACCATAAGCATGACCGCCAATATGACGGTAAACCGGACATGCATTTAGACAAGCACCGCAACGAATACAATTCAATAATTCCTGGAACTCAGGGTCCCCAAGCTGCAAAGAACGTCCATTATCAACGATAATGATATGCATCTCATCAGGACCGTCCGCATCAACGTCACGCCGCGGCCCAGTAATGCCAGACATATAGACAGTCAGCTTTTGCCCAGTCGCAGAACGTGGCAGCAGCGTAGCCATCACTTCCAGATCAGACCAGGACGGAATAATCCGCTCCATCCCCATCAGCGTAATCTGCGTCTTCGGAACTGTCGTTACCATCCGTGCGTTGCCTTCATTCTCGAACAGAACCATAGAGCCCGTCTCGGCAATCGCGAAATTACAGCCCGTCATGCCGATATCAGCTTCAAGAAACTTCTCGCGAAGCTTCTTCCGAACAAAGCCAGCAAGAATGGAAGTGTCTGGCGCGAGTGTCTCGCCTGCCTCTTTAGACAACAGATCAGCTACCTGGTACCGATTCTTATGAATCGCTGGAATAATAATATGAGACGGCGTCTCCCCGGCAAGCTGGATAATATATTCACCAAGATCAGTCTCAATCGCCTCAACACCAATGGACTCAAGCTCATGATTGAGATGCAGCTCTTCGGTTACCATTGATTTCGACTTCACAACCGACTTCGCTTGCTTACGCTGCGCAATCTCAAGAGACAGCTTAACTGCTTCAGCCGATGTCTCCGCAAAATGCACATGCACGCCATTTGCCCGTGCCTGATTCGCAAACAGATTCAAATAATAATCGAGATGTGCGATCGTGTGCAGCCGGATTTGCCGGCCGCGCTCCCGCCAGTCATCCCAATTGCCATGTTCAGCAGATGCTTGTTTCTTACCATTACGAAGCCGCTCCGTTGTAAACTTAACGGCTTTGCGTAAGAACTCATCGTTCAGCGCCAGATCGGCGCGTTCTTTCACCGTGGACGCTGCTCCAGCCGTACTCATGCCTGCTTCACCCCTTCATACAACAGCTCCGCCAAATGCATCACCTTCACAGGCTGATTACGGTACCTAAGGTTACCTGCAATGTTCATCAGACAGGCCAGATCGAGCCCAACTAGCACTTCAGCTTCCGTCTCCAGGACATGGTCAACCTTCTCCGTTACCATCGCACCTGAAATATCCGCCATCTTTACGGCAAAAGTACCACCAAAGCCGCAGCAGTCCTCCGCGAATGGGAGTGGAACGAGCTCAAGCCCCTCAACATTTCGCATAAGCTCCAAAGGCTCTTCTTTCACACCAAGCAGCCTGCTGCCGTGGCAGGAAGGATGATAGGTGACTTTATGAGGGAACACGGCGCCTAGATCTTTAACACCAAGCACCTGTACAAGAAACTGTGTAAATTCGTATGATTTGCTCTGCAGTTTAACCGCTCGTGCATGCATATGCGGGTCCGCTTCGAACAGCTTCGGATAATGATGAATCATGCCTGTACAAGAGCCCGAAGGAGAAATAACAAAGTCACTATCTTCAAAAGCGTCAAGAATCGTCTTGGCGGTCTCCCGTGCTTCCTTCCAATAACCGCTATTAAAGGCCGGTTGACCGCAGCAAGTTTGAACAGTTGGAAAATGCAGCTGTATTCCGTATCGAGCCAGCAATTTAACCATGGCTTCCCCTACGCGGGGATATAATGTATCGCTAAGACAGGTGATAAATAATGAAACCTTCACCTCGCCACCTCACAAACGTATCAATTCGTTAAACTAACGTAACCGTTATGGAACGCTCAGATAATTGGGTAATCGCATCCTGTGGAAGACGGCGATCTGTGATGATGGCATTAACCTCAGCCAAGTCACCTACATGTGTAAAAGCTTGAACGCCAAACTTGCTGGAATCCGCCAGCAGAATAACTTGTTCCGCAATGCCGAGCATCTTGTGTTTAATGCGTGCTTGAAGCTCATTAGATTCACTAATACCGCGCTCCAAATGCACACCCTTGCAGGATAAAAACAGCTTGTTCACATGATAGGATTCAAGTGACCGTTCAGCAAGCGGTCCAACATAAGATAAAGATCGCGAAGCAAGAATACCGCCGGTCGAGATCACTTCGATCTTCTCTTTACTGCTCAGCGCAATGGCAACTTTTATCGAATTAGTCAATACGGTGAGCGGAATATCTGGCAGAATCGATGCCATATACCAAGCTGTTGAGCTGGCATCCAGCAAAATCCGGTCATTAGGCTTAATCAGCTTGACCGCTTCCTCAGCAATACGTCTTTTCTCGTCCGCATGCATAATTTCCCGTTCAGCAACCGGAATCTCCGGTTGTGTATCTTTTACGCTTACTGCTCCGCCATGAGAACGGCGCAGACGTCCAGCTTGCTCTAAACGATCAAGATCCCGGCGAATGGTCTCCTCCGTCACCTGACAGAGCTCACTCAGCTCCGATACCCGAATACTGCCCCGCTCATTAACCAATCGAACTATCGCTTCATACCGTTCCGCAACCAGCATAGCCTACCTCTTTCTCTTTCATCTCATTTTTCCATTACCTACCGATATTTTAAAATATAAGAAAGTATACGTTTTCTCTATACTACGCTTATATTTCACCCGCGAAACGACAGCTCATCCTAAGGACGGCGCAGACGTATACGCTTGAGGCCAAGCTATTTATTATACAACGAAGGAATGTAAGTCTATTACGAGAATAAGTTAGGCCAAATTAACAAGTATCCCATAACAACTGCTTCATTTTGTTTTCCCCCGTTTAAGATTTGTTTTTGTTTGTTTATATGTTAACATGTTTGTTTGTTTTTGAAAACAACTATTTCAAACAAAAACGGACATAACCGGATATGCTCGGAGAAAACAGCTTGATCAAAAAAAATAGGATGGAGCCATTGGCCCCATCCTATCCTTCAATACCTCTTATTAGTCGTCTTTGCCTTCTGTTTGTTCAACAATCACGATATCGTGATAGATCTCTTCCAGGGCAACGCCAACAAATTTACGGGATTTCGGGTTGCGTAGTTCGGATTTCTCACCATTACGCAGCATACGTGCACGTCTCGAAGCCGCTACAACGAGCGAATACTTACTGTCTACCTTTTTAACCATTTCATCAATCGATGGATACAACATTGTTCTTCACCTCGCTCAGGCTTTCTCGGGTTGCAAAGATGGCATTTCTCCCAAATGAGAATAATACCGGTCTCTGCGGCAATGCTCAGCTACAATAATACTTTGAATACGATGACATGCGGCATCAATCTCATCGTTAACTACCGCATAATCATAATGACGGATTAAGTTCATTTCTTCAACTGCAACCGTCATTCGGTTATTAATCGTGTCTTGCGTTTCTGTTCCTCTGCCTGTAATACGCGACTTAAGCTCGTCAAGTGACGGCGGCAGCAAGAAGACAAACACGCCTTCAGGGAACTTCTCTTTCACCTTCAAAGCACCCTGAACTTCAATTTCCAGAATGACGTCTCTGCCACTTGCCAGCGTACTCTCAACGAAATCACGCGGGGTACCATAGCAGTTGCCAACGTACTCGGCATGCTCCAGCAGGGCATCATTAGCAATCATATCCAGAAACTGTTCTCTTGACTTGAAGAAATAATTAATGCCATCGATCTCACCTTGTCTAGGTTTCCGTGTCGTTGCCGAAACGGAATAAACAAGCTCAGGCACCTTTTGTCGCAGAACGGAACAGACGGTTCCTTTTCCTACGCCGGAAGGTCCAGACAATACAATCAACAATCCCTTATCCATAATACTCCCCGTACTATTCGTCGTTATCGTCATCCTTAGTCGACAAACGATGTGCTACCGTCTCCGGCTGCACCGCCGATAAAATGACGTGGTCGCTGTCTGTAATAATAACAGCACGCGTGCGTCTTCCGTATGTCGCGTCAATCAGCATATGTCTGTCTCGTGCTTCTTGAATAATCCGTTTAATCGGAGCCGATTCCGGACTAACAATTGAAATAATGCGATTGGCCGAAACGATATTGCCAAAGCCAATATTAATAAGTTTAATAGCCAAGTCAGGTTCCCCCTCCGGTCTTCCTCGTGCAACTCCCATATGAATCGAATCTATTTCTATAAATGTAAATGGCCGACGAATTACTTCATCTACCAAATAACGACAGAACCATTGCACTATTGTTGACGAAAAAAGTCCGGAGCATACGTTCCGCGCCGCGCCTTCACCCGTTGCTGCTATACGCTGCACTGCCTGTCCAGAGCATCATATAGCAGACCAAACAGGTTACGCTCGATCCGTTGTTATATATTTTAAAGGATTTTATAGAAACGAACAAGAGAAAAAGAGAAATCAGACGATTTAGTGTCTTTTTACCCCTGTTTTCGCCCATACATACTCCGTCAATTGAACGGCCATATCATAGAACATAAACGGTGTCATGAAGTAAATCCCGTTGAAATGCTGAAGTGCTGTATCAAGCAGCTCCTTCGAGATCTGTACGCCCTCCGCTCTTCCCGCAGCGCCTTCCAGACCTGTCATCCGCTTACGAACCACGTCAGACAATTGGATCCCTGGGACCTCGTTATGTAAGTATTCCGCATTACGCCCGCTCGCAAGCGGCATAATGCCGATGAATATCGGTACAGACAGATGCTTGGTCGCTTCTGCCATCTTTTCAATTAACACCGAATCGTAAACCGGCTGCGTCATAATGTAATCCGCTCCGGAAGCGATTTTACGCTCGAGCCGCTGTACGGCTTTGTCCAAATGCTTCACATTTGGATTAAAAGCTGCACCTACAACGAATTTTGCTTTTTGCTTCAGCGGCTTGCCCGAGAATGCGATCCCCTCATTCAATTGCTTGATCATCCTAATCATCTCGAACGAGGTCAGATCGTACACCGAACTTGAATCGGGCAGATCGCCGAATCTTGCCGGATCGCCTGTGACAGCAAGCACATGGTCGATGCCAAGCGCATCAAGGCCCATCATGTGTGACTGCGTGCCAATCAGGTTCCGGTCGCGGCAGGCAATATGTACAAGCGGCCGCAGTCCGACTTTTTCCTTCACAAGTGCCGCCAGCGCCAAGTTACTCATACGTGTAACCGCAAGTGAGTTATCTGCCATCGTGATGGCATCCGCTCCACAAGCCTTAAGCGCAGCCGCTCCAGCCATAAACTTTGTAATATCCAGATCCCGCGGAGGATCCAGCTCAACGATGACCGTATGTCTTACCTTTACGATATCGACAAGATTAGGTTCCAACAAAATTGGAGCCTCCGGACGTTCCTCCGAAGCGTCCTTCACAATCTCTGTCTGCTCCGATAAGTCAATAACTTCCGGTTCAAGAACAACTGCAACAGCAGCTGCATTGCCTAGAGGCTTGTAGTCTTTGAACGCCTTCGCCATGGCAGCAATATGCTCTGGCGTTGTTCCACAGCATCCGCCAATAATCCGTGCTCCGCGGTCTGCGAAACGTAATGCCATCTCAGCAAAATAATCCGGTCCAGCGGAATAGGTATATTTCCCGTCTACATAATCCGGAATACCTGCATTCGGGAAGATGGACAGAGGCAGGCCTACCGGACCACCAATAGCGTCAACCGCCCGCATAATACCGTTAGGGCCGCTGCGGCAGTTGAATCCAACCACGTCTGCCCCTTCATTCTTGAGCAGCGTGAAAGCATCCAAAAGTCCCGTTCCGTCCTGCGTACGGCCGACGTCTTCGACCGCGAATTGACAGATTACGGGCACCTGAGAAACTTTTCGGACAAGTCCGAGTGCAAGGCGCATCTCATCTAATTCATAGAACGTTTCGAATAAGATGCCGTCCACACCTTCCGAAAGCAATGCATCAAGCTGACGCTCAAATGCATCACTTACTTCGGAATCGTTAAGGTCCTTCAGCTTGCCTGTCCGGATTGAGCCTACGGCACCTACCACATAAGCATCAGCACCCGCTGCCGCTTTGGCGATACGGGCTCCTGCCCGGTTAATCGCTTCCATTTCGGACTCCAAGCCGTATTTGGACAGCTTGACCAAATTGGCAGAGAACGTATTAGTCTCAATAACGCGAGCTCCTGCTTCATAATACCGGCGGTGGACACTCTCAATAACATCCGGACGGGTCATATTTAATTCTTCGTAAGAAACGCCGACAGGGAACCCCATCTGATACAGATAGGTTCCCATCGCGCCGTCCCCGGTCAAGATACGCTGCTTAAGCTTCGTTCTCAAATCGGGCTTCATATTCATTTCTCCCTATTACCATTCACCGCGGAACACTTCGGCTGCAGGTCCTGTCATATAAACATGATTATCTGCTTCGTTCCATTCAATCGTCAGGTCGCCGCCTTTAAGCGATACAACTGCAGTACGCTCCGTGAATCCGTTCAATACGGATGAAACAACTGTTGCACATGCGCCAGTACCACAAGCAAGTGTTGGGCCTGCGCCGCGTTCCCATACTCGCATTTCTGTATGTTCACGCGATGTCACGGTTACGAACTCGACATTGATTTTACGTGGGAACATAGGATGTGTCTCGAGCTTAGGTCCCCAAGTTGCAAGATCAAAGTTTGCAGCATCATCCACATAGATAACACAGTGTGGGTTACCCATCGATACGGCTGTGAAACGGAATTCACGTCCGTCAACTTCGATTGGATGCTCAATCACACGCTCTGCATCAACCGTTGTTGGTACTTGCAGACCATTCAGAATCGGTTCACCCATATCAACACGTACGGATTGGACTTTACCGTCCGATACCGACAGTTGAACGGTTTGTGCACCAGCACCAAGTGTTTCGATCTTAATCTCTTCTTTATTCGTCAGGCCGTTATCGAATACATATTTCGCTACACAGCGAATGGCATTGCCACATTGCTCAGCTTCCGAACCGTCGGAGTTGATAATACGCATGCGGAAATCCGCAATGTCCGATGGCAGGATATAGACAAGTCCATCTGCTCCGATTCCGAAGAAACGGTTGCACAAATTGACTGCCAGCTCTGCTACATTACCAGGCAGCTGTTGCTCGCCTGCTACTACGATAAAATCATTGCCTAAACCATTCATTTTTGTAAATTTCATTATAAGGTTCCCCTTTACTGCAGCTAATTAGTAAGAATCAAGCTATCATTTTTTTCTTAGCATACAGCAAAGCCTGACGAAACGCTATTCATAATTCCGATCATGATTTGCACTTTTTCCCGTCAGTTATATTTATACATTTTTATATTTGAACGACATTTTGGCTTGCTTGCTTTTTGGCTTGCTAGTGCCAAGAACGCTGCCAATGCCCATCAGGAATGTTGGGATACCTGCAGCTACAAACACAAGGCACCAGTCACGGAAGTGAAGCGGTACAGTCTTGAAGATTGGCTGAAGCATTGGAATGTACAGAACGCCGATCATAAGAATCAAGGACGACAGAACGGCGAGCACTAAATAACGATTCTGAAGCATATTACGATGGAAAATCGATCGCGAGCTGCGGCAGTCAAAGACGTGAATCAATTGAGCAAGAACCAAGGTGGCAAAAGCAACAGTCTGCGCTTTGGTAAGCTGCTCTGCAGCTGTTCCTGGAGCCATCTTCAGGGTGATCCAGAATGCGGCAAGCGTACAAACGCCGATTAATACACCGCGGCTGATGATTTTCCAGCCTAACCTTCTTGCAAAGACGCTCTCTTTGGCAGAACGCGGCTTCTGCTGCATAAGATCCTTCTCAGCCTGGTCAACACCCAGAGCCATGGCAGGCAATCCATCTGTTACTAGGTTGACCCAAAGGATCTGAATCGGAACCAGCGGCAGCGGAAGTCCGGCCATCATAGCCAGGAACATCGTTAATATTTCACCAACGTTGGAAGCAAGCAGGTAACGGATGAACTTGCGGATATTCTCATAAATGCTTCGGCCTTCTTCAATCGCCGACACAATCGTAGCAAAATTGTCATCGCTAAGGATAAGTGCAGAAGCTTCTTTCGATACATCCGTCCCCGTTATACCCATCGCAATCCCGATATCGGCTGCTTTGATGGCCGGTGCGTCATTAACGCCATCCCCTGTCATCGCAACGACGTGTCCTTTTCGCTGCAACGATTTGACAATCCGCAGCTTATGTTCCGGCGATACGCGGGCATACACATAAATATTATCAACGTGACGGTCTAGCTGCTCATCTGTCATATTCTCGAGCTGCCTTCCACTCATCGCTACACCACCGCGAGGCATAATGCCAAGCTGGTTCGCAATCGCTTCAGCTGTAAGCTGATGGTCGCCAGTAATCATAACTGTCTTGATGCCTGCACGTCGGCAGGTAGCAATCGCTTCGCGCACTTCGCGGCGCGGTGGGTCAATCATACCAGTCAGGCCAACGAATACGAGCTGGCATTCCACATCGGCTTCTGTCTCCATAGCTTCGCCGCCGCGAAGATCACGGTAAGCGAGGCCAAGCACCCTCAGAGCAGACTGTGCCATTTCCTCCGCAGCTTCAGCACATTTCTTCTTCAAGGTTGCAGTGAAAGGTACCACTTTACCATCCCACAGTACATAGCTGCAGTGATCCATCAGCACATCCGATGCGCCTTTCGTATAAATGACGCGCCCGCCTTGATGCGATACAACAACGCTCATCCGTTTCCGTTCCGAATCAAAAGGAAACTCTTTTTCCCTCTTATATAAGCCTTCCAGCGATTTAGCGGACATTCCCAGCTTGGCCGACAGTACAGTAAGCGCACCTTCTGTTGGATCGCCTTTGAGCACCCATTCCTCTTGTATTTCCTTGCTCTTCCGTTTCTTCGAATCCTGCTGCTCGACTTGTGTGACCGTAGCATTGTTGCAAAGAGCCGAGATTTGCAGAAGCCGCTTCAGCGAAATATCATGCTTCACATCAACCGCAGCGCCTTCCTCGAATACTGCCCCTGATGGATCATAGCCCTCACCAGTTACCTTAAGGTGACGGCCTCCAAGCCATAAATTGGTTACGGTCATTTTATTTTGCGTCAGCGTTCCTGTTTTGTCCGAGCAAATGACTGATGCGCAGCCTAATGTCTCCACAGAAGGCAGCTTTCGGACAATTGCTTTCCGTTTGATCATCCGTTGTACACCAAGTGCGAGTGCAATGGTAACAATAGCTGGAAGACCTTCCGGAATGGCGGCAACAGCAAGACTAACCCCTGCAAGGAACATGCCATAGGCTGGCTGTCCATGCAAAATACCGGCAATAACGACCATGATGGTAAGTCCGATCGCTACGGCGATTAGTATTTTACCAAGCTGCTCCAGTCTGTGCTGAAGCGGAGTTTCCATCGATTCCGTCTGCTGGATGAGTCCTGCGATTTTACCCATTTCCGTTTCCATGCCTGTCCGGACAACAACACCTTTAGCGGTACCACGAGTAAGCATCGTACCCATAAAGCCCAAGTTACGCTGATCACCAAGTGGCAGCTCAGCCTCATGGATAGCAGCGGCATGCTTGCCTACCGGTACAGATTCCCCAGTCAGCGCGGATTCCTCTGCGTAACAGCTGTTTGCCTCAAGAAGCCGGATATCGGCCGGAATACGGTCTCCACTCTCAAGCAGGACAATATCGCCTTTTACAAGATCTTTTGCTGCAATAACAAGCTGTTCTCCCGCACGGAGCACCTTCGCCGTTGGGGCAGACAGTTCCTTGAGGGCACTAAGGGATTTCTCAGCACGGAACTCCTGAATGAATCCGAGAATCGCATTTAGTGCAATGATCGCCACGATCGTGACAGCATCCAGGTATTCTCCGAGGAGGCCCGATATTAGAGTAGCGCCCATTAGCACAAGCACCATGAAATCTTTAAATTGATTCAGAAAAAGCATAACCGGCGAAATCCGTTCGCCCTCCGCCAGCTCATTCCGGCCGTTATTCGACAGTCTTTCCGCCGCTTCCGATGCATTCAGCCCTTGCGCAAGTGAGCTGCCCAGCGTATTCGCCAGATCGCCCGCCTCCATTTGGTGCCATTTCATTTGTTCCATTGTACGACTCCCTCCCGTATATGCCGAGCGCTCTCGGACAGCCTCTCAAGCCTAAATGTATTCGGACAAACTGCAAAATATCCCACTTAAGGACTTAAGTTTTTGCTTTAACTATGGCATGATAGAGAAAGACATATATTAAAGGAGATATAACCTCATGGCCTTAGACGGCATTGTTATACACGCACTAGTAGAAGAGTTACAGCGTTGTATTGGCGCTCGCATTCATAAAATCCACCAGCCTACGAACAATGAGCTCGTATTCAGCATTCGTGGTGCAGGTGCTCAGGGTAAGCTGCTCTTATCCGCTAATCCGACTTATCCGCGTATACACTGGACAAACGCAACCCACGTTAATCCAATGGAAGCGCCAATGTTCTGCATGCTTATGCGCAAATATTGCGAAGGAGCTACGATCGAAGCGGTTCGTCAAGTGGGACGCGAGAGAATCGTTCATATGGATGTAAGGCACCGGGACGAGCTGGGCGATATTTCATTTAAGACGATTGTTATCGAAATTATGGGACGCCACAGTAATATCATTCTGCTGGATCCGTCAACAGGTACGATTCACGACGGCATTCATCATGTAACGCCTGCCATCAGTTCTTTCCGGATCGTTATGCCAGGAAGCCGCTATACGGCCCCTCCTGACCAAGGAAAAGCTGATCCGCTGGATATGATGAATGAAGACCAGTTCCTGGCTGCAATGACACAGGCAGATACTCCTGAAGATGCCGAGGTATTACCTCCTCAGCGGCAGCTTGTACAATCGTTCAGCGGGCTTAGCCCCCTGTTAGCGAAAGAAATCGTATATCGTGCTGAGACCGGAAGTAGTTCGCTCTGGAGCAGCTTCCAGACACTCATGAACGAAGTGCGGGACCATGTCTATAACCCAACAATTGCCGTTGATGCCAATGGCAAAGCCTTCTTCTCTATAACGCAGCTTACACATATCCAAGGCTCGTCTGAGTCATACGCAACAATTAGCGAATGCCTGGAAGCCTTCTATGGAGATAAAGCAGAGCGTGACACCGTAAAGCAGCGTGCACTCGATTTGATTCGTTTCGTACAGAATGAAAAGGCGAAGAACGAGAAGAAGATAGAGAAACTCCAAGAAACAGTTGATGAGGCTCAAGATGCGGATAAATACCGTGTGCTCGGTGAACTGTTAACAGCTTATATGCACCAGATTAACCGTGGGGATAAGTCGGTCGAACTGATCAACTTCTATGATGAGGAGCAGGCTATCGTCAAGATTGATCTTGATGTGCAGCTAACGCCATCCGACAATGCCCAGCGCTATTTCCGCAAGTATACGAAGCAAAAGAACAGTATTGCGGTTGTTGAGGAACAAATGGCCATCGCTCAAGACGAGATCACATACATGGAGACGCTGCTGCAGCAGCTCGACAATGCGTCGCTAGCTGATATCGAGGAAATTAGAGAAGAGCTTGTGGAGCAAGGGTATCTACGAAATAAAGTCAAACGTGGTCCAAAGAAGAAAAAAGCAACAAAACCGACCCTGCTCTGCTACACCTCATCTGAAGGTGTCAGCATCTATGTAGGCAAGAACAATACGCAAAACGAATACTTAACGAACCGGCTCGCTTCCCCATCTGATGTATGGCTGCATACCAAAGATATTCCAGGTTCCCACGTAGTTATCCGTGGCGGTGACTTTGGTGATGTAACCCTTGAGGAAGCTGCTATGTTATCGGGCTATTACAGCAAGGCTCGGGAGTCCAGTATGATCCCGGTCGATTATACCTTTATCCGCCATGTCCGTAAGCCAAGCGGCGCAAAGCCCGGCTTCGTCATCTATGACCATCAGAAGACCTTGTTCATCACCCCTGATGAGCAGCGGATCAAAGCATTGCCATCACGCAGTGTGAATTAAACGAACAAAGGGTCTGTCCCCAAAGTCATTTATTATGACGATGTGACAGACCCTATTTCATTTGGGTTAAAACGGCAGGCTGCGTATTCGAATGTTCTTACGATCGCCATTGCTCGGGGTTATAACATCTATTCTGAATCCAGTTTTAACTGTTCAAGCACAGCAGCGTCCACGGTCCTGCTGCCGAGTTCACCATGAAATACTTCCCCTTGACGCTCACCGTGAAAATCGGATCCACCTGTCATGATCAGTCCATGCCGTTCAGCAATCTGTCTATACCGCTCTTCCTCTTCGGGACCATGATCGGAGTGATAGACCTCTATGCCTTGAATCCCTTTGCTAATTAACTGCTCGACGAGATCATCACGGTTGTATAAGCCGGGATGGGCGATACTACTTGTGCCTCCCGCTTCGCGGATCCATTCTATCGCTTCAAAGGGATGTAGTCGTGGAGGATTCACATATGCAGCGCCGCCTTCAGCCAAATACCGGTCAAAGGCTTCTGACATGGTTGCAACGACACCTTTCCGAATGAGCAGCTCGGCAATATGCGGCCTTCCAATTGTTTTTCCTTTGCCGCTGCTAGCTCCTGCTTGTTCTGCAGCAATCTGTTCCACTTCCTGCATGGAGATCGCTACGCCAAGCTCCACAAGCCGATTGACGATCATCTCATTACGTCTGCCGCGTGTCGTTCGAAGTCCTGCCAAACGCTCCTGCCACACTCCATCCTGCCCATTCGCGTAATAAGCAAGAATATGAATATCGCGGCCATCAGCAACTGTACTCAGTTCAATACCGGGAACAACGATAATCCCTAGCTTCTGCCCTTCGGCAATCGCTTCCTCTACCCCTGCCATCGTGTCATGATCTGTTATAGCTACAGCAGCAAGACCAGCCGCCTTAGCACGGGCAACAACTGCTGCAGGAGACATCGTTCCATCGGAAGCCGTTGTGTGGGCGTGTAAATCTGCTCTTCCTACAACCATTGCTGCAAATCCTTCTCTCTTAAGAAAGTTAAGAACGTGACTGCCGAAATCGGCAGCAGAGTTGATTTCTGATAAATCGAATAGAACTGTCGTTTAAATCTGGTGTCTGCGATCGGCACTACATGCAGGAGACCTAGTGCTACCTCATGTTTTATCGATGATTCAGAGACGAAAGACACGCCAAGACCTGCTTCTACCGCCGACTTAACCGCCCCTGTGCTGCCAAGTTCCATGACGATTTTCAAATCAGCGGGATCGATATTCTTACGCTTCAGCTGCTCCTCCATAACTAGACGTGTGCCGGAGCCCTGCTCCCGCAGCACAAACGGATAATCCGCTACTTCATCCAGCAGAACCGTAGAACGTTTCGAAAGTGGATGGTCTTTAGGCACGATCAGCTTCAATTCATCGCTCATGACCGCTTCCATCTGCATATCAGGATGGTTAACAGGTGCTTCTATCAAGCCAAATGTAAGCTGATGATTCATAATCTCTTCCATAATCTGTGCCGTATTCATAACCTTCATGCTAATTGCTATATCTGGAAATGTCTGCCCAAAAGGTCCAAGCAGGCGCGGCAATATGTATTCTCCAATGGTCAGGCTGGCTCCAAGCAGCAGCCTTCCCTTTAACTGTGCAGTAAAGGTAGACATCGCTTGATCCGTGTCACGAATCAGCTCAATGCTTCTTCTCGCATAAGGCATTAACGCCCGGCCTGCTTCGGTCAAGTCAATTCGTTTGGTCGATCGCTGCAGCAGCTTGGTTCCAAAATAGTCCTCAAGCGACTGTACTTGCATCGTAACTGCTGGTTGTGTCATATGCAGCGATTGGGCGGCCGCAGAGAAGCTCCCCCGTTCAGCTACCGTATAAAAAATATGAAGTTGATGAAAATTAAGCGCCATCTTTCCGACCTTCCTCTCTTCTTAGCGGTTATTATACTACAATCGAAAGCAAAAAAGCGCAGCATCCTTAAGTTAAGGATGCTGCGCCAACTGCAATGCTTCGATTATTTTCTCTTACGACTGTTTTTCACCAAGGTCATACGTCTCGAATGACGAAGCCAGGAATAATACGACTTCAGGTCACGCAATTCTATCGTCTCTGACATACGCCCTAGGAAGGTAACAACGATCATCTTGTGAAGTTGATTGCCTAGCAGATCAAGATCGGTTTCAGATGTTGCAAACTCCGCTACAAATACGAGATCATCATCTATTAAATAGACATCTTCTTCGTTACGATAATAGGGCTCAATTCGATTTTGCTTCAAACATTCCCATAAAAACTCGGCGATATCCTCATATCCTGTCTTCTCGCTCTCCACCCGATCCATCCACCGGCTCCTGGCATGGTTAGTAATGACGATGTCTGCTACTTTCTTATCGCCTAATTCGACATAAAAAGTTTCATAAGTGCTCCATCTTCTAGTCATTTTGTCCTTCATCGTCCATCACACCCCCGTCTTAGGAACCAGGTCTTTTTTACCAATTTCTTATGTATATCAGTATTTTACCATGTTCGTCCGAGATTTCAACAAAAAAATAAACTAAGACCAAAAATGTAATTATTTGTAAAACTTAATAAAAGAAAGAAGATCGCCGTATACATGGTCACATCGTGTACCAGCGATCTTCCGAGTAATAATATTTTTATTACATGCTATAAAATCTTGTTTTATCTTCATTATCTTTCGTGTACTCGGTTTTCAGTTCATTTCGGTAGGACCGCTCTACCTTACGGACAAATGGAAGACGGCTAATGCTTTTCACTGCTTCCTCCGCACGCTCCGCGTTCATGTATATGACTACATAATGCATCTTACGTGACATATAATGAACGGTTCCGTACTTTTCCAGCGTCCTTGCCGCTTTCAGATCACTCACCCATATAATATAACCTGTACGTTCCGGTAACAACATCTATTCCCTCCGTCGAGTCGAATCAAGCAAAGGGCTAGCCGCAGCCGCCGCTTCCACAGCCACATGATCCGCCGCTTCCGCAGCCGCCCGTTTTCCCTTCATTGCCCGGTACCTTGATCGTATCAGATACCGATTCCGCAATCGTGCGTGATACATCATATAGCATTGTATCTACCATTTGCTCGGCCAGCTTGAAACGTTTAACCGCTTCGATCTGGTCCAGCTCCCGCTCGATTTGCTTTACTTTGTCCTTAGCTGAATGGTAATCCGGATGAAATCTTCCGAATCGCTGGCATTCCGAGAACAGCTCCTTCGCTTTCTCGAATTGTTTGGACAATTGCTTCACCTGATCGTCCTGGTGTACAGCTTCTTTCCAATATAGATAATCAGCAACTTCCGCTGATTGATTAATCTGATCACCTAGCTCGTACGCACATAGCAGCAGCGACGCCATGTCCAGCGAAGAAACGCCGCTTGCACCATTTTCAGACAGAACCGTGGTCGTTGGCATTTGTTCACCTCTTTTTCTTAAACGCTTACTTCCATTCTATCATATCATATTCATTCAACGAATAGATACAATTTTACACAAATCCACTCGCTCCCGGAACAACCAACTTCATCTCCTGCCACATTTCTGGGGTTAAGCAAACTTCCCGATACGTATGATCCTCCCGCAAGATGCCGGTGACCGTCCAGCCCCCCTCCAGCCTTTCCAGCTTGGCAGGAACAAAGGCCACAACAGACTCATCTATGCTTAGTTGAACTGGCGTTTGCCAGCTCAAAGCTTTCTCCAATATTTCAAGACGCGTCGAATGATGGTAGGACCTTAACTGCTGAATCCAGCTTAACGGCACTCGATCCAGTTCGGGCAGAAATCTCTCAATGGTAAAGTCCTCGTGGTTCATAAGCTCATAGTGCTCCAGCGTTTGGAGAGGCGACTTTAAGACAATCTCTCTCGCTGATTGAGCAGTTAGCGGCATTTGTGGATACGAATGAAATCTTTCCACTAGCAGGGCCTCCTGGCCTGCTCCCTGCTTCCCCCAGTCTGAAAGGCTGGATTCTAATAAAGGGGAGAGTGGAGCATCCCCAGATGCCATATGTAAAAAAGTCATAATCGACGAAATCGTCCGGCCATATTCTAATGCCCTTCCTATTGATTGGCGAGTCAACTTCCAGATCGAAATATGATCATCACTTTTTCGCTCAGCAATGAGCTCCAGCTCCCAGCGAATGCCGTAGTGACAGCCTGGAAGCACGATAATATCACCATTAGGCTCCAGGAGAATGGGTTCAAATGAAGTTTTTCCTTGCTGTTTCTCAAGCAAATCTTGAGGTCGGATCGTCCAGCGCAGCAACTTCTCACTATCTGTACGTGCCAGCTCTATCCAGCCTAGTGCCCGTAGAAGGTTCAACCAGCTTGCCCAGTTCGATTGAGCTCCCCATTCATTTGTTTCCATTCCTATACGATTAAGCTGCCTTTCTAATTCCAGCTCGGAATACCATACTCCAGGAGCTAAACGAATAAGGAGAGCAGCCGCATTACGGGCCTTTGTCAGCAGTTCATCCAAACACCACCGGAGCAAATGAGCCTCACGTAAGGCTTCGGATTGATTCATCCATGCAGCAAGAGCCTCCTCCTCCCATTTCAGCCTGCCGTCAGCACGAGTCAGTACACCTAGTTGGAAGCTAAGCTTCAGCACAAAAGATAGCACCGGCGCGTATGGATCCTCAGGCTCAGCCTGCCATCCAGCTTGTAGTAGATCCGAATCAGCCAATCCGATTGCCTGCGCTACTTTGGCAGCTGTTTTTTTGGGGAGAGTACCCTTTGTCGTCAGCCCAAGTCCAGATCGGCCCAACTCCGCCCAGGCCGCAAGCAGTTGTCTGCCAAGCAATACATTAGGTGACTCCTCCTGCTTCTGTTCCCAGTGCCCATAGCCGCTATTAATGGCTGAGGGCTCTGCATCAATCGGGAACAATACTTGATGCCAGATCATAAAGCAATCGCTTGGCAATGCATATAAACGCTCTCCCCAGCCTTTGCGCAGTGCAAAGAGGATTCCAGCATTTTGTAATTGGATAAGCCCATAACGAAATTCCGCACCTGACAAATCCGTTCGGAGTGCTCCTGATGAAAAAAGCCGTTCCTCGTGAACAGGACCGGCTCCAAAGCAACTATAGAACGCGCGCAAGACAGCGGCACTTGCTTCATCCATCCGGTTAACTGCCGCCTTAACGGACGGCATATCCATTACAGCCTCTTCCCAGCTAAGCTCGAGTGAAGCAGCGTCTATCCAAAAGGGAGAATTCATGAATTGCTGCTTAGCATGGTTTGTCAGCTTCTCCGACCATTCTTTCACAAACACGAAGTGATTCCTCCCTTAAGGTGATTTCTCGAGCTCGTATTGATAGCCTTGCTCCAGCAGAAACAGCTGTCGTCTCGCGGCATAATCGGTTTCACTGGTGTCATCAGACACAACAGTATAAAACCAGGCTTCATTTAATCCAGCTTTCGGACGTAATATCCTTCCAATACGCTGTGCCTCTTCTTGTCTTGAGCCATAGCTTCCTGAGATTTGAATGGCAACAGCTGCATCTGGCAGGTCTACTGCAAAATTTGCGACCTTTGAAACAGCAAGGACCGGAACCTCTCCCGACTTAAATTGCTCATACAAGGTTTGACGTTCCTCCTGTGGCAGCTCACCTGTAATGACTGGCACCTTCAGGGTATCCGCGATGGAATGCAGCTGATTCAAATATTGTCCGATAATGAGGGTTGGGGTGCCATTATGCCGTTCCAGAAGCTGCCTCACAACGGCGACCTTACCGGGATTCTCTGCTGCAAGCCGAAGCCTTGAACGTTTCTCTGCGGAATGATAAAGCTCCGACATCCCTTGATCCAGCGGTACGCGAATTTCTGTGCATTTGACCGTAGCGATATGACCTTCGGCTTCGACTGTTTTCCATTGCAGTTCAAATTGCTTAGGTCCAATCAATGAGAATACATCTTCTTCACAGCCGTCCTCACGAACTAAAGTAGCTGTAAGCCCTAGCCTTCTAGTTGCTTGGATTTCAGCTGTCATGCGGAATACAGGGGCAGGCAAAAGATGTACTTCGTCATATATAATGAGACCCCAATCCCGCTCCGAGAATAACTTCATATGACTAAAGGAATCCTTCTTCGATTTGCGGTGGGTCAGAATCTGATAAGTTGCAATGGTAACCGGTCGAACCTGCTTCGAAGCTCCTGTATATTCGCCTACTTCCGATGGCTGGAGCGTTGTTTTATCAAGCAATTCTTCTTTCCACTGCTGCACGCTGGTTGCATTAGACGTTAAGATCAAAGTTGCACTGTTCAGCCTCGCGAGTGCAGCAATGCCAACAATCGTTTTGCCTGCTCCGCATGGAAGTACAATAACACCGCTGCCGCCTTGGATCGTACCTTCTTTATAAAAGAGCTCAACCGCCTGCCGCTGATAATCCCGTAATGAGAAAGGATTCCCTTGCAAGGTGGCTGGCCGCAATGCAACTGACAAAGCCTCCCCTGTGTGGTAGCCTGCAAGATCAAGAACTGGGTAACCTAGACGGATAAGCTCTTGTTTAAGCTGGCCTCGATATTCGGGATTAACTGCCCAAGCCCCTCCGCTAGATCGTTCCCCGAAACATTCCAATATCGCCTTATGAGCAGCAAGCTCATTCAGAAGGACTTCCTCACCAGCAAGCAAAAGCTTGTCTTCGTATATCTCGAGCCGCAGCTTGCCGTACCGATCCATAAGCTTACGTATATTAGACTCCATAACACCAGGAAGACCGTATCTGGCATAGCTTTTTAGCGATTCAATAATTATCTGTGCATCCATGCCTGTTGAAGCAGCATTCCATAAGGATAAAGAAGAAATTTTATACGTATGCCAATTTCCCGGCCGTTTGATCAGCTCGGCGAACAAGCATAATTTCTTACGTGCTTCCTCCGATCGAGGATGCTCGTAATCAAGCAGAACCGTCATATCGGACTGGACGATTAACGGTAGATCTTGCTTTTCCAACATTACGATCTCCCCCCAATGATAAAAGCAGTGACCACTCCCCTCACAGTATGCAAAATTATCCATCATTTTATACGGAAAACGGGACTCTCCCGTTGGCTGCTGCCCCCGGAAGAATCCCGTCCAATCATTTAATGTACATGCTCTGATATCTTATTAAGTGCTGCGCCAGCTTCCTGTATGAAGGAATCCCGAACCGCCAAATCTCCAATCGCTACCACACCAACTAAATGACCATTATCAACTACAGGGAGTCGACGTATCTGATGCTCAGCCATCAAGTCCGCCGCTTCTTCTATAGAAGTATCTGGCGTGACCGTGAGAAGCTCCGTTGTCATTACAGTCTCGACGTCCGTTGAACCAGAATGCTTCTCCGCGTATCCCCTTACAACTAGATCCCGGTCGGTTACAGCACCGATCAGCTTTGTACCATCTACAATAGGAATAAATCCAATTTCATTTTGCTTCATTAATACGGCGAGTTCATAAACATTATCCAATAAAGTTGCCGTTATACACGGCGAGGACATAACATCTTTAATCATATTGCTCATCACAGTAAGCCTCCCCAATCGAATCTTCGATTAGGATAACCAGCCTAAAGGAACCTCATCCTGCGACAAAATCTTCCGCCATCTGAATAAGCAATTGAGCAGAATGGACCATTGCACGTTCGTCGATATCAAAGCGTGGATGATGATGGGCAAACGTTGCTCCAATCTCTTCATTACCTGCACCTACGAACATAAAGCATCCCGATACCTGCTCCAGATAATACGAAAAGTCTTCAGCGACCATCATCGCTTCCGATTGAATGGTATTCGCTTCTCCGAACAGTTCTCCCGACACCCGGAAGAACCGGCTCGCTTCCTTCTCATCATTCACAACCGGCGGATATCCGATTCGCATGTGATAATCATATTTCGCCCCATGCATGCTGCATGTATGATTAATAATTTGTTCGAGCCTCGCATGCGTAAGTTGGCGTGTTTCTTCATCAAAGGTACGCACAGTACCTTTCATCACACAACGCTCTGCAATAACATTATTCGTCGTCCCTGCTTGGAATGAACCGATAGTTATTACTGCTGGTTTGAGAGGATCAACATTCCGGCCTACAATAGATTGCACAGCTTGTACCAAGGAAGATCCAATCACAATCGTATCTACTGTCTTATGCGGCATACCGCCATGTCCGCCAAGGCCAATAATCTCTAATGTAAATTCATCAGCTGCCGCCATGAATGGTCCTGGCTTTGTTGAGGTAGCTCCAAATGGAATTGGTGCCCACAAATGTACGCCATAGATCGCGTCTACACCCTCAAGTGCACCATCTTCAATCATCCGGACAGCACCGCCAGGTGTCTGTTCTTCAGCTGGCTGGAATAATAAACGGCGTTCGCCGGCAAGCTCTGCCTTATGCTGCTGATAATAACTAGCTACAGCAAGCAAAGCCGCTGTATGCCCATCATGCCCGCATGCGTGCATCACGCCCGGCACTTTCGAGCTGTATTCGCAGTCTTTCTCATCCTGGATGGGAAGTGCATCGATGTCAGCACGTAGTGCCACAACTGGACCCGGCAAATCTCCTTTGATTGTCACAAGCAGACCATGCCCGCCTACACCTTCACGAACCTCACAGCCAAATGCTTTCAATTGTTCTGCAATCCAACGAGAAGTATGTACCTCTTGGAAAGACAGCTCCGGATTTTGATGGAGATGTCTGCGCCACCGGACCATATCCGGATAAAGACGCTGCAGCTGCTCTTTTATATAGCCACTTGTCTTCATTGTAAGCTTGCCTCCTCAAAGTTTTGTGTAACAAACTCACTTCATAAGCATTAGCTTAAGTTTTGTGAAACAAAACTACTTCGTAAGCATTAGCTTAAGTTTTGTGGAACAAAACTACTTCGTAAGCATTAGCTTAAGTTTTGTGAAACAAAACTACTTCGTAAGCATTAGCTTAAGTTTTGTGGAACAAAACTACTTCGTAAGCATTAACCAAAAGTTTTGTGGAACAGAATGTTAGCGAAGGTTGTTTCGAGTTGAGTCTGACTTTTGCGCGTTTGTTTCCACTGATATTAAGTTATCTAACTAAAGAAACAAACGGCAAGGAAAGAGCGACCGAAACAACCGAAGCATCCTTTTCAATCTATTCTAACAGAACGAAGCGATACGGCATAGGCATAGCGGTTGCTCATCGAGAGTAAGGCTTGCGCTGACTGGGGAAACATACTATCATGGGAAAAGAATGTACAAGTAAACAAGCAAATATTAGAAGCAACTTATAGGAGGAAATAACGTGATTATTGAAAACTCGGGCCTTGACGGCCTTCAAAGTGATTTGGCTCATCTAGACGATTCTGCCGAGCAACTTGGCTTTGTTCGTTGGCAGTGGGAGTACTATCGCGCTACATACGATCTCAAATTAGAGGATCCAGCAACGCAATCTGAGTACTTCCTTCGTATCAATACTCGAGCGGTTGAAGGCAAACTCGAAAATCCTAATGCTGTTCTTGCTATCGAACACGTATACATTGGTAAAGCAACTTTCCCTCACGGCCTTGAATACGAATCGCCAGTTCCACAGCCATTAATGGCGATTGCGACTCAACGCCTTAGTCAACTGAAACAGCTTCTTGCCTAGTATGAAGAAGACTCCGCAGAATGGCAGTCGTGGAAGACCGGACTTTCTGCTTCTTATTTTAACGCTTCTGCTAGTAGGCTTTGGACTTGTTATGGTGTTCAGCGCAAGCTCGAACATTGCACTTGTATCATCAGAATTCAATAATGACGCTTTATACTTTACGAAGCGACAGCTAATGTGGGCGATTCTTGGGATTTTCTCGATGCTTTTCCTCATGAATCTGCCTTATACCGTCTTCAAGCGGGGATTTCTAATCTTATTTATCCCCGTACTATTTATGTTGATGATCGTACCATTCACAGCTTCAAACATTAATGGCGCACATAGCTGGTTTAATCTTGGCCCATTTAGCTTCCAACCTACGGAACCGGCCAAGCTCGCAATAATCCTTTACTTAGGAGCACTCATCTCCAAGAAAAGCGAGAAATTTCGGGACTTCAAGAAAGGGCTGCTGCCGGTTCTTCTCATCGTAGGATTGATCTGTGGCCTCATTATGTTACAACCGGATCTAGGCTCTTGTCTGGTACTAGCATCATGTGCTGCAATTATGATCATTGCTGGTGGGGCAAATCTGAAGCAAGTAGGCCTTGTTGGCAGTATACTTGGGATTATTGTACTCATCATGGTTAGCATTAGCATGGCAACTAATCCTAATAGCTACCGAATTGCCCGATTTACAGCCTTTCTTGATCCGCTTGCAGATCAACAAAATACCAGCTTCCAGCTGGTATCCTCCCTGCAGGCGCTTGGACATGGCGGGTTTATGGGGGCAGGCTTTGGAGAAAGTGTTCAAAAACTGCACTACTTGGATTATCCTTATAATGACTTTATCTTTTCCGTCATAGCTGAGGAACTTGGATTTATCGGCGCAAGCTTGTTTCTCCTGTTCTTCCTGATTTTCCTCTGGCGGGCACTCATTGTTGCTCTTCGCTGTCCAGATCAATATGGGACTATTGTTGGAGTAGGTATTGTCGGATTATTCGGCATGCAAGCCTTCATTAATGTCGGCGGGGTTACAGGCGCTATTCCACTTACGGGTGTAACGTTGCCATTTGTCAGCTATGGAGGCTCTTCCCTCTTAGTTTGTCTTATGTGCATGGGGGTGCTTCTCAGCATTTCCCGAGAAGCGAATAAGCAGGACAAGCCCGTACGTTCAAAACGCATTCATACATAAAAAAGGCTGAACCGTTCAAATGAACGAATTCAGCCTTTTTTATGTATGTTGGTGCTCTTAGACTATTTCAACCGATGTTGCGGTTCTTCAGACGTTTCTTCCTCTTTGAAAGCAACGCCTTCCACTTTCACATTAACTTCTACGACGTTAAGACCAGTCATATTCTCAACGGACTCACGTACATTCAGTTGCAGCTGTCTGCACACCTCTTGAATCGGAATGCCATAATGAATGATAATGCGAAGATCGATCGCCGCCTCAAGCTGACCTACTTCTACCGATACACCTTTTTGAACGTTTTTACCGCTAAGCCGCTTCGCGAGCCCTTCGGAGATCCCGCCTGACATTCCGGCAATACCTGGAGTCTCAAGCGCTGCGAGTCCCGCAATCGTTGCCACTACATCGTCTGAAATACGGATAATGCCTGTTTGAAGGTCCTCGTTCATTTCATTCCACTCCTCAATTTGCCATATATCATTATTGTAATGGATGGCTCAGCGTGAAGCAAGAAAGGAAGTTCATCTTCGATAGACAAGTGTACAATATTTATGGAAAAGTTTACATGGTTGTCTTTTTTCGTTATGATTAATAATGATTTTTAGACATAGTTGAAGAGGTGGAATTGGTGAGACAGAAATTGTTTTACGGCGGATTAATTGTAATGTTCGCCTTAAGCGCTATCGGGCATTTCGCCCATTGGGACATGACAGTTCAATTTATCATTTCTGCCATCGCAGTTGTATTCGTGGCTGGCTTTCTTGGCAAGGCGACCGAGAGTGTTGCACACTACGCGGGACAACGACTTGGCGGATTTCTTAACGCCACATTTGGTAACGCAGCGGAACTGATTATCGCGATTTTCCTCGTCAAAGAGGGCTTGTTCGATACGGTAAAAGCAAGTATTACCGGCTCGATTATTGGTAACCTGCTTCTTGTTCTCGGACTTAGCCTTCTTGCAGGCGGCATCAAGTTCAAACAGCAGTTCTTCAATAATCAGTTGGCCGAGCACAATGCTACACTTATGATTATGGCAGTAATCGGTTTGTTTGTACCAGCTGTCTTTGTTGGGGCTGAGCATTTCTCCTTGAACAAAGATCATTTCCTCAGCATTACCGTAGCATGTATCCTTATCGTTTCTTATATCCTGTGGCTTGTATTCTCTATGATTACCCACAAGGATGTACTTGCGGACAAAGAAATGAATGCCGATCATGGCGAAGAACCTGCCTGGTCGAAGGGCATGTCCATTGTATTCCTGCTTGTCGCAACCGTTATGGTTGCTTTCGTCAGCGAATGGCTTGTCCATACGCTTGACAGCTTCTCGGAGAAATTCGGCTTATCCGAGCTGTTCGTTGGTGCATTCGTGATCGCGATTATTGGTAATGCAGCTGAACATAGTGCAGCGGTTATGCTGGCGATGAAAAATAAAATCGGCGCAGCAGTTGAGATCGCGATCGGCAGCAGCTTGCAGATTGCCCTATTCGTTGCCCCGGTGTTAATCTTGCTTAGCACAGTAATGGGCGGACAGACGATGGACATCATCTTCTCCCCTATTGAATTAACCGCCATTGGCGTATCAGTATTTATTGCGAAGTCGGTATCGAGGGATGGTACGACGAACTGGTACGAGGGTTTCCTCTTACTTATGGTGTACGTCATTCTAGGTGTTGCCTTCTATCTCGTATAATTACTGCTACAAAGAAAAAGAGTAGGCTCCTTAAGGAGTCTACTCTTTATTATTTAATGCTTCATACAATTGAGCGAGGTTACGCTCCAATCGGCTTAACATCTCTTTCCCGCTTTGCTCAGCAATCAACCCCGCGCGCACAGCAAAGTCAATCTCCCGCGAGAATCCATACATTTGCGTGTCCAAAACCTCTTCGTACAGCGGACACTGACGGGTCGTCAAGTTCTCCATCTGAACTTCGATAAGTTTTTCTATTTTACTCGCATCTTCCGTTAGGAGACGAAGCGCTTTCTCATGCAATTGAACCGTGACTTCCGGTGAAGACATCGTTTTCCCCCCTGTGCGTGTACCCGCCGTCGTCTATATCTTTTATATTAGACGAAAAAGAGCTAATACACAAGGACAAAACAAAAAAGCGTCTCTTCTTAATTAAAAGAAGAAACGCATTTTTGTGGTTGACCTAAACGGTCCTATTCGCTAATTACAGATACGTTCAAATTATGTTTTGCGAAAATCTCAGCCATTTTTGCTTTTGCTTCTTCCGCGTCTGGACCATGAACATGAAGCTCATAAGCGTGACCGCCTACCAGCGTCGTAAACAGTCCAAGAATGCTCTTCACGTCGATATATTTGTTATCGGCTTGCAGAACGATTGAGGAGCGGAATTGGCTAGCCGCTTGGGAAATTTCTACGATAGCTGCATTGTTGGACATGGGGAATCCCTCCAGTTAATTAGTAAAGCTTTCCTTGACCTCATGATAACCCGAAATATGTCATCCATCAAGAGAAAAGTTTAAAAACGCTTCATTTTCATTTATTTCAAATTTTCGGAATTTAGCGCTTCCAGCTCTGGCAGTACAAAAACGCCGTCTTTTCGAATCAAAACATCATCGAAATAAATTTCTCCGCCACCGTATTCCGGACGTTGAATCAACACTAAATCCCAATGAATGGAAGATCGATTACCATTATCCGTCTCTTCATACGCTTGACCTGGTGTGAAATGCAGGCTGCCTGCAATTTTCTCATCAAACAAAATATCGTTCATTGGATGCAGAATGTATGGATTAAAACCAATGGCAAACTCACCGATATAACGCGCGCCTTCATCGCTGTCCAATATCTCATTCAGCTTCGCGGTATCATTACTTGTCGCTTTGACAATTTTACCGTTCTCGAAGGTAAACGAAATGTTCTGGAACGTTGTTCCCGAGTATACGCTTGGTGCATTATACGTAATTACACCATTTACGGAATCACGAACAGGTGCAGAGAATACTTCTCCATCAGGAATATTGCGCTGACCGGAGCATTTTTTCGCACCAATTCCGTTAATAGAGAATGTAAGGTCAGTACCTGGCGATACGATCCGTACACGGTCAGTTCTGGACATTAGCGACTGCAGAGGATCTTGTGCACGGTCCATTTTCGCATAATCCAAATTACAAACGTTAAAGTAGAAATCCTCAAACGCTTCTGTGCTCATATTAGCCAGCTGCGCCATCGAAGGAGTCGGATAACGAAGAACAACCCACTTCGTCCGTTTAACCCTCTCCTCCATATGTACGGGATGTGTGTATAATTGCTCGTATAAGCGCATTTTTTCTTTCGGAACATCGGACAGCTCATTCACATTCGAACCCGAACGCACACCGATATAGCCTTGCATTTGCTCCATACGTTCCAAATCCAGCTTAGACCAAAGCTCAATTTGCTCTTTGGTTGCATGGGTCAGCATCGTACGCAGAACAGAGCGGTCGCTCAGCTCTACAAACGGTCTGCCGCCACGTTTGGTCACTTCTTCAATCAGACACTTCCCAAGCTCCAGCTCCAAACCGATCAAGTCGATCAGCACGTTCTCGCCTGGCTGTACATCAATTGAGTAGCCGACAAGGTTAGCTGCCAGCTTCTGTAATCTTGCATCACGCATATTTCTCAAACCTCCATCTTTTCAAGCACTGTTATGAAAAAACAGCCTTCGAACATATTAGCACGTTGACCGCCTATTGAACAGTTCCCGTCCCATCAAAGGAGTCGAATGTCACACTTGTATCCCGCTTCTCTTGTTTATCTTTCCCTGATAAGGAATATTGAAAGGTCGAGTGTTCAGTCAGCTTGAGAGGAATAAGGCTATTCCGGTCGATAAGGACATCATACTGTGACTTTACTTGCAAGGTCTTAAGCATTTTGTCCATTGTCTTGCGTGATTCATTAAGTTCCTTCATCCATGCATTCTTATAAGCTCCATCCTCTAATGGAGCATTAGAGGCAAGTTTGTTCATCTCCTGCTGAAGCTGTTCCTTCCACAGCTTGTTTGCCTCCTGGTCGTTCAACTGGACATGAAGCGCTACTGTATCACCAGTCGATACCGCATTATCAATACTGACTTGTTTATCCGCATTTTTCACTTTCTCGAGCAGCTCGCTTGGACTCCACTGAAGCTCTTCACCATCATCATTCTTGGCATGCAGCTTCGTATGCTCTTCAATATGTCCTTCAAAAGTACGCGGAGCATAAGACCATCCTTCGGCTGTAGAAACCGTTGTTTGCCCTGAGAATGCATATTGGTCGGTTCCCGCAAGACCGGCAATCGATAAGTTCAGCCATTCCTCTGGAGGACGGCTAGCATTCGAGCATCCTGCCAGAACGAGCAGCAACGCTGCAAGGGTTACCCCAGTCAAGGTATGATTAATTATTGTCATCTACTACACCTCCGTAAATACATCCATATAATCTTATCGTCCCCTGAACAGTCAGTGCCTTATTCGAGCTCATAAAAAGAAAAGGACACCTCAAAGGGTGTCCTTACAAATACGGGGTCAGGATTTAGTTGGCTTGTCCAACGTAAATCCGATTTCTTCCGTTATTTTTCGCCTCATACAACGCCATGTCAGCCCTGTAGAACAACGATTCTACACTTATCTTCTCATTCTCGAATGTCCATTCCGACACGCCGCAGGATACCGTTACGACCGGTTTGGTCTCCGCTTCAACATGTGTCCTGATCCGCTCTGCGATCCGGTAGGCTTGGTCGGAACGAATCCCCGGCAAATATACGGCCAGTTCCTCTCCGCCCCATCTTGCCGCAATATCGCCCTGACGAATGGAGCCTCGTATTATATTGCTGACCTGCACCAAGATCTGATCGCCTACTTGATGGCCAAATGTATCATTGATTTGTTTGAAGTGATCAATATCCACAAGAATGAGCGCTCCAAGCGGATCTTTTCGCTGACGGCTCTGAATTTGCTCATTCAGATAATGGCGGGCATGCAGCCCGGTCAGATTATCGGTAATGACCATTCTTCTTACTTCAGCATGCAGTGATGCATTCGTAATCGCAAGGCTGATATGGGTAGACATCACTTGAAGCAGCTTATAATTGTCGTAGGAGAAAAAGTTCGCACTCTTATGAGCAACCATTATAACGCCTTCAACTTCAGATTCCACCAGAATCGGCGTAGCGATCAGTGAACGCGCCCCTGTATTATCCATCAACTTCGAATTTACAACTCTCGTATGCCAATAATCCGAAATAATAAGCGGCTCTTTCGTACGATGTACGATGCCACTAAAACCGTATTCCGGTGAGAAATGCTCATTGGACATAGCTGGAATGTTACTGGACACGACAACAAACTGATTCTTTTCTTTATTAAGCTGCAGAATGCAGCAATAATCCGCATCAAATACGCCGAGAAGTTCCGTGGTCGCGAACTTGAATATCTCTTTTAGCTTGAGCGATTGATTCAGCCGTTTCGTCAGCTCGTTAATCAGTCTTAGTTCATTAATAAGCAAATTCGATTGCTCATACAGCTTTGCATTCTCAAATGCAGACCCTGCCGTATCAGCAAGAAGCAGGAACGCCGGTAAATCCGCATCATCCCAGCCTTCCGCATTAACGGTCAAGCATAATACACCGTAGGCTGCTTGTTTGCCTGTCATCGGCACGGCGAGTCTCTTCGTTCCATCACGGTCTTGTTCCGTCACCAGCTTGCCTTCGAGAAAAGATTTGGCTACCAGGTCATGCGCTGCATTCTTAAATACAAGCGGCCTAACACGGGGATCACCATTCACATGATCCTGTGACAGGAATAGATGTGCTGCCGAGTTCGGATAAAGCTGCTCAAGGCTGCTTAACATCTCAGATAATACCGATGTGACGTCAAACTGATCATAGAGCCGCTTAGCTGCCAGAAATAACGCATCACGCCTGCTTGCCTCTTTATCAGTACGTTGCTGATGCATGAGCAGATCCTTGATATATAGCTGCTCGAATCGTCGGTAAAAGCATGTCCGAAAATGTATAGCACTAAGCTGCGCAACATGTTTATCACTGCTGTGTTTTGTTTCCGTTATATAAACAAGTACACAAAAAGGACGATGATCTGAACGAGTGAATACTGGAACGGCCACAGCCCCCAGTGTATGTTCCTCTTCTGTCGTTCCTGATGCTATAATAGAGGCTGCCGCCTGCCGTGCAGTGGAGATCACATCGGCTTGCGAGTCTAATTTCACATTTGAACTGATCAAATTCATTTCCCAATCAAACAATATGAACTGTCCATCCTCAAACATAAGCTGCTCTCTCGTATCCTTGCACCAGCTTGCGAAGCTTTCTTGAAGCAAAGGCAGCAAGTATGGACTGTCTGCAGCTTGAATATCTTCGTTCTCAAACCATATTGTTCGCGTATCTTCTTCCATCCGATGAGCTGCCGCGGCAGCTACATCATTCGCCTGACGATAATTATATCGTTCCGCCATCGGCAACACCCAGCCCTTCCGTGCATTAAAGGAGCGAGTCTAGCAAACTATTATAATGAATATAATCATACTTTATTTTTGAGAATTTTGCACTACTCAAAATTCCAACATTTAGGTCTTTTGAACCGTTCTTGAAGCAATCTATGGCAGTTGCTGGCGCCTTGACAAAGGACCTCATTTTCATATATTATCTATTAATGAATGCATGGGCTTACGGTTTTGTGTCACCCTCGAGAGTACGTTCGCTGATAGACCAGCGGCTGAACTGTATATCAGGCTTCGAGAATTCAAGCATAGAGCGTATTCGGCGAAACACAACCCCATCCTCAAAAATCCAATTTTGAAGGAGTTACACAACTCATGTCACGTTATACAGGTCCTAAATTTAAACTCAGCCGCCGTCTTGGTATTTCCCTTAGCGGTACTGGCAAAGAATTGAAACGTCCATTCCCTCCAGGCCAACACGGTCCTAACCAACGCAAAAAGCTGAGCGGTTATGGCGTTCAATTGCAAGAAAAACAAAAACTTCGTCACATGTACGGTTTGAACGAGAAGCAATTCCGCAACTTGTTCGACAAAGCGGCTAAAATCAAAGGTATTTCCGGCGAAAACTTCATGATCCTTCTTGAAAGCCGTCTGGACAACCTTGTTTACCGTCTTGGCTTTGCTAACTCCCGTGCAGGCGCACGTCAGTTGGTATCGCATGGTCATGTAACAGTTAATGGCAAAAAAGTCGACATCGCTTCTTACACTGTATCGACTGGCGACGTTATTGGTCTGCGTGAGCGCAGCCGTGGTCAAAAATCGATCAAAGAAGCTATGGAAGGCCGTCATCACCTGCCTAACTACTTGGAATTCAACGATCAAGCTTTGGAAGGCAAATTCGTTCGCCTGCCAGAACGCGCTGAGCTGTCCCAAGATATCGACGAGAAACAAATCGTCGAGTTCTACAGCCGTTAATCGCTTGACTCAAAAACCCGAGAGCTTATGCCCTCGGGTTTTTACTTGCACATATTATAGGTTAAAACTATAAAGAGAATAGTTATTATATATTTCACTTATATGGATACCGGAGGTAAAACTATAGATATAACCAATTGGAGGCGATGTTACATGAACACTCAAGGCACACAGGCATGGAACCCCGGTACTTATGATTCGCAGCTTGGATTTGTATCCCAGCTAGGAAAAGGAATTATGGAATGGCTGGATCCTAAGCCAGATGAGCATATTCTTGACTTGGGTTGTGGCACTGGAGATCTGGCTGTTGAAATTGCGAAGGCTGGTGCACAGGTAACTGGGATGGATCAGTCGGAGACCATGATCTCTTCTGCAAGAACTAAATATCCGGATATTCATTTTTTCGTTGGTGATGGCGAGCAGTTTACCCTGGACGCTCGTTTTGATGCTGTTTTCTCAAATGCTGCCCTTCATTGGATGAAGAATGCATCAGGTGTTATTGAGTCGGTCCATCATGCTTTAAAAAGTGGTGGACGATTTGTCGCTGAATTTGGCGGCAAAGGCAATGTTGATACTTTCGTCCAAGCTTTCTATGAAGTAATGCCTCGCTACGGCATCAATCCTGCTGAGCGAAACCCCTGGTTCTTCCCTTCTATAGGGGAATATACGAGCTTGCTCGAGCAGCATGGCTTCCAAGTTCGGATCGCCGAGCATTTCGACCGGCCGACTCCTCTGCCCGAAGGCGATAAAGGTGTGATGCATTGGCTCGAAGGGTTTGGGGATGCATTCTTCAAAGGGTTGAATGATGCAGACAAACAGGCTGCTAAGCAAGAGGTATACGAATCTGCAAAACATAATCTGCAGGTTGTAAACGGTGTATATCAAGCAGATTACAGACGGATACGAATTGCCGCTGTTAAGTCTTGAAATAAAAAATCCCGAAGCGGATCTTGTGTCCGCTTCGGGATTTTTTTTGTGTTTGGTTACTCCTTCTTCTCGGTAGGCTCAGCCGGCTGTGGGATCTGTACAGATGTCTCAGAAGCAGCGGCCGCCGGTGTGGTTAGTGCACCACCGGACACCCGCGAAGTTAAGCCTTTCATCAAAGCATTCACGTCAATGCCCGAAACATTCTTAAGCATTTCCGGAGCTGTCGCCATTAAGCTGGTAACATAATTGCTTAAGCGAGCTGCTCCTTCACCATGACCGGTATCAACAACCGTAAGCTTATCGATACCTTTAATTGGCTCAGCAACTTTGCCTGCAAGCTCAGGCAGCATTTTCACGATAATATCGAGGATCGCTGCTTCGCCAAAGCTTTCAAACGCTTGAGCAAGCTTCTCTTTCGCCTCAGCTTCAGCAAGACCCCGCAGTCTGATTACTTCAGCTTCAGCTGTACCTTTTGCACGCTCAGCATCAGCTACAGCCATACCGTCGAGACGCTTCTGCTCGGCATTCGCCTTCGCTTCCGCTTCAATGCTATACTGCAGTGCATCCGCTTCACGCAGACGTTTCGTTTTATCCGCTTCAGCCGCCTGCTCAACCGCATAACGATCTGCTTCCGCCTTTTTCTTCACTTCTGCATCATACTGCTTCTCACGACGCAAGATCTCCTTTGCTTCCAGATCAATCTCGCGCTCCTTACGAACAAGCTCAACCTTCATTTGCTCTTCAACTACGCTTTGCTTAGCACGCGCTTCCTGAATGAAATACGCCTGATCCGCTTCTGCCTTAGCCATATCCTGATCACGCTTGAAGGAAGCAATCTTCAGCTCTTTTTCTTTCCCTGCCTCGGCGATATTCGTATCACGGAGCAGCTCCGCCTTCTGGCCTTCCTCTTCGGCAAGCGCCTTCTTAATTCTGGAGTCTCTTACAGCTTCCGCTTCGGCAATGTCCGCATCACGCTTAACAGCGGCGATACGGGGCTTACCAAGAGCATCCAAATATCCATGTTTATCACGCAAATCTTTTATTGTGAAGGAGACAATTTGCAGACCCATTTTCTTCAAATCCTTAGCGGCTACTCCCTGCACCTCTTGAGCGAATTTATCGCGATTCCGGTACACCTCTTCTACAGTCATTGAGCCAAGAATGGCACGCAGGTGACCCTCGAGCACCTCTTGCGCTTCACTCTTCAGCGCTTCTGTAGGCTTACCCATAAATTGCTCGGCTGCCGTCGCTACATCCTCAACGATCCCGCCGATTTTTATAATTGCAACGCCATCCGCCATAACGGGCACACCTTGCTCCGTATAGACCTCGGGAGTAGAGACATCGAGCTTATGAGAAAGCAATGATAAAAATTCAGCTTTCTGGAAAATCGGCAATATAAATGCGCCGCCGCCGCGTACAATTTTGATTTTACGCCCTGTTTCATCCGAGCTTACATTACGGCTTCCAAGAAAAGAACCAGTCACAATCATAGCTTCATCCGGACTAACCGTCCGATAACGTGCCCAAAAGGCAATACCGAGTATAACTAATACAGCAACAACAATAACAGGAATAATTAAATATTCTGGCATGAATAAACCCCTCTCAGCTTATGAAGCTTCTTAGTATGGATCTAACTTTGATACGTACAGCGTACTGTCCTTCACTTCCACAATAACGACCCTTGTTCCACCCGGAATCGCCTCTTTGTCGAAGCTCGCAGCAATTTGGTTCGTATTGCCCGCTCCCACCCTGACTAGTACTTCTCCGTAGCCTGTTGCAGGAATGGCCGTAAGTACTTCTGCGATCTTGCCGGTCAAATCTTTCTCAGACAGCGCAATGGAATTCTCGCTTTCGCTCATTGGCTTAACGTACAGGAAATAACCACCGCTGCCAATCAACACGCCACTAATTAAGGCAAGAAGCAGAACAATAATCACCGCTATGGTCGTGTAATGCATAAGCAGTAATCCCGCGCCTCCAAACGCTGTAATCCCACCAACAAGCGTTGTTGGATTCATCCACGGATGTCCATCCAGCGATAAAAAATCAAGGATGCCTCCAAGCGCATGACCAATCAAATCTCCCAGCAGGGCGCTAATAATGGCATATAACGCTCCACCGACGAAACATCCCCAGAATATCGCCTCCAATTCCATCCCCCTCTCACAGCATCCATATGCTGTTAATTCATACGCATATACCGCCTCTTTTGTTGCGAAAAAAAAGAAGCTTGTATTCGCAAGCTTCTTCAAAGCACTATTTTTGCTGATTATCCCAGCTTCACTTTAATAAATTTCCGTTTGCCAACTTGTACAACGTCTCCGTCTTGAAGCGTAATCACGGCGTCAACATCGGACAGCTTTTCTTCATTAATACGTACAGCACCTTGCTGAACGCTCCGCTTTGCTTCGCTGACGGACGTTTGCAATCCGGTAAACGTAAGCAGCTTCACGAGCTTGATTTGGCCGTTATCCAGCTCGGTTGCAGGAATAACCGCTTCTTCAATGTCGGTAGGAAGAGCACGCTGCTGGAATACAGTAATGAAGTTTTGCTGCGCAGCTTCAGCTGCTTCTTCGCCATGGTACATACGGACAAAGGTTGCTGCAAGGCGCATCTTCGCATCACGAGGATGAACCGTTCCGTCAGCAAGGCCAGCCTTAAGGGTAGCCAGATCTTCGTTGCTCATATCTGTCGCCAGCTCGTAGTATTTCACCATCAGCTCGTCCGGGATCGACATCGATTTGCCGTAAATCTCACCTGGCTCTTCATCAATACCGATGTAATTGCCAAGGCTCTTACTCATCTTGTTAACACCATCAAGACCTTCGATGATCGGAGTCATAATCGCAACTTGCTGCGATTTGCCGTACTCCTTCTGCAGAGTACGTCCCATGAGCAGATTGAACTTCTGATCCGTTCCGCCAAGCTCTACATCTGTTTCCAAAGCAACCGAATCATAACCTTGCATCAGCGGGTAGAAGAACTCATGAATGCTGATCGGCTGACCTGAGGAGTATCGCTTCGTGAAATCATCACGCTCAAGCATACGGGCAACTGTCAGTTTAGCCGACAAAGTTACAACATCTGCGAAGGTCATAGGAGCAAGCCATTCGGAGTTGTAATACAGCTTTGTTTTCTCCGGATCAAGAATTTTGTAAATTTGCTTCTGGTATGTTTCCGCATTGCGCTTCACATCTTCTTCCGTAAGCTGTTTGCGCGTCTCGGATTTGCCAGTTGGATCACCAATTCGACCCGTGAAATCACCGATAATCAGCTGTACTTGATGACCAAGCGTTTGGAACTGACGAAGTTTATGAAGCACTACCGTATGCCCAACATGAATATCCGGTGCAGACGGGTCAAGACCAAGCTTAATTTTGAGCGGTGTGCCCGTTGCTACGGAATTCGAAAGCTTCTCAACAAGCTCTTCCTCAGGCACGATCTCCACAACTCCACGACGGATAACACCAAGCTGGCGTTCCACTTCTGCTTTTTGATTTTCCGATAACTGATCCCATTTCACCATACAACTTTCCTCACTCTCTAAGCGTCTATAGTTAAAAATGAACACAAAAAATCCTTCCAGCCCCAAGGGACGAGAAGGATTAGCTCGCGGTACCACCCTCGTTAGAGCTCGCCGCCATTTTGTTCCAAAATGGCAATAATTACACGGCTCTCACTTCATTGCTTGATAACGGAGTTGCAACTCCGAAGCAGACTACTGGCTTCCGATTGAAATCGGCCGTTCCTCCACTTACTCCGGGCGGTAATTCAACATGCGGCGTGCACCGGTTCGCACCATCCACCGGCTCTCTGATCAACACAATTCGCAGTTTACTAAAAACCCATCAACGCATTATAGTTTTTATACCACAGGGGTAATGCTAAGTCAATGATGTTAGTGCTTCAAATTATTTATTTGTGTTATAATAGGTTTTGGTCATTTAGAGGGGGAGTTCATACATATGCAAGAAGAAGATCGCAAATCACCGCCGCCCCGCGGGAGCGGATGGCGTACATTCGGAATCGTAACATTGATGACTGTCAAATGGCTCATTTATTTCGGTATATTTATTGGGTTATTAACTGGCGGAGCCTTAACCGGTTATGTCGCCTCGCTTGTAAAAGGCGAGGAAGTTCGACCGCGAACTTTAATTGAAGAAAAAGTGAACGAGAACTCAATTACAGGATATGTGTATTTCAACGACGAGACGCTGGTCGGACAACTTCGGACAGAAGAAGACCGTACTCCGATCGAATACGACGACTTGCCACAGCAGGTCATTGATGCCGTTCTCGCGATTGAAGACAACAACTTCATGAATCACCATGGTGTTGATATTAATGGCCTGGGACGAGCTGTTAAACAGAAGCTCTTAAATGAAGATACGCAGACCGGCGGCAGTACATTGACCCAGCAACTCGCTCGCCGAGTGTTCCTCAGCTTGGACAAGACAGACAGCCGTAAGGTGAAGGAAATGTTCCTCGCTCTGCGGATGGAAAGATATTTGACCAAAGGTGAAATACTCGCCGCTTACTTGAATAAAGTACCATTTGGCAATGGCTCCAGCGGCTATAACCTATACGGCATTAAGTCAGCAGCCAGAGGTTTGTTCAATATTACTGACCTTAACCAATTAAACATTGCACAGTCCGCTTACCTTGCCGGTCTGCCGCAGCGGCCTTCCGCGTACACCGCCTTTACAAGCAAAGGCCAATTCGATGAAGAAGGCTTCCTGCTTGCCATCGAACGCCAGGGCACGGTTTTATCGCAAATGTTAAAGTTCGGCCGTATTACGAAAGAACAGTATGATGAAGCGAAAGCTTTCGATATTCGTTCTTCACTTGCACCACCATCAGAGAAGGCTTATACGACCTATCCTTATCTGATGCTTGAAGCAGAGCGCCAAGCTGCTGAAATTATGCTTCTTCAAGATAATCCGAACCTGACAGCTGCGGATCTGAAGAAGAAAGAAAATGCTCCTCTGATTGAGGAAGCCCGTCAGCATTTGCTCAATGGCGGTTATCATGTCTATACGACGATCGACAAAGATATTTATAAAATCATGCATACTATAGCTGCAGACGATAAAAACTTCTCGCCGTTCAGCAAGGAGAAGGGTCTTGAACAGACAGCAGCTGTCATGATCGACCATAAGACTGGTGCGATTCTCAGTATGCTCGAGGGCCGTGACTTCTACGAGGAGCAAATGAACTTTGCTACCCAGATGACACGTCAGCCTGGTTCAACGATGAAGACCATCGCTGCTTATTTACCTGCAATTGATAAAGGCTTGATCCAGCCTGCTAGTATCGTGGATGATGCACCGGTTGTGTTGAAGGATGGTCAAAAGGGCTTCCATATTCCGAAAAACTCGACCAATCGATATTTGGGTCTTGTAACGGCACGCGAAGCGCTTAATCGCTCGCTTAACTTGCCGGCAATCAAAATCTTCCTTGATGATGTCACGATCAAAGGCGCATGGAAGTTTTCCCGCGAGCTAGGTATTACAACGCTTCAACCACAGGATGATAATGCACAAACCGGTGTAATCGGTGGCCTCAGCATCGGCGTATCCGTTGAAGAACTGACCAATGCATACGGTGCTATTCCAAACAAAGGCGTCTTCAACGATGCTTATATGATTCAGCGTATTACTGATGCGAACGGCAAACCTGTCTTCGAGCATAAAGAAACACCAAAACAGGTATTCTCGCCTCAAACAGCGTTCCTCGTGACAGATATGCTGAAGACAGTTATCTCGAGTGGTCAAGGTACAGCGCATTCTCTGACATCGGACTTCAAGCAATACGGTAAAATTCCGGTAGCAGGCAAAACCGGTTCGACTCAAAGTTATGGCGATGTATGGTTTATGGGCTTCACACCTGACATTACGCTTGGCGTATGGGCAGGTTATGAGGAACAAATTCACTCCTTGTCTACTGATGGCAAGAAACGGGCGCGTTCGATTTGGGCCCTCATGATGAATGAAATTACGAAAGCAAAACCGGATCTGTTCCCTTCAAAAGAATTCGAAAGACCTTCCGGTCTTGTAAAAGCAACCGTCTCGAGTGCAAGCGGTAAGCTTCCTAGTCAGTTGACTAAGGAATCGGGTAAACTTGTAACGGATTGGTTCAACAAAAAATACTTGCCTAAAGAAACAGATGATGCCTTAGTGAAAATGGCGTACATTCCATTCAACGGTGTCAATTATGTTCCAAATCCGGCAACACCGGCGGATATGGTTAGAGAGCAAATTGTTATTAAACGTAAGAAACCGCTCGATGAATTAATGGATGAGATCAGAGCTGCACAAGAGAAGCTTCCGGCTAGCAGCAGAAAGCCGATTGAATCCTATTTACCTGCTGATGCAGATACAAATGCGCCATCCAAAAAGGATCCACGTGTAGATGATGGCAATGCGCCAAACGCGCCAAGCAACGTGAAGCTTCAGTCGATTGGCTCCGGCGTAGTTATGCTAACCTTTACTGGTGGAACGGAAAAGGATATTGTCGGCTACAGGATCTACCAATCCATTAATCAGGCACCTGCTAAGAAGCTTGGGGATTCCATCCTCGTTGGCGATGAGTTGAAAGTGAAAATTAATGTATCTGGCAACCAAGGCTACGGCTTCTATGTTACAGCGGTAGACGTTGCTGGCAAGGAATCCGCAGCTAGTCAAGTAGTTCAGTTCGGCAATGGTTCATCATCAACTACTCCTGTTATTCCAGGTATGCCTGGTGATGGATCAGGTGGTACGGATGGAGGAACGGAGCATCCTGATTTAGCCCCTCCTTCTGCTCCAAGCGGCTTAGTTGCGACACCAACCGCTTTAAGTGTTCTGTTAACCTGGAACTCGAACTCGGATGCAGAGTACGTAACTAAGTATCATGTGTTCTACAGTGCAAATAACGATGACAAATACGTCGAGGTTGGAGCAACACAAAATCCAAGCTTCGAATATGCCTCACCACTTACAACCGGATCATTTTATGTCATCTCGGAAAATGACACCGGTAAGTCACCGCCTTCTCAACATGTGAAGGTGGGGAAATAAAACTCCGCATTTGAATGTTCTTCCGATCGCTGTTGTACCCGGATTCCTTGAACAAGTTACATCTAGTGGAATCCGGGTACAAAGGCGAGTCTCCAGAATCATTCAACCTGCTCCGTTAAGAGTGGAAAAGAAAAAGACAAAGGCGCCACTGGGGTTATCCCGGTGGCGCCTTTTGTTGTAGTAAGAGAAAAATTAGTCCTCGATTGTAGATAAATCACCTGTTGGGAGGTTTAGTTCCCAAGCTTTCAGGACGCGGCGCATGATTTTGCCGCTGCGTGTCTTCGGAAGTTTATCTTTGAACTCGATCTCACGTGGTGCAGCATGGGCAGACAGTCCGATCTTCACGAACTGTGCAATCTCCGCCTTCAGCTCATCCGACGCTGTGTAGCCCTCACGAAGCGCAATAAAGGCTTTAATAATCTCACCGCGCATTGGATCCGGCTTGCCAATTACACCCGCTTCAGCGACCGCTGGATGCTCCACAAGCTTACTCTCAACCTCAAATGGACCTACACGCTCCCCAGCTGTATTAATAACATCATCAATACGCCCTTGGAACCAGAAGTAGCCGTCTTCATCCATATAAGCAGAGTCGCCAGAGATGTACCAGCCCTGGATGCGGAAATACTCTTCATATTTTGATGGGTTGTTCCAGATCTTCCGCATCATCGCTGGCCAAGGCGTTTGAATCGCCAGATTGCCCATCCGATACGGCGGCAGCTCATTGCCTTGATCATCAATAATTGCCGCTTTGACACCTGGTAGTGGTTTGCCCATCGATCCTGGCTTAATATCCATTGACGGATAGTTGCAGATCAACTGCCCGCCTGTCTCTGTCATCCACCATGTATCATGGATACGCTGGTTATATACCTTCATTCCCCAACGTACAACTTCTGGATTAAGCGGCTCACCTACGCTAAGCACATGTCGCAGGCTCGACAGATCAAAGCTGTTCACCAGCTCATCTCCAGCGCCCATCAGCATACGGAATGCAGTAGGTGCGCTGTACCAGACGGTAACGCCGTATTTCTGAATCGTGCCGTACCAATCGCTTGGGCTGAAGCGTCCGCCTCGGATAACATTGGTCGCTCCATTCAGCCAAGGCGCGAATACGCCATAGGAAGTACCGGTTACCCAGCCTGGATCAGCCGTACACCAGTAGATATCGCCTTCTTTCAAATCCAGAACGATTTTCCCTGTGTAATAATGCTGAACCATCGCATTTTGAACGTGGAAGACGCCCTTCGGTTTGCCGGTCGAACCGGATGTATAATGCAGAATCAGTCCATCCTCACGTCCAAGCCATTCAATCTCGGTCTCATCAGACGCTTGTGCCATCTCTGCACTAAAATCTACAACCGTGTCATCAGCAGCCACATTGTCGCCAAAAACAATAATATGCTTCAAATTTGGCAGCTCATCGCGTTTAATACGTCCGAGCAGTGCTGGTGTTGTAATAATAGCCGTTGCTTCACTATCCTGTAGACGGTCTTTCACAGCCGTCTCCATAAATGCCTCAAACAACGGACCAACTACAGCGCCAACCTTCAAGGCACCAAGTACACTGAAATATAATTCCGGCGTACGAGGCATGAAGATAAATACCCGCTCGCCCTTGCCAATGCCAAATTTCCGTAATACATTCGCAAAACGATTCGACTGCTTGCTCATTTGCTCAAACGTGTAAGATTCATCACGTGCGTTGTCACTATAATAAAGGGCAATATTAGCACCTTTACCGGACTCCACATGACGGTCAATGGCCTCGTACGCCATGTTTACTTTTCCTGTCTCATGCCAGCTGAAATGGCTTTCAATCTCTTCCCAATCAAAATCAACTGTTGCTTGTTCATAATTTGGAAGGTTAGGATTTGTTGCCACCGCTGGAATTCGTTCTTGATGTAAGTTGATCATTCTATCACTCTCCCATCAAATCTGTTAAACATTAACCACAAAGAATACGCTTACAATCACTAGCCGGATCTTGCAGGCAAACAAGCCGGACCTATTATACCGATTCTTTCGGTTACTCAACCGCCACAACAATTATAACATAGTGACTTTCCGTTCGACTACGCTTTTCATTTCCCTTGATGTCTGCTATAACCATAATTATAAAAGGTTTGGGAGCTCACGGCCTCGGAAAGGAGAACCCGTAATTGGAGCATCGCAAAATATATCATGAGCAGCAAATAGAATTGCAAGATGGTCGGATTTGTCTCATTGAAGGTCCTGTCCCACCAGAATCCTTGCAATTATTAACGATGCATGCTGGTCTTGACGCTTTTCGAAGGCCCAAAGACCAGCATGAAGCTCTAGTTGAGATTGCCGGTCTGGAAGAAGGACGTATGATCATTGCTAGAGTCGACGAAATGATCGTTGGTTATGTCACCTTTCATTATCCTGATGAATTAGAACGCTGGTATGAAGCTGGAATGGCTGATCTGATTGAACTTGGTGCAATTGAAGTGGCCGATCAATATCGGTCTTACGGACTTGGTAAAAAAATGATTCAACTTGCCTTCGCAGATGAACAGCTCGAGAACATGATCGTTTTCACAACCGAATATTATTGGCACTGGGACTTGGAAGGAACCAAGCTCAACGTATGGGAATACCGAGGTATTATGGAAAAATTGATGAAATCCGTTGGCATGGTTTGGTATGCAACTGATGATCCGGAGATCTGCTCACATCCGGCCAATTGCCTGATGGTGCGCATCGGCAAAGAAGTCCCTCAAGAGTCCGAGGAGCAATTCGACCGTATCCGATTCCGTCAGCGGTTTATGTATTAATTGGGAGGTTAAGAAGTGACTAACGCTATATTCGTTCATCATTCTGACAGTACCCGTTATCAATTCGGAGAGCAGCATCCTTTTAGTCCGATTCGGATGACCTTAACCATCGATTTACTGAGAGCTGTAGGAGCCCTGCATGACGACCAGATAGCATCCCCCTCAATCACCGCTGATCAAGCGCTGCTCTCTCTCGTCCATCGGGAAGATTACATAAGCGCTGTACAGCGGCTAAGCTTGGACAAGCCTAATGTAGAAGATACTGCAGCAGCTGGACGATATGGGCTCAACACTGAGGATACTCCTTTTTTCCCGGGAATGCACAATGCTGCAGCAACTATCGCAGCCGGCTCCGTACATGCTGCAGAGCTCGTCATGAGTGGCGCGGCAAACCATGCCTATCATATGGCTGGCGGGCTTCATCACGCTTTCCCAGACCGCGGATCGGGGTTCTGTGTCTATAACGACGCTGCGGTTGCTATACAATACATACGTCAACATTACGGAGCACGAGTGCTTTATATTGATACCGATGTTCATCATGGAGACGGCGTTCAGTGGAGCTTCTATAATGAGCCTGAAGTATGTACCTATTCCATTCATGAAACCGGCAAATTTCTGTTTCCTGGAACCGGCTTTGTACATGAGCGAGGTGCGGATACTGGCTTCGGAGCATGCTTTAACGTACCAATGGAGCCTTATACGGAAGATGATTCATGGCTGGAATCGTTCCGAAGCTCTATTACCAAGATTGCAGAGGTATTCAAACCTGATATCATAGTCAGCCAACATGGCTGCGATGCGCATGCCTATGATCCCTTGTCGCATATACACTGCAGCATGCGTATCTATCAAGAGATGCCTGTTATTATCCATGAGCTTGCTCACAAGCATTCAGAAGGCCGCTGGGTGGCTCTGGGAGGCGGAGGATACGATTGGTGGCGTGTTGTCCCTCGTGCTTGGTCGCTCGTCTGGCTTACAATGTCCGAGCACCCTATCGTTCAGAAATTGAATAATGGCGAAGACGTGCCTTTACCAGCAGCCTGGCTGGATAAATGGTCGGGAGCAAGTCCTACCCCGCTGCCAGACTGCTGGCTGGATGATATGAGTCAAGTATTGCCTATCCCACGCAGGGCGGAGATCGAAGTGAAAAATCGCCAAACAACAGCTATTGCGGTGCAGGATTTATAAATCAAAAACGTCCGTACCATCAGGTACGGACGTTTCCTTTTCTCTATATATGCTGGATCATATCATCGATAATCGCATACGAGTTGTTCGCTGCAGTTACCGTAAACTCTGCATAGTTGACATGCGCTGAACCATCAGCTTTATCCGACATCGAACGAATAACAACAAATGGAACCTCATTCATATCACACACATGAGCGACCGATGCCCCTTCCATCTCCGCACACGCGCCTTGCATCGTTTCATACAGCTCACGAACCGTATCACGACTTGCGATAAACTGATCACCGGATAATACTTTGCCGATCAGGCTACGTCCTTCGAACAAACGCTCACTTGCTTCCGATGCAAGCGAGATAAGCTTCTCATCTGCCACAAACTCTGAACGCTCCTGGAACGGAATAACGCCTTTGGCAAATCCGAGCGGAGTAACATCCATGTCATGCTGCACGCAGCTGGATGATACAACGATATCACCAATATTAAGACGTGGGTCAAGCGCACCCGCTACACCAGTGAACAATACGGAATCTACGTCCATATCAATCAGGATCTGCGTACATACTGCAGCATTGACCTTTCCTACTCCAGACTTGCAAAATACAACCGTCTTGCCGTGCAGCTGCCCTTCATAATAGGTGATGCCGGCTTTCGTAACACTGTTTGTTACGTTTACGTTCTGATGCAACAGTTCAATCTCTTCAACCATTGCTCCGATAATGCCAATCTTGTTAAAACCCATTATGCTTGCAAACCTCCAACAGATTGTCTAATGACAATTTCATGCGGTAAAATGACTTTTGCGTTCTCAACTACTTCTTTCTTCATCAGCTTCGTGAGCAGACGCATCGATACGGCACCGATGTCATACATCGGCTGAGCAACTGCCGTCAACTGAGGACGAACCATCGAAGCCATACGTGTATTATCTACGCTAATAACGGATACATCATCCGGTACTCTCAGTCCGGAATCTTGAATGCAATGAATAGCGCCAATGGCCATTTCATCCGTAGCGGCAAATACAGCCGTTGGGCGTACCGACAGATCAATGAAATATTTCATCGCTTCAGCGCCGGACTCATAACGGTAATTGCCTGTCCGAACAAGCGACTCGTCATAAGGAATACCCGAATCCTCAAGGGCACGCTTGTAGCCTTGATAACGGGAATAACCATTTGCCGGATCCTGCAGAGTTCCACTGATCATAGCAATACGTGTATGACCTTGCTCTACCAGCTTGCGGACCGCATCATAGGCCGCTTCTTCATGATTAATATCAACAGACGGGATTTGTCCGTTCTCATCAGTCGTCGCACAAAGTACGATTGGTACATTCGCAGTCTTGAACGCCTGCATATGCTCTTCTGTAACAGCACCGCCCATGAACAAGAGGCCGTCTACTTGCTTCTCCAGAAGAGTGTTAATAACACGGATTTCTTTGTCTTTCTTCTTATCCGCGTTACACAAAATGATATTATAATGATACATATTCGCAATATCCTCGATACCGCGGGCAACCTCGGCGAAATTCGCATTCGAAATATCCGGAATTACGACTCCTACCGTAGTTGTTTTCTTGCTTGCGAGGCCTCGTGCAACTGCATTCGGACGATAACCGAGTCGTTCAATAGCCTCGTATACCTTTTTGCGCGTTGCCGGTTTAACATTCGGATTATTATTAACAACCCGAGAAACCGTAGCCATCGATACTCCTGCTTCTCTTGCTACATCATAAATGGTAACCGTCACGGACTTCTCTCCATTATCTCAAATTTTATTTACGCTCGCTGCATATTAACGTAATCATACGACAAAATATTACTTTTCGCAATGTTAGCGCATGCACAGCCTTAAATAAACCCCTTCATGCTGCAGCAAACTGGAGAGCGATATTCCCGTATGGCTTATGTATGCAAGGACCGCCTGCTAAGTTGAGATAGTCTTTTGTTAATATCAGCAATCCATTCCTCATCATGAAGCGATTGCGCGATTAGATGTACATCAAGTAAATTATTAATCCGCTCTTGCGTCAGCTGTTCGATATGGTATGGATCCGTATGCTTACGGTGCTCGCTTGCTTCAACAAGCAAATCCGCCCATTCATTACATTCGTTAAATAAAAAGGTTTGTTTCGGTGGTTCTTGGCCTAGCTTTGCGATGAGGCCGGTCAGATCCGGTTTCACATCGGGTAGTACTTCGCTGCGGCTGCATACCGAACAAGAAAATACTGGGACATTGTCAATTTCAACTTTGCCCGAATAGATCACTGTACGCAGTTTCATCTTCATGATGTCACCGCAATGACACCTTTTCTGCACTTTGGCCCACTCCTTTACGCGCGGCTGCTTTTCCATTTCTATTTCTTTTTTCGCTGCGTAAAGGATTCGACCTTTTCTACAAAAAATCCTGCTTATCTGCACTATGTAATTTTTACTATGGAGCAACTTTCCGCCAACGTCTTTTTATCCGCGGGATGGCTGCTAATATAACCCATACAGCTGCCCCAATCATATCATTACGGATATCTAGCACGTCAGTCATTCTGCCGCCTACAAACGATTGATGGAACTCGTCCGTTACACCGTAGAGGCCGCAGCCAATCACTATGAAGCATTTATAGAGGATACGGTCTCCCTTGGCTCCAATTGCATAATCAAAAGTAATGGCTAATAAAAAATAAGCGAGAAAATGTCCCCAGTCAAAGCTCGACATAGATGGGAAGAAGCGCTGGAAAAACGGCAGCATCGTGTTCATCTCATCACCCGTCCGGGAAGAAAATCCGAAAATGACCGCCATCCATAGGACAGCCGGGATAAAACGTATTAGTCGGCGTTTGTTCGTTTGATTCATGAGTTCTCCTTCGTTACAATGAAAATGAAATAATAAATATAGGAGGAAATCAAAATGTCATTACATAATAAAACTGTTATTTGTCTTCTTGATGACGAGTTCGAGGATCTTGAGCTATGGTACCCGGTTTATCGCGTCCGCGAAGCCGGAGCAACTGTCCTGTATGCCGGTCCTGAAAAAGGGAAAAAGCATATCGGAAAATACGGTGTTCCTGCTGTCGCTGACCTGTCCTTTGACGAAGTGAACAGCGCCGACATTGCCGGTCTGCTTGTGCCTGGCGGCTGGGCGCCGGACAAGCTTCGCCGCTATCCGAAAGTACTGGAGCTTGTTAAGGAGCTTGATGCTGCTGGCAAGCCAATCGGTCAAATCTGTCACGCAGGCTGGGTGCTTATCTCGGCTAAAATCCTGCAAGGTCGTAAAGTTACCTCTACACCAGGTATTCGCGATGATATGGAAAATGCCGGAGCAGAATGGTTTGATGAAGCTGTTGTAGTTGATGGCAACATCATTTCAGCCCGCCGTCCACCTGATCTGCCTCCTTATGCGAAAGCATTTGTGGATGCACTGGAACAGCAGGCTCAAGAGTAACAAGGCTGCGCCCCCTTAGAAGGAGCAGCATACGTTTCGCGTGTGAAATATAAGCGTAGTATTGGGAAATCTTATACTTTCTTATATTTGAATACAAAAGGAGCCGTCCGCTAAATCGCGGACGCTGCTCCTTTGCCATCAACTGAATCCATAAACTGCTTCAGTTTGTTATGAATATCTGCGCTCGTACGGCATTCCATAAGCTGCTCGAGCAAGGAGTCGCTGTCTTCCTGCCTTGTGCAGAGCAGCCGCTCTTTCACTTGCAGAATGGAATGAGAGGACATACTCAGCTCATCTACATCTAGGCTAAGCCAGATCGGAAGTGCGCGCAGGTCACCCGCAAGCTCGCCGCATACGCCAACCTTGATACGATTTCTTTTCGCCGCTTCGACCGTCAGCTTCAGCATACGCAGCACCGCTGGATGGAAAGGCTCATACAAATAGCTGATCTCTTCATTCATTCGGTCCACTGCCAGCGTAAACTGGACAAGATCGTTTGTACCGATGCTAAAGAAATCAACCTCCTGTGCCAACAAATCAGCCAGTATAACAGCTGCAGGCACCTCGATCATAATGCCTACCTGGATATTCGCATTATAAGGAATCCCTTCCTGCTCCAGCTCCTGCTTCGCTTCAGCAAGCACATTGTTAGCAGCTCTTACTTCCTCCACGGACGAAATCAGCGGATACATGATCTTTACTTGCCCATAGTGACTTGCCCGTAGGATCGCTCTAAGCTGTGTCTTGAACAGATCTTTACGATCGAGTGAAATCCGGATGGCTCTATAACCAAGAAACGGATTATCCTCTTCCGGGATATTAAAATAATCAAGCTGCTTATCGCCGCCGATATCAAGTGTTCGAATAATTAACGGTTCTCCCGCCAGCTTTTCTGCAACACTTTTATAAACCTCATATTGCTCTTCTTCCTTCGGAAAACGATTCCGATCCATATACAGAAATTCAGTACGGAACAGTCCAACACCATGAGCCCCGGTGGAGAGTGCTACCTCAAGCTCCTTCAAGGAACTGATATTCGCGGCAAGCCCCAGCACCTTCCCGTCCGGCGTTACGGATTGATGTCCGGCAATGCTGTTCAGCTGCTGTCTTGCTTCAGCCAGGCGTCCTTGAAGTTCCGAATAATGATCGATTAACGCATCTTCAGGCTCAATAAACAGGAGTCCTTCCGTACCATCAATAATGAGAGATTGACCAGTTTGAATCGGCTCCTCAAGCTTCGCCTCCACCCCAACCACAAGTGGCACACCAAGAGCACGGGCCATTATGGCAGAGTGAGAAGTCGAACTACCAGCAAGCGTTACAATACCAAGCACATTATTCGGGTTAATATGGGCCAACTGGGAAGGAGAGAGCTCTCTTGCAATTAGAATAAAAGGCTGAGTATCAGAAGGCAGTGTAATTTCCGGTGCACCAAGCAAATGCTTGAGCAACCGATTACCGACATCCTTTATATCAAGGGCACGTTCCTTCATATATTCGTCATCAAGAAGATCAAACATCGTGACGAAATGGTCAATAGCCTCTTTAACCGCAACTTCTGCCGCTTTATACTGGCGCTGGATAATGCCTTGAATCTCATTCATGAAGACTGGATCATCCAATATGGCCAGATGTGCATCAAAAATCTGAGTTTCATCCGAGCCAACAACTTCCCTAAGCTCATCTTTGATTTGCTCAATTTCATGCTTGGATGTGCGAATTCCTTCATAGACTCGTTCAAATTCTCGGGCAAAATCAGCTACATCGACACGCTGCTCAGGAAATTCCCACTCCCAATTCGGAAGTACAAACGACTTCCCGATCGCAATGCCTGCCGAAGCTCCTATTCCTTGTATCATGGTCGTTCCCCTCCACCATTTCTCTCTTTAAGTACAACTGACAAGACAGAAGACTGTCCTTTCTTCACCGCTTTGAATGGCGCAAAACGCCAAGAATGGACGAGATCCGAATTCGTGATGACCATTGGCGTTGCAAGCGATTTGCTCTCCTTGCGAACTCTTTGCAGGTCGAATCGTACGAGCATATCTCCTGGATTAACCTCTTGGCCTTCCTGTACAACTGCTTTGAAATACGATTTCCCCGTCAGCTTGGATGTGTCTATTCCGATATGGAGCAATACTTCAAGCCCCTCCAACGTTCGTATGCCTACAGCATGCATCGTTGGATACACAATAATGACGGTACCTTTAACCGGTGATACCAGCTCGCCTTTATCAGGAATAAAGGCCACGCCTTGTCCGACCAGCTTGCCCGCAAAGATGGGATCGGGTACATCTTCCAGCGGAATCATTCGGCCTTGTACCGGGGAACTAAAGAGCACCTGTTCTTGATCCCGTTCAATAGCCTTCAGCATCTCAGCTCGTATCAGCTCCGAATACGTACCGAATACCACTTGGACGTTACCGCCGCCTAGCCGAAGCACCCCTGCTGCCCCTAAATTGCGCAGCGAGTTATTATCGAGCAGCTTTTCATTGGCTACTTTGAGGCGAAGCCTTGTAATGCAGGACTCCATTTGCACAATGTTGTCTTTTCCGCCTATCGCCTGAAGGATAAGTGGTGCACGGTATGGAATGTCACCTGCCCATTCATCAAGCTGCGAGCCTTCCTCACGTCCCGGCGTCGGAATACGGAACCGATTAATCGCCCACCGAAACAGTACGTAATAAACAATACCAACAACAATACCGATTGGAATAAGCAGCCAGCCTTTTGTTGCCAAATGCTCATTAATGATATAGTCAATGACGCCACCTGAGAACGAGAAGCCATGCCGGATGCCAAGCTCATACGTGACCCACATAATGATGCCGGATAACAAAGCATGCACGACAAACAGATAAGGAGCAACGAATAGAAAAGCAAATTCAACTGGTTCCGTGACACCTGTCAAAAATGAAGCCAATGCAGCATACATAAACGTTTTCCGGATTTTAGGTTTCAAATCTTCCCTTGCTTCATGAATGATCGCTAAGGCAATGGCCGGTAAGGCAAACATGACAATCGGATACATCCCGGCCATAAAGGCACCTGCGGTTGGATCACCTGCGAAAAATCTCGGCAGATCACCATAAACCATTGCACCGTTAGCCGTCTCATATCCACCGACCTGGAACCAGAACACGTGACTGAGCAAATGATGCAGACCAAAAACAACCAGTATCCGATATAAAAAACCGAACAAGAAAACACCAAAACCACCGCCGGAAGCGACCACATCACCTAAGCCTTCCAGCATGCGCTGGATTAACGGTGCTACCCCAATCATCGCCATTGAGAGTACTACGGTAACGAAGCTGACGAACAGAGGAACAAACCTCGGCCCTCCGAAAAACTGTATGTATTCAGGCAGACGCAAATTCTTAAACCGCTCATAGCTGAATCCGGAGATGATGCCGATAATTGAGCCTACAAACACCGTTGGTTCAATCTGTGCTTCCGCTGCACCCGTTACACCAACATAGATGACCATGCCCGCTAAGGCAGCCATACCTGCTGCAATGGCATTACTCGTAAGTCCCAGCGATACGCCAACAGCAAAAATATAAGGCAGAAACATAAAGATCGCATTTCCTGCCGCTTTCAAATAGTCTGCAGCATCGGGTAATCCAAGAAGATCCCATGGCAGCTGACTAAGAAATAAAAAGATTGCCGCAGCTGGAAGTACGATCATCGGCAGCATAACTGCACGTCCTAGCTGCTGAAACCTTCCTAGAAAATTCACCTTTTCACCTCCTAAAAAGAATTATCGCGTTCTTTGCGATAATTCTTTACTTCGTAAGCATCTACCTAAAGAATTATCGCGTTCTTTGCGATAATTCTTTACTTCGTAAGCATCTACCTAAAGAATTATCGCGTGCTTAGCGATAATTCTTACTTCGTAAGCATGCATTGTTGCCTTATCCAAATCTCTATATCGATGGTACGGTGTCTACGCTTTTTTGTCAAAGTAAAAGACGGGCCTGATGGCCCGCCAATTTAGAAAGTATAACGATGAGGTGCGTCTAGACTGAAGCCTTCCCATGCGGCAGTAAGATGGAATCCTCAACCTTAATGCAGCGATCCATAATGACCTGAAGCCCGCCATCAGATGCAATCTTAGCTGCATCATCATTAGCGATCCCAAGCTGCAGCCAAAGCGTCTTCGCTCCAATCGCAACAGCTTCCTCCGCAATTGGAGGAGTATGCTCTGGTCGACGGAATACGTTGACGATATCGACCGGTTCTGGAATATCCTTAAGGGTTGCGTAGCATTTTTCACCCAGAATGATTTCTGCAGCGGGATTTACCGGAATAATCCGATAACCCTTCTTCTGCATCGCTTCAGAGACCATATAAGACACGCGGTCAGGCTTATCGGATAAACCAACAACAGCGATATTCGTACTCGCCTGCAGAATCTCTTTTATTTCATCGCGGGTCGGATTTTCAAATGCCATTATCAGCACCTCGCTTTCATCTGTTTACTCTTATTCTACCCACTCTACGTTCGCACCTAACGCTTTCAGGTGATCGAAATAAATCGGATATGACTTAGCAACATGATGTGCATCGCGGATCCGGATCGGATTCTTCGCACGCAGGCCTACGACAGTTAGTGCCATAATCACACGATGATCATAATGGGCATTAATTTCAACGCCGCCTTCTACACCTTCCGGACGGCCATGAACGATAATTTCTGCTTGGCGCTCTTCTACATTCGCACCAGCTTTACGCAGCTCGTTCAAATAATCCGTAATACGGTCGCACTCTTTGTAGCGCAGGTTCTCTACATCATAGAAACGCGAAGTCCCTTCAGCAAAGACTGCCGCAGCAACCATAGCTAGAACCGCATCCGTAGCTTTATCGCCGTCGAATTCAACAGCCTTCAGCTTGCCATTGCCCTTAACATGAACAATTCCGTTCTCATGAGTCATTGGAACTTCCATCATACGGAGGACGTCTACAACAGCTCTCTCGCCTTGTTTACTATTCTCCTCCAGACGATGAACAATAACGTCCGAATTCGTAACCGCTGCTGCTGCAAGAATAGCTGCCGAACCTGGGTAGTCCCCTTGCACGACATATTTCTTCGCTTCATACTTTTGTCCGCCTGGAATACGGTAGTTCATCAGATCCTCGCTTGCATGAATCACGATACCTGCCTGCTCCAGCACTTCCAGTGTTTGTCCAACAACAACCTTGGATTTCAGATCATGCAGCACTTCGATCTCGCTGTCTTCTTCAAGCAGCGGCGTCAAGAACAACAAGGCGCTCAGGAACTGCGAGCTGACATTGCCGGATACTTGAATTTTCTTGCCTTTTGGTGCTCCGCCTTGAATACGGATCGGCAGCTTACCCTCGTTATGTTCAACCTTCACACCTATTTGGCCAAGTGCGTCGATCAGATCGTTATGTGGACGTTTGCCAAGTGAATCTGGGTAACGGTTAATGAAGGTTACATCCGGGCAAAGCGAAGCAATCGCCATAAGGAACCTAAGGACGGCACCAGCATTGCCTACATCCAGCTGCTTAACTGCTTTTGGATTTTTGCCAAAGCCAGTAATGACGATTTTCTCTTCATCTTCTTCTACGATTGCACCCAGATCACGGATACAACGGCGCATTGCGTCGCTGTCTTCACTATGAGCTGGATAATAAATCGTGCTTGTACCTTCCGCAAGCGCAGCGACCAGTAAGTAGCGAGTCGTATAGTTTTTAGAGGAAAGTGCTTGAATTTCCCCTTTAAGTATTGGAGTAGGTGTAACGATAACATCCATTGTGCTGCAGTTCTCCTTTTATTTAAAGTAGTTGAACGTTGCTCCTGCTATTCCTCTTGCAGAGCTTGCAGAATGACCTCTGCGGCTTCCTGCGGCGTTAATGATGTTGTATCCAATTGGAGGTGAGCAAAATCATAAGCATGCTTGCGCTGCTCCATAATGCGGTGAACGTTGGCAGCTACATCACCCTGTAGTAATGGACGAGTAGTGTCAGACTTCACTCTATTAATGATATGCTCCGCATCTGCCGTAAGCGCAACCACGAATCCATGCTTCAGCATAGCTTCCCGGTTATGTTCCCGCAGAACTGCGCCGCCGCCAGTTGCGATAATAGAGCGTGCTTCGGCCTCTAACAGCGAAACCAGCACTTTGCTTTCGATATCGCGGAAGCCTGCCTCACCATAGGTTTCGAACAGCTTCGAGATTGTCCCTTCGGTTTGCTCGATGACCTCATCCGAATCGTAACGCGAGCATCCGAGCTGCTCTGCAAGCAGTCGGCTGACGGTTGATTTCCCTGTTCCCATAAAGCCTACTAATACAATTTTTCTTGTGCGTAGATCCACTGCAAGAACTCCCCTATTAGTCTGTTCCGATATTATTTACCACAACATCATATCATTTTTTATCCGGAATAGGGTATAAAAAAGTTGCATATGCCGTATGGATGATAATGATGCATATATCATGAATAGGAGTGAAGATGGCATGACCAGTGAATCGAATTTGCCCGCTTCCCACCCAAGCAATGTCCGAATGGATCGTATTTTAAGTCCCGATCACCCGTTATGCCGTGAAGATGTCGTCTGGATGCTTGAATATATTAAAAAAAAGGTGGCTGACGAGGACCCTGCTCTCAGGGACCTTTCGCAGCCACGCTTATTGAAAAACTTTCATTATTTCGCCGAAGCGTCAATGCTGCTCATTCGCCGCAAGCATTACTCCGAACAGGAGGCAACACGTTTGCGCCAATGTCTCATTGAAGCGTCTTACGGGCTAAAATAATCAATCCGGATTAGGAGTTCATCCAGTTGTGGTGGAACGAACCTTCTTTGTCCAAACGTTTGAACGTATGAGCACCGAAGTAGTCACGTTGCGCTTGCAGCAGGTTAGCTGGCAGACGCTCTGTACGGTAGCTGTCGAAGTACGACAGTGCGCTTGAGAAAGCAGGCACTGGTACGCCGTTAGTTACAGCTGCGCCAACCACTTCACGCCATGCGCCTTGGTACGACTCAACGATACCTTGGAAGTAAGGATCGAGGAGCAGGTTGCGCAGGTTAGCATCACGATCGTAAGCATCTTTGATGTTTTGCAGGAAGCGTGCACGGATGATGCAGCCGCCGCGGAAGATCATCGCGATGTCGCCGTAACGAAGGTTCCAATCATATTCTTCAGAAGCTGCACGCATTTGAGCGAAGCCTTGTGCGTACGAGCAGATTTTACTTGCGAACAGCGCTTTGCGTACGGATTCGATGAATGCCGCTTTGTCGCCTTGGAACGCTTTTTTCTCAGGACCGTTCAATACTTTGCTTGCAGCTACGCGCTCTTCTTTCATAGCGGACAGGAAGCGAGTAAATACGGATTCCGTAATGATCGACAATGGCACGCCAAGGTCCAGGGAGCTTTGGCTTGTCCATTTGCCTGTGCCTTTTTGACCAGCAGAGTCAAGGATAACGTCAACCATAGGTTTACCTGTCTCAGGGTCATATTTGGAGAAGATGTCAGCTGTGATCTCGATCAGGTAGCTGTCCAGTTCGCCTTTGTTCCACTCTGTGAAGATGCTGTGAAGCTCTTCAGCGCTCAGGTCAAGCGTGTTTTTCAGCAGGTCATATGCTTCGCAGATGAGCTGCATGTCGCCGTACTCGATACCGTTGTGCACCATTTTTACATAGTGGCCGGCACCGTCTGGACCGATATATGTGCAGCAAGCGTCGTCGCCGACTTTTGCAGAGATAGCAGTAAGGATTGGTTCAACCAGTTTGTACGCGGATTCTTGGCCGCCTGGCATAATGGAAGGACCTTTCAGTGCGCCTTCTTCACCGCCGGATACACCAGTACCGATGAAGCGGATGCCTTGCTCTTCAAGAGCTTTGCTGCGGCGAACCGTGTCAGGGAAATAAGCGTTGCCGCCGTCGATGATGATGTCGCCTTTGTCCAGGTGAGGAACAAGAGCGTCAATTGTAGCATCAGTACCAGCGCCAGCTTGTACCATGATCAGAATTTTGCGAGGAGATTCGAGCGATTGCACGAACTCTTCAACTGTGTAAGCAGGAACAAGGTTCTTGCCTTCGGATTCTTTAATCAATTCATCTGTTTTTTCACGGGAACGGTTATATACCGAAACTGTGAAGCCTCTGCTCTCAATGTTAAGTGCGAGGTTTTTGCCCATAACTGCTAGGCCGATAACACCGATTTGCTGTTTTGCCATTTGGTTTCTTCCATCCTTTTTTTTATAGTATGGTGGTCTTCAATAGTTTTATATTACTCTTTTTGCAAAGAGATGAAAACCATTTGCGCGGAATTTGTCGCCAAACATCCATTAGATTTCCTGACCGCATTAGAAAGTTTACCTTATATTACGAAGAAATGCTAACCAGAAAATGAAAAAAACCGGCCAAATGATTCATTAAGAACCATTCAGCCGATTTATCAAATCATTCATTATTAGCTTTACAATTCAAGCTGCAGCATCTCCGAACGGAGCAGCACGAGTTTTTCCTTCGATTCAGCAACGGCCTCTTCATTGTTCTCTTGCAGAGCGTCAAAGAGTACCGTCAGCTCATAATCCAATTCATAACGTAATACCGCTGCGCGTTCCTCCGCCCGTTTGGACTGAAAAGCCTTGATCATTTCCTCTATAGTTACGAATGGCTTCTTTTGATAAATAATCCGATGTTCCATACCGGACACCTCCACAAGTCGTATTATTTCACCAAACATAATGTTCTCAATGACGATCTGACGATCTTTGATCCGCTTGACAATCGCATGTCCACGTGTGTCATTAATAAGCTTTTCAAGCAACTCCGACAGTTTCTCGTCCTTAATGGTGTAATCCCCGACGATCTTGTAACGGTTCTTCATCCGCTGAAACCTTAACTTCACGAGCTTACGACCAGTTCGAATTGAAATGAGGAACTGCCCCTCCGTTTCGCTCCAATACAAGGAGTACCCTTCCTGAATGAGATCACGGATGAGGTTTTGGATTTGCCGGCGATCAAATCGCAGCTCCAAATTACAATATTCGACTTCGTAGCTCTTATTCACGGCAATCCCTCCCTTTTTAGCATTTGACGAAATAGTCTGACAATTTGTTCTTACCTCTATCTTATACTCCATCTTATGTTCTGGCAACTTGGATTATTGACTAATTTTCGCTTAAAGGCCGTCTAATTTAAAAAAAGGGCGGTCAAGCCGCCCGCAAGAGGGGACATGCCCCCTATCGAAGCTGTACCACTGCCTTGGATGTGCTATAATGAACCATTATTATTTGTTTCAATTGTGAGGAGAGAGAACATAGATGACGACTACAACGACGCCAGCAGCCTTTACAGGCTTTGAACAAAAAGACTTTGATACTTTCCTGATCGATGGCCTGGAGCAGCGAATGTCGGCTATTGAGGAACGGATCCGGCCGAAATTCCGCTATCTCGGCGAAAAGCTTGCCGGCGATATTGCCGTGCAGGCAAGTGACGAGATGTTCCTGCATATTGCCAAACATGCGCGCCGTACGGTAAACCCGCCAAAGGATACTTGGTTTGCAATCTGCAACAACAAACGCGGCTACAAAGCACACCCACATTTCCAGCTTGGCTTGTTCGACGATCACCTATTCTTATGGTTCGCCCTTATTTATGAGGCGCCTAATAAATCCCGCATTGCATCCACTTACTTAGAACATCTGGACGAGGTCATTGCGGCTGTCCCATCCGATTATGTCCTTTCCCTTGACCATATGAAGAAAGAATCCAAGTCTGTCAGCGAAATGGCCGAGCAGGACTGGACTAACGCGCTTACCCGCCTGCGTGATGTGCAGAAAGCCGAATTACTTATCGGCCGCCACATTCCAACCGGTGACCCGCTCCTGCAGGATGGAGATGCCTTGTATAAATTTGCCCAGCAAACCTATGAAACGTTAATGCCGTTGTACCGCTTGGCATCCCAATAAGCAAAAACCGCTTCCCATGTGGGAAGCGGTTTTTTTCTTTTTATTGCACTTGCACTGCTGTTACACCTTGCGCAGATTGAGCACCCGCACGGCGCTGCTTGCGCGAGGTACGGAAGAACATCAACTCATACATACATGGCACAACGATCAGGGTAAGCAGCGTTGCAGCTGCGAGACCACCGATAACAACAATCGCAAGGCTTTGTGATACAATACTGCCCGATTCGCTTGAACCAAAGACGAGTGGCAGCATTGCGCATATGGTTGCGACAGCCGTCATTACAATTGGACGCATCCGTGTTGTAGCCGCTTCAACTAAGGCATCGCGGATCGTCATCGTCTCTTCATTCTGCTTCACTCGGTCAATTAACACGATTGCATTCGTGACAACGATACCGATCAGCATGAGAGCGCCAAACATGGCAGTAAAGTCTGGTGTTACCCCTGAGATCAAGAGTCCAATTACAGCTCCAATCGCAGCTAGCGGCAGCGAGAAGAGGATCGCAAGTGGTGCACGAAGCGTCTTGAAGGTAAGCACCATGATCAAGTAAACAAGGCCGATAGAGATTAACGCTGTCATACCGATGTCTGCAAAGTCACTTGATTGATCTGCAGATGCACCGCCAACCTTAAGTGTTACACCTTCTGGAAGCTCCAGCTTATCTGCAGCTTTCTGAATTTCCTTGCCTACAACAGACAGCTGGCTAGGTTCAGCATCCGCTGTAACCCGAACATACATTTTGCCTTCTTTGTGATAGTACAAGCTTGCTTCTTCTGACTTCACAAGCTTAGCAACATTCGTAATCGGAACAATACCGGAAGCTGTAGCAATCGTTAACTTGTTAAGCTCATCTTCCGTATCCGGATTAATGACTGGCTGCATAATGACGGACGTTTCGCGGCCTTCCACTTGAATACTGCCAAGAGGAACAGGGTTCAGCATACTTTGCAGCTGCATAGCTACTTCTTGGCCTTTCGCCTGCTCCGGATTAACCTGGAAGGTATAAACCGGTTTCTTCTCTTCCTGATTGCTTTGTACTTTCAGAACGTCCTTGATTGGTTTAATATTAGCGATCAGCTGATCCGCAGCTTGTGTAAGCTTCTCTGGATCATCGCCTGTAACATCGATAAAGATTTGTGATGAACCGCCGCCCATCATGAGGTCAGCTGCATTAATGATAAGCTCTGCATCACCGAAATTACTTTTTTGCGTTTTCACTTCATCCATAAATTTCTCGGCATCAACGCCGTCTTTCAAATCAATCGTGTAGGTAACGAGTGTTGGAGAAGAAACAGCACCGTACTTGGCGTTATCCGCGCTGTTGCCAAGCTGCATGATAACCCATTCAACACTTTTGTTATCCTTCAGGAAGGTTTCCAGCTTTGTACCGCCCTGCTCTACTTGATCAGACGGAGTATCACTTGGGTATTGCAAGGATACATTGACATTCTCAGCACTAGAGGAATCAAGCGCACCTTTAGGCATCATCACATAAGCACTGATTGATCCTACAAACAATAGAAGAGCAACAACTAACGTAATCCATTTATGCTGCAAATTCCAACGAATGAACGAAGCAAATTTGCTTGAGCCCTTATGCGGTTTTTCTTTGGTACCGCGCAGCAAGAACGCGCTGAGCAGCGGTACTACTGTCAAAGCAACAAGCAGAGAAGCAAGCAGCGAGTATGCCACAGTCAGTGCGAATGGCAGGAGGAAAGCTTGCAGCGAGCCGCGCAGCAGACCCATCGGCAGGAATACGGCCACAGTAACAAGAGTGGATGATGTAATCGCCGTTGCTACTTCTTTAGTCGCATCAATAATAACGGTTTTGGAGAATGGCTCTTTCTGCAATCTTCGGTAGACATTCTCGATTACGACTATACTGTCATCGACCAGTCGGCCGACTGCTACTGCAACACCGCCAAGTGTAATGATATTAAGCGTAACCCCTGACAGGTCCAGCAAATACAACGTAATACCTAACGACAACGGGATCGATACAATCGTAACCAGCGTCGCTCTCCAATTACGCATGAAGATCAGAATGATAATGGTAGCGAACAACGCGCCGAGCAGAACTTCACGCAGCATGCTGTCAACCGAATGTACGACAGTATCAGACGTACTCATCAGTACCGAGATCTCAGCACCAGCTACATCCTTACTTAACCGCTCTACCGTCTTCTCGATATTTTTACCTGCCGTAACGGCATTCGCATTAGCTGTCTTTGAAATTGTAAACATAATGGCATCTTTACCGTTCATTCGGCCGATGCTTTCTTGTTCCTTCGCTTGCTCAACAGTAGCTACATCTTCTAGCTTAACCCCTGGCGCGATAGGCAATTTGCGCAAAGTATCTATACTCGTTACTTGATCATAGACATTGATGTTGCCGGATGCGCCGTCAATGGCACGTTCACCAATGGATGAGGACACTCCTCTTCCTTGCAGGACACTAAGAAGGGTTTGAACAGGAATACCCTTCTCTTCGAGCTTATCCGTAAGCGGAGTCACATGCACAGCCGGTGTAGATTTACCGCTGACGCTAATTTCACCTGCACCTTCCGCTTTTTGCAGTTCAGTAGTAATCTCCTTAAGCTTCGCGTCTTTCTCTTGCTCACTCATTCCATCCTCGAATGTGAGGGTAATCCAGGAGATCGGAATCATCGATGTATTGTATTGGATAACGAAAGGCTTCATAACGCCTTGAGGCAGCTGGATCTGATCAACAGTCCTCTCTACTTCCGCCTTCGCTTCCTTCATGTTTGTATTCGAATCAAAGTTCAAATTCACTTGTGCATAACCATTACCCGAAGTCGAGAACATATCGGTCTTGCCCTTCGTGAACCCTACCGCTTCTTCCAGCGGGTTGGTTACTAGCTGTTCCATCGATTTGGCGTCCATGCCAGGTCCAATTACCGTCACCATGACCTGCGGATTATCAGCTTCCGGCAGGAACTCCATTGGCAGCTTCAAATAGCTGACAACTCCCATCACCAAAGCCATCACGACGATCAGGATGACGGCCGCCCTGTTGCGGAACGACCATTCGGTTAACTTATTCATTACAACTACTCCTTCTCCCTATTCGGAATTCTCTTTTGTGTATTTGACAGTTCTAAGCATACCTGCATTGAAAATAATGTAAAAACGTCTGGAGACGGTACTTTACTCTCGCCTCTGGTCGGAGGGCTTCTACGACTTAAGTCTAGTATCTTTTGTGAGTAAGTACTCACTTTACAATTTCGAATAGCATACCTATACTAAAAAGTGAGTATTCACTCATTATGAATTACAAGGGGTGTGAACCATGACAAAGGCTACCGAAACATCTGCAGATTCTGCTATTATCGCTCAACACATTGTAAGACGATTTGGCGATCGGACGGTTCTGGATGATATTTCGCTTACGGTACCACGGGGGGAGTTATTCGGACTGCTCGGTCCATCTGGATCGGGAAAAACAACCCTTATTAAACTTATAACCGGCATTGACCGGGCTGACGCCGGCAACATTCAATTATTTGGTGAACCTATGCCCCAGCTGAAAATGCTGCAAACCTTTGGTTATATGGCACAATCCGATGCCTTATATCAGGAGTTAACCGGCAAGGAGAACATGGCTTTCTACGGATCTCTCTATGGACTTAAGGGAAAAGTTCTTGCTGACCGCATGCAATCTGCCGCATCACTGGTCAATCTGACCTACCATCTGGATAAACAGACGAGCGCTTATTCCGGTGGGATGAAACGCAGACTGTCACTGGCCATTGCCCTGCTGCATGAGCCGCTGCTCCTCGTTTTGGATGAACCAACCGTAGGTATTGATCCCGTGCTTCGGAAAACGATTTGGAACGAGCTGAGGACCCTGACGGAAAAAGGGGTTACTATTATCGTGACAACCCACGTCATGGACGAAGCGGAGAAATGTGATCGGCTTGGCCTCATCCGAGACGGTAAGCTGATCGCCATTGGCACTCCTCTAGCAATTATGGAGCAGGCTGGCGTCCATACGATTGAAGAAGCCTTTATCTCGCTTGGCAGCGAAAGGAGTGAGCATGCATGAGAATACGCGCGCTAGTTATTCGAATTACACGCCAGTTTCTACGCGACAAGCGGACGCTTGCCTTATTATTCCTTGCTCCACTGCTCATTTTGAGTCTGACAAAGCTTGTCTTTGACGGCAATACCGTCTCTCCGGAAATCGGCCTGGTCGGTCCTACTGCCGCTCTTTCCGAGAAGCTGGAGGAGCAGCAAGCAAGCATTACAATCTTTGACTCCTTTGATGCAGCAGATAAAGCTCTTCATGATGGCGATCTGGACGCTATTATTCAGATCGTAGACGGTAAGCCTGTCATTACACTAGAAGGAAGTGATCCTTCGGTCAGCCGCAGTACGCAGCTAGTTCTGCAGAAAGCTCTGCAAAGCGGCGCACAAGACCTCGCTCCTACCGTTCATTATTTGTACGGTGGACCAGATATGGCCTCATTTGACTCCTTTGGCCCTGTATTGATCGGCTTCTTCTCCTTCTTCTTCGTGTTCCTGCTTGCAGGTGTTTCCTTCCTGCGAGAACGTACGAGCGGCACGTTGGAACGGCTGCTGGCTACTCCCATTCGGCGATCTGAGATCGTCCTTGGATACCTCGCCGGCTTTGGTATCTTCACCTTGATCCAAGCTTCCCTAATTGCCTGGTATTCCGTGCAAGTGCTAGGCATGTCAATGTCCGGAAATATCGTGAATATGCTGCTCATTAATCTATTACTATCGCTGACGGCTTTGACCCTTGGCACTTTGCTCTCTTCGTTTGCAAGCAGCGAATTCCAAATCATTCAATTCATTCCGATCATTATCGTACCTCAGGCCTTCTTCTCCGGATTATTTAATCTGGATGCGATGAATCCAGTTCTGCAAAAACTCAGCTACATCATGCCGCTCTATTATGGAGCAGATGCGATGCGCGGCATCATGATCAGAGGAGAAGGCATTGGCGATATCCAGCTCGATATTTATGTACTGGCAGGCTTATCTATCCTCTTCGCGCTCCTGAACGTCGTTGCGCTGAAGAAGCATCGCCGCATGTAGGCTGGTTTTAAGTTCTGCTATAATAGAAGGAATGGACAGGAATGAATAAAGGGAGTGTAAGCATGAGCGAGCCGATTGAAGAATGGCTGGAAGAGCTGGGCAAGCTCGGGGATGAGAAGACGATGACAGAGAAGCAGCTTAGGATCGTTAGAGCAGCTTCCGAGATTTTCGCAGAGAAAGGTTATGCCGCGTCTTCCACGAATGAGATTGCACAACGCGCTGGGGTTGCGGAAGGAACGATATTTCGTCATTACAAAACAAAAAAAGATTTGCTTGTATCCATCGTAGCACCTGTAATGGCAAAGCTAGTCGCACCGTTTGTTATGAGGGAATTTTATAAAGTACTGGATAGTAAATACGACAGCTATGACCAGATGCTTCGCGCGATTCTCGAGAACAGGCTTGCGTTCCTGGAGAAGCACATGCATGTGCTTAAGATCTTTATTCAGGAGATCCCGTTTCACCCTGAATTGCAGGAGCAATTCGAGAAGCTTGTTCTTGCCAAGGTATTTGAGAAAATCACCCCTAACATCCGTCGGTTCCAGGAGGACGGTACATTAGTGGACTGGTCACCATATACCATTATTCGCTTGACTGTCTCTTCCTTAATTGGCTACGCCGCTATACGTACTTTATACGGCAAACGTGATGGAAGCAGTTGGAATGACGAACAGGAACGGGAAGCGACGATAGCCTTTATCATGAAAGGCTTGGCTCCTTAACCAAACAAGACAAAGCCGAAGGCATATGCCTCCGGCTTTATTCCTGTCTAAAGTGATGGTTATGCGGCAGGTTCCAGGTACATAAGCTGGTTGCAACTCCCCCCGCCGCCACTGTAATTAAGGATAGTAAGAACGTATTTTCAGGCAGCAAGAAAGCTCCTGTACCGATAATAAGAAAATCCGTCAGAAAAATAATCACGCCTACATTAAGAGGAATGTAACGGGAAAGGTAATGCGCAAGCAAATCCGTCCCGCCTGTTGTGCTGCCGTTGCGAAGCATGATGCCGATGCCTGTCCCAATGCAAAACCCGCCAATCACAGCGCGAGTGAATGGGGTCCACTCAATATAATAGAGAAAATAAAATCGATACGGGCTTAGCAGGTCGATGACATAACTGGACAACAGCAAGCCATTAATACTCTGGTAGATCATACTTCGGCTTTGAAACCATGCCAGAGCGAAGATTGGAATGCTGCAAATCAGCATCGTTAACCCAACTTGAACATGAAATAGATAATTTACGATAAGGGCAATTCCAATGAGGCCCCCATCCAATATCATTAATGGCATTAGAAAAAAATTGATTCCGGCCGAAATAAGCAGACTTCCCAAAATAATTGCTGCCCATTTGCGCCAAGACAACATTCCCATACTTCCATTCACCTCTTTTTACCCTACCTCATCTATATGCGGCTTCCAGACAAGCCATTCTTTGGGAAAACCAAAAAAAACCGGCTCCTCATCAAATGATGAGAAACCGGCTTTAAATTAAAAGCTATTCCTGAACAGCAGTTACCGTGCTTGTACTGTCCATTTTCCGGAATTGCAGAAGCAGCAGCAGAGCTGCGAGGCATAAGATGCCGCCCGATACATAGGGCAGACGCAAATCCATCGTAAACAAGAACGAACCAATAAGCGGCCCCACAATCCGGCCCAAGCTGTCCATTGAGGAGCTAAGACCCGATGCAACACCTTGTCCAACCTGCGTCTTCTGTGTAATCAAGGATGTAACACAAGGACGAATCAAGGAGTTGCCGACGCCAAATACCGCAAGCGACAGCGTAGCCCACCATAAAGAATGAGCGGCCAGCAGCAGGAAGAATCCGACTGCCGAAATGATAAGTCCAGCTGCAATATATTGCGGCTCCTGTCCTTTCTTGATCCGGCGGCGAACAACACCACCTTGTACAAGAGCACCAACAAAGCCGCAGACGAAGAACAGAATACCTACCTGCAGTGGTGTGACGTCAAAGCGCTGAATACCAAAGAACTGCAGCGTTGCTTCCATACCAGCCAGCGTGAAAGTAACGAAGAAGGCCAATACATACAAGTATTTAAGCGGCCCGGTAAAAGCAGACCAACGGGAAGGCTGCTTCTCGCTTGCCGCTCTTCTCTTCTCTGGCGGCAGCGATTCCTTCAGCTTCACGAAAGCAAGAATTAATGTGATTAATGCCATCACAGATGCAGCATAAAATGGTGTCTCCAGCGTAACTTGGCTGAGCAGTCCGCCAACGCCTGGCCCAATCGTAAAGCCAAACCCGATCGACATGCCGACAAGTCCCATTCCTTTTGTACGCTGCTCTGGTGGTGTAATATCAGCTACGTAAGCGACAATAACGGACGTTACAGCGCCTGAGAACAGTCCGCCTAATATTCGTGATAAGTACATCATCGTAAGATTGTCCGACGATAAGCCAAACAGAAGGAAACTGATCGCAAAACCTGTAACCCCTGTTATTATAATCGGCCTTCTGCCAATCTTATCGGATAAGCCTCCCCAATAAGGAGAGAGTATGAAGGATACCGCAGAATACAAGGCGAGCATGTAGCCCGTATGTTTTTCCGCATTACCCGGGTTAACTGCTTTAATCATTTCGGGCATTACAGGAATAATAATCCCAAACCCGATGAAGGTGGTCATTAGAATTGCCATTACAATGAGTAGTCGTTTATCTCGCATTATGTTTTCACCCCATCCATAATCGTAACATATCAAGTCAGCGCATTGTTATGAACAAATGGAGAACATTCCGGTTCCAGCTCCAGAATGCATAGCTCCTGATAAAATTGTTACTTGCATTCCGACTTGTTTTTGCTATACTCAACTTTGTTTGTACAAAAGACATTAGAAGATATTCGAAAGGCAGGGACTAAAGCGATGGATCATAATAAAACCCCGCTCTTCAGCGCACTCCGCCGCCATGCGGAGAACGATCCGGTACAATTTCATATTCCGGGGCATAAGAAGGGTCTCGGCAGCGATACTGAGTTTCGCGAATTTATCGGCGACAACGCCTTGTCGATCGATCTTATAAATATTGCTCCGCTTGATGACTTGCATCAGCCAACCGGCGTTATTGAAGAAGCGCAAAAACTTGCAGCCGATGCCTTTGGCGCCGACTACACCTATTTCTCCGTTCAAGGCACAAGTGGTGCGATTATTACGATGATTCTTACGGTCTGCTCGCCAGGCGATAAAATTATCGTACCGCGCAATGTGCACAAATCGATTATGGCTGCGATTATTTTCGCTGGCGCACGCCCTGTATTCATCTCGCCTGCACGCGATTCGAATCTGGGGATCGATCATGGCATTACAACTCGTTCGGTTAAACGTGCACTCGACCGTCACCCTGACGCGAAAGCTGTTCTTGTCATTAACCCAACATACTTTGGCATATGCGCAAACCTGAAGGAAATTGTAGATCTTGTCCACAGCTACGATATTCCTGTTCTAGTTGATGAAGCTCATGGCGTACTTATCCATTTCCATGAAAAATTGCCGATGTCAGCTATGCAGGCTGGCGCCGATATGGCGGCAACAAGCGTACATAAGCTAGGCGGGTCGATGACCCAAAGCTCAGTCCTTAATGTACGTAAAGGCCGTATTAATCCGTTCCGGATCCAAACGATCCTTAGTATGCTGACAACGACCTCAACTTCGTATATTCTGCTTGCATCGCTGGATACTTCCCGCCGCAACCTGGCGATTAATGGACATGAAATTGCAGAACGCGCAATTGGACTTGCTCAATATGCACGTGAGCAAATCAATAAAATTCCGGGCCTGGAATGCTTCGGAGAAGATATTCTTGGCGATGAAGCAACCTATGATTATGACCCAACCAAGGTAACGATTCACGTTCGTCATTTAGGTGTTACGGGTTACGAAGTAGAGAACTGGCTCCGTGATCACTACAATGTAGAGATCGAGATGAGTGATATGTATAACATTCTTTGCCTAGTTACACCAGGAGATACGTCCGATTCCATTGAAAAACTACTTATCTCGCTTCGTGGTCTATCCGAAACCTTCCATGAAGGGGCTGAAGCCCGCGAGCTGGTAGTCAAAATTCCAGAAATTCCACAGCTCTCCTTAACACCTCGCGATGCCTTCTATGGCGAGACAGAGGTTGTTCCTTTCAAGGAATCTGCTGGCCGGATTATCGCAGAGTTTATCTATGTGTACCCGCCGGGTATTCCAATTCTGCTGCCAGGTGAAGTCATCTCGCAGAAAAACATCGACTACATCGTTGATCATGTTGAGGTTGGCCTCCCTGTTAAAGGGCCGGAAGACCGCAGCATTCAGTTTGTTAAAGTAATTGTCGAGGAAAATGCGATATTCTAACGAAATACAGCCGGCTGCAGTCCCTCTTCAGGGTTATGCAGCCGGCTTTTTATATACCTGCCTATTCCACTTATTGTAAACATTCTGATCTGCATGCTATGATGAGATGGGGGTGGGACGAATGAGTCAAAGCGCAGTGATTAAGCTTGTTCAAGGGTCTGCCGTAAGTGAACTATCGCTAGAAGAACTGAAGGAAAAGCTCCTCCATTACCGTGATCAAACCGCATTAACAGGAACCCAGCTCGATTGGGATTACGCAGCTTCTGCCTTTCCGTATACGATCGAGTCCAAGCAGGATGACCGGTGGTTCTATTTGCAAGGAACGAATCCTGGATACAAGTACATCATCTTTGGCAATGGGACGGATGATCCTTCATCGGTTCAAGTCGTGCTGCCGGATGGTTCAACCCATGGCGATAAGGCGAAGGCCAATGAGCTGTGCAAATATTTAGCTAAACAGCTTCAAGCCGAGTTAACGATGTTTAACGGCCGAACGATTTATTATAATCCGCGGAAATAAGGCAGCCTCTATCGAGGCATAAAAAACACCCGTCTTACCGGGCAGCTGCAGGAGCAGTTACTCGGATAAGACGGGTGTTCTAGTAGCGGCTATTAAGCCTCTTTGTTCTCGTTCTCTGTTTTTGCGATTTCTTCGTAGATCGCTGTTACGCGTTCCCACTCTGCATCGTCTTCGATTCCAACGAGGAATGCCTCTTCGTTCTCTTCTTCGATACGGAAGATAACACCGTCTGCTTCTGGGTCGTTACGATCCAGCAATACAGCATATACGTTATTCTCCGATTCAAATGTATAGACCATGACCATTTCACGCTCTTGGCCTTCGTCGTCTGTCACGATGAACACATGCTCATCATGTTCATGATCTTGTCCGCAACCGCAGTCTTCGCCGTGCTCATGTTGATGCTCGCTCATGGAATTACCCCATTTCAGTTAATTATACATACTAACGTATCGTACCATGTGAAGGAACGGTGGTCAAACAAAAGACGCCTTTCTGCTGCACTCACAGCAATAGGCGCCCTATATTAACAGCTATTGGGAAGAAATCAGCTTCTCCGACACGACTGTCCAGTCATCTGATGGTGATGTCTTCAAATAAAATCGAACGGCGTATTTCCCTGCAAACTCAAAGTTATATTTGATATCTTCGGTCCGATACCAGAAGTTATCCTTCGTAATATTCACGTTCTGAGTTTGAATAACCTTCTCTGTGCCGTAAGGATCCGTAATCGATACTTTCACGGCTGAAATGTCCGTTGTCAAGTTATCGATCTGAGAGAAAACGTTAAACGTATATTTATTCCCTTTGTCCACATTGCCAAATATCACTTTATCCTGGAATAAAATCATATGAACATTAGGCTTATTAATCGTCGCTTTCTTGCTCTGATTATCCCAGTCGACTAGTGCGTGCAGACTGTTTGCCATTTGGCGCAGCGGTAAATATGTCTTGCCGTCTACAACAATTCCGCCGTCATCAAGCTCACTGCCATTTACAATTACTCGTACCTTCTGCACTGCCGAATCGGCAAATATGAATGTACCACCACATACCGACAAAATAGCGAGCAGAATGGCTACTTTTTTAAATCTGACCAACATTTGCTGATAACCCTCCATCCGTTTTGTCTGGATGAAAAGTTATACTCGGAATTTCGTCCAAAGTTGCGCACAAGCCTAAAAGTTTTTAACAGCTAGAAAGACTATCCTAGAGCTGTCAAAAGCTGTAGAATCATGCGCTTGCCCAGGAAATATTCGTCCTTATTTGTACGTGCGAGTCAAGATACAAGGAACACCTTTCCCTACCGCTCCGGGCTCCTGCATCCGCCTCCAATAGTTCATTCCCCGCTCACAAGGCGTTTTGCATACTCCACATGTATCAGACAATACAAGCTTGTAATGATACTGCTTTTTCTCACTTGTCTTTTTCTTCTTGACGACTTTACCTTTGCCTTTGGCCGCTGCTGCTGCACTCATCGCTTCCTTCAGTCCTCCCGCCGTTATGCTACTGCATTATATGTAGGCGCAGGCAAAAGTGCATCTGTTGTTTGTCATCAAGATACTCATTTGATAAAGTGGAAGAAAATGTACCGGGAGGGCTCCAGAATGCAAATTCAAATGTTAGGCACAGGTGGTGCTTTTGCGAAAAAATACGCGAACAATAATGCGCTGGTTGAGGTAGACAGCTTTAGGCTGCTCGTCGATTGCGGCATTACTTTACCACGATCACTGCATGATGCTGGCTATTCGTTTGATGATTTAGACGCTGTACTTATCAGCCATATGCATGCCGACCATGTTGGGGGACTTGAAGAATATGCGTTCCAGATGATGTTCCGCTATGGCAAGAAGCCAGTCCTTTATATCGCCGATACCCTTGTGGAGCCATTGTGGGAACAGACGCTTCGGGGAGGACTTACTCAGGAACCCCTTACGGCCATATCCGATTTCTTCGATGTCCGGCCTATTAAAGAAGGTGAAGAGTATGAGATTCATCCCGAAATTAAAGTAAAGCTTATCCTTACCGATCATATTGCAGGAAAACTCAGCTACTCTTTCCTCTTTAACGAGAGCTTCTTTTACTCGGCAGATATGAAATTTGATGGTGCTTTGCTCAGCAGACTTAGCAATGATGGCGTGGAGACCATTTTCCATGACTGCCAGCTCACTTCCCCCGGGGTTGTACATGCAAGCTTGGATGAATTGCTGACACTGCCGGAGGACATTCAAGAAAAGGTTTGGCTTATGCATTATCACGATAATATGGAGGAGTTTATTGGTCATACGGGCAAAATGCGCTTCGTCCAGCAGCATGAGGTTTATACCATATAAGCTTTATTAAAAAGTCAAAAGCAGATATCCACCGCGCTACTGGCGCTGCAAACATCCGCTTTCGTGTTAGTGTATGCAAGAGTGATCCAACTGGTCCAACACTTATTCTTCCGATTCATGCATTTCTTCCACCTCATTGAACCATACTAGCCAATGGGAGGATGATAAAAAATGGATCAATCAGAAGAAGTTGTAGCCGTACGTAAAAATGGAGACGGCGATATCGTGGAGCTGCAGTTAACATCCGGCCGTGTTGTGGATTACAAAACCGCACAATCAATGGTTAAAAATAATGAAATTGCCGGACTAAACGTCTTTAGAGGCCGTGATCATGATGAGCATCTCCGTTCAAACGCGGATGGCCGTACAGACAATAATCTCGACAATTTGCCTACGTTCTAAAAACCAGAAAATCGGCTGCCGCATATGCGGACAGCCGATTTTTGTTTTCCTCATTTTTTTTTCGTTTCAGGAGGCAGTTTTCTTCGCCACACATGTGTTTGATCATAAGACAAGGAATCCTTCACCACAAACCGAGCAACATAAGCGCTCACCGTACCCACGATGCCAAACAAGCCTAGCAGCCATACGGCCATATAGGCATATTCCGTTGCCAAACGAGACCGCCTCCTATTGTGTTGCAAGTGCTTACTATACACGTATGTGTGGTTTTCAGAAATTATGCTGATTTTGTAAAAACTCCGTATCATCTTTCCGATATTATCCTCATACTACCGGGCGGACAAAATTATTCCTGCAATATTTTCCACTCCCATCAAACCGCATTTTCATTTCCTTCGTTACCTCCTATATGAGACGATCATTCTTTAAGGAGGATTAATGATGACAACTAAACGATTTATGATGTTTATGTTTTTGGCTGTACTCTTAACCGGCTTATTATCTTCAGTAATTGGTGTATCTGCGGCTGACCAACCATCCGCTTCCGCTTCTGTCACAACGGATGCAGAGACGGCAGCCAAGCTGGGATTGCTGCTTGGCGATGGCACCGGTGTAAATGATACCTACCTCTTGAAACAAACCACCCGCATGCAAGCTGCCATTATTTCTTTACGCCTGAACGGAAATCTGAAAGAAGCGATGGCGTTTACCCCAGCTTCTAACTTTAAAGATGCAGACAAAGCCGGCAAATCAAATGAACCTATCCTCGCCTATTTGAAACAGCATTCTGAATTAGGCTGGTCTGGCAATCCAGATGGCACTTTCCATCCTAATGATCCAATCAGCTCCCAACAGCTGTACAAAGTACTGCTCGAAAATATCGGCTTCCATTCCGGGTCCGAGTTTGCTTATTCCGACACCTTGACCTTCGCTGCTTCCAAAGGGATGGCTTCTATTGCAGCGGTCAACCTCTTGACCAATGCTCATTTGGCTACAGCACTCATTGAAGCCTTGGCTGTTCCTACCGTGCAAGGCGATTCGCTTTTTGTTGCACTCCAGCAGAAAGGTATCATCCCGCAATCGGCAATGCTCCCTCAAGGCAAGAGAATTCAGCTAGGAAGCCATAAAGAGTTAGGTACTTATTTGACCGATAACAACGGTATGACTTTGTACTATTTCACGAAGGACGCTGATAACATCAACGCTTGCCAGGGACAATGCCTCGTCAATTGGCCTATCTTCCAATCCGACGAACTTCAGATTCCTGCCTCCCTGAACAAAGCAGATTTCTCTACCATCACACGCACTGACGGAACAAAGCAATGGGCTTATAAAGGTTACCCGATCTACACCTTTATCCAGGATAAGAAGCCAGGTGATGTACTAGGTCAAAACGTCAATAAAGTATGGTTTGTCATTGATCCTTCTACCTTTAAAGGAATGGCAGCAGAAGTGAAATCGTATCAAATTGATATCAAACAGTTCTCGTTCGGGACAGAGCCCTTAACCGTTGAAGCTGGCTCCAAGATCACCTTCACCAATTATGATGAGATGGAACATAACGCAGTAGCTGTTGACGGCAGCTTTAAAGTACCTATGCTGAAAACCGGAGAATCCTACACGATTACGCTAGATAAGACAGGAACATATAGTTACTTTTGCGAGCTGCACAAGTCGTTTATGACGGGAACTATTATTGTGAAATGAGGGATGGACGATGAAATGGAAACAGCAGCATAAAGGTTTACTAACCTTGTTGTCCGGACTAATATTCGTGCTTCTTCTGGCAGCATGCGGCAATTCAGTGGAAAAAGCACCCTCATCATCATCACCATCGGAGGAAACGGCAGCTGTTACGCCAAGCCAAAGTCCTTCATCCTCCGCACCAAGCGATGAACATATACAGCATGAATTAGCAAAACCAACGGAGGCGCCAGCGGCAACCTCGGAAGCTACACCAACAGCAAAGCCGCAAGCTTTAGCGACAACATCGCCAAAACCTTCTCCAGCGCCATCTCCTTCTCCATCCCATGATGATCATCATGGCGGACGCTCAGATGACGATGATTCTAACGCATCACCAAGTGCTGCCATCGAGGATCATCCAAAGAGCTCACCTGATGATAAGGCATCCTCTGCTGAGGACGGAAGCAAGGAATATGTCGTTGAGATTTCGAATTTTGCCTTCTCCCCCGCCAAGCTGGAGATCAAGTCAGGAGACCGCGTTACTTTTATAAACAAGGATGAAATGAAACATAGCGCAACCGCAGACGACAGCTCCTTTGACACCGGTCTGCTCGCAGAAAATGAAGACAAAACCGTAACATTTGATGACGCTGGTGAGTTTGCCTACCACTGCATGCCGCATCCAGGGATGCAGGCAACGATTGTCGTCTCGGATAAATAGAATGAAATGAGGGATAACCATATGGGGTTATCCCTGTTTTTAGTAGAATAGAGTTATATTATCTTTCAATCGTGGAGGTCATTATCGTATGCGGGAGCTTACGGATCATCAATTGATGCTGCTCGTGCAGAGCAAGCAGAGCGAGGCGCTTTCGATTTTATATGACCGATACTCATCTCTCGTGTATTCCTTTGCCTGGAAAACGTTAAAGGATGAAAGTGTCGCCAGAGAAATCGTACAGGCTGTTTTTATGCGATTATGGACGACCAAATCGGTCTATAATCCCGAACAGGGAAGGTACTCCAGCTGGCTGCTGACGATCACTCGTAATATTACAACCGACTGGCTGCGCAAAAGACGTAGAGACAATGCTGCTCTCATTCAGGTCGAACAAGAGCAACTCGATCGGATCCCAGATCATGTAACGGCCACACCGGAAGCAGCGCTGCTAAACAGCTCCGTGAAGGACCAAATCAGAAGTGCTTACGGCAACTTGTCAGAGCAGCAAATTCATTTGCTTGAGCATTTCTACTGGCAGGGTTACACCATAAGCGAGCTTGCGACCATTTATAATCAGCCGATAGGAACGGTTAAGAATCGTCTGCATCAGACGTTAAAAATATTACGCAGGCATCTTGTAGCCGAAGGAGAGCAATCATGAAGCAGCAAAATGCGACGATATGCCAATATGTTCTGGACTATATATCCGGCGTTTGTTCCGATAAAGAGAAAAAAGCTTTTGAACGGCATCTTCCAGGATGTCCGACTTGTCAGACCGAATTGGAAGAGCTGCGCTTAGTATGGGACTCCCTCCCTTCCGATATGGAATTGATCGATCCACCTGGCGATTTGAAGCAGCAGGTCATGGATGCCGCTCTCGCCACCGTTACGCCGCCTGCATCCAAGCGGTCCTTCCGGAAGCTTACATGGGGTGCAGCAGCAGCCGCAATACTAGCCGTCTTTATCGCGGGTACGGCATGGAATATAAATCTCTATAACAACCGCAGCAGCGCAGCGATTATTCCAATTGAGAAGGCTTTATCCGTCTCAGCATCCCAGATAAATGAGCTCATTTCCTTAAAGCCTATGTCTGAAGACGTGGCCTCCTCTTATGCTGTCGCTTGTATCGTCGATAACGGAAGCAACAAACAATTTGTTGTTTATGTATTTGGTGCGCCCGCTTCGAAGGGTGATTCGGTTTATCAAGTATGGTTGAACCATTCCGGTGAGAAGGATAGCGCAGGTACTTTCCGTGTTGATGAGCAAGGCATTGGCGTATTAGCTATGCCTGTTGCAAGCGAAACTTTTGCTTTTGATTCGATTGGTATCACTGTAGAACCTGATGAACACGGGAACCAACCTCGGGGAACGAGAGTTTACAGCTCAATCTCCTGAATACAAAAAAACCGCCATCCGTACGGCAAGGTACGATGGCGGTTGTCTTATGCAGGGAATCTGTCTCCCCTTGTCGTTGGTTTTGAAATCACAAGGAACTGGATATCACTGTCCGACTTATTATACATCTGATGCGGAATATGTGGAGCAACATGAATTCCCTCATGCTGATGCAGCTCATGCACCTCACCGGCAATCTCAATTGTCGCCGTCCCCTCAAGCACAAAGAAAAACTGCTGTGACTCTTCATGATAATGTCTTGCTTCGGCGGTATCTGTCGGCATACGCTCATGGATAATACTTAGATCCTGCGCTTTTAGCAAATGCCACCCGTCACATTGGTCCCCCCATATGTAGTGCTCTGCGTTTTGTCTGCTCATCTTCATGTCTGTTTCTCCTTGATGTCCAATCTCTCCCTAGCTTCATAGAAGGCAATTCAAGCAACCGATAAGAAACATAGGCTCCAATTAGGGAGGTTAATATTACAATTATTTCAATCGCCCATATTGGCATAATAGTATGAAGCAGATATATAAAAGTCAATAGAAGAACGGCATGAAGCAAATAAAGTGAGTAAGATATTTTCCCTAAAAAAGCGATCGGCTTCCTATGCAGCATTAGAGACAACCCGTTTATGGTCAACGCACACATGATGAGTAATACCACCCCCATTGCGATTCCCCAGTCAGCCGCGAGGCTCAACCATGCCCCCTCTATCTTCATCACCTTAGTTACAACGGTATCACTGATACCGGCATAAGTGTAGCAGAGCAGCCCTCCTGCAAGTACAGCTAGCTTTATCGACCGAGGCAAGCTGCTCATTCGACGAATAAGTTTCTCCCTATTCTTCGCTAATAATGCACCTACCATAAACATCCCCATGTAATGCAAGGTGTACAGATAATTCGTCGAGATCGGGTTTTGATTAGTTAAGTTGAATACCATATTCCCAATATACGACAACAGGGACAAACTAATCGCAAACGTTAAATTCATCCTCCATCCATACCGAATGATGAATATCATCAGCAGCGGGAAAATAATAGAGATCCGCATCTCCTGCGTTAAGGACCATACGACTGGATTAATTGCCGTTTCCGAATACTCGGGAACGAGCAGCAGATGACGGAGCACTGTATTTAAGGTTAAGGGTTCCGTCCACCATTCTAACTGAAGACCATCAAAGCTCTGATTCGGAACATATACAAGCTTATAGAGTAGCAGGCTGAACAGCATTATTATCAGAAACGGAAAATAAATTCGGCAAATTCGTTTCACTATGTAGTTGGAATAAGTGAATTTTTTATTCGAATAAAAGGGAAGTGACAATACAAAGCCGCTAAGCACGAAGAAAAAGATAACGGCCTCGTGCCCCCCCATTAATGATTCGAAGCGGTGTCTCATTGAGAGCATCTATCCACGTTACCGCACTCAAGATCATTATGAAATGACCAAACACCACGCTTAAAGCAGCTAGTCCTCTTAAGGAGTCGAGCTCCTCATATCGCTTCATCATAACCCCCCTGACGTACCTTTTTTTATGTTACAAAATGTATCACACAAGTTCACGAAATGGTAGCGACTTTATGCTCAGAAAAGTTTTAAAGTATGTTAAATTTGTATTTCAATTCTGTTGACAATCATTTTGGATGCTGATATATTAATATCTATCACTCACGTGATCTGTTAGCTCAGCTGGGAGAGCACTATCTTGACAGGGTAGGGGTCAGTGGTTCGAGCCCACTACAGATCACCATAACTTAAAATGTCGAAAGCCTTGAGAAATCAAGGCTTTTTTTGTATTACTGATAAAACACATTACTTTAATCATAATCGAATTTCAGGTACTGGTCACATATTGGTCACAGAACGTCTTAAATGAATACTAAATTAGCTAAATTTTCTGCTGCTTCTTTCTGCATGTTAGGTAACAAGTGCGAGTATGTGTCTAATGTTAACTTTATTGATGAGTGCCCCAATCGTTCAGACACTATTTTAGGATGAACATTTTGACTTAACAATAAGGAAGCATGTGTGTGACGCAAGTCATGGAATGTAATTTTTCGAACATTAGATTTAACTAACAGTTGTTTGAATTCTCTCATTAAATTTCTAGGGATGAGTTGATTACCTGTACTTGTATGAACGACAAGCCCCTTCTCACCGAATACCCCCATTGCTAAACGCTTCTCATTTTCCATAATTCTATGGTGTCGAAGTAAATAATCTGCTGTTGTTGGATCAATAGATATTGAGCGATTCCCAGAAACAGTCTTTGCGCCGACCTTGAAATCTTTCCCATCGTGGCTTAATGTTTGACGCACAAGAATCTTACCATTTTCGAAATCAACATCCTGCCATCGAAGTCCAAGTATTTCTCCCTGGCGCATCCCTGTCAAAATTGCCAAGTGGAATGCGATGTAATATCTACTCGCCTTAGCAGCATCTAGAAATTGTTGTATCTCATGAAGGCTCCAAACTTCTAATTCTTTTTTCTTCACTTTAGGTTTGTCCACTAATGAGGCAACGTTTTTAGTTATCAATTGCATTTTCTCAGCCTTATTCAGTGCAGTATTGATAATATTAAATGTTCGTTTTATCGTAGATGAGGCTAGTCCTTTTTCAAACATTGTTGTAGTTAACCGTTGAACGTCCAATGACGTTAGTTTGTCTAATGCTATTTTTCCGACTACTGGTATAATGTGATTTCTAATGTAGATTAAATTAATTTTTGCTGTTTCCCTTCCGATGGTATGTTGTTTATCGTTCATCCACTCCTGTAGATAATCTGCTACGGTGAGCTTTGATGCTTTTACAAAAGTACCGCTGTTTAAAGCGCTCTGCGCCTCTACAAGAGCTCTCTGAGCTTCTTTCTTAGTATGGAAGCCTCTTTTTTTACTTTGTTTTCTTTTCCCATTCTCAGTGCGTTCTAAGACGTAATACCACTTGTTCCCTTCTTTCCTAACAGAACCTGCCATATCATAATCACCTAATCCTATTATCAATTTCTTTATCGAGTATAGTAGTAGGCTTTATCTCAATAATTTCAGAATGAGCAATAAAAGAAATTCTCTTTTCTCTTTTTAGCCATATTCCATCCGAACCAATTAATCCAAATACACTATTCTTATCGGGTTCTACAACTACACCAATTAATACTTCGTCTTTAGTTCTAACCGTCACCTTACTCATATACATCTCGCTCCTCATTAAACTAGAATTGATGGTACTAAGATTTTATCTGTCGATCCTGTAAGCCATAAAAGAAACACTTCTCTTGCGACCTTAATTCTTTTCCCTGCTCTTACAACATGAAATTGTCCTGAGTTCACAAGTTCATACGCCTGTCTTCTGCCAATACCTAAAATATTCTGAATATGTATTACATCGAGTACCTGTGGGATGTTCTCATCAGTCATTGTGATTTCTCCTTTAATCGAAGTTTAGGAATTTACTTTGTCTTAGTGTTTTTTCAATATCGAATGATTTCATCTTATATGCGAGCTTTGTATCGCACCAGGACTGTAAGACTTTCGATGTCTCACTAGTTGATTCATGATCACTAATTGCAGCAACTGACATTAGTAAACCAGCAGCTTGATCAAGAAGTCTTACTAAGTTCCCTTGCTTTATTGTCTCTCGTATCAATGGTTCTGCAGAGTAATCGTTTTTTGCGTCTTGAATTAACTTCCACTTCCTCTTTATTTTCCACCGCGAAATGTTATCTTTAGATGGATTTCTTATAGTAAGCCATTCTTTGGTCAAATAAGCCCATAATTCATTTTGTTTTTCAATGAATGTCTCAAAAGTAGGAATACCAAACTCTTTTAACGCTTCTCTCCGAATTTGAAACTCAACTCTCCAAATATCACTTGAACCGTCCCAATCATTATCCAGCCATATTTGATGAAACCATATCTTCCCAGATTTTTTCACTTCTAAAGTCTTGTTATAAATCCTAGCTAACATCGGCTTTCCCCTGCCAATAGTAAAACCGCTGAACGTTCTACCATGTGTATATTCTTCGTTTACAAAATGCTCTGTTTTCCCTTTTGCTCTTGTTACTACACCTTTAACATCGTTTTGAGTAAAATTCATTTCATCAGTATCAAGAGATGGATCAATTCTAGACAAACTTGACGAGATGACTTTTAACGATAATGTTTCAAACCATTTCATAAACTTTGCATACGCTTCTATGACACCATATGACCATAAGTACGAAGATAAGAAACGAACCATAACTGGAGAATTAGAATTCATCTCCTTCTCCATAAAAGAGATCAGAAAATCATTGCAAGAAAGTCGATAAGCATAAAACCTTTGACCTGAAGCATGAACTGTTAGTTCTATTCCTCCGATATTAATGTGTTGTTCCTTTCCTTCTTTTTGTGCTCTCTCCTTTAAATACTTGAACTGCTCTAGGTATGGCTTAAAACTGCTAAAATAACATTCAATATTTAAACCAAATTCTAAAGTGTCAATTGCCTTTATTATCAAGGCTCTAAGCCTCCTCCTGATGTAATTTGCACCCAGCATGATATATAGTTGCTGGGCGACAGTGCTACCCGCCTCAGCCTTTACATGGAGCCTCCGCAAGCCGTGCCAGTCAGGCATTGCGGTCAGGCTCAGAGAGACCTGACCGGCAAGCCAGCCTTGCACACCTTGCCCTCCATATAAAGGCCAAGCCAGTGCGTCACTATCGTTCCTTACTGGTATCGGCTTCGCTTTGCAAGCTAAGCCGAAGTCTTACAATAGAATTTGTAACCTTCTTCTCAGATACTGCTTGTATTGCTCTGGTTTTACTTAATTGGGATAAATATTTTTCAACTTCATCTAGCATTCCAAGTATAGAATTTATATCCAGTGCTATTCACCTCATTCCATCCACTAACGGATTGGGTTAGTTAATATTAACGGAAAGCGTTAATTTCATTATACTAACGGATTTGGTTAATTTCAAGAGATTGATTTTAATGTTTCAAAAAAACCGTTACAAATGATAAAATGAAAATTAATATACTAACCAATTGGAGGGTTCTTACGATTGGATATAAAACAACTATTTGAACAAGGTGAAAGTGAATATGGAGTGGGCAAAAGAATAAAACAATTGAGGAAAAAATCAAAGTGGACTCAATTGGACTTAGCTGAAAAAATAGGAGTTTCATCTCAAGTTATATCAAACTGGGAAAGAGAATATACAGATCCTGATCCAGAAGACCTTTACAAATTGGCTACAACGTTCGAGGTAACAACTGACTACCTAATACTTGGACTACAAGACCATGAAATCAAAGATATTCGACTATTGGAACGAAGAGAAACAATACTTATTGATGATGTTCTACACTATATAAATAATTTCGGTTCAGATTTCATAATCCAAGTAACTCAAAACAACATCATACTAGAAGAGTTATTGAACAATAAAAAACTAAGTTTATCCTTTAATAATAGAAAATTATCAATGCAGGATAAGAAAAAGATTTATGATCTATTGAAAGTCATTTTAAGCAACTAATCAAAAAGAAACCGCTATAAAGCGGTTTCTTTTTTTCTATGGTATATTATTGACCACTCTGTTAGAATTTTCCTTATAAAACTAAGAGGGTGTTCATATGAAAATTCACAGCTTAAGGCTTGAAGGATTTCGAAGACATGTAGATACGACAGTGTTTTTCTCTGACGCAACATTCTTAATTGGTGAAAATAACGTAGGTAAAAGTTCTATTTTGTCAGCTCTTAACTATCTTCTGAATGATATAAAAAAAATACCTGAAAATGAATTTTTTCACGTTTTAGGTGATGGCGAAGTTGGTAATATTCGAGCTGCTGATAAAATTGTCCTCACTGCTGAGTTTAGGGGAGTTCCCGAGGAAGCTCGAGCATGGAAGGGATTCAAGTCACGAGTTTTATCGTATCACGAGAATGAGGTCTCGGGTTTAAGAATTATTTACAGAAAAACTTTTGAGCTAAATACTGATTATGTTGTCGAGTTGAGGCAACAAGTAAGAAGCAAAAAAGAACAGTTCGAAAATTGCTCTACAATTAATGAATACATCGAAGCAGGTCTTGATATTTCTGAAATCATGGAAAAGCTAAGTGGTTCAGATTTTAATAGAAGACCGTCAGCAAAAAATTTGCAGTTAATTGAAGAATTAGAAGATTTGTACAATTACGACGAACAGAATGAAGAATGGTTCAGAAACCCAGGTGGAATTCCAGGTATAGTCCTTCAAAAACTACCTAAATATTTATTTATTCCTGCACAGGATAAAGCAACCGAGCTTTCAGAAACGTCAGGTGCACTGTACTCTACTTTAAATGAACTTTTTAATGATGTCAGAGAAGCATCCTCACACTATCAGGAAGCTCAAAGATATTTAAATCTTCTCGCACAAGAGCTTGATCCTGCGGATGAGCAGAGTGAATTTGGAAAAATGATGACTGAATTAAACTCTGTAATGAGAGATGTTTTTCCGAATACTGGTCTAAAAGCGGAGACGCAATTATCCGATGCAGACAAGGTAATCAAACCACAATTTAAAATATCCATGTTCAGCAATATTGTTACACCCGTTGCGCTGCAAGGTACTGGAATGGTTCGTTCAGCGGTATTTGCACTATTAAGATACAGAAATTTACGCGAGAACAGAAGTCATGATCATACTTTAATACGCCCATTAATTATTGGTTTTGAAGAACCTGAGATATACCTGCATCCTAATGCGGCACAACAGATGAGAGATACCATTTATGATCTTGCTTCAATTGATAAAAATCAAATTGTATGCACCTCTCATTCACCGTATATGATTGACCTTAGTAAAAGACCATTGCAAATATTAAACAGCCTAGCATTAGAGCACTCTACCCTTGAAATTAATGGGCATACCCTCAATACTGAAAAGGTTCGTTGTAATCCATTCAATACAAGCCGATCATTTAGCCTGTTGCAAGATAACGATAAACATTATGTGAAAATGTTGTTAAAAATTGATGATCATATTGCCAGAGTTTTCTTTGCTAAACACGTGCTAATAATTGAAGGTGACACTGAGGATTTAGTGTTAAGGGAAACAATCGCTCGGTTCCCTTTAGAGGTCCGAAAAGATATTCAATGCAATTGGCAAATTATTAAAGCTAGAGGCAAAGCAACTATAATTTCACTCGTTAAATACCTTAAAAGTATGGGGATTAATCCTGTTGTTATTCACGATGCAGATACAGGGACTGTAGGAGCAGAGATATTCAATGCACCTATACTAGAAGCTGTAGGTGAAGCAGAAAAGTGCTACCTGTTAACTAATTGTATAGAGGACATTCTTGGATATCGTGCCCCTACTAGCGAAAAACCATATCGTGCATATCGTTACATAAACTCGAACTGGACAGATAACTGGATTGATATTAGTAGTAATTGGTTAAGAATAGTCAAACAGATATTTCATGAATCATTTGCTCTTATCGAACAGCATGTGGTTGTGGAATTACTTCAGGCAGCACCTGGAGCGGAAGTTACCGATAATTAGGAATCATAATGGTCACACTATTGGTCACATACAACAGTATATATAAGGTAACTCGAGGCTACCTCTTGGGCTGATTCAAAGTGATAGTTAGCCATTTTTAGAACTTTAGTTAACAAGAGGAAACCTCAGATGTCATGGTAGCCTATCTTGACAGGGTAGGGGTCAGTGGTTCGAGCCCACTACAGATCATACTAACAGAAACCCGCTAAGCCTTGTGCTTAGCGGGTTTTCTTTGTTGGTACAGTTATTCATTAGTAGTAGTACAGCATGTATTGATGTGAAAGTTAGCTATAGTGTCAGTAAGTTAAAAACAAAAAAAGCAGCCTCTCCGAGGAAGCCGCACCGATCTGATCGATACGCGCGGAACTCCCGGCGGGAGGCTGCTTTATAAGTTGCTTCACTACCGTTAAGCAGCGTCCTTAACGAGCGTTTTCACGCCGTTTTGCTGCATGCTGGCTACAATCAGGTCGGTTGGCTGAAGCATAAGCGAATAAAGAATAGCTGCTTCCTCGCCTTTATTTAATACTTCCTTCGAATGGAAATTGAACGTGCCGTCGGCAGCTTTCGTGACCTCTGGACCATAGATGCCAAGTGCCACCATCATTTGGACCGCAGGAACAGCCCAAGGATCGGTCTTGCCGGACAATTTCACATCATTGAACGAAACTTTTGGATATTGCAGGACAAATACGCGTTGAATCATCGCGGCCGCTTCTTCGCGGCTGATCACCTGATCCGGCTTAAAGCTACCTTTACCGTCTCCTTTTACCATGCCCATCATAGCAGCAACCTGTATGTACGGCGCTGCGGGATGATCCTTAATATCGTTAAAGGCATACGTGTCAAACTGCTGAGCTTGTACACCGGACATTGAAAGCACGTCCTGCACGAATTGTCCGCGCGTAACCCCTTCTTCCGAATGGAAATTCACCTGCAACGCATCATTGGGCAAATAACCAAGCGATTGCAGCATGAAAATATATTTGGCATACGGATGATCCTTGTCCACATCGGCAAATCCTGAAGCTTCCGCGCCTTTTTGGGCATAACCAAGCGGGTTCAAATACGGCTCCTTCATATACAGAACCTTGCCATCGCCGTCCAACTTAAAGGCGGTGAACTGCTTCGTCAAATCATCGATAAACAAATTATCGTCAACCTGCTTCAGCGTGCGCGGTCCCAGATACGAATCGCTAATCGTCAGCGCGCTTTCATCGTCATTAATTCCCGACACCAGCACCTTGGACCGGATATCGGCGTAATAACCTGCGAAACGGCTAAGCTCTTCGCTGCTTTGAGGCGTGTAATCCTTCAGGTCGGCAGGAGCCGCATACTGCGGGAAGAAGGTTTGGATAAATTGCGGGTAAAATAGGTTGCGTAACGGGCCTTGCTTGTTGTAAGTAAGGAATACGCCGGTATTTTTCTCTGGGATAAGGAACATATACGAGCTGAAGTCGGTCATATCACCAGCTTTGGTCACAATTTTGGAGCTTGCGCCCGCTCCCGGAATCTGAAATGGCGCTTCAAAGCCATACGTCGTGTCCGGCAGCAGCGGATGGATAAAGGAACGGTATTGCTCCATCGAGTTTACCGTATCCTTGGACAAAATGCGGCTTGACCCCGCTGCTCCGCCATTTAGGAACGCGATCATAAACTTGCCGACATCCTCCGCCGTCGACAGCATGCCCCCTTCCGGCAGGACGGTTGGCTTCAGGCCGTACAATGGTACCGGAGCTCCTGCCGCAGTATAACCGGTCGCCAGGTTATCCTTCAGTGCGCCATCCAGCAGAAACCCGCTGTTATCCATACCTAGCGGCCCGAATACCTTCTCGTCCATATACTTTTCAAAAGGCACTCCGCTCACCTTTTCCACGATCAGCCCAAGCAGCAAATAACCAAAGTTGTCGTACATGTACGCCGTACCTGGCTCACGGACGACTGGCGGCATATGCTCGCGGACATAATCGTCCATGCTGAAGGTTTTGCCGAGATTGCCTGGCAACATGTCTTCCGCCTGAACTTCGCGAACATCAAGCCCGGACTTATGTGTAAGCAGATCCGCTACGGTTACAGGCTTATCGAATGGATTTTCAACTGTGTACCCCGTAAGATAAGTCAAGAAGTTCTCATCCAGTTTGATCTTACCTTGCTCCACAAGCTGCATGACGGCTGCTGCCGTAAAAGTCTTAGAAACAGAAGCGACACGGAAGACAGTGGAAGCCGGATCGACAGCTTTCCCAGTTGTTTGGTCCGTAACACCGTATCCCTTTTGAGCCACCACTTCCCCATCCTTGACAACTACAACAGATGCCCCAACATAGTAAGGCTTGGCCGCATCTGATTTAAAAAAACTGTCCAAAAATGCGGTTGCCGAGTCCGCGTTTAACGCGGCCGGCTGTGCGGCTGTCGACGTCTGAGGCGATGCCGCCAAAGCTGACGAGGATAGCACGGTAAATGCGACGAGCGATGCAGCGATTGTTTTCGACCATACAGAGAACTTAGATTTGTACGATAATAACTTCAATTTCCATATCCCTCCCAATTTATGAATCTATTATTCTACTCCATAATTTGGGAAAAGTTTCGTATAATTGAAAAGCAAATCTAAATCTCTTATTTGAATCCTCTTCGTTTTTTATAAGAAAAAAAGAAGCGGTGCAAGGATAATCCATCCATCCTTCCACCACTTCTTTCGTTTAGATTCTATTCCAACAAGCTCTCTAAGCCGGCATGCTGCTCCTTATACTCGCTAGGGCTTAATCCTGTATGATCCTTGAACACACGGGAGAAATAATGCTGGTCGCAGAAGGATAGCGCATCTGCGAGCTCCTTGATTTTCAAATCTGGCTTAGCACACAGCTGCTTGCAGGCTTCCTCGATCTTCAGCTCCATGTAATATTGTACGAATGTTGTGTTCGTATAACGCTTTATGATCCGGCTCACATATGACGCACTGACATGGAATTTGGCAGCCAGATCATTGATGGAAAGCTGCGAAAATTTATGGAGCTGCACGTAAGCATCCATCTGCTCAAACAACTCTTCTCCGCTTTTCCGGTTACGCAATTGCAGCTGTTCAAAGTTGAGGGCACACCAGTCCAGACATTGCTCACAGAATCTCTGGTAGCTGCCCAACTCCAACATTTCTTTGACAGCTACTGCCGCTGCCAGCCTTTCCTCCGGTCCGTTGCTCGGCAAAGCATGGACAAAAGCATCTCCGATCGCGGCTACAAGCTTCGCCAAATCGTAATAACGGGTATGCTCGTTATAGGAGATTTGCAGATACTCACGGAGCTTCATCAGGAATGGCTGTGACTGGCGCTGTTCGATCATATCGGTAAAGCTTCTAATAATCTCTTCCTTCCCTACTTGTTCAGGAATGCGATAATCCGTATCCAGCAGCACTCTTTTATCAAGCAGCGTTTCTTGATCGAGTAAATATTTCAATCTGTCATATTGAAGCTGCAGCTGGTTCATATCAACTGGCTGGAATCGGCCCGCCATGGCGATTTCAATATCAACACTTAGCAGCTGACGTTCAATGGATTCCATCCAATCAATCGTTGTAGTGAACCGCTCCTTCAAAGCGGACTGGACAAAAACAATATAACGGTCCGAATCCTTAGCAGGAAACAGCCAGCAGCTTTGCGGCTCGCAAACGGCTTGGAGCACCGTTTGCAGCATTTCCGTCTTCCAATTGCCCAAATTTGGGCTAAACGGCTGCCTTCCAATCAGAAACAGCGAAATAGATTGTTCATGAAATTGTGGTCCAAGACGCAAGCCTGATAGAGATGCAGCAGGCACAATCGACTTCAAGGGATCAAGGCTATATTCCAGCTTTTCTGCGAGCGAATCAACGATCCGTTCCATAACCTCAATCAATTGGTTCCGCTCTACAGGCTTCAGCAAATAATCAAACACCTGTAAATTAATCGCTTTGCGCGTATATTCAAAATCGCTGTAGCTGCTGATAAGCACTACTTTTAGCGACGAATGCAGCCTCTTCGCTTGCTCGATAAGTCCAAGTCCGTCCAGCTTGGGCATCCGGATATCGGTAATCAGGATGTCGATAGGCTGCTTTTTCATATAATCCAGTGCCTCTTCCCCGTTATAGGCGGTTGCGACGATCTGAATCGGCAGTTCCGATGATTCGAGAAGCGCCTTGATATTACGTAGTATCGGCTTGCTGTCTTCAGCAATCAAGGCGGTAAACATAGACTTCTCCTCCTAAAAAGAATTGTTGCTTCGTAAGCATAATCCTAGTAAAAATCTTTCGTGAGAGAGGCGATAATTTGTACGGTTGAGCCCTTGTCCTCCCCCGCGTTATTGTACAGGTTGAAAAATAGTCGGTTCTTATACATCAGCTTGAGTCGATTCACCGTATTCACAATTCCCATATTTCCAAAGCTTGACGGCATATGAAGCTCATGCTCCCTCGCTTCGGAATTCGAAATATTATTCATGATTTCATTAATCTTACCAGCTTCAATACCTTCACCATTATCATTTATTTCGATCGCCCAAATCCCGTTATACAGCTTCACCAGAATTTTTATGCGCCACGGCGGATCGGTATTCGTAAACGCATGCTCGATGCAATTTTCAACGAACGGCTGGATGACCAGCCTTGGAAGCTGAATAAGGTTTGCAGCTGCATCATCTGCGATAATTTCCCATTCCAGGTCGTTTTCATAATTTTGTTGGACAAGCGATAAATAGTTACGGATATGCTCCAGTTCTTCCGTCAATGAGACGTGCTGGTAGGGAGACGTAACAATATAACGCAAGGAATCGGACAGATGCTTGCACATATCTGAAACCGCATTGTTTTTGCCCTCTTGGGCGGCAATGCTAATCAAATATAGCACATTGTGAATAAAATGCGGCGCGATTTGCGATTGAAGAGCCGAGTTTCTCGCCTTCATTTCTTCCTGCAGCGCCAGCTTTTCGTTTTCGATCGATTGCTGAAGACGGCCTAACAGCTCCTGGAAGGAATCACTTAAAGCTATCAACTCGTTGTTATGAGAACGGTTGTCCACTTTGACATCCAGATTGCTATAGTTAATGCGTGAGATTTGGCCTCGCAGCTTCCGAATTGGCAGCAGCAGATTCCGGGTACTGAAATAAATATACACGAATGAAAACAGCATCAGTATGGATATAAACGCAATTGATAAATATTGGACAGAATTGACCGGTCCAAGCACGGCGTGCTTTGGAGTTACAACATAGGTTGTCCAGCCGGTGCTAGCCGATTGATTATAGGCGACATAATTGGAACGGTCGTCCAAATACATGCCGCTGGTCACAGCATCTGCCTCAAGAAGCTCCAGATCACTTGGCTTATCTGCATTTTGTGAGCGGGCAATGAATTGATGCTCCTGGTCCATGATATAAACGTCACCAACCGCAACATCTTCCGTTGGAAGCTGCAGCTCGGATTGATCCAGTTGAATGGATAGATAGCCAAAAATCTGGCCATTCTGATTGATGATTGCTCTATCAAATGCCGTTATGCCATTAGGCTGCTGATATAAAATATAGTCGTTATTATCCATTTCACTCTTCAGCTCTGGTTCGATCTTCACCGGGTTCGTCGGATAACCGATGTAGGATGAAAGCGCCCGCCCTTCGAGATCGTAGATGATCATATCTCGTATATCTACGCTGGGGCCGATAGCCTCAAACATCATCCTTTTCAAAATTCGGCTCTGAGTCAGACCTTCTGCTGAATCCCCTGAATGATAACCTCCAGATAAGGCTGCTGTAACTTGCTCGTTAGACAAAACGCGCTGAGACAGCTGATTCTGGTTTTTAATATATTGGTCCAGCTGTCCGCTGATTTTAGCGGCCGTGAGCTGCTTTTCTTTTTCATTGTTTTCCTTGAGCGGCCTGATAACCTGCCAATTGACATAGGCCAAAAAACAGCATACTACAAACAAAAGCAAGATTAGAAACATAAGAACTACTTTCGTTTGAAGGCTGGTCTGCCTGGGAATAAATCTGATTTTCTTGCTAACGCCTTTCAAGAATGATAGCCTCCGATTCGATATTAGTTCAGAATTTTACACAGCAATGGTAAAGGTGAAACATGTACCTCCAGGTGAAAAAATCCTACAATTGGATTGTAAACGGATTCAATCGAAGATACAACAAAGGGCACCATGAGGGGAGAAAAACATGAACCAAACAACACGTAAGCTATCATTAGGCGCAGTAAGCGCAGTACTAGCTCTATCGCTAGCAGCATGTGGAAGCAATAACACGAATTCAGAAAGCGGAAGCACCGGAAGCGGCAAAAAAGTAACGATTGAGCTTGCTCTATCCAAAAGCTCGCAAGACTCTGCATTTGTACAGCAAGACCTGCTCGATGAATTCGAGAAACAAACGAATATCAAAGTCAATTTACAGCTGCTTCCAGCAGAACAAACATCAACCGTGCTCCAAACAAAGCTGGCTGTTAACGAAACGCCGGACATTCTGCAATACAACCTGGCAAGCGCAACAACTGACCTTAATCTCGAGCGCAACTTTGAAACTCTGGATGACCAGCCTTGGGTCAGCCGTCTTCAGAACAAAGACGTCCTGTCCGCATACGGCCATATTTACAGCTTCCATGTAAGCCAAGATACGGGTATGCAAGGGGTTGTCTATAACAAAGATATCTTCAAAGAGCTTGGCCTTGAAGTTCCAAAAACCTATGACGAGTTCCTTGCGGCTTGCGAGAAAATTAAAGCAGCAGGCTACACGCCAATCTTTATGCCATTCAAAGATAACTGGGCGGCTAACGTAATGCCGGGCGCAGCATTTGGTGAATATGCGGCTAAAAACGAGCCTACACTCTTTGATGATCTGAATGCAAACAAGAAAAAATGGACGGATATTCCAGCGTTCCAAACGATCCTTGACCAGCAATATGATCTGTATAAAAAAGGCTACACCAATACTGACGTATTGAGTGACAGCTATGACATGGCTGCAGGTAAATTCCTGAACAAGGAAGTAGCGATGATGTTCATGGGTGACTGGCTGATCGAATCGGTTCAGCAACAGGATGCTAACATGAACCTTGGCTTGTTCGCTTACCCTACCGACAACAGCGGCGATGCTTATCTTGGCGCAAGCCCGCTTGGCGGCCAGCTGTTTATTCCGAAAAAAGCGAAGCATATCGAAGAAGCTAAAAAATTCCTTGACTTCATTGCAACAAAAGAAGTTGCGCAAGAAATTGTGAATAACCAAAGCTATGTATCCAATTTCAGCGACGTAACAACGCCAGAGCTTCCTGCTTACAAGCAAGAAATTTTGGACAACTACATTACACCTAAAAAAGTTGCTATGACGATGGACGCTTTCATGCTGGTTGACCGCAGTGAGCTGTACAGAAGCCTTCAAGACCAGTTCACAGGCAGCATATCGTCCCAAAAAGTACTTCAAGCCTGGAATGAGAAGTTTGCTGAGCTGATGAAAGACAAAGGCGAAGCTGGCTTCTAAGCAGCAACAACAATAAAGCAAGTTAAAGACTTACCTGCGGCTGCTGTTCTTTTGCAGCGGCCGCTCCTTCTAAAGAATGCAATTGCAAAGCTAGAACTAGAACATAAAAATCAACAAATTTGGTGGGATGAGAAATGATGACACGCTCCAAGAGTATGTACGGCTATTACCTCTTATGGCCTGCGCTGCTTATCTATACGGTCTTCTTCGTATTACCGGCAATTATCGGCTTGTATTACTCCTTTACCGACTGGCGTTTAGATCGTATCGGCATCAAGTTTATCGGCCTCGATAACTTCAACAAAATCTTCACGGATGACACCTTAATTCTTGCCTTGAAAAACACGTTTATTTTTGCAATAGCAACTGTTGTCGGAAAAAATGTGATTGGCCTTGTGCTTGCCATCGCTTTAAATATGCGGCTTAAATCCCGCAATTTCCTTCGTGCTATATTTTACTCTCCATCCATTCTAAGCGTATTGGTAATCTCTATCGTCTTTACCCCTATGCTGCGTACAGAAGGTATGGTGAATAAGTTTTTTGACGCTATCGGTCTTCACTTCCTGAGCCAGGCTTGGCTGACCGACCCCCATATTGTGATTTGGACGGTTGCTCTAGTATCCATCTGGCAGCACGCCGGCTTCCAAATGGCTATCTATCTGGCTGGCCTGCAATCCATCTCGAAGGAATACTATGAAGCTGCAACGATTGACGGTGCAGGTGCTTGGAGAAGCTTTACGAACATTACCGTTCCGCTTCTGCTGCCAGCCATCAATATTAACTTGATGCTTACGTTAATCGGGGGATTGAAAGTTTTCTCCGAAGTATTCGTCTTGACAAGCGGCGGTCCGGGCAACTCCTCACAGGTTATAGGCACGATTATTCTTCGAGCGTTTGGCGAAGGCAACTGGGGCCTTGGCACGGCAATCAATACCCTGCTGTTCCTCATTGTCAGCTTGATTGCAATCCCATTGCTGGTCTTCATGCGTCGTAAGGAGGTTACCGAATAATGAGCTTCTCTCGAAAATTATCACTACGCAACTACCTTGTAGAAATTTTACTGCTAATCGCTTGCTTAGGTATCATCATTCCGCTTTTGCTTATGATTTTTGGTTCGTTTATGACTAGTGCTGAGGTTTCTAAGTTTCAAATTCGGTTACCGGACAAATGGATGTTCTCTAACTATGTAACCGTATTTAAGGAAGGTGGTCTTGCTCGCGCCTTTCTGAACGGTATCGTCATTACTGGGGTATCCGCCATATTGAATATTATCACTTCTTCCGCAGCCGCCTTTATACTGGCACGACGCGACAGCAAGCTTGCAAGCTACCTGTACCTGTTTTTCTTCATGGGACTAATTGCTCCAATGTCCACGATCACAACGATCAAAGTTGTGCAATGGATGGGCTTCTACGGCAGCATCACGAGTGTCATTTTCATTTATGCAGCTTTAAATACGGCATTTAGTATCTTTTTATACAGCGGTTTTATTAAATCGGTACCAAGAGTGCTTGATGAGGTTGCTTTCCTGGAAGGCGCTAGCCTGATGGGTGTGTTCTTCCGAATCATTACACCGCTTATCATACCGGTTAATGCAACAGTAGCAATCATGGTTTTCATGTCGGTATGGAACGACATCACGATCCCTCTCTATTTCCTTACAGACAGCTCGACATGGACCATGCCGCTTTCGATTTACAACTTCTACGGCAAATACAGCCGTGATTGGAACCTGATTTTTGCCGACCTCGTCATGACGTCGATTCCTGTTCTTATTCTTTATTTGATGGGACAAAAATATATCGTCAGTGGTCTTACGGCCGGTGCGGTAAAAGGTTAGGTTGAAGCAATCATTCATAACGATCTGTTTTTCCATATAACAGATTAGGCCTTGAGCAATCAAGGCTTTTTTTGTTTCTATTTTAACGATTAATATATTGAATTTTCGATACCGGAAGATAAACCGTATTACCATTTGTGTCTATAAACTTGGCATTCCCCTCGTAAAATCCGGCCCACGTGGCATTCGTTAACAATAAGGTGGTTAAAGTACAATAAAACGAATCATCGACAGAGGGATATAAACAGGCAATCCTGCACTTATGAATCTGGCGTTACCTTCATAGAATCCGGCCCATATCGCATCGATTAACAGTTGATCACCTGTGCTTACAGTCGAAATCTGGTCCCCAATTGGAATAGATTCTAATCTAAAGAATTGGCACAGGGTATGTGCTCGGACACGATCTGCTTGTACGATTAATACGAATCTATGAAATGGGCGAATCCTACATATTTTGCTCAGCCTAAAAATCTTGACCTGTTGCAACACTGTTTCTCTAGACCCACACACCCTTCATCCTTTATGATAAGGATCGTTGTCTTTTTAACCTGTTAATTGACGGAGGTATTATAGGGTGAGTGGTTCAAAAATTAAAGTTTCTTCTAACATATTTGCAATATGGATCAGCTTACTCAGTAATTTGATTCTGACGGGAATTAAGCTAATTGTTGGTCTGACTTTCAAAAGCCAAGTACTGATTGCCGACGGGGTACATAATGCTGGCGATGTCATAGCTACTATGGCAGCACTCGGCTCAGCTAAAGTTGCGCAGAAGCCTGCAGATGAAGACCATCCGTACGGTCATGGCAAAAGTGAGCTGATCGGCTCTGCATTGGTTGCGATCATTATGGTGCTTGCTGCTTTATTTATCGCCTACCACTCGGTTGAATCCTTCTTTCATACCGCGGGTGAAGCTAGTATGGTGGCCTTTATTGCAGCTGTCATCTCGCTCTTCTGGAAACTGTGGTTATACCTCTACTGCATAAAAGTTGGCAAGGAAACAAACAGCAAAAGCCTTGAAGCAACGGCTTATGACCATCTCGCTGACGTCTATGCGTCTATTGCAGCGGTTGTGGGCATTGGTGCAGCGATCATCGGCGATCGCAACGATATCCCCTTCCTGAGCTATGGTGATGCTGCCGCCGGCATTGTAGTTGCCTTTTTTGTTATGAAGCTGGCTTATGACATGGGCAGAGAAGCGGTTGATGTATTGATGGAAAAAGCCGTCTCCCCAGAAAAGCTGAATGATTACGAACGGCTTGTCTTCTCGATCCCTGAGGTGAAGCGTATTGACCGGATTCGCGCTAGAGAATTTGGCCAATATGTGATCATTGACGTTCGTGTCGGGATCCCAGCGCAATTTACGATTCAAGAAGGTCATGATATATCCCGGAAAATTAAACAAACGATTCTTACAAATCATAACGATGTGGAGGAAGTGCTTATTCATCTGAATCCTTGGTATGAAGATGAGCTGGAGTAACCTCCCTTTAAAGACCTGCAAAGGTCTTTTTTTTGATTCCAAAAAATAGAATTTAGCTATCGGTATTCTCTATATAAAGAGGTGATTCCCCTGTCTGAGCACCCTATTGTCAGCTTCGTTGTCCTTGCTTATAACCATGTTGAAATTACAAAACGTTGTATCGACAGCCTACTCTTACATACACCGTTAGACGGTAATGAGCTGATCCTCGTCAACAACGGCTCTTCCGATGACACCAGGAGTTATTTTGATTCCATTCCACATGCAAGACCGATCCATATTCCTCAAAATGTTGGACCTGTTAATGGATTTAACGTCGGCATGAATGCGGCGCGGGGCAAATATATTGCCCTAATTAGTAATGACATGATCTTGACGGCCAATTGGCTTGACAATCTGATGACTTGCATCGAATCAGATCCCAAAATTGGCTTCGTCTCGCCAGGGGCCAATTATGTCAGCAACTATCAACAGATCAATCTACCTTTCAACACTCTTGAGGAAATGCAGCAGCAAGCGAGGGCCTATAATGTCTCAAACTCTACGAAATGGGAAGAACGAATCCGGCTTATGCCGGTTATTCTTTTTTCGCTAACAGAAAGACTGCGTGAAATTGGGGGCTATGATTCCCGCTTCTACTTCGGTGAGTTTGGAGACGATGATATAAGCTACCGATACCGCCGGGCTGGCTATAAGCTCATCTATGCAGGTGATACGTTTATTTTTCATCACGGCTCAGTGACAACGGGCATTGATCAACGGCAAAATAACTCTCTTCAGATCAGCAGGCAAATTTTCCATAGTAAATACGGCATCGATTCCTGGGCGGAGGGACTGCCTAACATGAAGCTTGTAGAATCCCTCAAGAGCCGCTGGACTCCTAAGCCAACTGTTTCCCTTCTTGCAATTAACTGCTGCGTTGGAGCCACTCCCCTTGCTTTTAAGACCTACTTCAAGCAAAACGGTGCGAGCAACGTACAATTAACAAGCTTAACGAATCAAGAGAAATATATGACCGACCTGCGAACCATCTCCAACCGGACCTTGTATTATAAGACGATGGCTGATATTCATCAGCAGCTACGAGACGAACGGTTCGATTATATTTTATTCGAGCATGGTTATCCGGACTTCATTCAATCTTACAACCAAGAGGAATTGATCCATGCTTACTTGTCACCATCAGGACATTTCATTACTTAGTTAAAGCAGTTCGATTCGCACCATAGGGAGGTAAGCAAGTGAAAGCCGTAATCTTAGCAGGCGGACTAGGAAGCCGCTTATTGGAGGAAACGATTTCCAAGCCGAAACCGATGGTCGAGATCGGAGGCAAACCAATCATCTGGCATATCATGAAAATTTATTCGCATTACGGCATCCATGACTTCATCATCGCTGCCGGTTACAAATCTTACGTTATTAAAGAGTACTTTTTTAACTATTATCTGCACCAATCTGATGTTCACTTTGATCTGTCCGACAATCAGGTTACCTATATGAACTCCAAAGCTGAGCCTTGGAAAATAACCGTAGTTGACACCGGTGATCAGGTCATGACCGGAGGCAGATTGAAACGGCTGGCCCCCTATATCGGGGATGACACCTTCTGTTTCACCTATGGAGATGGTGTCGGAGATATCCATATTGGTGAGCTTATTGAGCTGCATCGCAGGAATGGCAGTCTAGCTACCGTTACCGCTGTTAATCCTGGCATGCGATATGGCATCTTGGAAATTAATGACCACAAAGCGGTTTCCTTCCGAGAAAAACCACATAACGATAACAATTGGATTAACGGCGGATTCTTTGTCCTGGAGCCAAAAACAATTGATTTGATCCGCAGCGATGATACAGTTTGGGAGCATGGCCCTTTGGAATCTCTAGCTTCATTTGGAGAGTTATCCGTCTATCAGCATCACGGCTTCTGGCACTCGATGGATACCCTTCGTGATAAGAACTCGCTTAATGAGCTTTGGAATAAAGGTAATGCTCCTTGGAAGGTGTGGAAATGATGGTTTCTTTTTGGACGGGGAAAAAGGTACTGGTTACGGGTCATACCGGCTTTAAAGGAAGCTGGCTTTGCGCGGTGCTGATGCATCAAGGGGCTCATGTGGTGGGCTACTCCCTCCCCGCTTCTACTACGCCCAATATGTCCGAATGCTTAGCACTTCCTATAACGTCAATTGAGGGCGATATTACGAACACTATTGCCCTTCAAGAAGCTTTGACGGAGCAAGAGCCAGACATTGTGTTTCATCTAGCTGCACAAGCATTAGTACGTGACAGCTATCGTGATCCGTTGAGTACATTCCATACCAATACTTTTGGCACAGCTGTCCTGCTGGATTGTATTCGAAGAGTGCCAGCTGCAAAGGTCATTATCAACATTACAACCGATAAGGTATACGAGAATAAGGAGTCTGCCGTAGGATACGTAGAAGAAGATCGTCTAGGAGGCTATGATGCTTACAGTGCGAGCAAAGCTTGCTCGGAGATCATTACGAATAGTTACAGGGATGCCTTCCTGACGCCGCTTGGCAAACGGGCTGCAACCGCCCGTGCAGGCAATGTCATCGGAGGAGGCGATTGGTCAACAGACCGAATCGTTCCAGACATTATTCGAAGTATGAATGCAGGTCGGCTTCCTATTCTGCGGAACCCCCACGCCATCCGCCCTTGGCAGCATGTATTGGAGCCAATATACGGTTACATTCAGCTCGCAGAAAAATTATGGCTGGATGCTTCTTACAGCGGGGCATGGAATTTCGGTCAAACGCTTGATCAAGGGATATCAGTCGGCCGATTAGCCGCTCTTCTAACACAGCATTGGGGTAACCTTCCTGCCTTTGAATATGACGACTGTGTACAGCCCCATGAAACGAATACACTGCTGCTTAATTCAACGAAGGCTCAACGGCTGCTTGGCTGGGAATCGAAGCTGACCTTCGACGATACATTGACATGGACAAGAGATTGGTACCACGCTTTCTATCAAGGAAAGGATATGCATGCCTACACATTCGAGCAAATTAGAAGATATGAGCAATTGGAGGTGAAACCTCTTGCCTAACTGCCGCTCCTGTCATCATTCGCTGCATCATCTGTTTGTTGATCTACGCACCTCTCCTTTATCCAATAGCTATCTACGGCCTGAACAATTGAATCTAGGCACTGCCTATTATCCGCTGCGTGTTTTTGTATGTGAGCAATGTTTGCTCGTGCAGCTCGAACAGTTTGAATCACCTCAGGATATTTTCGAAGAGTATGCTTACTTCAGCTCGTATTCTTCCAGCTGGCTTGCCCATGCGAAGCAGTATGTCGATACCATAATCCCGCGATTGTCACTTGACCACTCTTCCTTTGTCGTAGAAATTGCCAGTAACGACGGTTATTTATTGCAGTATTTCAACCCCCACTCCATTCCGATTCTAGGTATTGAGCCTGCGAAGAATGTTGCGAAGCAAGCGGAAGCAAATGGTGTTCCAACCGTATCGGAATTTTTCTCTTTGGCTTTTGCCAAGCAGCTTGTTGGGGAAAAGGGTACTGCCGATCTCATTATTGGCAACAACGTGCTCGCTCATGTTCCTGAGCTGCAGGACTTTGTTGCGGGATTAAAGGAACTTTTATCTCCTGCCGGAACGATCACCTTGGAATTCCCGCATTTGCTCCGATTAATGAAAGAAAATCAATTCGATACGATCTATCATGAACATTTCTCCTACCTGTCACTGCTGAGTGTTACACATCTATTTAGTCGATATGGCTTAACGGTCTATGACGTAGAAGAATGGCCCACACATGGCGGCTCCCTTCGGATCTTTGCCAAGCATGCTGAGCATGCAGCTCTAGCTGTCTCTCCTCATGTAGAGCGGATTCTCCACCAAGAGACTGCTTATGGTCTTCAAGATATGAGCACTTATTCCCGCTTCCCGCAGCAAGTTAAAGCAGTCAAGGAAGCAGTCTATAACTTCCTATTCCAAGCTTCTCGTGAAAACAAGCAGGTGGCCGCATACGGCGCTCCAGCAAAAGGGAATACCTTGCTCAACTATTTAGGCGTTGGAACAGACTACATTACCTACACCGTGGATAAGAACCCCTATAAGCAAGGGTTATTTTTGCCTGGCAGCCGTATCCCGATCTTCTCCCCTGCCAAGATACAGGAGACAAAGCCGGATTATATTATCCTTTTGCCATGGAATCTGAAAGACGAGATCGAACAGGAGCTGCTGTATACGCGTGAATGGGGCGCCAAGCTGGTCGTTTGTATTCCGAAGCTCGAAATCTATTGAGGGGGAACTTTATGCTGTTTCATGAAACCTCGCTTGAAGGTGTTTATTTGATTGAACCGGAGCAATTAACGGATAATCGAGGTTTTTTTGCCCGAGCATTCTGTAGGAATTTGTTCAAGGAACGTGGTCTCGAGGACAACTTCCAGCAATGGAGTATCTCGAACAATGTTCATAAGGGAACAATAAGAGGCATGCATTTCCAGAACCTCCCGTTCACCGAATCGAAGATGATTCAATGCATTCAAGGCAGCGTGTACGATGTGGTCGTCGATATCCGCAAAGGCTCGAAAACCTATAAGCAATGGGAGGCCTTTCAGCTTAGCGGAGACAAACATTCTATGCTCTATATTCCTCCCGGTTATGCGCATGGCTTTCAGACGTTACAGCCGAATTCTACTCTCTATTACCACATGTCCGGTATATATGATCCAACAGTACAAAACGGCGCCCGCTATGATGATCCTGCCTTTAACATTCAGTGGAAATACAAGGACCCCGTCATAAGTGAACGGGATGCTCACCTAGCGCCTTGGAGCGATGAAAATGCGCTACATCTCTGAGAAAGCTCAACTATCACCGCTTTGTGATCTCGAAACCTCGGTCCGCGGCAGCAAGCTTGTCATTGGGGACCATTCCATGATTGATGCTTTTGTCAAAGTGAAGTTTGCAGGTGGCAGCGGCGATATCCGGCTTGGTGAGCATGTCCATATCAATTCAGGATCTGTCCTTTACTCCGGAAACGGCATTACTATAGGCAATGATGTACGTGTTGCCGCAAACTGCACATTTGCCCCCGTTAATCATGCGTATCAGGAACGTGACAGGCTCATTCGGGAGCAAGGCTTCCTGCCAAGCAAAGGCGGCATCATTATTGAGGACGATGTATGGATTGGAGCTAATTGTGTGATTTTAGATGGAACTTATATTAAGCGAGGAGCGGTTATTGGAGCTGGCTCACTTGTCCGCGGTACATTAGAAGCCTACGGCATCTATGCAGGTAACCCGCTTCAGCTTAAAGGAAACCGCAAATGACAGGGAAAGCAACTGTTATAGGCGCAAACGGATTTGTTGGATCATACTTGACTGCCAAGCTGCTTTCGATGGGTTTTGAGGTCTATTGTCCGGAAAAAGGAGACTCGGCTGTTTACTCGCAGCCTTTAGGTCATCTCTTCTATTGTGCGGGGATTACAGCTGACTTCCGCTCCCGCCCTTACGATGTCGTCGAAGCGCATACCAGTTATATTAGCCGGCTGCTTCAACACGCGGACTTTGAGTCCCTTCTCTATTTATCTACGACACGATTGTATCAGCATGCGGCATCAACGAGCGAGGAAGCTAATCTGACTGTGAATTCCAATCACCGCGAGGATATATACGCCTTATCCAAGCTGCTAGGTGAATCAGTCTGTTTATGCTCGAATCGTGCCAATGTACGTGTAGCACGCCTATCCAATGTTGTGGGAGATGATTTCCGCTCAAGTAACTTTATCTATTCCGTTATGAACGATATTATGGCACAAGGCTCTGTCACCCTGCAGTCAACGCTAGACTCCGAGAAGGATTATGTGCTTATTCAAGACGTCGTTGACTCTCTCATTCATATTGCGTTAAGCGGCAAACAATTTATATACAACGTAGCAAGTGGTGTTAACCTGACGAATCAGCAGCTATTTGACGCTTGGAAGGAAGTCCGGCATTTTGAATATAGAATTCCCCCTTCTGCTGTCCGGGTTTACTTCGAGCCAATTGAGATCGTAAGGCTGCGCAGTGAATTCGGATACCATCCTTCTCCCTGTTTGCCGGTAATCCAACAGCTCATTACGAAAAATCCGTATCCTTGAGATGCGGATTTTTTTGCTATATCGCATGAATCTTCTTCTTTTGGTGCAACAATACGATTATTGGCTTCGTTATTATAGGTGCTATAGCAAATACTACACAAAAGGAGATTCGTTCATGAAAATAAAAACAGTACTATTATTGGCAGTATCGATGCTGCTTGTCTTTACTTTGGGACAATCCGTATTTGCCTTCAGTGATACCGGTAAAGATCCAAACCAATCAAAGATTGAAGCTCTGCAAAAACAAGGTGTTATTAAAGGCGAAAAAGGCGATAAGTTCAATTCGAACGGCAAGCTGACATACGCGGCAGGCATTACGCTGCTCGTCAATGGCTTCAATTTGAACATCGACAACATTCGTTTCATCAAAGAGCCTAAAGTATCCGATTATTACACAAACTTGAAAGACAATGCATGGTATTCCAAAGCGTTCATCATTGCTCAATATAACGGCATTGATGTACCTAAGAATGTAAAAGCTGATGACGTAATGACACGCGAGCAATTCGCCCATCATTTGTTCAAAGCGATTATGAAGCAAGGAGACTATGCCTTCATTGAGATGTTCATGACTCTTAATGATGAGAAAGATGTTAATAAGGATTACATGGACAGCATTCAAAAGCTGCTCATTTCAAAAATCGCTTCCCTCGATAAGAACAACAATTTCTATCCGAAAAAAGCGATCACTCGTAGTGATGCAGCAGCATGGCTCTATGATGGTATCCAATTCGTAAAAGACACGCCTACGATTCCTGCCTATCAGGAAATCCAAGACCTTAAATTAACCGTTACTTCTGTTAATAAAGACATTAACCAAGTAACGATTTCCGGCCAAGCACCACATCCGGGTTATGGCCTTAAAGTAACATCGATCAACTTCGTTGACGGCCAAGCGGTCATTCAAGTTGAAACGGTTCAGCCAGATCCGGACAAAATGTATCCACAGGTCATTACTGAAGTCAGCGCTACTACTTATGTAGATGCGGCTTACAAGCCTGTACTGGCTTCTGCTGAAGATGGCGTATCTTCATCTGACATCGCTGTAAGCAGCTCTGCTGTGGCTAGCTAAACAAGCTAAAAGCCTCCTGGTCACCTTTATGGTGGACCTAGGAGGCTTTTTTGTATTCCTTATTCCTCCGCCTGTTCAGGCAAAGCCCAGTCAATCTCCTTGCTGCCAATGCTGCGAAGATGTTCATTTACTTTCGAGAATGGACGGCTGCCAAAAAAACCTCTCCTTGCCGCAAGTGGACTAGGATGCGCAGAAGCGATAATCGGATGCTTGTCTGCATCAATAAATGCTGCTTTATCTTGGGCATGCTTGCCCCATAAGAGAAACACTACCGGCTTATCCCGCTCGTTCAGCAACTGAATCACCCGGTTCGTGAACCGTTCCCAGCCGATCTTCTGATGGGAGTTTGGCTGCCCCTCTTCGACGGTCAAAACCGTATTCAGCAGCAATACACCTTGCTTCGCCCATGTCTGCAGAGAGCCATGCTGCGGGATCGGGCAGCCAATATCTTCTCTCAGCTCTTTATAAATATTTCGCAGCGAAGGCGGAATGGCGATTCCCTGCTGTACCGAGAAACTAAGCCCATGTGCTTGCCCTGGTCCATGATAAGGATCCTGTCCAATCAGAACGACACGCGTTTGTTCATACGGCGTATACTGCAAGGCATTAAATATATGCTCGAATTTCGGATATACCGTCTTCGTTTGATACAACCCATCAAGCTGCTCCGCCATTAGTTTAAAATACGGCTCATCCATCTCAGGCTGAAGAAGCTCTGCCCAATCATTGTTCAGTTGAAATTCCATCTGTCTTCTCCCTTTACTTTCTCCCGAAGTCTGCGCGAATTTCTCCCCATTCTTCCGTGTTCCATTTCACAACTTTATTGGAGTACGTATTATTGCGCAGCCAATCAACTGCCCAGTCCGCAAGGTCCCAGATCTGCTTCGTAGAAGCATCTCTAACTAGAGTTGATGCGATCTTTTTATTGCGCAGCCAGCTAAGCGCCGTTCTCGAGTCACTGTAGATCGTCTGGCTGCTGCCTTGTTTCTTCAAATAATCCAACGCATGAACTACTGCGATAAATTCACCAAGATTATTCGTACCGTTCGGAATTGGTCCTACATAGAACAGGATATCGCCGGTTTGTGTATCTACGCCTTTGTATTCCACCGGACCGGGATTGCCTCTAGTCCCCACATCAACCGAAATACTGTTGTAATCGATCTCCTGCTCTTCTGCTGAAGCGGATGCCGACTTAGCGGCAAATGATGCTCCCTTGCTTTTGACAGCCGCAGCAGACGACGTAGACGCTCCTTTGCCTTGCCCCCAGTGGCTTTTCCAGCCCTCTTTATAAGCCGCTTCCGCCTTATCCTTGGATTCGAAAGATTTATATTTCGCCTCTGGATAACCGTTCACCTGCGACTGACACTCCGGCCAGCTCTTGTAAACACCCGGCTGCTTTCCTACCCATACGACATAATGTTTACTACCCGCCATCTAGGAACCACCTTTTCATTCAACATTGTCTTCCTATTGTAAAGGATACGAGGACAAGCATCCACTCCTACTTTATAAGCGGAATGCGCAATGTAAAAACCCCTTTCACCTGGCACAAGGCCAAGCAAAAGGGGTTTATCTTATGAAGCTATGTAGTTCAAGAAAATGGTGCCGAGGACGGGAATCGAACCCGTACGGTGGTCACCCACCGCAGGATTTTAAGTCCTGTGCGTCTGCCAGTTCCGCCACCCCGGCATTTTGTTTTGATGCTTCAAATGGTGGGCCCTGAGGGACTCGAACCCACGACCAATCGGTTATGAGCCGACCGCTCTAACCAACTGAGCTAAGGGCCCTCGTAAAACGCCACGATCACGTTTCAGACGAGTGGTTGGTTGCGGGGGCAGGATTTGAACCTGCGGCCTTCGGGTTATGAGCCCGACGAGCTACCGAGCTGCTCCACCCCGCGATATCCATTTGTTTAAGTCATCAAATTGAAATGGCGACATCAATTAATATACTATACACCTATATACTACGTCAAGCATTTATTTCTCTTTCGAGGAAAATATATGTACGATTCATTTTTAGGCTTATTGTTGTTCCCTCTCCAACATATCCTTAAACAAGAAAACGTACACCAAAACGGCCTTTTTTAGACTTGAATACTTCGATTTCCTGAGGGCATTCATAGCCGTACACCCACCAGTCATTCTCCATCCGTCTTACAAGACATCCTGCTTGAAATTTGGTTTCGTATAACCGTACCCAATATATCCATTTCATAACGAATCCCTCCTCGACACTTATATTGCCCAATTTTATTGCCCAAATTCGGAGAAATCAGCCAAATTGGGTATAATCAAATTATCGCAACTAGCGTAAACGGCTGCACCATTCTTAGGAGGGTGCATACGTTTCGCGAGTGAAATATAAGCACAGGATAGAGAAAACCTATAATTTCTTATATTTAAATGAAGGAGTTGATGAGTATGCTTTATGGTATTGCTGTATTTCCATCACAAGCCGTGCAGGATTTCGCCAACAGCTGGCGTATTCGACATGATCCCCATTATTCGATCATACCGCCGCATATGACTATCCGGGACAAAGAAGAACTTTCTGAGTCTCAGCTGCCGGCGATAACAGAGCATCTGGAAGCTGTCGCATCCCAGACGAAGCCGTTCCAAATCCGATATAACCGCGTCTCTTCCTTTTATCCGGCCAGTCATGTGCTGTATCTGGCACTTGAGGATCCGGCGCCGATGATTAAACTCCATCAAGCTGTATGCCAAGGTCCACTCGACGTACCGGCTCCAAACTTCGTCTACACCCCACACGTGACGATCGGGCAAAATATGCCGCCAGACGAGCTCCATGACCTCTACGGCAATCTGAGGATGTCAGAGGTTAATCTGACCTCAATAATTGATTCGCTGCATCTGCTGCGCAAGACGGTAAGTGGTGTGTGGCATGTTGATAAGACGTTCGCACTGCAAGGATAGATATGCACCATAACGAGAAAGAAGCCCAGCAGGATTTCTGCTGGGCTTCTTTTGCATTTTATCAACCGTCATTTAGAATCAGCCGACCGGTTTAACGTCTACCGCTACATCATCCAATGGCATTGGTTTGCCGCCACCGTCTATATTGCCAGTCGGGTTGTTCTTGATTTTCTCCAGTACAGCATTACCCTTCGTTTCCCATTCCTGCAGCGCTTCCTTCGCAGACATATCCCCTTTGGCCACCTTCTGGAACAGTTCATAACCAGGGGATTGCGCTTCCCAGATACCTGGCTTCTCACGCATCAGCTTTTCTGTATCCGTCGATTGTGGAGGAATCGGCTTCAATGTTGTGAAAGCATCGATATTGTAGCTCATGCCGTTTTTCGGTTTCAAATACTCTTTGCGTGCAACCAGCTCATACGTGCTGCGCGATTTCATTTCCGCCCATTCTGCGCTGTTCGTGAATTGAATGAAATCCCATGCATCATCAGCATTTTGAGCTTTTGCATTAATCCCCATCAGCTGGCTGAAGTAAATATTTCCGCCAATGCCCGGTTTAGATGTTTGTGTAGGCATCGTTACAACATCCCATTCAAATGGGTTGAAGTTTTTTATTTTGGAAGCATTGTTCATCGTGTTGCTCAGTTCATTCACATAGCCATATTCCCCGATGGTCATAGCTACTTTGCCATTCATGAACATATCGCCGCCAATTGGATTGTAGGAGCCTGGATTATCGGTTGTAACCTTTTGCTGCCAAGCGCTCATATCTTCCTGGCTTGGAGAGATCTTTTGTTTATACAGATCTGCTACCGTGTTCCATACCGATTCCCACTGCTCGTTATTCACAAGCATCTTCTCGCCTTTGTCATCCCACATTTTGAGCTGCAATGGAGCGCTGTACGTTTGGATATCGCTGAAGCCGTCGCCAGCCCAGCGGTTAATGGACAAACCAAATTTGCGGTCTGTGCCTTCACCGGAGGATACTAGCTTCGCTTTGTTAATGACATCTTCCCAAGTCATACCATCCACAGGCGGCTCAACGCCTGCATCTGCGAATAATTTTTTGTTATAGTAGAGCGCGGAAGAACTGAAAGTAGGCGTCAATGCGTAAATGTTATTGCTGTCGTCAGCTGACTTGATGCCATCCAGCACAGTTGGTACATAATCAGTCAGATCGAATTTGCTCTTCTGGATGAGCGGATCAAGCTGCTGCAGCAGATTATCTTGAATCAGACGGCGCAGCATGCTGTAATCCAGAATAACAACGTCAACTGGATTATCACCGGTAAGCATTTCCTTCATTTTTACAAAAGGATCCGGCTGTGGAGTCACGCCATCCGGTCCCGGTGTATCGTAGCGCTGCTCATTATAGTCAATCGCACTTACGATTTCGAAATCAATATTTTTATGCATCATTTCGTACGTATCGGTATACTGCTGGCGGACATAAGATTCGTTATCAGCTCCTCCGTACAGGACCCCAAGACGAAGCACATGTTTCTCTGCCGTGCTCTCTGAACCTTTGCTGCATGCCGCAAGAAGCGAAATAATCATAATTAGTGCCAATGATAAAAATGTTGTTTTAGACGCCCATTTTCTGTTCATTCGTTTCTAACCCCCCAGTGATTTAGGCGGCGAAATGATAATCCGCTCACCGTCAAATTCCATCGATGCCTTGTCTTTAATGTTTAATGCATTCAAGTACTCCTTGGGCACCTGTAATCGACCTACACGATCAACAACGACATATGCCTCATGAACGGCTTGAAGTCCTTTCTCTTCTGGCTCCTCACCTCCACCGGGAATCATATTCGGATTTCTTTTCAGAAATTCCGTACTTGTTAGACCATCACGTATAGCAACAACACGGTCTACCTTGCCTGCAAGGGTAAGATCATGAGTAACGATAACGATCGTAACTCCCAGCTCCTTATTAAGCTTACGGAATATGCCCATGATAAGATCGGAGGTTGCGGTGTCTACAGACCCCGTAGGCTCATCAGCGAGCAGAAGCTTCGGGCGATTACATAGCGAGATAGCAATAGCAACACGCTGCTGCTCGCCGCCTGAGAGCTGATGCAGCTTGTTATGCATCCGCTCCTTGAGACCAACCCATTCGAGAAGTTGTTTCGCATAAGTCCGGTCTACTTTACCAGAGAGCATCATTGGCATTTCAACGTTCTCTAATGCTGATAAATAAGGCAGCAAGTTACGTGCGTTGTTTTGCCAGATGAAGCCTACCGTCTCACGCTTGTATTTAACCAGATCATCCTCTGAGATTTTAAGCAAATCCCACGGTCCGACCTGAACGGAGCCTGCAGAAGGGCGGTCAAGTCCGCCCAATATATTCAGTAAGGTTGATTTCCCGCTGCCACTGTTGCCGATAATGGCCATCAGCTCGCCGTCTTCCACCTTCAAGTTAAGTCCTTGCAAAGCGACAACTTCCAAGTCATCACTCTTGTAAATTTTAACGAGTCCTTCGCATGTGATCATATGTTGTTACCGCTCCTCTCCCATTTTGACCGCTTGATGCACACGCAGCCTGCGGATATGCAGGAAGAGCAGCACTGCTCCTGTGACCATCATAAATCCAACTACTGCATATAACTGATTGGTATCTTTCGAGTCGAAGACAACCCGGAATGGTGGTACGGTATCTGCTACATTTTCCGCAGTTTGCAGGAATGGCAGGAAGATAAGGCTCGTAATTTTGCCTATCAGAATACCTAGACCAATTGAAAGACCCGCCGTAAACAGCTGCTCCAGCAATAACATGCCGGTCAACTGCCTTCGGGACAGTCCCATCGCCCGCAGTACACCAAATTGTACGACACGTCCCGATAGGTTAAAGAACCAATACAAGACATAACCGGTTAAAGTAACGATGACCGAGACTAGGAAGCCAAGGCTTAGAATTCCGAATACGCCGCCTCTTGTTGGAAGTTTCGATTGGGTAATCAGCTCCGATCGAACATCTTTCACGTTAGCAATCTCGATACCTGCCTTCTGCAGCTCTTCTACAATTGGAGCGACTTTTGCATCCGGCTTCATCTTCAGCCATACCTCGTAAGGCATGATTGGAAGCTGGTCATACAGGTAATCAAGATTTGTGATAACAAACGGCGACTGATCCGGGTATTGGGTCGGCCAATAAGGCAGGATGCCTACCACGACGAAATCCAGCATACCTTCCGAGAAACCAACAGAGATCAGATCACCAGTCTTAAGCTGGTATTTTGTCGCCACATTTGATGGGATAAGTGCTGCTTGCTCGTACATGCCTAAATAATTCAAATAATTGTAAGGATGAATCGGGAACAAATCACTTCGGAACCATGCAACCTTAGCGAAATCAACATTGTCGATTCCCATTACAGTGCCTTGGCCGATTGATTTCCCTGATACAACAACATTGCCTTTCGTCTGCAGGACACGTGCCGCAGCTTCTACGCCCTCCAGCTTACGGAATACTTCAAATGGTGGTTCATTATATAAGATCTTGGTTGGGACCGGCTGCTGGCCGCCTCCGCCGCCAGCACCTCCTCCTCCACCAGATCCACCGCCAGTGCCACCACCGCCGCTTCCTCCACCATTTCCGCCGCCATTGCCATTACCTCCGCCACTTGGCTGAGAGACCTCAACGGTGCCTTCCCATACCGTCTGAACTGTCACATCCGAACCATATTTGTATAACGTCCGTTCTGTTGAGTTAAGGTCAATCGTCCGTGCAGCTGATGCATTATATACGCCTAGGCCAAGCGTTAGAATAAGCAGAATCATAAGCGGATAATAACCTTTGGATGAACGTGATAACTGAGTCAGCGTCAAATATAAAGGTACCGGCAAAAACTTGCGTCCAAGCCAGTTAAACAGTTTCAACAGCCATGGGAACAAGCGCAGGCAGAAGAGACCAAGAGCGAATATGGACAGCGCTGGTACGAAGAACAGAAACGGCTGTACATTTAATTGATCTGTCGTCATCCCTGTCTGGAAGCTAAGCATCTGCCGCTCGTTAAACATGTACCAGCCGTAACCGGCAATCGCGAGCAAGACGATGTCGAGGAACCAGCGCTGCCAGATTGGACCGCGGTCAGAACGTGCAAGGTCTCGTTTGTAGCTGACGATGGATGAACGTGCATAAATAACAGCTGGAATAACTGTTGAAAGCACGGCAAGCAATACTGCAGCCGCTCCAGCAATAATAGCTTCAGTCGAGAAGCCAACCGGAATTGACTTTCGGTTTACGAAGGATAGGAAACCATCCGCTGAGCCTATACTCTTGGCCATAAACCAACCGATTAATGGCCCTGCCACAATCGCCACACTTCCGAGCAGTAAGCCCTCGAGCAAGTAGATCCATATGATCTGCCTTGTTCCCGCCCCTCTGCTTCGCAGAACAGCAATATCGCTGCGCTGCTTATCCAGAGACTGTCTCGCATTCATGGCTATAAAGTAGAACACCATGGCGATCATCGGAGCCGCCAGCGTAAAGAGCAAGGTTTGCAGCTGTAAGCTCTGCTTCTTGAATTCCGTTAAGGTAGACGCGAAGGAAATCTCAACTTTTGCACCTTTAAGTCTCTGATACAAATCGATATTGAGCCGCTCTAATGTCCGGCTAAGCGGAGAAAGCTGACTGGTCTTCACCTGCGACAAATCAAACGCATAATACCAGCTTGCATTGTTGACTGGGACACCTGCTTTTTGAATCAGTGAACCCATAAACTCCGTTTCGCTGATCTGGAAGGTATTCATTAGGCCTTCTAGACCTTGGTACCAGTAAGGATCCGTTTGATTGATTGGTTTTACAACACCCACAATCTTGACGCGTAGAGTGAGATCAAGTCCGCCGTAGATCGGATATTCCAGCACATCACCAACATGGAGATCATTGCGGTACATCCCTTCCTCAAGCATCACCGCCTCCAGAACGTCATCGACACCTTCTGTGTTTTTGAACCAACGGCCTTGCGTGAGCTCGGTTTTCCCTTCCAGATCTGCCATCGTCATAATCGTCATTTGACGAATACGGCTGGCATCCACCTTGCTCGTATCTTCCGGAACTACTTCAGCTCCCCGGATCGAATAGCTTGTAATATTCGTCTGGTATGGGAAGCCAATCTTACCTGGAACATCTTCTTTAATGAATCGCTCCAGCTCTTTCAATGCAGTTGGATCGGTCTTCTCGCCGCCTGGCGCCTGATAACGCATCAGCAAGGATCCGGCTGGAAGTCCATCACTTTTCTCCTGCAGTGATTGTGCCACAACTCGCTTTAACGCACCGTCGGCGTACATCGGGATACTTGTAGCAAATGCGACTGCAAGAATAAGTCCAGCAAGTGTGCTTAAAGTAAGCCAGCGGGTATTCCACATTTTACGGAACAGAAATCGGAATAACGGAATCCCCATACGTTATCTACCTACAACTTTCTGGCCCGGCGTCAGCCCGCTTATAATTTCCACCTGTGTTGCGGTTTGCTGGCCAACTTCGACGTCCACCTCCCGCTTCCCGTCTGCGTCAACGACCTGCACATATGTTCTTGAGCCGATCGTACGAAGCGTGGAAGGCGGAATAACGACGACGTTTTCCTTCCTTTTCGTAATGATATTTATGGATAATGGCGTTCCACGGCTAATCTTTTTAGATAGTCCCTTCAAGTCAATAATCATAAAATCTTCCGGACGTTCTTTAGCAGGCTGCTCGCCGCCACCACCGCCGCCATTTGGATCAGAATTGGTGATCGGCAGCGCCTTCACGGTACCCTTGAACTGCCCTGCATTGTTAATATCGACGACCACCGGCATACCAACGGCTATCTTCGCTTGTTCGTCCTTTGTCAGCTTTGCTGCAGGAACAAGGGCACTGGTATCCGCTATAACAGCAATCGGATCATAAGCCTTGATCAGATCGCCCTTCTGAACATTCAGGGTTACAACCGTACCGCTGAATGGAGAGGTTAAGACGGATCTGCTGATCTGCTCCTCCAAGTCGCTGAGGGCCTGTTTTTTCTCCTCGAAGGCGATCGATTTCTCCTCGAATTCAATAGGATCCATCTCATCCTTCATCTGGAGCGCTTCCTTCATAGCAGTCTCTTCCCTGCGGAAAGCAAGCTTTTGATTACGCAGATCTTTCTGCATCAGTTCAACATCAAGAACACCAATTGTTTGACCAGCTTCTACTTGATCACCAGCCTTAATATTGAGCTCCTTCAGACGCATGCCATCGAGAGTAAAATACAAGGTTTCTTCCTGCTGCGAGATCATCTTACCGATAACCTGCACCTTTGTCTCAAGTGTAGCCGTCGTCACCTCATATTCCGGTTTCTTCGAAATTTGTGGTGGTGCGATAGACGGCAGCACCTCCTCTTCCGGTTCTGCCGGCAGCAGCGAGCACCCGCTGGTAAGCAGTACCGATGCTGCAATCATTACAATTGCAGAACGCTTATACAAATTTCCCGTCCACCATTTCATAAACATGATCGGCAACCTCCAAAATTGTAGGATCGTGTGTAGTCATACAGATAGTCACTTGTTCGGTGCGAATAATATTTTGAAAGACCGCCATGATTTGAGCGGACATGTTCGTATCCAGCTCGGCTGTTGGTTCATCCGCCAGAAGCAGAATTGGTTTATGGGCAATCGCCTTCGCGATCGCAACGCGCTGCTGCTCACCGCCGGACAACTCAAATGGCCGGTGATGCATCCGCTTCTCGAGGCCTACTAATTCCAAGCAGTACGCAACTCGTTCCTTCCATTCGGAGCGTGGCGTTCCTGCCATCCGAAGAGACAGCTCCACGTTCTCCCAAGCTGATAAAAGCGGCATTAATGCAAACGCTTGGAAGATAAACCCCATTTCTTTACGTCGAATAAGCGTACGCTCGCTATCGCTCATTTTATGAAAGGCCCTGCCATTAAACCAGATCTCACCTTTGCTTGGTGTATCAAGGCCACCTAGGCAGTTAAGCAGGGTTGTTTTCCCTGATCCCGACCTGCCCCGAAGCATAACAAGCTGGTTATGCTTAAGCTCCATATGAAGTCCCTTCAGAACACGCAGCGGTGCTCCTCCGGCTTGGAAAGTCCTCTCTACGTCAATTACCGACAGCAACTTGGTGTTATGTAACTGTTCGTCTTGCTGCCCTCCATCTAATCGCTCTTCCTTGTCTGTTGCCGCCATGTACGGATGTGATACCTCCCCTATCTCTCTTTCATAATTCTCATCTAACAGGATAGACGCAGCACGCTCAGAAAAAGTTCCAATACATTTGTAATTTATTCTAAAATAAATAAAGCTTAGATCTTTTCCCATTAATCAATTCCGGAAATAGAACTAAGCCTCTTGCACTTTATACTTTTTAATTCACTTTAAACGTGTTTACTGCCTGATTTAGCTCACGAGCGACTCCATCCAACTGGCTTGCAGCTGAAGCGATGCTCTCCATAAGCGCAAGCTGCTCTTCCGTTGCCGCAGCAACACTTTCGGTACGCTCCAAGTTAGCAGCGGCTGAAGAAGCCGACTGCTCCATAGAGGCGTTAACCTGCTCGGAGCTGGCGGACATTTGCTCAGTAATAGCCGAATTTTCCTGCAGCTGCTCGGTCATGTTGTCAATTGCAGCCACAATAACCGATAAGCTCTGCTGAAGCTCTTCTATCCGGTTATTGCTGCGATGCACTTCTTCCAGCGTCCGCACCATGTAGCTTGATGCACCGGTTATTTCTCCTCTTGTCTCAGCCACCAGCTGATGAATGCCATCCGCCGATTCAAGGGAACTGGCAGCAAGCTTTCGGATCTCGCCAGCAACGACGGCAAAGCCACGTCCATGCTCACCAGCTCTTGCCGCTTCAATAGAAGCATTAAGAGATAAAATATTCGTCTGATTGGCGAATGCAGTAATATTCTCGGCTATTGCGCCAATTTGCTGTGAGCGGGTTTCCAATGTTTCAATAGTGTCCGAGAGCTGAGCAATGACATCCTTAACCTCTCCCATTTGTTCAATCAGCCGCTCAAGTGATTCTTGCCCTTGACCAGCTTCAGCTGCCGTTGAGACTGACTGCTCAGCCGAAGCCGATGTATTCTCAGCGAGTCGATGAATACCGATGGCCATCTCTTCAATCGCCTTCGCCGTTTCTTCTGCGCTGCGTGCTTGAACCTCGGTGCCACTCGTCACCTCTTGAATGTTTGCCGCCACATGCTGCGATGCGGAAGCCGATTCTTGAGACACAATGTTTAACTGTGTCGTGGAGGTCCCAACGTCCTTAGCGCTTGATACGATAGAGGAGATAAGTCGTTTCAAGACATCAGTCATATCATCAACCGAGCGTAGAATATCACCAAGCTCGTCCTTGCTTCGTTTGAGGCTGCGTTCAGCAGTCAAATCGCCTTCCGCTACCATTTTCATTTTCACCATGACAGCTCTTACTGTCCTCATGACGCTGCGAATCGAGAAATAGATAAGTAAGGACAGCAGAATAGTAGCCACACTCATGCCAATGTAAATGCTATTTTTCGTTGAGTTCAGCTGCTCCTTGCTCTCAGCTATTTGCTGATCAGCATAACTTTCGAGGAAGCTGTTCAGATCATCCAAACCACCTCGAGCTTTCTCGAATTGCTCACGTACCTCTGCATCTTTGTCCACGGCATTACCTGTCTGAATGGATCCGGTTACCACTTCCGCCCATGTACCATATTCGGTATTGAACTCTTCGAAAAGCTGCCCGATCGTCCTGCCGTCCTCTCCCTTGATCTCAAGCAGTTTATTAGCTTCAAATATGGATTTAGCCTCATTCACTCGGCCTGCTGCATCCTTCAAATTTTCATTAAGTACGTTATTCCATTCCGTCTTACCGCCCTCATTTAAATTTCCCAAGGTCAAATATTGATAAGCCGAGAAGGCTTGGTACAAATCACGATCCGCATTGAGAATAAGTGAAGCAGAGCGAGCAGACACACCGTATACATCATGTGACATCGTCTCATTCGTTTTTTTAAGTTCGGTCAATAAATAGGTACTGGTAAAAACATAGAAAAAAAGAGGTAACACCCCAATTAACGCCAGTTTCCATTTTAAGTTGAATCTCATCTGCCAATCGCCCCTTAACATCATCTCTATTATGATATCGGTTAAAAAGGGGGCATTAGATTAGAATGAATAACCAAAATTTTTAAAAACTGTGTCGAATTTAATTAAAAAAGAGCAAGTCCACAAGGGACTTGCTCTTCTATAGCATTATTTCTATTTGCCGAACTCTTCCGGATTGGCACGCCAAGCTTGCAGCGTCGCGATGTCATCGCTTTGTACTTTACCGATCTCTACAGCTGCTTCAATCAGCGCGCTATAGTTCGACAACGTTTCAAGCGGCATGTTCTCCGCTGCGAAAGAATTAGAGGCTTTCTCGAATTGATACGTGAAGATCGCCAGAACGGATAGTACTTCCGCGCCTGCTTCACGTACTGCAAGGCCAGCTTTCAGCGAGCTGCCGCCAGTTGAGATCAAGTCCTCGATAACCACAACTTTCTGTCCTGGGTTAATGCGGCCTTCAATTTGGTTTTGCTTGCCGTGGCCTTTCGCTTTATCGCGGATGTAAGCCATTGGCAGGTTAAGCTTTTGCGCTACCCAAGCTGCATGCGGGATACCAGCAGTTGAAGTGCCCGCGATTACTTCTGCATCCGGATAGTTCTCGCGGATAACCGTTGCGAACCCTTCTGCGATCATGTCGCGGATCTCTGGATAGGTCATAGTCAAACGGTTATCACAATAAATCGGCGATTTCATACCGGATGTCCAAGTGAACGGATCGTTTGGACGAAGCGCTACCGCTTCGATCTCCAGCAATTTTGTAGCTATTGCGCGGGGCAAATCAGTTAATGTTACTTTACTCATAGCTAAATCAGCTCCTCAATAATAGATTCCAATGCTTCACGCGGGCTTGCCGCAGCCGTAATCGGACGGCCGATTACCATATAGTCGGTGCCTTGCTGCAAGGCTTCACGAGGAGTCATAATGCGGGATTGATCATTCGCAGCCGCCCATGTCGGACGAATGCCCGGTGTTACTGTTTGGAATTCTTTTCCGCATGCAGCTTTAATGATTTCTACTTCAAGCGGTGAAGCAACAACACCATTAAGACCTGCTTTCTTTGCCAGCTTCGCATAACGGACAACGGCTTCCTCAACTGAGCCTGAAATACCAATCTCATCATTTAGAACCTGTACGCTTGTGCTTGTCAGCTGCGTTACGGCAATAATAGTTGGTCTCACTTGTCCATTCATTAGAGCTGCTTCAGCGCCTTCTACAGCTGCTTCCATCATCGCTGCTCCACCAGCTGCGTGGACGTTGAACATATCAACACCCAGCTTCGTTACACTATTTGAGCCGCCTTTGACGGTGTTCGGAATATCATGCATCTTCACATCAAGGAAGACACGGTAGCCACGTTTCTTCAAGCCTTCTACGAAGGAAGTTCCTGCTGCATAAAAGAGCTGCATGCCAACCTTCATATAGCATGGAATGCCTTCTAGTTCACTCAGCAGCCGTTCAGCCGAAGCTGCATTAGCATAATCAAGAGCAACCATTACTTTTCCTGCCGCTTGTTCTCTTGTCAGACTCATCGCTCCCAAGTCCCCTTTCTCTTCTATGGTCGAAATAAACGGCCATCCGCCGGCTTCGGGGACTAAGCATCAAAGCTTCTTCCTCCGAAAGTAACCGGCGCTGGCCGTACTTTCATCTATTCAATTACTTCTGAAGCACCGGCATAGGGCGCGAGGAGAAGTTGATCGACTCGAGCATCTTAAGCAAAGCACGAACCGTATCAAGCGATGTCATACATACAACACCGTTCTCTACTGCTTCACGGCGGATACGGAATCCGTCACGCTCAGGTGTTTTACCCTTCGTCAAGGTATTCACAACGAATTGTGCTTCACCTTCACGGATCAGGTCAAGAATGTTTGGAGCGCCTTCGCTCAGCTTGTTCACACGTCTTACACGCATGCCTGTAGCTTCAAGCGTATCAGCCGTTCCGCCTGTTGCAATAATTTTGTAGCCCAGATCGTAGAAGCCGCGAAGCAGTTCAGTCGCTTCTTCTTTATCTTTATCAGCCACTGTTGCAACGATAGCACCGGACATTGGAATTTTCATTCCTGCGCCAATCAAGCCTTTGTACAAAGCTTTCGCATAATTCTCGTCGCGTCCCATAACCTCACCCGTCGATTTCATCTCTGGAGTCAGTGTAGGGTCAACGCGGCGCAGCTTCGCGAAGGAGAATACCGGTACTTTAACCGATACATAGCTGTCTTCACGCCATAGGCCGTCTACATAACCAAGGTCAGCCAGCTTTGTGCCAAGGATCGCTTTTGTTGCCAGGTTCGCCATTGGCAGATCCGTTACTTTGCTCAGGAACGGTACAGTACGGGACGAACGTGGGTTAACTTCGATTACATATACTTTTTCATTGAAGATAACGAATTGGATATTTACAAGACCAACAACATTCAGTGCTTTTGCGATTTTAATGGTAATGTCGACGATTTGGTTCTTGATATCGTCGGACAGTGATTGCGGAGGATATACCGCGATCGAGTCACCGGAGTGAACGCCTGCGCGCTCGATATGTTCCATAATACCAGGGATCAGAACAGTCTCGCCGTCGCAGATCGCGTCAACTTCCGCTTCTTTACCCAGCATGTAACGGTCAATCAGAACCGGATGCTCTGGGTTGATTTTCACAGCTACTTCCATGTAGCTCAGAAGCTCTTCATCCGAGTATACGATCTCCATCGCACGGCCGCCAAGGACGTAGGAAGGACGAACAAGTACAGGATAGCCGAGTTTTTGTGCTGTTTCTACCGCTTGGTCAACCGAAGTTACCGTGCTGCCTTCTGGCTGTGCGATATCCAAGCTGCGAAGCAAAGCTTCGAATTTCTTACGGTCTTCCGCTGCGTCGATGCTCTCAAGGCTCGAGCCCAGAATGCGTACGCCAGCTTTTGTAAGTGGGGCAGCAAGATTGATTGCTGTTTGGCCGCCGAACTGTACAATTACACCGATTGGTTTCTCTTGCTCAATAACGTTCATTACGTCTTCGAAGAACAATGGCTCGAAGTACAGACGATCTGATGTGCTGAAGTCCGTCGATACAGTCTCCGGGTTATTGTTGATAATAACCGCTTCATAACCAGCGTTTTGAATCGCCCATACGGCATGTACAGTCGAATAGTCGAACTCGATACCCTGACCGATACGGATTGGTCCAGAACCAAGTACGAGTACTTTCTCTTTGCTCGATTCAGTTACTTCATTCTCTGTCTCATATGTCGAGTAGTAGTAAGGCGTCGTTGCTTCAAACTCAGCGGCGCAAGTATCTACCATTTTGTATACCGGATTGAAGCCCAGCTCTTTACGGAACGCGCGAATGTCATGCTCGTTCGTATGGCTGCCGTTCGGGAAGCCTTCCTTACGGATCTCAGCGATCGAACGGTCGGAGAAGCCTTTGCGTTTCGCTTCATATAGCGTCTCACGCGACAGGGCAACTTCTCTGCGGATTTGATCTTCGAATTCAACGATACCTTGGATTTTGTCCAGGAACCACCAGTCGATCTTCGTCAAATCTTGAATATCTTGCAGCTTGTAACCACGGCGGAATGCTTCCGCTACAAGGAACATACGCTCGTCATCCGGCTTAGCCAGACGTGTTTGCAGAACAGCGTCATCAAGTAGTACAGCTTCCTTCAGGTGAATACGATGTGCGCCGATCTCAAGCGAACGAACCGCTTTGTGCATCGATTCTTCGAAAGTACGGCCAATGGCCATAACTTCGCCTGTAGCTTTCATTTGCGTGCCAAGCTTACGGTTCGCGTTAACGAACTTATCGAAAGGCCAGCGCGGAATTTTCGATACGATATAGTCAAGGGTTGGTTCAAACATAGCGTATGTTTGACCTGTTACCGGGTTAACAAGTTCGTCCAGCGTATAGCCGATTGCAATCTTCGCAGCCATCTTCGCGATTGGGTAACCAGTCGCTTTCGATGCCAGCGCCGACGAGCGGCTAACACGTGGGTTAACTTCGATTACATAGTATTGGAAGCTAAACGGATCAAGTGCGAACTGAACGTTACAGCCGCCTTCGATGTTCAGGGCGCGAATGATCTTCAGCGATGCCGAACGAAGCATTTGATACTCGCGGTCGGACAATGTTTGCGAAGGAGCCACTACGATACTGTCGCCAGTATGAACACCTACTGGGTCAAAGTTCTCCATGTTGCAGACAACGATACAGTTATCGTTCGCATCACGCATAACTTCATATTCAACTTCCTTCATGCCTGCGATCGATTTCTCGATCAAGCACTGGCTGATTGGGCTGTAACGAATACCTGAAGCAACTGTTTCACGAAGCTCTTCTTCATTCGCACAGATACCTCCGCCAGTACCACCAAGTGTATAGGCTGGACGAACGATAATTGGATAGCCGATTTCATTGGCAAAAGTTACTGCTTCTTCTACCGTTGTTACGATAACGCTCTCTGGTACAGGCTGCTCCAGCTCACGCATCAGGTCGCGGAACAAGTCACGGTCTTCTGCTTTCTCGATTGCAGTCAGCTGTGTACCAAGAAGCTTAACGTTTTCTGCTTCCAGAACGCCTGCGCGTGCCAGTTCAACGGCCATGTTCAGACCAGTCTGGCCGCCAAGCGTTGGCAAGAGGCCATCTGGACGCTCTTGGCGAATGATTTGCGATACGAAATCAAGTGTAATTGGCTCGATGTATACTTTATCAGCCATGTTTGTATCCGTCATGATTGTTGCAGGGTTGCTGTTGATCAGAACGACTTCATAGCCTTCTTCTTTCAACGCTTGGCAAGCTTGCGTACCAGCATAGTCGAACTCTGCCGCTTGTCCGATGACAATCGGGCCGGAGCCGATAACGAGAATTTTTTTGAGTTCATTATTTTTGGGCATATTGAAGTTCTCCTTTCAATGTTGCCGCCAGCACAGCTTGACGTGGTTTTTGCGGGTTGTTCTGTTTGTGTTCGCGGATCATATCCAGGAATTCATCGAACAGATAGCTGGAATCAAATGGACCTGGTGCTGCTTCTGGATGGTATTGTACCGAGAATGCAGGGTATTTGTTATGTTTCAGACCTTCGATTGTCTTATCATTGTTGTTGATATGTGTAACTGACAGCTCTGTGCTGTTGATTGAATCTTCAAGAACGGTGTAGCCATGGTTCTGCGAAGTGATGTAGCAGCGTCCGCTGGCAAGTTCTTTAACCGGATGATTGCCGCCGCGATGGCCGAATTTCAATCTTGTTGTGTCAGCGCCGCAAGCCAGTGCAAACAATTGGTGGCCAAGGCAGATGCCGAAGATCGGGAACTCGCCGAGCAGCTCGGAGATCATTTTTACCGCGTAAGGAACGTCTTTCGGATCCCCAGGGCCATTGGACAGCTGAATACCGTCTGGTGCCAAGCGGCGGATCTCTTCAGCCGTTGTGTTATGTGGAACAACTACTACGTCGCAGCCACGTTTCGTCAGCTCGCGCAGAATACCGCTCTTCGCTCCGAAGTCAACGAGTACGATACGCTCGCCAAAGCCTGGGCTTGAGAATACGGATTTTGTAGATGTGCGTGCTACTTGATCGATCATCAGGCTAGAAGTACCGATGCGCTCTTGAAGCTCTTCAATGCGCTCGTTACCAGTAGTCAGAATGCCTTTCATCGTACCATGCTGACGAAGAATACGAGTCAGCATACGAGTATCGATGCCAGTAATACCTGGAATGTTGTATTCCTTCAGCAGATCACCAAGGGAATATTGTGCACGCCAGTTGCTTGGTACCGGCTCATAACGGCGTACTACAAAACCATGAATGCTTGGGCTGATCGATTCAAAGTCATCACGGGAAATCCCGTAGTTGCCGATCAGTGGGTAAGTCATTGTTACGATTTGTCCACAGTAGGACGGATCGGACAATACTTCTTGGTAACCCGTAATACCTGTATTAAAAACAACTTCTCCCAACGTTTGCGTATCCGCGCCGAAAGATTGTCCTGTAAACAACGTTCCGTCTTCCAACAATAATCTTGCTTGCATCCGTATCACTCCTCAGGTCTTCGTTTGTCTATTAGTTAGCGGATTCGTTATATACGACTTTGCCGTCAACGATCGTTGCTACCGTCCAGCCTTGCAGCTTCCACCCGCCAAACGGGGTGTTGTTGCTCTTCGATGCGAAGGTAGAAGGATCTACCTCACGCTCGTTATCCAGATCAACGATTGTAATATCAGCCGGTGCCCCTTGTTCCAGACGTCCTGTCGGAAGTCCGAATACGCGAGCAGGGTCACCAGTCATGCGGTCAAGCAGGAAGCCAAGCGTCCATTTGCCTGTCAGCACGAACTTCGTGTAAAGCAGCGGGAAAGCTGTTTCGAAGCCTACGATACCAAAAGGTGCAAGCTGCATGCCACGAGCTTTCTCTTCCGCGCTGTGTGGTGCATGGTCGGTTACGATCATATCGATCGTACCGTCTTCAAGCGCCTCGATAACTGCTTCTACATCACGCGGAGTACGAAGCGGCGGATTCATTTTCCAATTCGAATCCATGCCTGGAATATCTTCATCCGACAGCACCAGGTGATGCGGACAAACCTCAGCTGTTACACGTACGCCGATTTGCTTCGCAAGACGGATCAGGCGAACCGATTGCTCAGTGCTGACATGGCATACATGGTAGTGAACGCCTGTTGCTTCAGATAGCAGAACATCGCGGCCGACATGAATCGCTTCCGATTCGTTCGGAATGCCTTTCAGCCCATGCTTACGGGCGAAGGCGCCTTCGCTTACATACAAGCCTTCAACCAATGTGTTGTCTTCGCAGTGTGCAATAATTGGCATATTCATCGATTGTGCCAGTGCCATAGCGTCCTTCATCATTTGCGCACTTTGAACACCAACACCGTCATCCGTGAAGCCAATTGCTCCCGCTTCTTTCAAAGCAGCAAAGTCTGTCAATTCGCGGCCGAGCTGGTTCTTTGTAATCGCCGCATAAGGAAGAACCTTTACGACACCTTCCGTAGCGTTCTTATCCAAAATGTATTTCACCGTTTCAGGAGTATCTACTGAAGGACGGGTGTTCGGCATACAAGCGATTGTTGTAAATCCGCCTTTAGCAGCCGATCTAGTACCTGTCGCGATATCTTCTTTATATTCAAAGCCCGGGTCACGCAGATGGACGTGCATATCGATGAAGCCCGCCGACACCAGCTTCCCAGCCGCATCAATCACTTCAGCAGATCCTGTATCAGGTGTTACAGAGCCGTCTACGATCTCTGCAATTTGTTCGCCTTCAAGGCGGATATGTTTCTTTTGCAAGCTTCCAGAAGCGTTATCCCATACGTTACCGTTAATAATCCATACTGACATTGTTTTGTTCACCTTCCGGATTTTATTCGTGTTAGCTCAGTGCACGTTCTACAACTGCCATCCGAATCGGTACGCCATTTGCCATTTGCGGGAAAATGCGTGATTGCGAATGCTCTACAAGTTCATCGTCGATCTCAACGCCGCGGTTGATTGGAGCCGGGTGCATGATAATCGCATGCTCAGCGAGCTTACTTGCGCGCTCGACCGTCAGGCCAAACTGCTCGCGGTAAGCTTCTGCCGAGTTCAGCATGCCGCTCTCATGGCGCTCCAGCTGTACGCGGAGCATCATGACCACATCAGCTTTCAGTGCCTCTTCCATCGTTACATATGGAACGTCGAGCTCAGGAGCCTTCATGTTGCCTGGCGAGCAGAACTGAACTTTCGCACCAAACTTGCGAAGCGCCCACAGGTTCGAGCGTGCGACACGGCTGTGCAGAACGTCTCCGATAATGGATACCGTTAGACCATTCAGATTGCCGAATTGTTTGCGCATTGTATATAAATCAAGCAGTGCCTGTGTAGGATGCTCGTTATTACCGTCACCAGCGTTAATCAGCGGTACTTGAATTTTCGTTGCGAGCTCAGCAAGTACACCAATTGGTTTCAACCGGATGATTCCCACATCGATTCCCATCGATTCAAGTGTGCGGACCGTATCATAGATCGATTCGCCCTTCTGTACACTTGATACAGCCGCCGAGAAGTTCAGCACTTCCGCTCCAAGACGTTTCTCTGCTACTTCGAATGAGAATCTTGTTCTTGTGCTGTTCTCGAAGAACATGTTCGCTGCGAATTTGCCCTGCATAGTAGTATGCACTTTGTTTGGATGCTGCTCCCAGTAAGCTGCGCGGTCCAAAATTGTTTCAATTTCTTCTTTGCTAAGATCTTTTAGTCCAAGCAAACTACGTTGTTTAAGTTGTGTCATCGTCGTCATCAGACCTGCCCCCTCTGGTGTATGATCATGACTTGGTCCTTCAGATCGATTTCCGTTAACGAGACGTCAATTTGTTCTTGCTTGGAGGTCGGCACATTCTTACCGACATAATCGGGCCGAATCGGAAGCTCCCGGTGGCCTCTGTCTACCAGTACAGCCAGTTGGATGCTTTGCGGTCTTCCGCGATCCATAAGTGCATCCATCGCTGCCCGGATCGTGCGACCGGTGAACAGCACATCATCACACAAGATAACTTTCTTATCATGCGCGGAGAATAGTTCCCCATTCAGATCACCGATAACAGCAGCCATTTCGACACTTGCATCCACAGAAGCTTTTCGGTCGTCGCGGTAAGATGTAATGTCGAGCTCACGGACTTCAACCGGCTTGCCTTCGATATCTTGGATACGTTCCGCAATTCGTCTTGCCAGGTAAATCCCTCTAGTAAGAATGCCGATCAGAACGCAGTCATCAATGCCTTTGTTCTTCTCCACGATCTCGTGAGCGATTCTTGTGAGTGCTCTTCGGATCGCTGTCTCGTCCATTATGACCAGATGCTCTTCCTCCACCGTTTGCCGCCTCCCTCGTTATGGATAATCAATCGCGCACATCAGCAAGGAGACAAAAAAAGCTCCTTGCTAACAACGCAAGGAGCCTGAGACCAGCCATACATAGAGGGTCAACTCAGCCGCCGCTATCCCAGCAGGATACGGTTCAGGCTAAGGCCCCTGTTCTATGTATGGCAGATCTGTTATTCACGCTACCTTGCCAGCCTCTCTGGGCTGATTTAAAGGTACTGCCATATATCAAAAGAATTGTACCGTGTTCGACAAAAGATGTCAAGAGGGTTTGTTGGTTTAATAACAAACTGCGCATTCGAATGTTCTTTCAACCGCTGTTGCTTGGGAATTCCTGTTAACAATTTAATATGGTGTGAATCCCCCAAGCAAAGGCGGACGCTCCGCTTTTCAAGAAACATTCGAAATGCTTCGTTTGAATTAAACCAACTATAAAAGGAAGAAAAAAACGGCCGTACAGATTTAATTCTGCACGGCCGTTCATTAATACCTATTAGAGGGACAGGTTGCGGATACGTTCTACAGCTTTCTCCGTGTTCTCACGGGAACCGAAGGCTGTAAGGCGGAAGTAACCTTGACCGCTTTGACCGAAGCCAACGCCTGGTGTACCTACGATGTTTGCTTCCGACAGAAGCTTATCGAAAAATGCCCAGCTGTCCATGCCGTTTGGTGTTTTGAGCCAGATGTATGGAGCATTAACGCCTCCGAATACTTCAAGACCGATCGAAGCAAGTCCGTCACGGATAATGCCTGCGTTTGTCATGTAGTAGTCAACAAGTGCTGCGATTTGTTCTTTGCCTTCCGGCGAGTAGATCGCTGCTGCACCACGTTGCGTTACATAAGATACACCATTGAATTTAGTTGTATGACGGCGATTCCACAGATCGTTAATCAGCACTTCATTGCCGTTCGCATCTAGGCCTTTCAGCTTGCGAGGAACGACTGTGTAAGCACAACGTACGCCAGTGAAGCCTGCAGTCTTCGAGAAGCTGCGGAATTCGATAGCCACTTCGTCAGCGCCTTCGATTTCGTAGATGCTGTGTGGTACGTCATCCTCTTGGATGAACGCTTCATAAGCCGAATCATACAAAATAATGCAGTTATTTTCTTTTGCGTAATCAACCCATTTTTTCAGCTCTTCTTTAGAAAGAGTCATACCTGTTGGGTTGTTCGGGTAGCAAAGGTAGATGATATCTACTTTACGGTCAGGAAGGCTAGGCGTGAAGTTGTTCTCCGCATTGCAATCCAGGTATACGATATTCTCGTAACGGTTAGTCTCTTTGTTGAATTTACCGGAGCGGCCAGCCATAACGTTGGTGTCCACATATACCGGATAAACAGGATCTTGTACCGCCACAATGCTGTTCGTGCTGAAGATTTCTTGAATGTTACCAACGTCACATTTCGAGCCATCGCTGACGAATACTTCATTCGTTTGAATGTTGATGCCGCGAGCTTTATAGTCATTCTCGATGATCGCGTTGATCAGGAAGTCATAACCTTGCTCAGGGCCATAGCCTCGGAAAGAACCTGGCACAGCCAGTTCGTCAACTGCCGCATGCATCGCTTTTGTTACAGCTTCAGGCAGGCCGCGAGTTACGTCGCCAATACCAAGGCTGATAATTTCAGCATTTGGATTTTCTTGCACAAATTTCGTGCGGCGTTTAGCGATTTCGGAGAACAAGTAGCTGCCTTGCAGCTCTGTATAGTTGTGATTAATTGCTGTCATGAATGGTCACCGTTCCTTTTGCGATATGATAGTAAGCTAAGGATAGCTTACTTTTCACGTCGAAATAATGAAGAATTTGCTGAAATGTTTGTACTTTTCCGCACATGCCTCTAAATAGAGTTCCCCGCTTATTAGCGCAAACGCAGCGAATTAATGACATGCTCCATATCACCAGGAATAGGTACCTCGAATTCCAGAAACTCCCCTGTCCGGGGATGCTTAAACCCTAATAATGCAGCATGTAAGGCTTGACCTTTAAGGGCCACTGTCTTATTGCGTCCATAAACCGGATCACCAGCGAGCGGATAACCGATATATTTCAAATGAACACGAATTTGATGAGTACGTCCTGTTTCTAGCTGCAGCTCTACAATTGTATAATCCACCAGACGCTCCAGCACAACAAAATGAGTAACGGAATGCTTACTGTTCTTCTCTGTTACAGTGAACAGCTTCCGATCATTCTGATCACGTCCGATAGGTGCATCTATTGTTCCTTGATCATGCGGTAAATTGCCATGAACAAGTGCAATATATTTGCGCGATACCGTATGCACTTTCAATTGTTCAGCAAGCGATACGTGAGCAAGGTCATTTTTCGCTGCCATCAATAATCCTGACGTATCTTTATCAATTCGGTGAACGATACCTGGACGAAGAACACCATTGATGCCAGACAAATCCTTGCAATGATACATCAACGCATTAACGACAGTACCAGATGAATGCCCAGGTGCGGGGTGAACAACCATTCCTCTTGGTTTATTAATTACAATGACATCCGAGTCTTCGTACACAATATCAAGCGGAATATTCTCCGCTGCAATTGCCGCATCTTCCGGTTCTGGGATACGAACGACTGCTTGATCGCCGGATGACAATTTATAGTTGGACTTAACTATATTTCCATTAACCCGTACAGCTCCAGCCTTAATCCATTCCTGCACCTGTGTACGGGATATCGCATCATCATTCATACTGTCTGTTATAAATTTATCGATACGTTCCCCAGCCTGTTCAGGCGTCGCCTCATATTCCAATAGTTCTTCAGTTTCATTAAATTGGTTGCTGTTCATGCTCGTTTTTGTCCTTATCCTCTCTGTTGCCAATTCGTTTAGAATCTTCCTTCGAATTCAGCAAGGTGTCAATTATAATACAAGCCACGCCTACACAAATAGCGGAATCCGCTATGTTAAAGATAGGGAACGTATAGCTGCCGAAATTAAACATCAGGAAATCAACGACTTCACCATAAACGGCACGATCAAGAAAATTGCCGAATGCTCCGCCAAGCACTAATCCAAGACCGGTCAGAAGCCAAGCTTTACCGGAATTTCTGGAAATGTGAATATACCAGCCGATGGCACTGACAATGATGATGGTAATGATGATGAAAAATGCTCTCTGTTCCTGTAAAATGCTAAATGCTGCGCCGCGGTTCCGATACGAGGTAATTATAAAGAAATTGCCGATCACGCTAATCTGCTCGCCGATTTCAAGTTGAGCAGCAATCATTTTTTTCGTGATAAGGTCCAGCACAAATGCCACTATCGCGATCCAGTAATAATAAAAACGCATCGTATCCCTCCTAGTTTGTACCAAACTATTGTATTGTAGCATAACGTTCGTCTATTGAGCCAGTAGTACCGTTTCCAACGAAGTCCTTTATAAAAAAAGACGGTTTGTGAACACTATAGCGTAGATGTTGAACGACATACCTAATCCATCTAAGGAAGGTGCAATCGATGCCGAATGCAACAGCTGCCCAGCTTGCACATCTCCGCAGCCGACTTGAAGCTGAGAAAAGGGAGCTCGAGGAACGATTATCCCAAAACGAGCATAATGGTCTCGCCTCTTCCCTGCGTGATAATACAGGTGAGCTATCGCCAATAGATAACCATCCAGCCGATCTGGGGACTGAAATGTTTGAACGCTCGAAGGATCTGGCTTTACTTGAGCAAGAGGATCTTCATTTAGCCCGTATTGCCGATGCCTTGGAGGCATTAGATAATGGAAGCTACGGCCAATGCCGTGCATGCGGCCAGCCAATTCCTTATGAACGACTTGAAGCCCTGCCTGATTCGTTGTATTGCGTCGAGCACGCACCACGCCAAGAGCTTTCCCATCACAGGCCGGTAGAAGAAGAATTTCTAGCTCATCCTTTTGGCCGATCAAGCCGGGATGACGATGATTATAACGGCTTTGACGGTGAAGACGCCTGGCAAATTGTTGAGCAATGGGGTACTGCAGAATCGCCGGCTACGTCTGAGAACGCCAATGTTGGTGATTATGACCATATTGGTATCGAAGCAGATGAGAACGACGGCTTTGTGGAATCATTCGAAAGCTTCGTGGCAACCGATATAACCGGTAATCATGTCTCCGTTATTCGCAATCGCCACTACAAACAGTATATGGACCATAATGAAGGCGATCATGAGCTCGAGGAGCAATAATAAAAAGGCGGCGGTGCTTGGCACCGCCGCCTTTTTGCTGCTATTTTAATACATCTTGCCCTCCAACTGGCTTTGTACAATCCTAACAATATCCGCAATGTAATCACCAATGATAGGCAAGTTCAGCGCACCTAAAATTCGCAGCACATATAAGATTGTCGCCGCAAAGAAAGTAAAACCAATCGCGAGGCCTACACCTTTTGCGAGACCTGCCAGCAAATTACGCCACAAAAGCCGAATGGGATGATTTAGCAAATCTACATATTCTGCGATTTGAGTCCGCTCCATATTCGTAGCGATTTTGCTCAGACGCATATCTAATTTGCTTAATTTACTTTCAAGTGTTTCTTCATCGTCTGGTTTCTTATTTTCGTTTTCCGACTCATCGTTCAATTTAATACGGACCAAGTGGCGTCCCCCTTTGCAAAGCGTTAACGGTCGGAACCGATTAGGAACCATCCGCTTGCTATAAGGAAAAGGAGCCTTGTGATAAGGCACTCCTTTTTTGTGGCCATGCTCCTTATACTATATCCCGAACTGCCGTGTCGATATGCCTATCCGCGGACAAGAATGCCGATTTCTTTGTCGCCAAGCTGCACGCGTTCCATAACTTCTGCCGATTCATACGAAACACTGTTTAACAAGATATTGTCATTCAGTACATTGCTGAATGCTTGAAGAGCTGCTTGAAGCTCTGCGTCAACATCAAGTGCCAGATCAATCCGTTTTTCGATTGGAAGATCAAGCTTCTTACGAGTGTCCTGAACCGCACGAATGACTTCACGCACCCAACCTTCCTGCTCAAGCTCTGGCGTAATATCTGTGTTGAGAGCAACTGTAACACCGCTAGCCGAAGCAGAAGCAAAACCGGATTTAGCTTGTTTCTCGACAAGCAGCTCTTCCGTTGTTACGGTAATCGCTTCGCCTTCTGCCGAAGTGAATACAAGGCTTCCAGAAGTAACAGCCTCGCGAGTAGCTTCCGCTGCCAATCCTTTCAGATACGCTTGGATAGGACCAACATGCTTACCGTATTTTTTGCCCGCCACTTTCAGGTTAAGTTTCAAAGAGAAGTCTACAAAAACGCTGTCGCTGTTTTGAACCACAATGGTCTTCACGTTGATCTCGTCTTTGATAATATCCTCATACTCTGCTACAGCAAAGTCACGGTCAAGCGATACGATCAGCTCTGACAAAGGCTGGCGAGTCTTGATACCCGTCTCATTCCGTACGTTACGCGCAAGCTCAACGATTTGCTTCGCACTGTCCATATCACGCTCCAGTGTCTCATCAATAGCCGCTTCGTCCGCTGTCGGATAATCGGCAAAGTGAACGCTAGACTCTCCTCCAAGATTACCGTACACATCTTCTGCAAGCAGTGGTGCATATGGTGCGATAACACGTGAGAGCGTCAGCAAAACATGGCGCAGCGTTTGGTAAGCAGCAATTTTATCCTCGGTAAGACCACTTCCCCAGAAACGGTCACGCGAACGTCGGATGTACCAGTTGCTCAGCTCATCAACGAAGATCTCGATTGCTTTCGCGGCGTTCAAGAAGTCATTAACTTCGAGACCTTTCACTACGTTCTTGATCAGGCTGTTCAGACGGGATACAATCCAGCGGTCCAGCTTACTTGTGGATGGACGCTCTGGATGATCAGCCGGGTTAAAGCCGTCAATGGAAGCGTATAACGCGTAGAACGCATGTGTGTTTACGATCGTATCGATAACCTTCGATTTCGCTTCGCCCACAATGCCGCGTGAGAAGCGTTTGCTGTTCCATGGTGCACTATCTGCAAGAAGTGCCCAACGGAAGGCATCCGTACCGTATTCATTGATGATTTCCCAAGGATCGATAACATTGCCCTTCGACTTGGACATCTTTTGACCGTTCTCATCAAGGATATGGCCTGTCGAGATAACTGCTTTGTATGGCGCTTTGCCATTGTACAGCGTCGAAACAGCCAGCAAGCTGAAGAACCAGCCGCGCGTTTGGTCGATACCTTCACAGATCATATCTGCCGGGTATTGCTCAGCAAACTCTTCGGCATTCTCGAATGGATGATGCTGCTGTGCAAATGGCATCGAACCGCTGTCGAACCATACATCGATAACTTCAGAAGTACGAGTCATCACAGCGCCTTCCTGGAATGGCGACTTCAGCTTGATCTCATCCACATACGGCTTATGAAGCTCGATATCTTCTGGCACAAAGTCTACGGCACGCTCGCGCAGGTCAGCAATGCTGCTAGGTGCATATTCTTTACCCGTTGCTTCACATACCCAAACATTAAGCGGCGTTCCCCAATAACGGTTCCGGCTGATATTCCAATCCACCAAGTCTTCAAGGAACTTGCCAAAGCGTCCTTCGCGGATATGACTTGGGTACCAGTCTACTGTGCTGTTGTTAGCGATCAATTGCTCTTTCACTTTTGTTGTTTCGATGAACCAGCTCTCTGTCGCATAGTACAGAAGCGGTGATTTACAGCGCCAGCAGAATGGATAGCTGTGCTCATAACGCTCTTTGGAATAGAGCAATCCACGCTCGCTGAGCATTTTAACAATGTCAACATCGCAGTCTTTAACGAATTTGCCAGCCAAATCCGTCACTTCATCTACGTAACGGCCAGCGTTATTTACTACACTCAGCATGCTAATGCCGTTCTGACGGGCTACTTTATAGTCATCCTCACCATGTGCTGGTGCGATATGAACGATACCGGTACCACTTGTGTCGCTGACAAAGTCACCAGGGATAACAATGTGACCTTTTTCAATTGGTACATAGCGGAATGGAGGCTCATAAGAAAGACCAACAAGCTCCGAACCTTTCACCGTCGAGAGTGTCTCATAACCTTCCTTAAGCACGCTCTCTGCCAGGTTTTGAGCGACGATGTATACTTCACCGTCTTTGGATGCGCGGATATAATCCAGCTCCGGATTTACTGCCAGAGCAACGTTCGCCGGCAATGTCCAAGGTGTAGTCGTCCATGCAAGAATGGACTCGCCATTGCTGAGCTTGAATTTAACCGTTGCACTTAAATCTTTTACATCTTCATAGCCTTGTGCAACCTCATGCGAACTCAGTGTCGTTTGGCAGCAAGGGCAGTACGGGCTTACGCGATGTCCGCGATACAGAAGACCTTTGCTGTGAATCGTCGACAGGATATGCCATACGCTTTCGATGTACTCATTTTTCAAAGTGATATATGGGTTATCGAGATCTGTCCAATAAGCAATTGCTTCTGTCAGTTCACGCCATTGCTTCTCATACACGAACACGCTGTCTTTACACTTCTTAATAAATTCCTCAACACCATACTTCTCGATCTCTTGCTTGCCGGAAATACCAAGCTGCTTCTCAACGCCAAGCTCTACCGGCAGACCGTGAGTATCCCAACCGGCTTTACGGACGACACGGTAGCCCGACATCGTTTTGTAACGGCCGATAAAGTCCTTAATTACGCGGCCAAGCACGTGACCGATATGTGGTGCACCATTGGCTGTTGGCGGGCCTTCATAGAAGACATAGTTTGGTTTACCTGTACGGTTCTCGATCGATTTCTTGAACGTATCGTTCTCTGCCCATTGCTGCAGAATACGCAATTCCCGGGCTCTTGCTTTTTCTTTGACATCTACTCTTTGCATTATCCATGACCTCCTAAAAAGAATTAGAACTTTAACAACACAATTCAGGTTGTTCGTGATGATTCTTACTTCGTAAGCGTTAGCTTAACAAACAAAAAAGCCCCGTCCCTGTAAAAGGGACGAGGCTTAGCTCGCGTTACCACCCTTGTTCCGTAGTCCACGTTGAATGAATCAACCGACTGCGGCACCTTGGCGCGAATGAACAATTCGCGGTCCCTGTAACGGGGGACAAACCGTCAGCTCTTAATGATGCAACCACTATGGATCACATGTTCAGCACTGCTTCTCGGAGATGATTTTCCGAATCGGTTCGAACGCCGCTTCTCAGCAATCAACGGCTCTCTGGTGGACGAACTTAGAATCGTACTCGTTCTCGTCAATGAGTTTGAATCAACTACCATTCAATTACTATTATTTATAGCTTATCGCCGCTGCGATGTCAAATGTCAAATGCCTATCCGCGCTGTAAATGTTCAGCCGTCAGATGAGTTACCGTTGACGATGAGTGAGAAATCTGCTGACTCTCGGCATTTAACGAGTCCCAGCCTTCTTGACCAAGCAGCTCAAGCTGAGCTTCTACCAGGGTACGGAAACGAGCACGATAGATTGAGGCTTGCTTCTTGAGCTCTTCCACCTCAAGCGATACTTTGCGTGATTTGGAAAGCGACTCGTTAATAATACGATCTGCGTTCTTCTCTGACTCTTTTATAATAAGCTGCGCTTCTTTCTTAGCATTACTACGCACTTCGTCTGCAGCTTCTTGAGCGACGATAATCGTCTTACTGAGGGTTTCTTCGATATTCGAGAAGTGATTCAATCTCTCCTGAAGACCCAAAATCTGGTTCTGCAGTTCCTTGTTCTCGCGAATAACCGATTCGTAATCCTTGATTACCTGATCGAGGAATTCATTCACTTCATCCTCGTCATACCCGCGTAATCTTCGTCCAAATTCCTTGTTATGTATGTCCAATGGCGTCAACGGCATTGGCGCACCTCCTCAACGTATTTGCCGCATTCGCGGATGTACTCGGAATTATTCGTTGTTGGAATGAATTTCGACAGTTCTTTCCAAAATCCTGCAACGAATCAAATAAATTTACCAACCTTGACGCGAATTCTTCCCTTTTTCGTCATGCCATCAATTTCCAACACCTTAAACCTTCCAAGCCCCTTAAAGGATACAACATCTCCCAGTTTGAGCTGTTCTGACGGATTCTCGGATGTCTTCCAGTTAACTCTGCATCTGCCTGCACGGATGGGATCCACAATCTTAGTCCGGCTGATACGGTAGACGTCGCTAGCGATTCCATCAAGCCGCATGGAAGCGACTGTGAAGGACAATTCTTGAAGGGCAGGTACAACGGGCTTAAGCTCAGTGATGGGAATTATTTCCGTAAGTACGCTCGCACGATGCACTTGTCTTAAGTGTACATTTAAGTAATCGGCAATTTCGTCCAAAACAATTATATGCGAGTAGTCCTCATGTACATGAATATCTCCAATTCGATCACGTTTGACGCCGAGACCGAGCAATGCGCCCAGGTAATCGCCGTGATCAAGATCCAGATGAGTACCTCCGCCATCTACGGCCAGGATGGATAAACCAATCGGCTCATCATCCAAATAACGGTATTCCGGTCCAATAATGGCTCTGCATCGCTCAGCCTCCGGATAACCGCCTGCCAGGCGAAGCTGTACGTCTGGATTCCGATTTGCAAGCATCTGCACAATCTCTGCTTGCCTCGGATCTAAAAAATCGGTCCGCTTCAGCTCATGAAGCTGCGCGGACCGTTCAACCCACTCCATGGCCCGGTCTACAAAAGGTTTCTCATCCGGATGGAAATGCTCGTATAATGTTGGCTTCATAGAATGCCCTTCCTTAGAACATGTTCAGAATGAAATCGACAACAGCATAGAGACCGTAAGCAATAAAGCGCAAAGCAAAGATTGCTATAATCGGTGAAATATCAAGCATGCCGCCAATCGGTGGAATAAATCTGCGGAAAATACCAAGATACGGCTCCACCAGTTTGCCCAGCCATACACCAATAAAGCTCTCACGAGCATTAGGCAGCCAGGACAACAATACATAACCAATAATCATAAAGCTGTAAATATTCTGGATGTTCATTATCAAACCATAGACGTCCAAATCAAGGTCACCTCATCTTATTGTAATCAATATCCTCTGCCAGCATTTCTGTAATGGCGCCTTGAATTTCCACGGAATCCGGTGTACATAGGAAGATGTTTGGCCCAAGTTTCGAAATGTGGCCGTTAAGCGCATATACGGTACCGCTTAAAAAATCAACGATCCGCACAGCCAAATCTGTACGCACACGCTGCAGATTGACAATAACCGCCCGGCGAGAACGCAAATGGTCGGCAATATCCTGTGCTTCATCGTATGAGCGCGGCTCGCTTAATACGACTCGGACACTCTTTTGCGAATGAATACTCACAATATTGTTGTTATTACCGCCTTTGGTGTTTCTACGTGATTCGAACGGAGAAGTTTCAACCTCTTGTTCTTCTGATTGTGGAGTTACCTTCTCACGCTCTACAACTTCTTCTTCCTCTTGAAGGCCTAAAAAGTTCATAAACCGGTTCATGACACTCATCGATTATCCCTCTTTTCCTACTAATATCGTTCCCAAACGGATCCAGGTTGCACCTTCTTCAATCGCAACCTCGAAATCTCCCGACATCCCCATCGACAATTCCGTCATCGGTTCAGAGAGTAGTTCACGCTTGTTCATCTCATCCCGAAGCTCTCGCAAAGCACGAAATACAGGTCTTGTCTCCTCCGCTTCCGTCTCATACGGAGCCATCGTCATAAGTCCGATAATGCGCAGAGATGATAATTCCTTAAGCTCTGTTAAAAGGACCGGCAGTTGCTCCGGTTCAATACCATGCTTGGAATCTTCACCTGACACATTAACCTGGACGAAACATGGAACGGTAATACCTAGCTGGGAAGCCCTTTTATCAATCGCCTGTGCCAAAGACAAACGATCGATCGAATGTATGTATGTAAATTTCCCAATGACGTCCTTCACTTTGTTCGTCTGCAGCGACCCGATAAAATGCCATATGGCTTGTCCACTGCCTTCGCCTGTATCCTTGCCGCTAATGGCTTCCCACTTGTCCTTAGCGTCCTGCCAACGATTCTCGCCGAGATGCTGAAGTCCTAACTGATAGGCAGCCTCCGCTGTTTCCAGCGACACATACTTTGTTACCGCAATAATGTTTACATCTTCACGGCTGCGGCCGCTTCTCTCGCAAGCTTCTGCGATCCGACGCTCCACCTCTTCTATTCTTCCAGATAATGCTGTTTTAATCGTATTCGTCATTCGATCACCTTTCCCGGATACCGATCCAGCTGGCCATACGGCCAGTTTTGCCGCCTTCCTTCCGGTGGGAGAAAAACTGATCACTGCTGCATCCTGTGCACCACTCGGATAATTCGATATGAATCGGCAAAATTCCTGCTTTAAGCATAATATGTCGGTTAATTTGTTTTAAGTTTACCATAGCTTTACCGTTTTCCACCAATGTAAGCATAGATTCAGGGGCAGAATTTACTACGTTTGCGAGTTCTTGTACGAGCGGCTGCAACTTATCAATGACAAAACCGTCGACTTCATAACAGCAGTCATCAATCGACGGACCTATAGCACAGCGAATCTGTTCGGGCTTTGACCCGTATTGCTTCTCCATCGCTTCAATTGTCCGTATCGCAATTTGCTGAACCGTGCCCTTCCACCCTGCATGGGCAAGCGCAACCGCTTGATGCTCCGGGTCATAGAAATACAAAGGAACACAGTCCGCGTAAAATGATGCAAGCAGCACACCTGGCACGTTCGTAATAAGTGCGTCCGTATCTGCAATGGCTGAAGCTCGTGACAGCCGGCCCATCCCCCGCTCCGCTTCCGTAACGGCGAATACATCACTGCCATGCACCTGTTCCCCGCACGTCCAAGCCTCAAATGGCCAATCTATCGCTTCGGCAATTAGCTGACGGTTACGTACAACGTCTGCATCCTGATCACCAACATGCAGACCTACATTAAGAGAAGCCCAAGGTTCTTCACTTACTCCACCGTTTCTGCTTGTAAAACCAGCCGTCAAATATTCATTTTGTTCCATCCATGTTGGCAATAAAAAAAGCGAAGGTCCCTTCGCCGAAAGTACAGATTTAAACGATTCCATACGGGCACTCACCTCTGTAAGCAGTTTACCCTGTTATGAGCGGGCGTGCAAATCTTCGTCCTCAAGTTTCTTATTCGATTCATCCATTCGGACAAGCACGACGTCTGCCCCGATTTTAACAATATTACGCCACGGGATAACGACCTCTGTCCCGCCGCTTCCGAACACACCTAGAAATCTTGTGTACTGGGGAATAACAATTGCATCGATACGACCTTGACGCAGATCAAGCTCCAGATCGCTGACTTGCCCTAGCTTTTTGCCGTCCACAATATTAATAACATCCTTCGTTTGAAAATCCGATATCTTCATTTGCACATCACCTTTCACTTGAACGGGATGAACATCCTCTCTTATCTATATGTACAAAACGCCCAAAATGTCCTGTTCGGACAAAAAAACAAGTTAGCTTGTTCGCCTGAACAAGAACTGGAACATGAAAAAACGGTGCCAAGTGGCACCGTTCAAGTCTTAACATGTTTTTGCATTTGTTGGATAGCTGATTTCTCCAGCCTGGATACCTGTGCTTGTGAAATGCCGATTTCGTCAGCAACTTCCATTTGCGTCTTTCCTTCGAAGAAACGCATCGACAAGATCATTTTTTCACGATCGTTTAATTTATGCATCGCTTCACGAAGTGCAATTTCTTCAATCCAGGATACGTCTTTGTTCTTGTCATCACTTATTTGATCCATTACATAAATCGGGTCACCGCCGTCATGATAGATCGGCTCGAACAAGGAGACCGGATCTTGAATCGCGTCCAGCGCGAATACAACATCTTCCTTTGGTACATTCAGCGCTTCTGAAATTTCAAAAATCGTTGGTTCACGCGAGTTTTGATTCGTCAGGCTGTCACGCACCTGAAGCGCTTTGTAGGCAATATCCCTTAAGCTCCGCGATACACGGATCGGATTATTGTCACGTAAGTAACGGCGAATTTCACCGATAATCATCGGCACGGCATAGGTGGAAAATTTGACGTTCTGGCTAAGGTCGAAATTATCGATCGCCTTCATAAGTCCAATGCAGCCGACCTGGAATAAGTCGTCTACAAACTCTCCCCTGTTATTAAACCGCTGAATAACACTAAGAACCAGTCTTAAATTGCCGTTAACTAATTTCTCTCTGGCTGCCCATTCGCTCTTGGTTTGTAATGCGGTGAACAGCTCCCGCATCTCGGCGTTTGTAAGGACAGGCAGTTTCGAAGTATCCACTCCACAGATCTCGACTTTATTTCGGGTCAACGTGATTACCTCCCAAGGAGAAACATTAATGTACATTATCTCCCTGGACCCCTATTTTATTCTTCCAAAACAGGGGTATCTGTTGCCCCATAATTGGGTATAACATTACACCATTTTGTTAAATTCCTTACGCAGCCGCTTAATGATACGTTTTTCCAGACGTGAAATATAAGACTGGGAAATGCCCAAAAGATCGGCAACATCCTTCTGTGTTTTTTCTTCACCATCGGCGAGTCCAAAGCGCAGTTCCATAATAATACGCTCCCGCTCCGACAGCTTATCGAGTGCTTTATGGAGCAGTTTTCGGTCTACCTGCTCTTCAATATTCCGGTAAATGGTATCATTTTCTGTACCAAGCACATCAGACAACAGCAGCTCATTGCCATCCCAATCAATGTTAAGTGGTTCATCAAAGGATACTTCCGTCCGCGTCTTGCTATTCCTCCGGAGGTACATAAGTATTTCATTCTCAATACAACGAGATGCATAAGTCGCAAGCTTAATCTTTTTCTCAGGATCAAAGGTGTTAACTGCTTTAATAAGTCCAATTGCACCGATAGATACCAGATCTTCAATATGGATGCCTGTATTCTCGAATTTTCGCGCAATATAAACGACCAGACGCAGGTTGCGTTCGATCAGCATGGCACGAATCGCCGTATCGCCGGATGGAAGCTTATCGAGTAAATATTCCTCTTCTTCACGGGTCAAGGGCGGAGGAAGTGCTTCGCTGCCGCCAATATAATAGATTTCTTCGCTTTTTAATCCGAATAAAAACAAAACACGATAATAATATAACTGCAGGGTTAATTTCCACTTGACGAGCATCTGGCCCATCCCTCCCCAAATTGATGTATCCGTTCATCTTCTTTATCCAATCATTGGCTGTTCTGAACGAGTGACGGATGGATTATCGCTTGGTAAGCGCTGTCTGACGAAAGTTTACCGCCGTCGATGCCGACCAGCACCTTCCGTGAAACGTACACTTGCCCTTCCCGCTCAATCTGAACAAAATCCGGTTTGAGCGCCAGCATAAATTGTGAACCACGATTGATCCCTCTGTAGGGTACAAGTCGCAGCCGATCCTGCCAGACGAAGTTTTCTTCGCCAAGTCCTGCTACCAGTCTATCTACCTGTGCATCGCGTATGCTCTTTAACCATGATTCTGGTAAATCGTCTTGCCATATGTTCGCTTCCACAACCATAACTGGTGTCCGGGTTAACGGATCATACAGTTGATTGCCTGTGTCGATCAGTCCGGTGCAGGTATGCTGCCGGTCGCCGATTTGAATTTTCACCTCGGCCAAATGTGTTCTCACCAGCTCCCTCTCGCGCCGCTGAACATAAACAGAGCGGTATATGTAAATGCCGATACTAAATGCAGCGAGCACATAAATAAATCCCATCTTCAGCTCAACCTGCATACCGCCATTTATAAAGGTGATCGTACGCCATACTTCGCCTGAGCCCTGCATTAGCAAGTAATGAATCCCGATGATCGCTCCGGCGGCAACAAAGTTAACCGTATAAAAGGCAGCGATGTTTCGGAAAAAGTTTTGTATGGAAGAAAATCCAAACGCAACCCATAGCATCAGGAGAGAAATCGGTATTTTGACGGCTAATGTAAATAAAATTGATAGTGGTGGAAAAAGCATAAGAATGACATAACCAGCGCCAATGCTCGCTGCAGTCAGCACCCGCCAAGGACGTGCACGGATATGGCGGACCCAAGCAGTCGTGAGCAATATACTGCCGTCAACAAGCATTTCCCGCACAAACATGACATCGACATAAACAGCCACAGCTTCACCTTCCAGCGGGTTCGAACGACAGAAACGTTTACTCTCCCTCCGGAGAGAACGATTGAACCTAGTATATAAAAATCCTATTTCAAAGTCTGTCTAAACATGACGGCATGACATAGCTTTTTTTGTCGAGGGTAAAATGGGAGTTTATAGGGCTGATGGGTTGTTGATTATTCTACAATATGGTATCTTTATCCATATGAATCGCATGGTCGTGAGGCACACGCCACGTTTTTAGGAACTATTTTGTTCCTGGAGGCGTGGCTTTTTTGTATCTAATTGCGAAGAGCGTGACTAGATTTGTCGTATGAAGAGGTTTATGAAAGCTGGTTTCATGATCATCTTAAGAGGCGAGTCGGAGAAAATAAAAGAAGACTACTGGAAGGACATAGTCACGAAGGACAACTTTTTCTGCAAAAAGTATGGTTCCCCGCCTTCTCACAATTCGACTACCTTCATCCTGAGTTTGAGATAGTGGACTTTCGTGACGGAAAGCGAGATAGATGGATTTAACACTCACGCTGCTGGTGTAAGCAGATGGCAATTCTCCGATCATCTAGTGAGGCAAAATCATCTAGTGATCGACGAATGGAATGTTCTGCGTTTCTCCTACGACGATGTCAAGGATAAGCCTCGCATGTGCATCCAATTGCTGCAGCAATTTTTTGGATCAAGACTGGGGAGTGCCTTGAATGCTGATCCGAGTGCGGATGATATTCTGGAGAAGGAGATTATTCGTTACGCGCTGCAAATAGATCGTCCGATACGGCCGATAGATGTTCGTCAGCACTTACAAATTGGGAAAGATCAAACAAAATCTCTGATTAATAATCTCATTAAATCCAATAGACTAATCAAACATGGTGAAGGCACTAAACGTGCTCGTTGCTTTATTGTAAATAAATAATGATTGGCAGAGCTAACCTTGCTTTCGGCACGTTTGACCATCTGTAGGGTGGTTTTCGGTCTTAAAGCGGGCTAGATGGCTAGTTTTGTATCCTGTAAGGCTGCTTTTAGCCTTTCAGGATACACTAACCTTGGTTTGGGCACGTTTGACCTCCTGTAGGGCGATTATCGGACTTACAACGGGCTAGATGGCTAGTTTTGTATCCTGAAAGGCTGCTTTCAGCCTTACAGGACCATCAAACCTTGCTTTCGGCACGTTTGACCATCTATAGAACGGTTTTCGGACTTACAGCCGGCTAGATGGCTAGTTTCACAACCTGAAAGGCGGGTTTCAGCCGTACACGCTAACCCTAACCTTGCTTCGGTTCGCTTGACCACCTGTAGGGCGTTTTTCGGCCTTACAGGGCTTTGCAAACAAAAAAAACCTGACCGGCGAGCCGGTCAGGCGAAAGATTCAGAGATTAGCGGTCAGTACGACGATTGCGTAGGAACGCTGGGATTTCGAGCTGATCGCTCGAAGGTGATGCGCCAAATGGCTTAACTGCTGAAGCTTGCGACGATGCCGCCGAAGTTGATGGCGAAATCGTGCGTGCTTCTGGTTCAGCTTGAGGCTGAGGTGCACGGCGTACTGCAGCAGATGGCTTATGCTCAAATCCTGTTGCAATTACTGTAACTTTGATCTCATCCTTCAGATCTTCGTCGATGATTGCACCAAAGATCATGTTTACTTCCGGATCGGAAGCAGAGATGACGATCTCAGCCGCTTCGTTAACTTCATACAGCGACAGGTTGCTGCCGCCTGTAATGTTCATGATAACGCCGCGTGCGCCGTCAATGGACGTCTCAAGCAGCGGGCTCATGATGGCTTTCTTTGCTGCTTCAGCAGCACGGTTCTCACCAGTCGCAATACCAATACCCATAAGCGCGGATCCGCGCTCTGTCATAATGGTCTTCACGTCTGCAAAGTCGAGGTTGATCAGACCAGGAACGGCGATCAAGTCGGAGATACCTTGTACCGCTTGGCGAAGTACGTTGTCCGCCTCACGGAATGCTTCCAGCATTGGAGTCTTCTTATCAACGATCTCTAGCAAACGGTCATTCGGGATCACGATCAGTGTATCTACTTTTTCCTTCAACGCTTCGATACCCAGCTCCGCTTGTGCAGAACGTTTACGTCCCTCGAAAGTGAACGGACGAGTTACAACACCTACTGTAAGTGCCCCGCATTCGCGAGCAATCTCAGCGATTACTGGTGCTGCACCAGTACCCGTACCGCCGCCCATGCCGGCTGTTACGAATACCATGTCCGAACCTTTCAATTGGTTCATGACAAGCTCTCTCGACTCTTCAGCTGCTTTCTTGCCTACTTCCGGATTCGCACCTGCGCCAAGACCACGTGTCAGCTTATCGCCGATTTGCAGCTTGTGCTCGGACTTTGCCAAATGCAAAGCTTGCGCATCTGTATTTACAGTAATAAAATCGACGCCTTTAACGCCGTTCTCGATCATACGATTAACTGCGTTGCTGCCGCCGCCGCCAACACCAATTACTTTTATTTGAGCGAGTTGCTCTAGATCCAAATCGAATTCCAACATCTTACATTTTCCCCCGATCAAATAAATTCGCTAAACATATTTTTCAACCGTTCGAACATACCGGGTTTGGATGAAGCGGTGGTACCCGACTTGCGGCTTGCCGTTTTCTTCCCTGTACTTGCTGATGCTCCACGTACTCCCATATATTTCGACACGTATTGGATCATTCCTACTCCGCTGCTATACGCAGGATCTCTCACACCGATATAATCCGGCGATGCGACGCGAACGGATGATTCCAGCTCCACTTGTGCAAGAGCCAATGTACCCGGCATGGTAACAGAACCTCCGGTTAATACGTATCCATTCACTTTGTCGCCGTAACCTAGTCTGCGTACTTCTTGACGAACAAGCTGGAAAATCTCCTGCATACGCGGCTCAATAATGCTGGCCAGATCGACCTGAGAGAATTCCTTCTCTACATTGCTTCCCATGCGAGTTACTTTAAACTTCACATCATCAGCTGCATCATTAACAAAAGCACAACCGTACTTTAATTTAATCTTCTCTGCTTGTTCCGACTGTGTCCGGAGACCATAAGCAATATCATTAGTTACATATTCACCGCCGATAGGCAAAGTTGAAATAGCAGCAAGGCTGCCATGCTCGTAGACGGTTATCGTCGTTGAGCCAGCTCCGATATCGGTTAGCACGGTTCCCATCGTTTTTTCATCTTTTGTAAGAGACATAACGCCTGAAGCAAGTGACATCAGAATAACACCTGATATCCGAAGACCGGCTTTCTCTACGCAGCGCATTAAATTATGTATAGCCGTCTTTGTCCCCGTTACAATTGTCGCCTCAACTTCGAGCCGTACGCCAATCATCCCTCGTGGGTCAGAGATGCCTTCCAAGCCATCAACTAAAAATTGCTTTGGTACAAGATTAATAATTTCACGTTCTGGAGGAAGTGCGACCACTTTGGCCGCATGAGTAACTCTTTCGATATCTTCCTCACCTATTTCACGATCCTCATTGGATACTGCAACAACGCCACGATTCGTCTGTAGTGCAATGTGATTCCCTTGAATCCCAACATAGACGTCTGATATTTGAATGCCAACCATTCTTTCCGCATGCTCCACTGCGCTGCGAATCGACTGCACGGTCTGGTCAATATCTACAATAGCTCCCTTGCGAATACCCTCCGAGTCGGCAGATCCAACTCCAATAATATTAATGGTTCCGTTACTCACTTCCCCAATAATAGCACGAACTTTGGATGTACCGATGTCCAAACTGACGATGATGTCGTTACTGCTCAACCCGCGGCACCTCCCGTTTCAACGAATAATAAAGACAAGAATAGGGTTATAAACATTCGTCCTTCTACTTATTCAACGCCTTTGATATATTCCCTCTTTTTTCAACAAAATTTTCATTTCCCTCATGTTACGTATTAAGCCTTATGTTATGAATGCTGGATTCTCGCTTGAAAATATATTAAATCTGTGTATAAAATTCTACCATTCTTTCTATCTATTGAGTAGTCTCTTTTTGATCAGATTCCATATTTTCTGAGTCACTACTATTAAAAGGAACATAGGTGTCTGCGAGCAGCATCGTAATTTTCCCAGGCTCCTGCGTCTCGATAACCGCATTCAATGCATCGATCTTATCTGCCAGCAAAGAAACAGCAGTGATAACTTCAAATTTGGTTCGAGTGTAAATCTTGATTCGGTCTGGATACGCCTTGGATGGGTCCGGAATAATCTCTGACAAATCAGAAAGCTGCTTCTCCGAGATTTGGCCGAGCTGCTTGGTCAGCTCCCCCCGATTGGGATCGTCAGCCTTCCAACCAGAGAGCACCGGCTTGTCCATAAGAAATTCGTCGCTTAATGCCGAAACATTGGTTCCGTTCGACATAATGGCGGACATTTCGCCGCTCGTAGACAATTCAAATGCCACAATTGGGAATTCTTTGACCGTAATTTTCACATCGCCAGGGAAAGACTTCGTAACACTTGCTTCCTGAATCGGCTTCATTTTCTTGATCTGATTCACGACTTTGCTCTCTGAAACGCCGAAATAGGCGTCACCAGCATTTATGCCGGCTGCTGATTGTATGTCCGTCTTCGAGGTGTATTGTGCGCCCTCTATTGTTATCGTCGTAATCTTGCTGATTGATGAATTGAAAAATAATACAGATAAGAGAATCGCAAACAGTAGGAAAAGAACGGCCAGCAGTTTACGGCTGCCCTTTCTCTTCTTCTCCGGCTCTTTCAATACAGGCATGAGCTCGCTCATAACTTGTCCCTTCCTTCTAAAAAAACATCCGGTCCTCCTTCTTGGCAGGGCCGGTCGTTTCTATCCAGCTGCGATTCGGTCATCCGTCGATTAACTCTTGGGAACAGGAGAGTAACGCGAAATGCGCGCGCCGATTCTGCTTAACATCGTTTCAATGCAATCATAGCCGCGGTCAATATGATGGATTTGTTCGACGATCGTTTTGCCTTGTGCTGCCAATCCGGCGATAACAAGCGCTGCTCCCGCCCGAAGGTCGGTTGCTTCTACCGTTGCACCGTATAGACGCGGCACTCCTCTAATAAATGCCGAGTTCATGTCAACCCTGATATCGGCACCCATGCGTGACAATTCATCCACATGCTTGAGGCGACCCTCGAAGATCGTTTCCTTCAAAATGCTCACTCCATCTGCCAGCGCAAGCAGCACCATCACCTGCGACTGAAGATCGGTTGGGAAGGCAGGATAAGGAGCCGTAACGACTCTTTCTACTGCTCTTGGCCGCCCAGGACAGCCCACTTTGATTATATCACCGTCAACTACAATTTGAACACCTGCTCTGCGGAGCACGTGAATGAGCGAAGATAAATGTGCGGGATTCGTATTCAATAAGGTAACCTGCCCGCGTGTTGCAGCAGCAGCAACCATGATAGTACCAGTAACGATGCGATCCGGAATTACTGTGTATGTGCAAGGTGTAAGCGACTGTACCCCTTCAATTGTGATCGTATCCGTTCCGGCACCCATGATCTTAGCGCCCATCTCGTTCAGAAACCTTTGTAAATCTTGAATTTCCGGCTCCCGCGCCGCATTACTTATTGTCGTGCGCCCTTCGGCAAGCACGGCTGCCATCATAATGTTCTCCGTAGCACCTACGCTTGGAAAAGCCAAATGGATATCTGCACCATGCAGTTTTTCTGCCCGGCAAATAATCCGGTTGCCAATTTCCTCAATCTCTGCGCCAAGCGCTTGAAGTCCTTCCAAATGAAGATCGATCTTTCTCTCGCCGATTGCGCAGCCGCCAGGCTGATAAACCTGCGTCTCTCCAAATCTAGCTAATAATGGCCCCATCAAAAAGATAGATGAGCGCATCTGTCCCATTAACGATTCCGGTACATGGGAAGTATGTGCGGTTTCTGTGTTCAGAACAACCGTATCTCCCACGTGCTCAGCGCGGCATCCTAATTCGCGCAAAATGTTAAGCATCACATCGATATCCAGCAGTCTAGGCACATGTTTAATTGTAGAAGTGCCTTCCGCCAACATACAGGCTGCCAATATCGGCAAAGCGGCATTTTTCGCTCCTTGGATAACAATGGATCCTGAGAGAGGTTTCCCGCCTTCAATCACCAATTTGTCCAATGTATCACCTCCGAATTACCGCTCACCCACCACCAATACTTCCGGTACTAGCTTAACTCCGTAACGGTCTGCTATTGTACCTTGAATGTGAGTCATGAGGGTGAGAACATCTTCAGCTGTCGCTTGCCCAGTGTTTACTATGAAATTGGCATGGAGCTCGGAAACTTCCGCTCCCCCGAATCGAACTCCCTTTAAACCGGCCTCTTGAATGAGCCTAGCAGCAAAATCATTCGGCGGATTGCGGAACACGCTTCCTGCGCATGCAAGCTGCAACGGCTGCGTGCGTAACCGCCGTTCCTGATAGGACGCCTGTGTTGCCAGAATTTCACTACGGTCGCCTTCCGCAAGCTCAAACGTTGCTTCAATGACAACGCCTCTTACTTCATGAAGAATAGAGTGGCGGTAAGAGAATTGCATTGCCTCTCGGTCGAATCGAACCAATTCACCTGTCTCCAGCACAATCTCAGCTGATCTAAAAATACGTGACACATCGGATCCATGTGCGCCTGCGTTCATGTAGACAGCTCCGCCGACATTTCCTGGAATTCCCCCCGCGAATTCCAGTCCAGTCAGACCTTCCCTGCCCGACATTCTCGATAATTTCACAAACGAGAATGATGCGCCAGCATGCACGAGCATTCCTTCAAAACGCACATAATCCAGTCCGTCACGGGTCTTAATCACAACACCGCGGATTCCTTTATCACTCACCAGCATATTGGAGCCGCGGCCTAAATTCGTCCACGGTACACCATGCTTATGAAGAAGGCGGATGGCCGACACGAGCTGATCTTTGCCGTGTGGGATAAACAGAACATCTGCAGGTCCGCCGATTTTCCAAGTTGTATGTTTTGCAAGCGGCTCATTAAATAATATCTGGCCTAGCCCTGCTTGTTCCAATTCCGCAATATAATTTTCCATGTTGTCAAGCCTCCTTTAGCTTCTTGTTGAGAGAGTCAGGCAGATCCGCTGCGAGTTCAGTGCTGACTTAACTGCTCGCGGCGTTTGTAACTTACGGCCCGAACCGGGCGACGGTCACGATTTATAGAGTATCTTATGCCCTCTCCATTCCGAATGTGACAATCGCCTATTCTACCCTCAAAACACAAAAATGGACGTCATACGCCGCCTCGAAAGGCGGCGCCATGCCGGCCATTTACACCAATATTTCATCCCTTTATCTCGAATATCGGGATATATTGAGCAAAATGCCAAGTGCCGTAAGTAATAAGGTGAGCGAGGAGCCTCCATAACTGATGAGCGGCAATGTTATACCCGTTACCGGCATCGCGCCAATAACCACTCCGATATTAATCAGAACCTGCACACCTATAATGCCGGTAATCCCTACTGCGAGCAGGCTGCCGAATGTATCCGGAGCAGAAATCGCAGTCCGAATCCCCCGCCAGACTAATATCATAAATAAGAGAATAAGTGCTGCCCCTCCGATAAAGCCAAGCTCCTCAGAGACAATAGAGAAGATGAAGTCCGTCTGCGGTTCTGGCAGATAGCTGAATTTCTGACGGCTCATCCCGAGTCCAAGCCCTACAAGACCGCCTGGCCCAATCGCATAAAGGGACTGTATAATTTGATAGCCTGTACCGAGCGGATCCGCCCATGGATCCAGGAAGCCTGTAATACGCTTCATCCTATATGGTTCGGCTATAACCAGTCCTATGAGTCCCACTAGCCCGCTGGAAGCAAGTAAAGACAAATGACTGATTCTCGCACCGGCAGCAAATATAAGGATAAGAGAAGCTCCGACCATAACCGCACCGGATCCAAGATCCGGCTGGAGCATGATAAGTCCAAAGGCTAGTCCAACTAGCCCTAACGGAGGCAGAAGACCTTTCGTAAAGAGCGTAATTGTCTGTTGTTTCTCTGACAACCATTTGGCAAGAAACAGAATCATAGCCAGCTTCATAAATTCTGAAGGCTGAATACCAAATGAACTGATGCCTAGCCAGCTTCGAGCTCCGCCGCGAACAACGCCTATTCCTGGAATAAGTACGATAACAAGCAGGACGAAGCAGATCAGAAGTGCAACCTTTGCCCAGTTTTTCCATATCAGATAGTTCGCGTTCATCGTAAATAGTAACGCACCAACGCCAAGAACGGCAAATATAAATTGGCGCTTCACATAATAGAATTTATCACCAAATTCATGGAAAGCGAGCACAGCACTCGCACTGTATACCATTACTAATCCAATTGTCAGGATAAGCGCAATAGAAACGATCATCCATACATCCGGGGCGGACCTGGCTTTGGCCATAGCAAACACACCTCTTGATTTGCGTAAAGTAGGGACAAGCCCCCTACTTACAAGGTATGCGCCGATTCTTTAAAAATGCGTCCGCGCTGCTCAAAGGATTTAAACATATCCCAGCTAGCACAAGCTGGCGACAATAAAACAACATCTCCAGGCTCTGCCAGGCTAGCAGCTTCTTGTACGGCCTTCCGCAAAGTAGACTCGGCGTCCTCCTCAGGTTCGACCATTCGCAGATTCGTTAAACCTGCAAGCTCGGCCACCTTCGCCAGCTTGCCTCTCGACTCGCCAAGAACCACCAGTCCTTTGAGACGGTCGCGGAATACCGGAAGAAGCTCCATATAATCGGAGCCACGGTCAAGACCACCCGCAAGGAGTATAATTGGCGCGCTCATGGAGCCAACAGACATTATCGTAGCTGTAGGATTAGTCGCCTTGGAGTCGTTGTAGTATTTAACGCCTTTCACTTCACCCGCATACTCAAGTCGATGCTCAACTCCATTGAACTGCTTCAGTGCGGGCACGATCACGTCAGGTTCAACTCCAGCAGCTATGCAGGCTGCAATAGCCGCAAGCGCATTACCCGCGTTGTGGCGCCCTGGAATACCAAGTTCAGCAACTGGCAGAATGACCTTCTCAGATCCGTCTTCTTTGCGCCATACGATTACTCGAGCTACTTCTGCGTCATTCCCTGCCTCAAACGGCGGTTCTATGCAAACACCGTTGTCCAATCGTGCATAAAGGGAAAAAGGCAGCACCTTTGCCGTCACCTGATCCACTAATGCTCTGCAGGTTGCATCATCCCAGTTCAGAACTGCGATATCGTCGGCAGTTTGATTAGCAAACAGCTTCACTTTTGAAGCAACATAGTCCTCCATGCCGCCATGATAGTCCAGATGCGTCTCCGCAATATTAAGAAGCAAAGCAATACGCGGACGGAATGAAGATGTCCCTTTTAATTGGAAGCTGCTGAGCTCAGCAACAATCCAGTTGTCTTCCTTCGCTTCAGTTGCCGCTTCACACAATGGTATCCCAATATTACCTGCCACGATTGGCTTCAAGCCCGCTTCTCCAAGCAGCTGGCCGATCCATGTTGTCGTCGTTGTTTTGCCATTCGATCCTGTAATTCCGATAATTGGCGCTGCTGACAACCAATAAGCAACCTCAACTTCTGTTACAATCTCCACGCCATGCGCTTCTGCTTGCTGCACAGGACTTGCCGTATAAGGGATACCTGGATTCTTGACCAGCAATGCTGTCTCACTAGTGACGAGATCGTCCGGATGATAACCGCATAGCACAGAAATGCCCAAAGCAGTCAATTCATCCGCTTCGGGGCATAGTTCACGTTCTTTTTTATCATTTACGATAACTTCCGCTCCCAGAGCATGGAACACTTTTGCTACGCTCACGCCGCTTCTCGCAAGACCTAATACAACGACGCGGCGATCCCGATATGTCGCCGGATGGTTCATAAGTACAACTCCTTTGTATGAAAAGCGGTGTAAGCCGCTAATTCTCGTTCGTTATGTGTAACTTTGGCTACCCTTTTACCAGTCTCACATAGGAGACCGGCTGCAGGGAGGCCAAAGTAATAATGAAACCTTAAAGACCAAGAAGAAGTCCAATTACCGCTAACACAAGACCAACCGACCAGAACGTTGTAACGACACGCCATTCGGACCAGCCGCTTAATTCGAAATGATGATGAATTGGGCTCATTTTAAAGATCCTTTTGCCTCGCAGTTTAAATGATCCTACCTGCAAAATAACAGAAAGCATCTCCAGAACGAACACGCCGCCAACAATAACAAGCAAAATTTCCATCTTCGTCAAGATGGCGACTGCAGCAATGCCCCCGCCAATTCCAAGGGATCCGGTGTCACCCATAAACACCTTGGCCGGATGAGCATTAAAGATTAGGAATCCTAATACTGCCCCTACCATCGCTGCGGAGAAAATAGCCGATTCATGCTCAGATACTTGCAGAGCTAGAATCGTAAATGCGCCAAAAGCGATAGCACTTGTGCCCGACAAAAGACCGTCCAGGCCGTCTGTGAAGTTTACTGCATTACTGGAACCAAATAAGATGATGACAACAAAAGGATAGTAGAACCACCCAAGATCAAAGTCCCATGATGTTCCCGGTATTGTAATCAGCGTGCTGTGATTCATATTATACAGCTCTGCGCATACGATGATGGAGAACAACAGCTGACCGAACAACTTCTGACGTGCCGTCAGACCAAGCGAACGTTTAAATACGATTTTGATATAATCATCCAGGAAACCAACAAGACCAAACCCTACAGATGCAGTTAGCAGCACCCAGAAATCAGCTGTCTTATCGGAAAATTTCAAGAAAGAAATAAGTAGTGCAAGCATAATGATGATGCCGCCCATTGTAGGGGTGCCGCTCTTCTTCAAGTGGCTTTGTGGACCGTCAGTCCGGATTTGCTGTCCAAACTTCATGCGCCGGAGAAGCGGAATGAACAATGGTCCAAGCAGAACTGCTATTAAGAATGATGCGCCTAAAGAAAATAAGATGACCATCGTGTCCATTATCTCACCTCGCTTCCAAAGTTTGGACAATCTGTTCCATTCGCATACCGCGGGAGCCTTTGACCAGTACGATATCATTTGGCTCCACTTGCTCTTTTAACCATTCTCCAAGCTTTTCTTTATCGTCAAAATGTACAATTCTCGTATTCTTTGCTTCTGCAGGGAATTGGGACAAAGCCCCTTCCGACGTATGCAGAGATAAGCTGCCAAACGTTACAACGGCATCAGCCTTGTCCGGTGTAATGTAAGCGCCTGTCTCGAAATGAAGTGACTCTTCATCCGGACCAAGCTCCAGCATATCACCAAGCACAATCCACTTCCGGCGGAAACCGGATAACTGCGCAACCAAATCGATGGCAGCCCGAACAGCTGTTGGATTAGCGTTATAAGCATCATTTAGAATCATGGCTCCATTACTTGCTTTCACTGGCTGGATACGCATCCCTGTCAGCTCAAGCCCAACTAAGCCATTGCGGATATTGTCTTCCGAAATGCCGAAACGGCGTCCGATTGCGATGGCAGCAAGAGCATTGCTTACATTATGCTGGCCAGGCACAGGAATGGTATAGGGTGCTGATGCATTCTCCTGCCCTTTGCGTTTAACCGTAAAGGTAGAGGAAACAGCACCTATCCCAATCTCTGCTGCCGACCAGTCATTTTGCTCGCCTAAACCAAACGTCTGGAGCTGTATGCCTTCCGGCAGGCTCATCGTCTTAAGCTCAGCTTCAAGCAATGGCTCATCACCGTTATACAGCAGAATGCCTCCCGAATGGAGACCCTGTGCAATTTCGAGCTTCGCCTTAGCAATGCCTTCCCTTGAACCTAATTGCAGCAAATGCGCATCACCAATATTCGTAATGACCGCTACATCTGGACGTGCAATATTCGTAAGCAGCTCAATCTCACCAAAGCCGCTCATTCCCATTTCGAGTACAGCCGCATCCGTTTCTTCATCAAGCTCAAGAACCGTAAGCGGCAGACCGATATGATTATTTAGGTTACCTGCTGTTTTATGAACTTTATAGGAGGTGCCAAGTACAGCAGCAACCATATCCTTTGTTGTTGTCTTGCCATTGCTTCCCGTAATACCGATGACACGAACATACAGTTCTTCACGGTAGGAAGTAGCAAGCTGCTGCAATGCCTTTAACGTATCTCTTACGAACAGCAGTGGTGCATCCGCCAGCTCCGACGGCACTTCCCGCTTCATCTCCCATAAAGCAGCGGCAGCACCTTGCTGCAGTGCCTGCAGCACATAATGGTGGCCATCAAAGTTCTCCCCAACGAGCGGAACGAACAGCTGGCCATCCTTAATACTACGTGTATCAGTGCTGACACCAGCAATACGGATCGGCTCACCTTTATAGGCTCTAGCGCCGCACATGTCGGCGACCTGCTCCAATGTACGATTTATCAATGTAACAATCCCCTTATCGCTTCTTTCGCCACTAATCGGTCATCAAATGGATGCGTTACGCTTCCGATAATTTGATACGTTTCATGACCTTTCCCCGCAATCAATACTACATCGCCGGAGCTTGCCATTTCAACCGCTTTTTCAATCGCAGCGCGGCGATCGACCAGCAGTTCGTAGTGTTCCGGCGATACGCCATCGGCCTCTAGTCCTGCTTCAATATCCTTCAGGATCAGATCAGGGTCTTCCGTTCTTGGATTATCCGATGTGACAAACACATAGTCTGCATAACGAGCTGCAATGGAGCCCATGATTGGACGTTTCGTTCGGTCACGGTCTCCGCCGCAGCCAAACACACAAATAATACGCGGCGGTGCAAGTTCCTTCACAGCTCGCAACACGTTCTCAAGTCCATCTGGTGTATGTGCATAGTCAACAACAACAGCAAAATCCTGACCTGCCTGCACCGATTCGACTCGGCCAGGCACGCCTGGAACGGCTTCGAGACTGGCTTTAATCTGTTCAAGCGTAATATCCTCAATCAAAGCTGCCGTAATGGCTGCCAATGCATTGTAGACATTAAACTTGCCGACCATCTGAAGCGCAATATCTGTTTCCCCGCGGAACGTTGTTAAATGGAAAGTCGTCCCTTGTGCGGAAATTCGGATATTGGACGCACGTACATCAGCTTCCCGGTCAATCCCGTAAGTAATAACTTCCGCTGCCGTCAGCTTGGCGAACTGATCCGACACTTCATCATCGACGTTTAATACCGCGTAGGAACAGTCACCCTGTTGTGCCGGGAACTCATTGCCAAGACGGGAGAAGAATAAGCCCTTCGCCGCAGCGTATTTCTCCATCGTGCCGTGATAATCCAGGTGATCCTGCGTCAGGTTTGTAAAGATGGCCGTACGGAAACGGCAGCCCTTCACACGGCCTTGCTCAAGTGCATGCGAAGATACTTCCATCGCACAATATGCTGTTCCTTCCTCACGCATAGCAGCCAAGTATTGCTGAAGCTGCAGCGCCTCAGGCGTTGTCCCGGACATCGGGAACGATTTGCCCGCATAACGCATCTCAACCGTCCCAATCACACCGGAACTGCGGCCATTGTCATTCAAAATTTGCTCGATTAAATAAGTCGTTGTTGTCTTGCCGTTTGTTCCCGTAACTCCGATCAAGTTCAAAGCAACGCTTGGATGTCCATAGTAATGATCGGCAAGCACAGCCATTGCCAGCCTGCAATCTTTTACGAGGAGCTGTGGAGCATCAAGCTCCAGCTCACGTTCGACGACGAAGGCGACTGCGCCTTTGGCTGCTGCCTGAGGAGCGTACGCATGCCCGTCAACGGTATGCCCTGGCAAACAAATGAATAGCTGGCCGGGTTCTACCTTGCGGGAATCCGTCTCAATACCAGTCACCTCTATATCGCCGGAGCTTAGCAGCTTCGCTGTAATAAGCCGTTTGGCCAAATCGCTTAATCGCATGTTGTTTTCCTCCCATATGTAGGTCGTTATCTCTCATTATAGTCAATGAGGATGCATTATATCATCCTCATTGACTATTGTAAGTCAAGGAGCATGAGTTATATCATCCCCCTTTGACTATTGTAGGTCAATGGGTATCGGATATATCATTCTCATCACCCAAATATATTCGGATTGTAGAACCTTTATCCACTCTTGTACCAGCGGCCGGTGCCTGACGAATGACGGTATTGCCTGAGCCTGCTGAAGAAAGATTAAAGTTCATGTTCATATCTTCATAGATGTCTGACACTGACTGGCCGATCATATTCGGCACCGTCACAATCGGAGTTTCACCATACTTATAAGTTCTGTCAATCTGCTTTTCACGCGGGGGCACCTGCAAAATGGTAAGAGCATCTTCCATAATATTATGAACGATTGGTGCTGCAACAACGCCACCGAATTGAATGCCCTGCGGATTATCAACCGCTACATAGATGACGATCTCTGGTTTATCTGCTGGTGCGAATCCGATAAAGGATACGATATGTTCATTAGGAGAGTAACGACCGTTAATTACTTTTTGTGCTGTACCTGTTTTTCCTCCAACTCGGTAGCCGTCAATGAAAGCATTTTTCCCCGTCCCTTGAGCTACGACACTTTCAAGTGCTTCACGCACTTGCCTCGACGTATCTTCCGATATAACCTTGCGTACCTCTTCCGGCTCCACTTGTTGCACGGTTTCCCCGGTTAATGGATTAATCCACGCTTTGGTCACATGCGGTTTATACAAGGTACCGCCATTTACAGCGGCAGAAACGGCAGCGATCTGTTGAATTGGCGTCACCGATACCCCTTGCCCAAAGGCAGTTGTAGCCAGCTCGACAGGACCTACCTTATCCAGCTTGAACAAGATCCCGTTCGCTTCGCCTGGAATATCAATACCTGTCTTCGAACCGAATCCGAAGTTTTTAATATAATCGAAAAGCTTCTCTTTGCCAAGCCGATTGCCAAGGTTTACAAATCCCGGGTTGCAGGAATTTTGAACAACTTCCAGGAACGTTTGGCTGCCATGGCCGCCTTTCTTCCAGCAGCGAAGCCTTGCTCCGCCAATCTCTACGGCTCCCGGATCGAAGAAGTACTCATTCTTCAAATCAACCTTTTTCTCTTCAATGGCTGCTGCAAGCGTTATGATCTTAAAGGTAGAACCCGGCTCGTAAGTCATCCAAATAGGAAGGTTACGGTTGTATACCTCGGTCGGAAACTCTCTATAGTTGGCCGGTTCATAGGTTGGCCTGCTGGCCATGCCTAATATTTCACCGTTGTTCGGATTCATCGCAATCGCGATTATATTATCGGCTTGAAGTGCGGTCATAGCCTGATCGAGTTCACGTTCCATAACGGCTTGAATCTGCTTATCGATGGTTAATTCCATCGTCAAGCCTTGCTGTGGCGCCTTATAGGTGTCCGATGAGTTAGGCATCGTCTTGCCCGCTGCATCAGACAAATACGATACATTGCCGTTGATTCCTGTCAGCTTATCATTATATTTGGATTCTACACCTGTAAGGCCTCCATCAATACCCGTAAAACCAAGCAAATGTGCAGCAAGGCTGCCGTAAGGGTAGTACCGGCTGTTATCTTCGGCAATAACAATGCCGCTCAGATGCAGGTCCCTTACTTCCTGTGCTTCATTCAGCGACATTTTCCGGCCGCCCGGCTTCAGCTCCACAATTCGTTCCTTCTTCGATAACAGCTTAACAAGCGATTCCTCTGTCATGTCCAAATAAGGGGCCAGCTTGGCCGCAGTCGCTGCCTTGTCCGGAATTTGGACAGGTATAGCAAGTACGGATGGCGTGCTCACGTCAAAGGCGAGCTTCACCCCGTTGCGGTCCCAAATCTCGCCCCTTTTCGCCTTATAAGTAATTTCGCGCCGCCAGGAATCTTCTGCCTTGGCAGACAGCTTCTCCCCCTGCCATAACTGAACATAGGCAAGCCGAAAGATCAAACCTGCAAAAGCAATTACACAAATCATTAACACAATAAACAGCCGGCGACGCAATGTTACATTTGATACCTTCATATCCTTTGTCCCCCTCCGCCTCATCCTTCGGCAGAGCGTACGCTGACGCTCATTCCCAACTTATGAGGGACAAGGGGGTGATAGAACAAGCTGTTTATTGATTATTGCGTATTTGTTGTATCTGCCTTGGATGCATCTGCATCAGCAGCTTCATCTTGTCCTGATTCCTGTTGTAATTCAGGAGACAAAGTAAGCTGAAGCAGCCGTTCGCCATTTTTCGTTACCTGCTTTTGACTCACGACATATCCTGCGCCTTCCGCAGTTACACGAATATCAAGAACAGAAGCAATTTCCAGCGCATCCCGCAAGGAGATGCCCGTCATATCCGGTATCTTGAGCTTGTCCCGCTGCTCAGTTATCAAATAAACCTTCTGGGCAGGATGAACAGAAGCTCCTGATGCAGGTACTTGCTGGATGACCGTTTTGCCGTTGCCAACTACCTCGACATTAAGACTACGTGACTTCAACTGGGACTTCGCAGCAGATACGGTCAGTTTGGAGAGCGCTGGCACAGTAACAGTTACTTCTTTCTTCTCGTCATCAGCACCTTGAATCTCAGGTGCGATACCCATATGCTTCAAGCTTTTATACACAATGTCCTTGAAGGCTGGCGCTGCTACTGCACCACCACCAACTGTAGAATCGTTTGGTTCGTCAACTACGATATAAAGGACAATCTTCGGATTCTCAACAGGTGCGTATCCGATAAAAGATACAACGAATTTGTCTGAAGAATATTTGCCGTTGATTACCTTTTGCGCCGTACCTGTCTTACCTGCTACCCGGTAACCTTCGATGTAGGCATTGCGCCCCGTACCAATTTCTTGGTCCGATACAACCTGCTCGAGATATTCGCCAACCTTCTTCGAGGTTTCCTTCGAAATAACATTGTTATTAATTACCTTTGGCTCGGTCTTCACCGTAGTTTGGGTATTCGGATCATAGATCTGCTTGACAATATGCGGCTCCATCAGCTTACCGCCGTTTGCCACTGCAGCTACAGCCGCAACCTGCTGAAGCGCCGTTACCTGTACTTTACCTTGACCAAATGATGCGCGGGCAATATCAGACGGAATAGATAAATTAACATTGATTGCACCTGCAGATTCTCCGCCGAGCTCGATCCCGGTCTTTTTGCCAAAACCAAACCGATTAATATAATCCAGCAGCTTTTCGCCGCCCAGCTGTTCCCAGCCTAGCTTTACGAAAGCAACGTTACTAGAACGCTTCAGGCCTTCCAGATAAGTAATGGTACCCCAGCCAACTTTGTTGATATCCCGTACCGGTGTTCCCGGAACGGCAATCGAACCAGAATGATACGTCGCATTTGGATTAAAGATGCCTTCCTGCACCGCAGCGGCAAGCGTCACAATCTTGAAAGTAGATCCCGGCTCATAGAGAGATTTGATCGCATGATTATAAGCATTCTCATAATTGCTGTCCCAATAAGTATTCGGATCAAATGTCGGATAATTGGCCATCGCCAGGATTTCCATCGTATTCGGATCGGCCGCGATTGCTGTAATGCTCTTCGGATGGTACTTATCATCAATGTCTTGAAGTGCTTTCTCGACATAATCCTGAATATCCATGTCAATAGTCAACGCAATGTCTTGTCCATCCTTAGCCGGCTGGTATTCTACATCGCCTTTCGCAAGCTGCACCCGCTTGCCGTCCTTCTCATACTTAAGCTCTCCGTCAATGCCTCTCAATTTATCATCGAAGAAGGCTTCAATACCGGTCTTAGCTTCGCCTTCCTTTGTCACATAACCAAGTAATTGGGAAGCCTTTGCATTACGAGGATAATAACGCTTCTGATCATTGCTTATGATGATGCCAATGTCTTTCTTATCGTATTTTTTCTTCAACCCGTCTTCGAACTCAACGATTTTATCGGCTAGCGCCTTATCAATCTTCCAGCCTTCCTCGTGAATCTCCCGCTGCTGATAGTAATCGCCATTATCCTTTTGTGCAGTCACGATCTTAAGCAGATCAGCTTCTGACTTTCCGAGTATCTTATGCAATCCTTCCGCTACTTCATCTGCAATATTCAAGGAATGAATCATAGCCGGATTAACCGATACATCATAAGCAATGGAATCCATAGCGAACATGTTGCCGTCTCTGTCAGTAATCGAGCCCCTCTTCGCTACGAGTTTCTCTTCCGCTGCCCACCTCGTCTTGGCCTCATCATACCAAAAGTCACCTTTGACTACTTGTACCCAATAGATTCTGCCGATTAAAACAACAAAAAGGAGGGTCATTATCCCTCCAAACAACAACGTACGAAGCTTAATTCGTTTTATCATGGTCGTCACCTATTCGGTCTTAGCTTGCTGCGTTTTTACCATGATGTCAGGCTGCTCAGTGCTGGCCATACCTTGCGTTTCGGCCATCTTGCGAATGCGCTCCGGATCGCCTAGCATTTCTACTTGCTTCTGTAATTCTTTCATATCAATATTCATAGCTGCGTACTGGTTGTTCATTTGCTTGATTTGCACGCGCATATCGTAATTTTTGGCATACTGGTTCACAATTACACCAAGCACGATCACACAAAAAACAACGGTGAACATGTAAAGAAGCTTTTCCTTTACCGGAATCGGCTTGCGCTTTACAACGATCCGTTTCGTCTCACGGATGACTGGCCGTTGATCCGGCTTGCGCTTTGGCTGCATTGCCAAATTGCCATTAATATAAGCCAATGAAAGAACCCCCTCTAACCTACAATTTTTCTGCGACACGCAGCTTGGCCGAACGAGAGCGTGGATTAACTTCTAACTCCTGCTCGCTCGGAACAATCGGCTTGCGGTTCACTAACCGAAGCTGTCCTGTGCCACCGCATACACATTTTGGGAAATCCGGCGGACAAGTGCATTTTTCAAGATAACTCGCAAATAATTGCTTGCAGATGCGATCCTCTAACGAATGGAACGTAATGACAGATACTCTGCCACCTGGACGTACACATTTGACTGCCTGCTCTAACGCAACTTCTTCTGCACGAAGCTCATCATTCACTGCAATACGAAGCGCTTGGAACGAACGTTTGGCTGGATGGCCGCCTGTTCTTCTTGCTGCTGCTGGTATACCGGATTTGATCAGTTCCGCAAGCTCGCCTGTAGACTCCACCGGCGCATTCTCTCGAGCTTGAATAATCTTACGCGCGATCGATCTTGCGAACTTCTCTTCCCCATAAATATGCAGGATCCGGGAAATCTCCCGCTCTTCCCAGCTGTTGACGATATCGTAAGCCGTTAATGCGCCTCCCTGATCCATCCTCATATCAAGCGGTGCATCATGATTGTAGCTAAAGCCACGTTCCGCTTCATCGAGCTGTGGACTGGAAACACCAAGGTCAAACAAAATACCGTCTACCTGAGGAACACCGTCTACCGTTGGAACGTCACACGTGAGCAGCATTTCTTCCAAATAGCGAAAATTGCTTTTGACTAGCGTTACTCTATCCATATAGGGAGCAAGCCTTACGCGTGCGTTCTCCAGCGCTGCATCATCCTGGTCAAATGCGATTAAACGCCCTCCATCGCTCAGCTGGGACACAATCCGTTCACTATGGCCTGCGCCGCCAAGCGTACAGTCGACGTATATGCCGTCCGGCTTGATTGCCAGTCCGTCAACCGCCTCTTCCAAAAGCACTGTAATATGCTGAAACACGCTAACATCCTCCCATTCTTGTTGTTTACTCTAGAAGTTGAAGTCGAAATCGACCAATTTCTCCGCGATCTCATTGAACGCTTGCTCGGATTGCTCATAGTAGCCTTCCCATGTCGATTTACTCCAAATCTCAACACGGCTGGAAACACCAAGCACCATGCAATCCTTGTCCAGCTTCGCATATTCGCGAAGGTGGGCTGGTATGTTTACCCTTCCCTGTTTATCCAGCTCGCATTCCGTAGCTCCGGAAAAGAAAAACCGTGTAAACGCACGGGCATCCGATTTCATCAATGGCAGCGACTTAAGCTTCTGCTCAAGCACAGCCCACTCACTCATCGGGTAAACAAACAAGCAATTATCCAATCCGCGGGTTGCGATAAAGCTGGTACCAAGCGAGTCTCGAAACTTAGAAGGAATTATAATACGGCCCTTCTCATCAATGGTATGTTGATATTCACCCATAAACATGAGATTGACCCACCCCTTCCCCCGAATCCCCCACTTTGCACCACATTCTCCCACTAAGATACAGTAGTTCGCCACCTAAAATAAAAATCCTGCTCAATGAGCAGGATTTTTAATAAAATTAATTCATATGATTAACCATTTGGATGATTCGGGTCATCCTCTCCGGTTTCTTCTTTGACTGGAGGGGCTATAGGAGTTTGCGGCGGGATGGAAGGCATGGATTTGTTTCTTGCCCGGCTTCTTCCACGCAGCCAATAAACAGGAACACCGATAATAAATAGCAGTAACAGAATTGGCAGTGCGCCTGCAATGAAGATAAGCAGGCCTTGCAGAACACTAATCATAGCATCGACACTGTCATTGATTGCTTTAGACATTTTATCCCCGATGCCGTCTTCCTTATCATTCGTCTCTGCCTTCGCATCCGGTTGATACAATCTCAGCTCGATTGTTGAATAAGAAACGTTGCTATCCAAATAGCGGATCCGGCCCTTCAGCCGTTCAATATTTTCCTGTACCGTGGATAACTGCTCAGAAAACTTCACCAAATCATCTGCCTTAGTTGCTTTATCCATAAAGGCAAGAAGTCTTTCCTCCACCACCTGCTGAGCTGTCAGCCGTGATTGAAGATCCACATACTCTTCCGTCACATCCGTTCCGCTGATCTGCCGCTCAAACTTTTTATGCTCGATGCCATCCAGCCGGTCTATGAACGCCATGAACCCGGCAGCGGGAACCTTGATGGTATAAGTAGAGCTCTTCTCCCCATTGTACTGCCCGTCTTGGAATTGTAAAATGTAGCCCTCGGATTGATGTATAGCATTCCGGAGCGCCGTTGCCGCTTTATCATAATCAACGGCTTCTATTGTCAGATTCGCTTTATAAATCAGCTTCTGATTCATGGCGGTTCCGGTGCCTTCCGCTGCGATCTCTCCAATTGAACCGCTGCTAGCTTCACCTGCTACAGCAGTCGGCGCCTCTGCCGAGGAGCTGCTTGCGCTATTTTCCGTGGCTACCGATTGGTTTTCAAAACTGTCTGCTGCTGCGGCAGCGCCATTCGAACTTGAAGTAGCACTGTCACTATTACTGCTGCCGTTTGAACTTGAACATCCTCCCAGAATAAGTGCAACAACCATAATCATGAGCAAGAACGTATACCATTTTGTTATTTTACGCATCTTTACTCCCCCTTTTTTGTCGTCCACCGTACTAGACGCTCAATATTTGGAAATGTTGCAAAAGGGAGTAAATGGCGGTTAATTCCTTAAGTTGCTCAATAACACTTCAATTAGCTCCACTGCCAGCTTCGCTGTCTGATCTGCGCGGTCCAGCAGCGGATTCACCTCTACGAATTCAGCAGATGTTAGTCTTGTAGACAAACCAAGCTGGCGAAGGGCATTCCGCGCTTCCTCTGAAGTTAGTCCACCCTGTACCGGAGTGCCGGTTCCTGGTGCTTCAGCCGGATCAACACTATCGATATCAAAGCTGAGATGAATACCGTCAGTATTTGCCCCAGCTAATCTAATCGCCTCAGCAATAACCGCATCGATGCCAAGTTTACGGATATCCGCTATCCCGAAACAGGCAATACCTGCAGAATGAATGAGTACCTCTTCCGCTGGATCCAGATCACGAGCCCCAATCAGGACAATATTAGCTGGGGAAACAATGCCCGCTCCAGGCATCAAATGCGATAAAGACAGCTGTGCCCTTCCTTGAGCGACAGCAAGCGGAATGCCGTGCATATTGCCGGAAGGGCTGGTTGATTCTGTGTTCATATCAGCATGCGCGTCGATCCATATGACACCAAGTCTCGAGTAATAAGCAGATAAGCCTGCTATTGTTCCCATTGCAAGGCTGTGGTCTCCACCAAGCACAAAAGGAAATTGACCGGCTGATACAGCCGTATATACATCTCCAGCGAGCGCCGTCCCTGTTGCAATGACTTCTGCAGAATGCTTCATAGGCAGTTGAATGGGTGGTATTTGAGTACCGGCCCCTATATCCTTCTGCTCGTCAATATGGCATCCCAGCTGCTGCAGACTCTGTAAGAGACCAAGATGAAGGATATGGCGGGGAGCTAGTTCACTTCCGGGGTTTCCGGCACCAAGACCAAAAGGAACCGACAACAACGCAATTTTCGGAGGAGTCTTCATATTTGGAACACTTCCTTTATTCGCTCCAGCGCCCAGTCGAGCTCCTCCTTCGAAATAGTTAACGGCGGGGCGAAGCGGATCGCCGTCTCATGAGTCTCCTTGCATAACAGCCCGATCTGGAACAACGCTTCACAATAAGCCCTCGCCTGCACTGACAGCTGCATACCGATAAATAACCCTTTTCCCCTTACTTCGATAATATCTTCATGGCTTATCGCTTCCAGGCATTGCTTAAAATATTGCCCTAGCTGTTCGGAGCGCTCAGCCAGCTTCTCATCTTCCATCACCTTCAGCGCGGCAAGCGCAACTGCACAAGCGAGTGGATTACCGCCAAAGGTTGAACCATGTGAGCCGGGCTCGAATAGACCAAGCACATCATCACCAGCCGCAACGGCCGATATAGGCAGGACACCGCCGCCAAGTGCTTTTCCAAGAATATACATATTGGGAATAACATCCTCCCAATCGCAGGCGAAACGTTTGCCCGTTCTGCCAAAGCCAGTCTGGATCTCATCAGCAATAAATAGAACGTTTTGCTGTCTGCATAACTCAAAGGCCTGCTTCAAATAGCCGTCAGGCGGAGCGATAACGCCCGCTTCTCCTTGGATCGGCTCTACAAGAAAAGCTGCAGTATGCGGTGTGATCGCATTCTCAAGTGCTTCCGCGTCACCGTACGGAATAATTTTGAATCCAGGTGTAAAAGGACCAAAGCCTGCACGGTACTGCGCTTCCGAGGAGAAAGAAGTAATGGTTATGGTCCTGCCGTGGAAGTTCCCTTCACAGACAATAATTTCCGCCTGACCGTGCGGTACGCCCTTCACCCGGTAAGCCCAGCGTCGCGCCGCCTTCAAAGCTGTTTCCACTGCTTCTGCACCTGTATTCATCGCTAGAATTTTGGACTTACCCGTAAACTCTGCCAGCTTCTTGTACAACTGACCTAACTCCTCGCTGTGGAAAGCTCTAGAAGTAAGGGTTACTTTATCCGCTTGCTCCTTAAGTGCACGGATGATGGCTGGATGCCGATGTCCATGGTTCAACGCTGAATAAGCGCTGAGCATATCCATGTACCTGCGGCCTTCCGGATCCTCCACCCACACTCCTTCAGCATGCGTGATAACGACAGGAAGCGGACTATAGTTACGGGCACCGAAGCGATCCATAAGACGTATTGTGTCAACGGAACTTCTCATAGCCTATCCCTCCTAAAAAGAATTGACGCATGGATGGCCATGTGGCCATTTGCGGTCATTCTTATTCGTAAGCATACCCCTTGTTTCATTGTACGGCGATTGCCGCAAGTCCAATGACCGCAAAAAAAAGAACGCGCCATTTGGCACGTCCTTTTTTTGTCATATAAAAGTGAAAATAGGTTTTAGTCTTCTTTCCAGCTGTCAAGATAAGCAACTTGTTCAGCTGTCAGCTTGTCGATGCTGATATTCAGTGAATCCAGCTTGAAGCGTGCAACCTGCTCATCAAGCGCATAAGGAACGTTTACGACATGTTTGCCGATCGCAGCATACTCATCGTTCACATATTTCAAGCCAAGAGCTTGAAGGGCAAAGGTCGTATCCATAATCTCAGCCGGATGACCGTCACCAGCAGCCAGGTTAACTAAGCGACCTTCCGCCAGCACATAAATGCTGCGGCCGTCCTTCAGCTTATATTCCTCAATATTGCGGCGAACGGTACGAATATCCGTAGACATCGCTGCAAGCTCCGGTTTGTTGAACTCCACATCAAAGTGTCCTGCATTGGACAAAATCGCACCATTTTTCATCACTTCGTAATGCTCGGCACGGATGCAATCCTTATTGCCAGTTACAGTGATGAACAATTCACCGACTTTAGCCGCTTCGCTCATCGGAAGTACAGTAAAGCCGTCCATATAAGCTTCTACAGCTTTAATAGCGTCCACCTCTGTTACAACAACGTTTGCGCCCATACCTTTTGCACGCATCGCAACACCTTTGCCGCACCAGCCGTAGCCGACTACAACAACTGTCTTGCCTGCTACTACAAGATTAGTGGTCCGGTTGATTCCGTCAAAGACAGATTGGCCGGTACCATAACGGTTATCGAACAAATATTTGCAGTAAGCATCGTTAACGGCAACCATCGGGAAGCTGAGCGTGCCTTCCTTCTCCATTGCTTTCAGGCGGATAATGCCAGTCGTAGTCTCTTCCGCGCCCCCACGAATATTCACACGAAGATCCGGACGTTCTGTATGGAGAATCGTCACAAGATCGCCGCCGTCATCAATAATGAGGTCAGGCTTGGATTCCAGAGATTTAATAAGCAGTTCCTTATATTCTTGTGGATCCGGATTGTACTTGGCAAAGACAGTAATCCCGTCTTCTACAAGTGCCGCGCAAATATCATCCTGCGTAGACAGCGGGTTACTGCCTGTAATTGTTACATCTGCTCCGCCTGCCTTCACTACTTTAGCCAGATAAGCAGTTTTCGCCTCAAGGTGAAGCGAGATCGTTACTTTCAGCCCTTTAAAAGGCAGCTCTTGCTCAAATTGCTCGCGAATCCGGTTTAATACCGGCATGTGTGCACTCGCCCAGTCAATCTTCAAATGTCCTTCCGGGGCAAGGGCGATATCGCGGATAATGCTATTTTCTTGTGTACTCATTCTTTCAGTAGCCTCCTACAACATTCTTCGGGATAACTCATAAATAGACGAGCTGATGACCGCCGCTTGGCTCAAATGGAAGCTCGAGGAGCTTCTCCAGCCAAACGGAACCATAACGATTCCAGTAACCGGTCATATTGATTACACGTTCCTGCGGTTTGCCGCTCGGCCATAACGATAGCGCAATTCGGTCAAGCTGGCGAATGGATGCATCATATTGCTTGTTGAAGGCATCCTTCGTTTTTGATTCCAAATATTCGATCTGCTCCACGATCTTCTGACGATTCGTCTCGCCTAGCTTGAGAAGTCCCGGCTGAACCGAGCCAGCAAGCTCCAGAAGCGGCCCATACATCGAAATAAAGGATTGCTTCACTTCTTGGAACCGCTCTTCGATGGACAATTGATCCTGCTCCGTCAGCCACTGCTGCTTGCGAGCATCAAATCTATTTGCCACATCCTCGAAGGACAGCTCATATTTCATCATATGCTTCGCAATCGTACCTTCTACCAAAGTGTAGGAACTTCGCGGCACAATTATCGGCATTTCCATTTCTAACTTACGGAAAGCTTCTCCGGTTAATGCCCAATAAGCAACTTCACCAGGTCCTAGCACCGTGCCAAGAACAGGGAACAGATAATCCTGCATAATAGGTCTAGTCAGCACGTTATTGCTGAATTGTGAAGGTTGATCTTCCGCAAGCTGAAGCAGCTGCTCCTTCGACCAGAAGGCTGTTCCCTTCCGATCCTGGAACTGCCCGTCACGCTTATGCAGAAGTGTCCGTTCATCTCCGCTCTCTGAATTGAACAAGAAGAGGTTCGCACTACCGTCAACGACATCAGCCTGCAGTTGATAACCAAACGCCTTCACTTTCTCAGCAGCTGCTTTATAAGCTAGCTCCAGCTCATCGTTTTGCTCGATCATTCGGCGGAACATTGGTGCTTCTACCTTGCGCAGCTTTGGATCATCCGCATCAAGCAGCACAAGTCCTTCCTTCCCGAACAAGAAAGCCAAAATGCCCGCAAACATGTCCGATAAGGAATGAGATTGTCCTGCGATTTGCTTCAGTTCCTCAAGCAACCCTGGTTTAAAGTCCGAGTGGGGCAGCGTTTGCTCCAGCTCTTCCAGCAGCTTGTTCCAGCTGTCTTCATCAACAGTTGTACGGCTAACGGATGTTCTCGGTCCTTCCGGGCGCTGCAAGGTAAGCTTGCGCAGCTCCTGTTCTGCGTTCAGCAGGAAGGTATGATTAGCTTCATCCCAATCATGATCCTCGCCCGCAATCCAGAAAACGGGTACAACCGTACGACCAAGCTTTTGAGAAGCCCATTTGGCGCCACTAACAATGGAAACTGCTTTATGTATCACAAGCAGTGCTCCTGACCACAGTCCCGCCTGTTGACCGCCAATAATAACCGGTGCTCCTTCAGCAATAGCACGAATAGAAGCATCCACCTCAGGTGTTGTATAACGACTATTATATTGTCTCAGCACTTCGGCAACTTCAGCCGCATTTGCTCTACTTCCAGCCAATTTCTCCAGCCGCTCCAAACGAGTTGTCCAATCCTGTTCCCGCTCAGGATGATAGCCATACAGCAAATCTACATTTGCGTCCGTCCGATGTATATACGCCTCTGTTAAAGGCTGGGCGCTTGGCATGTCATAATGTTCCGTATTCATAGCGCAGCCAGTTCCTCCTAAATCAATCTTATATTTTGAATAACTGTAATCAATCATGCAACAATTTGATTGTACACAAAGGATAAGCCGCGCGTCAAAAAGAAAAACAGCCTTATTGCAAGAATAATGTCCCCTTGCGTATGCGCTACAGGCCATCATTCAGCTTGAAAGGCTGCTCTCTCGCTCTATTCTTTCACTACTGTTATAAGTTATGCGGAGAAGATTTTTTGCCCAATCGCGATAAACATGAGGAGCAGGTAAGCCATACTCATTGTAAAGAAACCAAGCCTCCACACCGCCCGGACGATCCGCCGGACATTTACACTGCCACGCTTTCGGAACTGCATATTACCCAGCATACCGCCTCCAAGAAGCATGAAGAGAATAATCGCATACAGCCCAAAGTGGCTGTTGAACAAGGAGTCAAATAATACAGCTACACATCCAATAAGCAGTGCGGTCGTTACGTCCATCGCTAATTGCAACGCTTTCTTCCGGTCCTCCGAGAACAGCCCATGCCCGAAATAAACGAGCGCAAAAGGAATGACAGGTATTACAGCCAAGTAGGCATAGACGTATTTAACACTATCCCATAACCATCCCATGTCATCCCCACCTTTCCTCATATATCCTTACTTACTGTAATTGTTTCACAAGTGCGGTTACGGCATCATTTAACGGAGAAGGAATACCGTGGCGCTTGGCAACCGCGGATACTCCGCCGTTAATCCAATCAATCTCTGTCTCACGCTTTGACCGAACGTCACTCAGCATGGACGATACGTTCGCTGAAGTTGCCTCACATACATCCAGTACAAGCTGCCAGCCATCTCCTGCAAGCATCATGCCATCAGACGTTAAGATGGTTGACGTCTCCTGATACAATGACTGCATAAGCTTGATTCGTGATGGATGCCGAGGAAGCTCTCCGTTTGTTATATCAAAAATAGCGGTAAGTGGGTTAATCACCGCATTAATAAGCAGCTTTTGGTAAATCCGATCTCTCATTTGATTCGACAACCCTACGCTGAATCCTGCCGATTGCAGGACATTAAACAACATATTTTGGAGATTTTCGTCCTTTTTGTCCCAATTTGCAGGTCCAAACCATAGCTGCCCTTTTCCCGTATGCCGCACTCCGTTCTCTTCGATCCGTCTTGCACCTTCAGAAGTGACCCCTGCATAGAGGGCGAGGTCTGGCAAAGCAAGTGCCAGCTTGTCCAAGTGACCAATCCCATTCTGCAGGCAGAGCATTGCCGTATGCGGCCCGCTCAATCTCTTCAATTGACCAACAAGCAGCTCATCAATATGACTTTGCTTCACCGTGAGTATGATCCATTCAGGCTCCACTGGATTCTCTGCCAGCACGGACTCTAGATTAGAGAGACTATGACTATTCACTACTGCATTCCTCACGGAACCATCCAGAGCCTCTAGCTTGATGCCCTCCTTCTGCAATAATGCCGCTTGAGTTTCTGTTCGGGTCCATACAATAACTTCCTGCCCTGACTGTGCGAGTTTCCCGGCATGCAAGAGACCGATGGCTCCGCCTCCAACTATATGTATTTTCAATCAATAGTCCTCCTAAAAAGAATTGCCAGAAAATAGGCCATATCAGGGCCTTGGTGTGGTAATTCTTAACTTCGTAAGCATCAACAAAAAAGAATTGCCACAAAATAGGCCATATCAGGGCCTTGGCGTGGTAATTCTTAACTTCGTAAGCATCAACTAAAAAGAATTGCCACAAAATAGGCCATATCAAGGCCTAAGCATAAAAAAAGTATGCTCGTATATATAGCATACCTAATCTTGTATATCCCGAAAAGGGGCTGAAAAAGCGAACACCCCGCCGTTATTTTCCCGGCGGGGCATTTACTTACTCAATTCGTTCCAAATTGCCGTTCGCATCCATTTTAAACCGAGGCTTTGCTTCCTCTTCATGCGTTAACACCGCCAGCCGGCGTGCCCGGTCCATAATTTGAATCAATGTTTTATAATCATCATTGACGGCCCGGTAATCGGTTTGAACATTGTTTACTTCTTTAGACAATCTCTCATTTTCATCGCGTAATCGTTCAATCTCGTCCTCTTTTTCCCTCAGTTCTTTCTCGAAAGACTTCATTTGACGACTTACATCCTGATAAGTGGTCTTGAATTGTCTAAGAAAACGAATAATGGAATCAACGGATAAACCTTCTTCCGTCGTTACCGCATTAGCACTAAAGGCTCTTTCTTCTGTATCAAATACAGCAATAGAAGAGACATGAGGAGTTGCGACAATCGCCTGTTTTTTCAAATAATTGCGCTTCTGGCGTTGTTGCTTGGCGATTTGAATCGCTTCTTCATAACGTTTGCGGACACAGCTGTTCCAGCGGAATCCGCAAGCTGCAGACGTCCGTCCAATACGTTCTCCTACCTCTTCGAACGCCGCAAGCTGGGTACTACCTTCTCTAATATGGCGTAGTGTAACTTCGGCGAGAATGAGATCATCGTCCGGACTCCACGCATCTTGTCTGACTGCTGTCATGCGACCAAAACCTCCTTACGTAAAGGCGCTTACTTTAACTCTATGCCCTTGGTAGAGTTCATAGAATCTATTGGATACTAAATTGTATAACCAAATTTTAATGTGCTCATACATAATTCATCTGATTAACGCGCAAACTGTTGTCATAACCGCTCATTTTTACACAAAATAGTTGAATTTGTTCGTGCCTGCTTGTTTACACTGCCAAAATCAACCGTTATAATGTACAATAGAAATTCGGGTCATAACGAAGGGGGGATGGTTTCATGGCACGCATGTATCGGGTACTCGGTTTTTGGACGCTTGTGATCGGCTTGATGGCTACAGCAGGTCACATGACTGAATTCGCACTTCTGTTTTTTGCACAAGCGATTGCTTTCGTTTTCCTGGGTTATCTAAAATTTAGCGAACGTACATACATACTCATGTTCTGGGGATATATGGTCATTTCGTTTGCAGGATTTACTTATTGGACCGTTTTCAAGATGGGCAATCCATTCTAAAATTGTATGCAAACAGCAAAAAGGTGCGGCTCCAAAACGGAGCTGCACCTTTTTTAATGTTTATCCAATATGAGTACTTTAAAAGCCTCGCTCATCCCATCGCTGAGCAGCAGCTGGCGAATAGCCCGATTCTTCCTTGCTGTCTCCCCGAACGGATCTGTCTCCGTATGATTCTGAAGGAGCCCCAGCGCCCCATTATCGACCAGGAATTGCTTTTGGGTATCGTAGTAGGTAACCATCCACCCTGCCTCTTCCGCGGCCTTACGGACCGATGTGAACGGCACATGCGCTGTTATATCCTGCTCCCCTATTCGAAGATATGGCTCATCCGCTGCAACATGCTCAGAGTAGCATAGAAGAGTCCCCTTCATCCGATGCTTTGCTGCATACTCTTTTGCTTCATGACCATAATCAATAATGATAACTCGGCCTGAGGACATTCGTTCACTGAGCTGACTGAGCCACTGTCCAGCCTCTAGATTCACCTCAGTCTGCTGCCCCTCTGCTAACCCAATGCCATCACTTTGCAGCGATGCAGCGATCTGCTCATCGGACAAGGACATATACACTTCGTAAAAGCCAGCTTCCGCACTTCCAGCTACACCTAGCTCCACCAACTCCCCATTCTCCATCGTAACGCGATGGACCGGGAAGGCATCCAGCAGCTCGTTGGCCAGTACGACCGTAGGCCTCCCCTGCCAAAGTCCGCTAGTTGCACTCAAAGCTTCCTCCGAAGAAAGGAACATTGGCAAATCATAGTGTGCCAAAGCCAGCTTAGCCTCTTCACGATGGCCAGGATGATCCTCCACTACCACAGGATGGCAAAGTATAGGAATTTCCTTTGCCCGGGCTTTCCACGCCTCCTGAATCTGCACAGAGTGTCTGCCTGTGCCTGCCCCCCACTCAACAAGTTGAAAATTATCATCTCTGATATGCTGCTCTGCATATTGGAACAAGGCTGACGTCAGACAATGCGCAAGCACCATACCTACAGCTGAGCTAGTGTAGAAATCCCCCTGCTTGCCGATACGAGTCGAGCCTGATCGGTAATAACCATCTTTCTCGTCATACAAACACATGCTCATATATTGTTTAAACGTAATACAGCGAAGTCGATCTGGAGAAGCTTCATTGCCAGGCTCCCAGCCTATTGCAGGCTGCCTCGCGATATGATCCGCAATGCGTTGAATTAACGTTTTTTTGCCTATTTTCAACTGTTCATCCCCTGCCAATAAGATATAATAAATGGAACTGTCGCATACAATGATTGCTGTACAGGCCTAGCAACGTGAGAGAGGAGGCGGCTGGTGGCATTCCATCGCGTTTATGTTCGAGGCAGATTCGTCTTTATCCTTCTTATTATCCTAATGCTTGCTGTATGCAAGCTTCCTGTCATGGCGGAGCCTCAACTGACGGAGGACGAACAGGTCAATCAAATTCTTGAGAAAAGCTTGTCTATTGTTGAAATTGACAAAGAAATAGCCCGGATTCAGACGGAGAAGCAGAAGGTTACAAATGATATGTCGATTACAGACAAGAGTATCCTGGAGAGGGAACAGTTGATCAAGGAAAAACGCGAAGAAGCCGGCAAGGTGCTGCGCGCTTATTATATGGGTGAACGTGACATACTGCTTCGAGCTATACTATCCTTTGATTCCTTACATGAATTGTTTGCTATGCTGGACTATGTCGATATTATTTTCACGAAGGACCGGGATACACTGGACTCCTACACGGCCGAATATAAGAATTTGAAAGAAGAGTACACCAAGCTGGATGGAAGAAAAACAGAACTTGAAGAAATCGAAAACCGTTTAAAGATGCAACGGGATCGAGTCGCACAGCTGGAGCAGCAAATTGATGGCGAGCTTGCCGGACGGTCCGACGCAGATCGACTTCGCCTGCTTATGCAGGAACTGACGAATTATTGGGAAACAGCTGGTTTGCAAGAAGTTGAGCTTTACTTTGGCGCTTTGTCCAAAGCCATGAACAAATTGCCGAACTGGATCGAGGATAACAAGCAGTATCTCGATATTGACGGCTTTAATTATACCCTTCGTATTCCAGAAGACGCGCTTAACGCTTTTCTACGGGAACAGGATCAGAGATTTAATGATTTCTCGTTCCGGTTTGAAGATGGTAAAGTAACAGCCTCCGGCAAGCACGACAATATGGATATTGCAGTTTCCGGTCATTATACGGTAGAAGAGAAGCCAAAGAACGGCATCGTATTTCATGTCGATGAGCTGTTATTTAACGGATTTGCATTACCGGATACAACAAGGAAAACACTCGAACAAAAGTTTGATCTAGGTTTTTATCCAGGTGATATTATTGCATTAATCCAAGCAAAATCAGTCGAAATGCAAGATAGCGAACTTATTGTTCATTTGAAGGTGAAGCTGTAATCGATTGGATAAAGGAAGTGATGTCCGTCGCACCAGATGTATACAGCTTCCACAAAGCTTGCCAGCGTTTCCACTCACTGTGCCAATTTGGTGCTGGCGGCTCATCCATTGGTTCGTCATTTAACAAAGGTAACATCCACGAAGGCGGATATTGGGCTGTTGTGCCCGAATATCCGCTTATTTCGTATATGGAATTTTTGGCAGGCAGCTTTCCGAAACGCTCGTAGCTGCGCTCTAGCTCGGTTACACTTGTCATTTCTTTTATCCAGCTAAATGAGGCTTCCGTCTTCTCCGAAGCAGCAGACACGACAAAGCTGCGGCTTCCGAGCCATATGTTACGTAATTTATCCTTATCAAGAACCAGCTTGTCCTGCTCTGATTTAGGAAGTGCTTTATACTCTGACCACGGAAGAACAGAAGCCAGCATCCGTTGCTGCTCCAGCTCTGTCCCTAACATACGATTATTAAGATTAAAAGAAGGTATCGTCAAACCAGCCAATGCCTTCAGTCGGCTTGCTGACTCTTCACTTAACAACAAAGCCCCTGTGCCCCGCTGTGCTGGATTGCTCCAACCATCGAGCCAAGCTGCCGTCAGGCTGAAATCGCTTGGCAAATAAACAAGCGGTTTGGATGCCTCCTGAGGAGCTGACAAATGATCAGTCAAATTCATAAAGCTGTCCCAGTCCTTCGGCGGAGCTGATAACTTTTGCTCTGACAACATGGCCTTATTCCACACGAGCACAGCTGGATCCGCATCATAAGGAAGACCCCATAGGTAGCTGTTCCACTTCAATGGAGCTAGCAGCTTCGCGGGCTGATCGGAAATTGTACTTGCCGTGTTCACACTGTCAACAGGCTCAAGCAGGCCCATAACGGCAAACTCCCGCACCCATCCGCTGTCCATCAGCATAATATCCGAGGAAGAACCCAGCTCCAGCTCCTGTTTCCATGCGACATAAGCCTCTTCCTTGGATTCAACATTGGACAAAAGCACCTTGATGTTCGGGTATTTCAGCATAAAGCGTTGACTTGCTTCTTCCAGGTTCGCGAATTCCGCAGATGTCATGGAAACGGTTACAACTATGGATTCCATAGGCTCATCATCCTGCTCGTGAGTCACAGGTCCTGTATTTGCATCATGGGAGCTGCTGCCGGTAGCGGCCGGCTTATTTGAGTCCAGATTAGGAATAAGCAAAATAACGGACAACAGCACTGCTCCTGCAAGGATCATCATATATCTCCTTGTAGCCACACACGTCTCCCTCTCCGATATATCATTACGCCCCCGCAGTATCTCTATTAAAACCTATCATAACAATAAAATGCAGTGTTGTCCAAACAAGTCTAGGACTTTGATCCCACCTGCCCTGTAGGCTAATGTGGTAATGTGACTCGCTCCGTAATTCAAATGTTCTTCCGATCGCCATTGCTCGTGGATTCCATCGATTTAGTTGTAAGCAGTGTAGGAATCCACTCACAAAAGCGAACGTTTAAAAGCTTTCTGCAAGAAAGCTACTCCGGAAGCATCCGCCTTGCTTCTCCAGAATCATTTGAATTACTCCGTTCGCCCTATTAACCTCTGCCTTAAAACAGCAAAATAGCGGTGCTGGGATTTTCCCGGCACCGCTACATTTTTAAAGATTACAGAAGATCTGCTGCGAGCTGGGCGAGCTTGGAGCGCTCGCCTTTTTCCAGCGTAATATGACCGCTGATTCCTTCGCTTTTGAAATGCTCCACGATATGTGTGAGCCCGTTGCTCACTGCATCGAGATAAGGATGGTCAATCTGCTCCGGATCACCCATAAGCACGATTTTACTGCCCTCCCCAACACGGGAGACAATCGTCTTCACTTCATGCTTCGTTAAGTTTTGCGCCTCATCGATAATGATGAATTGCCCCGGAATCGAACGACCGCGAATATAGGTGAGTGCTTCGACCTGGATACTGCCAAGACCCATTAATATTTTATCGATATCACCGGATTTTTTCGTATCAAACAGATATTCCAGGTTATCATAGATCGGCTGCATCCAAGGACGAAGCTTCTCTTCCTTCTCACCCGGCAAGTAACCGATGTCTTTCCCCATTGGCACAACCGGGCGGGCAATCAGAAGCTTTTTGTATTTATGCTCATCCTCGACCTTCAATAGACCAGCAGCAAGCGCCAGAAGCGTTTTACCTGTGCCGGCTTTTCCGGTTAAAGTGACGAGCGGGATTTCATCGTTAAGCAGCAGCTCTAAGGCCATACGCTGCTGAGCATTCCTAGCTGTTATTCCCCAGATCGGATCATTACTTAAGAACAACGGCTCTAGGCGTGTGCCGTCATTGCTGACCTTAAGCAGGGCCGATTTGGAGGAGCCCATCTCATCTCGCAATATGACGAATTCATTAGGTTTCAGCCTGATTCCAGCCTGAAAGCTCTTATTCGTGAGGAATCGATACGTATAAAATTCATCAATGACTGACGGATGGACAAATATCGTTTCATAACCAGCGTAGAAGTCTGTCGTGGATACTGTCCGGTCGGATAAGTAATCTTGTGCCATTAATCCAAGCACATCCGCTTTAATCCGGACGAGAACATCCTTGCTTACGAGTACGACACTACTTACTTGCTGCGTCTCCAGCTGTTCCAAGTGATAGTTGAGCGCGACCGCAAGTATTCGGTTATCATTGGACATTTCACCGAACATCTCTTGCACACGCATGAAACTTCTGTGATTAAGCTCCACCTTTAACAGTCCGCCATTAGGCAGTGTTATACCCTCATGAAGACGCCCATCCACTCGCATACCATCGAGCAACCGGGATATGGAACGCGCGTTGCGCCCTAGTTCGTCTGCCAGCCTCTTCTTGGAGTCGATTTCTTCCAACACCACCGCGGGAATGATGACTTCGTTATCCTCGAAGGCAAATAGCGATTGCGGATCATGAAGCAGCACATTAGTGTCGAGCACGAATATTTTTTTCATGAAAACCCTCCCGGCGTCGGTCATTCAATAGATAAGCATACATAGCCATACTTGGCTGCGGGTACACTAAAGTTTGAATAGACGATGTGCAACAAGACAAAATGAGGTGGAACGAACATGTACCAGAAACTTATTGCGGCGATTGCAATTGCGGCAATTACAGCTGGCTGCGGCACCGTCGCCCGAAACGAAACATCACCCTCTCCTCAAAATAATGGCACTGTTCGCGCTCAGCAGACAAGTCCTCAGAAAAAACACATTACAGATCCTGAGAAGGTCTCGAAGCACTTAGAACAGCTGGCCATGGGCATCAAAGGTGTTACGAATGCGCACTGTGTCGTACTCGGTAACACCGCCGTGGTTGGGATCGATGTCGACAGCAAGCTTGATCGCTCCAGAGTAGGGACGATTAAATATTCCGTCGCTGAAGCTTTCCATAAAGATCCTTATGGCATTGATGCTATCGTAACAGCCGATATGGATTTGTCACAGCGGCTGAACGAAATCGGAGCTGATATACGCCGCGGCAGACCGGTTAGCGGCTTCGCGGAAGAGATGGCCGACATCATCGGCCGGATTGTACCGCAGCTCCCTCGAGAGGTATTACCTCAAGACCCGATCGTTGAGCAGCGGGCAAAAAATTTACAGAATCTTCACTAGCTTGTATACCGCAGTTAAAGACACAAAAAGCCTAGTGATTTACTCACTAGGCTTTCTTCATGACAGCAAGTCCTTCAAACAAGCCTGTCATTATTCTATTCGGTTCCATCCGGATACATACCGAGATCGGCACACAGATGCAGTCGTCAGCCTTAAAACCTGAGAATAGTCTCAAGCTCTCATCACCGCTTCTATTAGTCTTAAATGACGCGGTTACGGCTTTGGGCATCCGCATGACCTCCATCGAAAGGAATCATATCCGTACACCTATTATAGCGGTAAACCAATCCCTAGTCTATGGTTATTCAGCCATTTTCGCCTGCAAAGCTGCACGAGCCTCGCTGAGCTTGGTTTCATCCAAATAGACATAAGGACTTTTCCATGTTCCTTCGAGCGGAATGAACTGAATATCCGAGCTGCTGATGCCGAAATAGGTCTTCATCAGGTTTTGGATTTCCTTCGGTGGCATATCAATCGACATGTTGTCGCCAACCGCATCGATGACATTGCCCATTTTCGCAATACCGCCAAGTGATTTCATCTTGTCAACAATCTTGGCTACAACTTCACTTTCGCGTTGGTTCCTGTCGAAGTCACTGGACATATTTTTGCCGTCATTCGATTTCCGGTAGCGAACAAAGTCAAGCGTCTTATCACCATCAAGAGTTTGCAGACCTTTTTTCAAGTTAATGTTCGTACCATCGTAATTGTCGACATATTTCATATCCATATCGACGTTCACTTCAATACCGCCAAGTGCGTCTACAACATCCTCGAAGCCTTTAAAGTTCACAACAGCTGTATACTTGAGATCAACACCGAAGTATTTACCAAGCATATCCCGAATGGCACGTTTAGCATCTGCTTCTGCTGCTTCCTTATCCATCCCCTTGTCCGAGCGGGCTTGACTAAAGAAAGTAGCATAGTTAGCGTTAGCTTTCCGTTCACCATAACCTTCCAGCTCCAGCAACGTATCCCGAGGAATCGAGATAACAGTCGCTGATTTGGAGTTGGGGTTAAAGACAGCAACCATCATGACGTCGGTGTTCATGCCACCGCCCTTTGCCCTGGTATCAAGGCCAAGCAGTACCATTCCCACAGCTTTCTTCTTCACTGACTCCGCAACCGGAATCTGTACTTCGTTATTGGATACAGTACCAATGTCGTTAATCGCTTTGTTCGCCTTGGTAGCCAGAAATCCGACGTATGCTGCGATTAACAAAATAACAGCCAATAATAGCAGCAAAACTACTTTCAGCACGCGTCTTTTCTTAGGTGGCTTAGGCGATCTTGGAGCGGTCTTGGCATTTACTCCACGAGGTGGCAGTGCAGCCGAGCCTTGCGTCATAAGATCATCACACCTTCATGTCAGTTGTATTTCGGATTCGACCTGATATCAACGAGAAGCTGCTCAGCAGCTTCCCGAGGATATAGTTGCAGCTTGGTGCTTCTATTACGTTCATACTTCACATGAACCATAGTCGCATCCGTTGCTGCAATATGCTGGCCGGATACACCGTGGTCTTCCGACAAAATTTGCGCGAAAAACTCACAGGTATCCATAGCCGCATGATCATCCGGCCGATCTTCGGCTACGATATGAATCTGCAGCCAGTTGAACAAGGCGTCATCAAACGTCATTTGCCCGAATCAGCTTCCTTTATGGCGCCGCTGCCGGCCCTATTATTTTTCCATTTGTCGTACAGCTGTCGTCCGCGAAGCATAAGCATCATCAGAACGGCGATCCCCATACATTGAATAATGGGAAGTTTGTCGACTTGCAGAACCATAAGGACTAGCGAACCAAACGCCATCAGGATGTAGACAAGCACTTCCTTCAAGATCGGAAGCTTCTGATTGTTCGCCCTGAACACTTTATTGAAGATATAGATCGTAAATCCAAGTATAAGCAAATACGAAACGGCGTGATGGTCGCTCAACCATTGCTGCATGCCGTAACCCCCTTAGCCTGCCCGGTGTTTATACGCCTGCTTGCGCTGTTTTGCGATGTTTCTCTGCACGCTCGCGCTCGCTCTTGTTCAAGATTTTTTTACGAAGACGAATCGACTTCGGTGTAATTTCACAGAATTCATCGTCATTCAAATACTCAAGCGCTTGTTCAAGGGAGAACAGACGTGGAGTTTTGAGTTTAACTGTATCATCTTTACCGGCAGAACGAACGTTAGTCAGCGCCTTCTCTTTACAGATGTTGACGATGATATCGTTATCGCGCGTATGCTCGCCAACGATCATGCCTTCATAAATTTCAGTACCTGGCTCAACGAATTGAATACCGCGGTCCTCTACACCCAGCATGCCATAGAACGTCGAAGTTCCTGTTTCGCTCGATACGAGTACACCTTGGTGACGACCGCCAACTCCAGATGCAAGTGGACCGTAGCTGTCGAAAGCATGGTTCATGATACCGTAGCCGCGTGTCAAAGTCAGGAACGAGGTACGGTAGCCGATCAAACCACGTGCTGGGATAATGAACTCCAGACGAACTTGGCCGTTGCCGTTGTTGATCATGTTGACCATTTCGGCTTTACGTGTTCCAAGGCTTTCCATAACGGAACCCATGCTGTCTTCTGGTACGTCAATCAGAAGGCGTTCGTATGGCTCGGATTTCACGCCATCAACTTCCTTGATGATAACTTCTGGTTTCGAAACTTGAATTTCGAATCCTTCACGACGCATGTTCTCAATCAAAATACCAAGGTGAAGCTCACCACGTCCGGATACGATAAAAGCGTCCGGGCTGTCTGTTTCATCTACACGAAGTGCTACGTCTGTTTCTAGCTCTTTGAACAAACGCTCACGAATTTTACGGGATGTTACCCATTTACCTTCGCGTCCTGCAAACGGGCTGTTGTTAACCAGGAACGTCATTTGCAAAGTTGGCTCGTCGATTTTCAGAACTGGCAATGCTTCTGGTTTCGTTGGATCAGCAATTGTCTCACCGATGTTGATGTCTTTGATACCAGCGATAGCAACGATGTCACCAGCGCCTGCTTCTTCGATCTCAATACGCTTCAGACCTTGGAAGCCAAACAATTTCTCGATACGGGCTTGCTTAACAGCACCTTCACGAGTAATTACCGCTACCGATTGACCTTGACGAACGATACCACGGTTTACGCGGCCAACCGCGATACGACCCAGGTATTCATTGTAATCAAGCAAAGTAACCAGGAATTGCAGCGGCTCATCAACCGTTTCCGTAGGATGCGGGATGTGGCTTACAATTGTTTCGTACAAAGCTTGCATGTTGTCTTCTTGTTTCTCAGGTTCGGACTCAAGGCTCGAAGTACCCATCAGTGCGGATGCATAAACAACCGGGAATTCCAGTTGATCATCGTTCGCGCCAAGCTCGATGAACAGGTCAAGCACTTCGTCGATAACTTCTGTCGGGCGGGCATTAGGACGGTCAATTTTATTAACGACTACAATTGGCGTAAGGTTGCTTTCAAGTGCTTTACGCAATACAAATTTTGTTTGCGGCATGCAGCCTTCGAACGCATCAACTACGAGCAATACGCCGTCAACCATCTTCATAATCCGTTCTACTTCTCCGCCAAAGTCCGCGTGTCCTGGTGTATCGACAATGTTAATAAGGTAGTCTTTATACGTAATTGCCGTATTTTTCGCCAGGATCGTAATACCGCGTTCCCGTTCCAAATCATTGGAATCCATTGCACGCTCCTGTACAGCTTCATGCTCTCTAAATGTACCTGATTGCTGCAACAGCTTATCAACCAAAGTTGTTTTACCGTGGTCAACGTGGGCGATAATCGCAATATTCCGGATGTTTTCTCTTGCTTGCATAACTAATAATCCACTCCATTTTCTCTAATTTACTTTCCTTACCTTTGCAGCACTTACCAGCGACGACGCGATCGGTTCGTGATTACCATCCAGCCTCCGGCAACCATTAACACAAGCGCAACAATATAGATCCCCCAGCTCCATAACAAGACGAGCAGCAGAAAAACAGCTGAAGCAACGGCTAGCGCTATAGACGCCGTGAGCGCAACACGCGGGCGGGACGAGCCGAACAAGTAATATTCGTATAAGCCGACAGCAACGCCAAACAGGAACAGCGGCCACAAATATTTCAGTACATCCCATCCAAAGATGTTACAAACCATAAACAGCAGTGCAGACACAGTTAGTATTCCACCGGGAACAAGGACTGCCGCGGGAAGAAGTCTGCCAAAATAGAAGACATGCAGCAAAATTCCCGGAATGAGGACGAGCAGCGGCCAGAAAATAGCCCCCAAAAAGCTGAATACACCAAGTTTGCCCAGTAAAATAACGACCCCGACTAGTAACACAATAATTCCAGCGGAATATTTGTTATTAGGCATTTGCGTTCCGCTCCTTACAACGTCTACCCCCATACATGACGAAAGACGCCAGTTTTTATCTATCATAGTTTAAAGGAACTGCGATGAAAATACCAGCGGGAACAGAAGGAACATTGCAAAAAAATACCGTTCACCTGTGAACGGCTTGTGAAAATAGATTAAGTTCTTCGTTTTAATAAGCCAATTATGACGACAAACGGTATACATAAAAGCGGTATCGCCTCCGCGGCTGTCCTCGATCCATTGAATAATAAAGCGTCCATCCCGGGATCATGAACAAGCATACCGCCTGCAGCAAAACCAAGTAATCCAGCTCCAATATATACAAGTGGAGGGAATTTGTGCAGAAGCGACCCCAGAATTTGGCTGCCCCAAATGATCATAGGTATGCTAATTGCAATCCCGAGCAAAATAAGTACCGTATCGCCATCCGCAACTGCTGCAATCGCCAGCACATTATCAAGACTCATAATAAAATCCGCTGCAACAATGGTACGAATGGCGTGTGCAAGAGATTTCGATTTTTTGCTTGGCATATGCAGATCACCTTCCTGCCCCGCATCGGCAAGCAGCTTAGCTGCAATATAAAGGAGCAGCACAGCGCCAATCGCCTGCAGATAAGGAATTTGAAGCAACGAGATAGCTGCAAGGGTCAACAGACAACGCAGTCCTACTGCAGCGAGTGCGCCCCACCAAACGGCGCGTTTACGTTCCTTAGGTGGAAGCTGCTGACTAGCCATTGCGATTACGACGGCGTTATCTCCACTGAGCAGCAAGTTAATCAATACAATTTGAAGAAAAATGAGCACACTATCCACTTTACGTTCGCCCCCTCTATTTCACCTGTATGTGAGGCGGACAAGTTTTATGAAAGGATGTCCTAAAAAAAAATGAATCCATCCCCGTCCTTCCTGCGTAGATAATGAAGACTTCGAGAACAGAAGAGGAATTGTAAGAAGGGAGGGTCAAGAAAATTGGATCTATTTTCATTAGAATTCTGGCTGGCATTGCTCAATATCGTCTTTATCGATCTCATTCTTGCGGGTGACAATGCCATTGTCATCGGTATGGCCGCTCGTAATTTGCCTTCACATCTGCAAAAGAAAGCGGTTCTATGGGGTACGGCAGGGGCGATTGGCATCCGGATTATTGCTACAATCGTAGTTGTGCAGCTTCTGGATTTGCCTTGGCTTCACCTGGCAGGCGGTATCTTATTGCTCTGGATCGCATACAAACTGCTTATTCAAGAAGATGATAAGCATGGCGATATTAAAGCTGGCAGTACGCTTTGGCAATCGATTCAAACGATCATTATCGCTGACGCGGCAATGGGCATCGACAATGTCATCGCGGTAGCAGGTGCATCGCATGGCAGTATGCTGCTTGTTATACTGGGTCTGCTCATCAGCGTACCAGTCATCGTGTGGGGCTCTACGCTCTTCATTAAGCTGATCAACAAATTTACTTGGATCATTTATATCGGTTCCGGTGTCCTTGCTTATACAGCCGCTAAGATGATCACACACGAGAAGATATTTAAGGAATTTTTCGAAGAAAGCCCCGCTTTCTATTGGTCATTCCTTCTCCTCATTATCGTCCTTATTATCGCTGCAGGTCTTTATACGAACAATCGTATTCGCAGCAAAAGACAATCCTTACAAGAGAAAAGCAGAGAATCCCACTAAGGGATCTCTGCTTTTTATTTTTTTATTTAGAACCAGCGATCCTCTCCGGCTGTCTCGCCTGATGCCTGTGCATCTGGAGTCAGTTCGATCACCTCGGTACGTTCTACAGCCTCACGCAGCAGCTGCTCCAGCTCTGGAATATAGGATTCCGCCCGCTCCACCACATTCAGATTCGGGTTTGTGCTTGGCGATTTCGGCAGGAACAGCGTACAGCAATCCTCATAGGGAAGGATAGACGTTGTAAAGGTTCCAATTCGCTCTGCTTCGTTAATAATCTCCTGCTTATCCATCATAAGCAAAGGCTTAAGCAACGGAAGAACTGTCGCTCGGCCAATGACATTCATGCTTGGCAGCGTTTGACTAGCTACCTGACCCAAGCTTTCACCTGTCACAATGCCGCCTGCACCAGTTTTTTCAGCAAGCTGCTCTGTAATCCGAAGCATCGCTCGACGCATGAGCGTAATCATCAGATTATCCTGCTTCGCCTGTACGAGTCTTGTCTGAATTTCCGTAAAAGGCACCATATGCAGCTTCAGCGGCGCCCCAGCATAGTACGACAGCCTTCTGGCCAGCTCAATGACCTTCTCTTGTGCCTTATCACTTGTAAACGGATAGCTGTGGAAATGAACAGCCTCAAGCTCCAGACCTTTGCGCATCGCCATCCACCCTGCTACCGGGCTGTCTATTCCGCCAGACAGCAGCAGCAACGCTTTGCCATTGGATCCAAACGGAAATCCTCCTGCACCCAAAATTACGGTGTTAAAGATATACGTAGCTTCTTCTTGAATATCCACGCGCAAATCAACTTCCGGCTTACGGACATCCACTTTCAGCTCCGCAATTGCCCGCAGCACATGAGAACCAACCAAATGATTCATTTCCTGTGAATTATGAGGGAACGGCTTCCATGCCCGCTTAGCACTGACTTTAAAGGTTGCAGGCGGATGATCCAGCTCCTGCATAACTTTAAGGGCAGCGGCCTGGATTTGTTCAAGCTCGTTAGGAACGCCGATAACAGGACTGAAGGAATAGATCCCAAATACATCTTTTAAACGCTCTGAGATAGGCTCAAACGGCTCTCCGTTCAAGCTGATGGTAAGACGGCCAAAGGTTTTGGCATAAGTAAGTGCAGGGAACTCTTGAAGAGCCAATCTAATCTGTTGAAGCACACGTTTCTCAAACTGGTTGCGGTTACGCCCCTTCATGATGAGATCGCCATATCGAACAATAATCTTATCGTAAATCACGTTAAAATCTGCTCCTTTCGAGCGGTTTCAACTGCGCTACAGTCCGGCGCAGCATTTCAGCAAGCTTATCTATATCCTGCTCTGAATGTTCATCACCAAAGCTGATTCGGATTCCACCAGCTGCGTGTTCAGAGCTAGCTCCCATCGCCAGCAATACCCGGCTAGGTTTATTGTCCTTTGAGGAGCAGGCCGATTTGGTAGATACAATGGCGCCATGCTGCTCCAGCATATGAACAATTACTTCCGGCTTCATGCCGGGATAGGAGAAATGTACAATATGTGGTGCCATTAGTGCAGCATCTTCACTTCCGTTAAGCTTTAATTCCGGGATATGCATTGCAGCATGCTGGATAAGCTTATCACGCAAGGCATACATTCTGCTGCGGGTTTGCTCTTCTGCCTGCATGGCCATCCGCAGCGCTTTAGCAGATGCGACAATACCCGGCACGTTCTGAGTGCCTGCACGCAGGCCGCGCTCCTGTGATCCGCCAGACTGCAAGGGCTGCAGCTGCAACCCTTCACGAACATACAAATAACCGATGCCTTTGGGACCACGAAGCTTATGAGCAGAACCGCTTAGCAGAGCAATACCCCATTCTCTTGGCTTAACAGGCAGCTTACCTATACTTTGTACCGCATCCACATGGAATAAGATCCGAGGATAAGCCGACAAAAGCTTGCCAATCTCTGCAATAGGCTGAATAGAGCCTACTTCATTATTGACATGCATGATGCTGACTAATATCGTCTCATCCGTTATAGAGGAGCTTAATTGATCAAGATCGATATGACCTGTCGAGTTAACCGGCAAATAAGTGACCCGGAAGCCTTCTTGCTCAAGCTGCCCAAATGCATCGTTAACAGAAGCATGCTCAATTCGGGTAGTAATCAGATGATTGCCACGGCTCTTGAATTGTCTGGCTGCTCCTTTAATGGCGAGATTATTGCTTTCTGTCCCACCAGAAGTGAACAGCCACTCCTCCGGCTTCACTCCAAACTGCTCTGCAAGCAGTGCCCTTGAACGGGCGATCAGCTTATCGGCTTCAGTTCCCGCGCGATGAATGGAGGAAGGATTAGCGTAATGGGCTTTCATTACTTCCGCGAATGTATCCACAACTTCATCATAGGGCGGGGTTGAAGCGCAATGATCGAAATACAGCAATTTTGTCAACACCTTCCTAAAAATGAGAAAACCTCTATCGAGTCCTCTCAAAGATGAGTGACCTCGTTTAGAGGTAGGTTTTTTTACAAAGCTTACGGATTAATAGCGGGCCTCAAGCACCTTATCTATGTACCGTTGCGTCTCTACCGGCAGCTTGCCTAGACTCGCCTGAAGCTCACTGTCTGTTGAAATGCCTAGCTTATCAACTCGTCCAGGGCCGGCATTATAAGCGGCAAGCGCCACTTGTTCATTGCCATTATATTTGCGGAGGAGGTAGGACAAATACTTTGATCCGCCATCAATATTTTGCTGAGGATCCAAGGAATTCGTTACGCCTAAACCGCGGGCAGTAGCATCCATCAACTGCATAAGCCCTTTCGCTCCTGCCGAAGATACGGCATTGGACTGGAATCCAGACTCCGTACGGATTACACCTCTTATTAATTCTGGATCAATACCATATTTGGCTGCAGCTTCTGAAATTAATGCGTCATATTCCGTTGGTGCTGTGCTGCTAGCGCCTGTTTCTGTATTAATAACCGTATTATAAAGGCTTGGAATACTCGACAATTTCGCTAAAGAATCGGACGATACCAGAGAGCTTGTCTCATCCAAACTGCTAAGGCCGGATAAATCGCCGTTCATAAGCTGGGCCAGCAAAGTATCAAAAATGGATGTATTGCTGTCGCCAGTATTCAAATCAAGCGGATTAACCGCGGATTGAAAGTCCAAGGTTGGAGATAGCTGTAACTGAAGCAGCTGCTTCAGCGTGCGGGAATCGATACTCATAGGTTCCTCCTGTCGGACAAGCGTAAACGGCTGCCTCGTCCTTAGGAGGAGCAGCGTACGTTTCGCGGGTGAAATATAAGCGCAGTATAAAGTGAATTTATACTTTCTTATATTTTAAAAAGGGTATAAATATTGTATCGGTTTTTATTGTACATGTTTTTAACTATGGCGGCTAGTATTACACCTCGAATATAGGGAAAAGCAGCCCCGTATCTTACCGGAGCTGCTTTCTGCTTTAATTATTTAAAAATTTTCACACGCTCATCAATCGGCTGGAACTGTTTCTCACCAGGCTCAGCGGTTGGCGTGCCAAACGGCATTTGCGCGATCAGCTGCCAGCTGCTTGGAATATCCCAAGCTTGCTTCACTTCTTCATCAATCAGTGGATTGTAGTGCTGCAGAGAAGCTCCAAGACCCTGCTCTTCAAGCAATGTCCAAACAACATATTGAGCGATCCCTGAAGATTGCAGCGACCATTTCGGGAAGTTATCTGCATAGCTTGCGAATTGCTTTTGCAGTCCTTCGATAACAGTTGTGTCTTCAAAGAAAAGCACTGAACCGTAGCCAGCTTTGAAGCTGTCAATACGCTGTTCCGTAGAAGCAAATTGATCGGCTGCAACCATTTTGCGCAGAGTTTCCTTCACAATATTCCACAGCTTATCGTGATTCTCACCCAGCAATACAACAGCGCGTGCGCTTTGGGAGTTAAACGCAGATGGCGAATATTTCACCGCTTCTTGAACAAGATTGATAATTTGATCGTCCGAAATGGTTGATTGTTTACTGATTCCATAATAAGTGCGTCTTGCTTTTACCGCTTCAAGTAAGCCTTTTGAGATAGTAGAAGTATTTGACATTTTCTCCGCCTCCTAGGTGGTTTCATAAGTAACTTTCTTTATGTTAGTAACATTACAATATACCGAAGGCCATGTCAAGCACTTCGCTTGTTATGATGTCTAAAGTACTGGCCAATATGAGTGTTAATGATTGCCGAAGAGCGCCGAAGAGCTGTGTTTGAACGCAAAAAAGCCGCTCCACAAGGAACGGCTTTGATCTTAAAGCTTTATTCTTCAGTTTCTTCAGTAACTGTAATCGTAATAGGAGAATATTCCCCGATTACCGTTTGACCATGAACGGATACGCTGCCTTCCGGTGTTAAATCCTTCTCGGTCATGATGCCAAGAGCCACTGTGAACTGATTAAATTTCACTGGAACATTATGCTCTCTGCGAATTTCCACACCGTTAACGTAGAAGACGATCTCGTCTTTCTCCCGATTGTAGGTGATTTTATACGTATTAAACTCTCGTGGCTGGAATTCCGTTGATTCCTTAAACACACAGAAATATCTCGTTTTATCCGATTCTGGCACTGGAACTCCAGGGAAAGGTAAAACGGCATACACACTTGCGTACTTGTCATTGCCAGCGAAGAAATCAAGCGCTCCGCCCGTTGTAAAATCAAGCAGGTTCAAGGATGCGTATCCGTCATACAAGTCGCCAGGGGCTGTATTCTGCGAACGTGCGCGAATTTGCAGCTCGAAGCTGATCTCACCCTTCTCCGGCACTTCAACTGGCTTCGCTGAATAATACATATGTTTGGCATTGTCGAGAATTTGAATCTTATCATGCTTACGGCTTAGCGGCGCGCGAACATAAAGAATGCCGTTGCGTACAATAACTACCGCATCCGGCTCGCGGTATTGCCAGAACGATCCGTCCGGCAGCGGGAAGCCGCCAATCGTCCATATTTTACCTTCATCCAGAATGGTATCGAAATCACCAAGAACCCATTGTTTACTCATCATCTATTCCCTCGACTTTCTATGCTATATATGATCAAACCTTAGATTAGACCTTGAATCACTAACGCAATAATAAGAATTAACCCGCAGCGATTCGTCGCCTTAACGGATCCGCCCATAAGCGGCAAATAGGCATGCGATGGATTCTGATCCTTCAACTTGCCGTAAACGGAATAGAGCGGAATAGCTGTCAGCACTGCAAGAAGCGCATACCAAGGCAATGCCCCTGCCAGAACACAGATAACGAGCGAAACATAAGCCAGAACGAGCAGCCATCTTGAAAAGACCAGCGCCCGCTGCTCTCCCCATACCACGACAAGCGTCTTTTTGCCTGCCTGCTTGTCCCCTTGCCAGTGTAGAAAATGATGATTAAATAATATAAGAGTCGTCAACAGTCCGATCGGAAGCGACAGTAAAAGCGCCCGGTAATCAAGCTGCGATGATTGCACATAGTAAGCACCAGCTACGGGCAATATACCAAACGACAGCAAAATCGCCACTTCGCTATACCCTTTTCCTCGGTAACCAAAACGAATCGGAGGCGCAACATAGAAATAAGCAATCAAACCGCCAAGCCCTCCAAATACAATAACCGGCCAGCCGCTAATAATGGATAAAATAATGCCGCTGATTGCTGCAATACCAAATAACGACCACGTTACCGTTGCAAACATTCGAATACTCCATGTTCCGTTCGTCAAATATCCTGAATTTGTAGAGATAGCCCCTTCTGCCTGCTTGGCAGCCTCATCTGTTCCGTTGTAGTAGTCCCACAAATCATTAATCATATTCGAGAACAAATGAGCCGCTCCCGAGCCTACTAATGTAAGCAGAAACAGCCAAAAGTTGAAGTTTCCATCCCATACAAACGCGCCAAGTGCGCCAAGCGCAACTGGAATGAGCATAACAGGTAGGACACGAATTCGTGATGCCTTCATAAATTGTTTCATGATGTTGTTCAAGCTGCTTTCCCTCTCCCTTCCCTATCATCCGTCCAATCCTAATCAACCCTAATTGAACCACTTTCGCCAAGCGAACGTCAACTGAAAGAATAGGGCGAAAGCATCAATTTCTGACAAAAAAAGAGCCTCTTCGGGTACTGAGACCCGAAAGAAGCTCTTTAAGCATGACTAGAATGGTTATCCATTCATTTGTACTTTCCGATTGATTAAATAGGTCATCACATAAATCAAGACAATCATTATAACTATCTCGAACACCAATGGTCCCCAGAAATTCGGAACTAACGTTTCCACTTTCACCCCAGCTGGTGTATTGCTTATCTGCTCGCTGACCGATTGGAAAAACTCATCCGTTGAAACCGACATTTGCGGGAACAAGAAGTCCTCTAACCATTTGCAAATAAACTGAATAACAAAAAATACAGCAGTACCAATCCATACGCCTGCTTTTCCCGTAAATACTTTCGCAAACGTAATACTAAGAAAGATCATAACAATAAGCAGAGCACCTGATACCATCATCGACCAGAAGCCTTTCTCCGCCAAAATATCTGATACTAGCAGTGAGCCTGTATCCAGAGTTAAGCCAAGAGTCAGGAGATGAATAACGCCAAGCACTACGATGACAATCAAGCTTACCAGACCAAGCAATAATGGCGACAAGACTGTATACAAAGCTGGAAGCGGAAGTAAACGGCGATTGAAATAACGCAGATTGCGTTCATAGGTTTTGCAGGTTGTGACGCATACAGTCACAGAGACCGCAAGATACAAGAGAAATGCCAACACATACAGCAGTTCATTCGCCCAATGATTGATTTGTCCCGTCACTGTTAATGCAGCCTGTGCAATAATAAACAGACAACCTACTACTAGCAAATAACTGGAGTTTCTTTTCCAATCATATTTTACGAGCTTCAGCAAATCCATCATTCCGCAAACACCTCTTTAAACAGCTCATCCACACTCTTGCCCCTGGTGAAGCGTATCGTCTCCACTTCCTCTTGAAGCACCACATTGCCGTTCTTAATAAAGATAACCTCATCAAAGATCCGTTCAATATCCCGCACCAAATGGGTTGAAATAACTAGACAGCTGTCCTCGTTATAGTATTTTACGATCGCGTCCAGAATCTTCTCCCGGGCAACAGGATCAACACCGCCAATTGGCTCATCCAGCAAATAAAGCTTGGCATTGCGGGACAAAGCAAGCGTTAGCTGCATCCGGTCATTCATCCCTTTAGACAGCGTATTGATCTTATCCGATGGGTTCAGATTCATGAACTGCAGCATTTCATTTGCTTTCGCCTCGTCAAAGTCCGAGTAGAAATCCTGATAGAAGCCAATAGCGTCTTTTACACGCATCCAGGATTCCGTCAGCGGCTTATCAGGCATAAACGACGTCCACGCTTTTGTCCGCGGGCCACTTGCCTCACCGCATACAAGCAGTTGGCCGGAGGATGGCTGCATTAGACCTGCCGCTATTTTCATTAGTGTACTTTTGCCGCTGCCATTGCTGCCAAGCAAACCAATAATTTTACCAGGCTGAATTTGAAAGGATACATCCCTGAGCGCATGCTTAGATCCGTAAGATTTCGTCACACCTGATAATTCCAAGATCGATTCCACGTTTCTATTCACTCCTGTCAGGATGTTTGTCTGATCCGCCGTCCTTCACGGCATCTGTTACGATGGCGATAATATCGTGCTTGTTAAAGCCAAGCTCCTTCATGCCCTGCACAAACCGTTCGAGCAGCTCGCCCGCCATTTCTTTCTTAATCAACATAATCGTCGACTCCCTACTCGTCACAAATCGGCCAAGTCCTCGTCTTGTTTCTACAATTCCTTCACGTTCCAGCTCCTGGAACGTACGTTGAATCGTATTCGGATTAATCTGAAGCTCAAGGGCAAGGTCCCGTACGGATTCAATTTTATCGCCGGGGCTTAATTTGCCGGTAATGATCTGCTTCTTCACATAATTCATAATCTGGATATAAATCGGCATATTGTTGTCAAATACGATTGTCACTGATGTTGATTCTCCTTTCCTTCGTCGGCCAGGGAAACGCCTCGCTTATGCGATATCGCGCTTCTTAAATACGGCAAAGCTGACGGATAGGAACAGCGCCATATATACAAGCAGTATAACAATCGAAAAAGCCATCGTCATCCCTTCAATCGGCGGCCCTTCTCCGTTATAGACCGACAGATCCGTATTGCTGAACAATAAATACTTCGTAATGGTATAGCGGGAGAGCAGCATAACAAGCAGGCTTCCTACCATCATGGAGAAAATCCCGACACCAATTGACGCACCGTTCGACTTCGTCAAAATTCCGATCATAAAGGTCATGGTAACGAACACAATCGAATAGACTGCAAGGCTCGCGATATTGGTTAGGAAATCCGACCATGTAGATTCCCCAGCTCCACCGCCGTAAACGATATAACCGGCAACAACGGAAAGCACAGCTGCAGTAAGAACCAAAGTAAGCGTATATACTACCGAAATGATATATTTGGATGCTAAAATTTTATTACGGCTTTGCGCCCGGATCAGGAGAAATTTAATCGTTCCGTAACGATGCTCTTGCGTAACGCTGCCCGCCGCTGCAAGGACTGCAAGAACCGGTACAAGCTGTCCCGCAGCCTGCAGCATGATTGTCCCTGTAGCGAAATCCACTGTTGAGTTAAGACCATCAGGTGATAACTCATAGAAGGCGTAAGCCAATATACCAAATACAACCGCGAGAATCGCATACGCGACGAAAAATGATCTTTTCTTAGAGAGCTTCAGCCATTCGTTTACCAACAATCCTGTAAAATTACGCAATGCGGTTCCCTCCCGTCAGCTTCATAAATTCTTCTTCGAGTGTTTCACGAACTTCTTCAATTCGGTAAATCTCCACGCCTGCCGTTGACAGTTTGCCAACAAGGCCCGGGATTTGATCCTGTCTGAGCTGCAGGGTAATCCGATTCGTTAATGCATCAGCTCGTACAATCGTTATATCCTCCATCAGACTGATTAACTCCTGTGCACGCTCTGCATTTCCTACTTGAAGCGAAATAGACAGAAGCTTTTGTGTAGGAGTCTCAGATTCACCAAGTGAACGAATCGTAACCAACTTGCCTTCCTGAATGACAACAATCCGGCTGCACATCAGTTCAATCTCGCTCAGCAAATGGCTGGAGACCAATATCGCTATGCCCTCTGCTTCGGCGATCTGTTTCAAATACTCACGCATCTCTCTAATCCCGGCTGGATCCAGACCGTTTGTTGGCTCATCCAAAATCAGCAGTTTGGGCTCATGCAGCAGCGCTTGTGCGATACCAAGCCGTTGACGCATGCCAAGTGAATAAGCCTTCACACGTTTACCCAGCGCATCCTGCATCCCAACAAGTCTTGTCACTTCCGCGATCCGGGCTTCTGTCACACCTGCGGTCATCCGCTTATATTGCATCAAATTATCGTAACCGGTCATATACGGATAAAACTCCGGGTTCTCTATAATCCCCCCGACATGACTGATAGCCTGCTCGAAGTTTGTACGCACGCTTTGTCCGCAAATACGTACATCCCCGCTTGTCATTCCAATCAAGCCAACGATCATTCGCATCGTTGTTGTCTTACCTGCCCCGTTTGGACCAAGCAAACCTACCACTTCACCCTTCGCAATATCAAAGGACAAACCATCTACAATCGCTTTGCCGCCTATCTTTTTCGTTAAGCCATCCAACTGAAGCACAATCGATGGATTTGATATTTTAGCTGTTTTCATCTCGCAGCTCCTTTTGTATTAGTGTTATAGTTGAATAGTACACTAGGTCATTAGTATTGTAAAGAGGTTTTTTTGAAAAAATTATCCATTTCCTCTAGAATAGAAAAGCATCTCGATTCGGATCGGAGGTTTTACGATGAGATTGTTTCATTTTAGCGAGGAATGTTCGATTGAACGTTTTGTCCCCAGGGTAAAGGCGAACCGCACTAATATGCCTCCTGTCGTCTGGGCGATTGATGAGGAGCATGAATTCACCTTCTTTTTCCCAAGGAAATGCCCGAGAATTGTGTACACGAGATCAGAAAGCTTAACCGAAGCAGATAACCATTTGTTCTTTGGTCTCACTTCCTGCAATATCGTCATTACAGTAGAGACGGGCTGGTACGATCGAATTAAGAAAGCTGCCTTATACCGTTATGAGCTGCCTGCCGAGTCTTTTCAATTGTTTGATGAAACTGCCGGCTATTACATCTCCACGGAGACGATAACTCCACTATCGGTGCAGACACTTACTAATCCACTGGACCTATTGATGGCCAAAGATATCGAGGTTCGGTTCACCTCTAATCTACATCCATTGCGAGAAGCTATTATGCAATCATCCCTTACGGATTTCGGCATACACCAATTTGATCAAGCAAGCGCTCAATAAAACGTCAAAAAGGCTGTTCTCCCATTTCGATTAACTGGGAAAACAGCCTTTTGATTTTGCTATGAAAAGAAATGAGAAGAAATTGAAAAGAAATATTACACTTTAAAGATTGCAGCCTTCTCTTTCAGCTCACGAGAAGATTGCTGCAGGTTTTGCGCCATCCCTTGCAGGTTGTCAGAGATATCATTCTGCTCAACGGACAAGTGACCCATTTGCTCCATCTTGCCGTTCACCTCGGAGGAGGTATGAAGCAGCTTGTCCACTGCGGTTACGATGTGGGTGATGCCTGTTGTGATCTCGTTAATGGCTGTCGAGATTTCACTTACCTGCTCAGATAACGTATGGCTTTGCTTCTCCAGCCCTTTGAACACATCACTTGCCGAGATGGAAGCCTGCTTCGTGGAGAAGATCACTTCTGCGAAGGCTCCCATACTCTTGCTGCTTGATGCGACGTCCTCTTGAATGAGCAGCATTTCCTTCGAAATATTTTTCGAGATCAAATCGGTTTGACTCGACAGCTTGCGAATCTCTTCAGCGACTACTGCAAAGCCTCTGCCATGTTCCCCAGCGCGTGCTGATTCAATCGACGCATTCAGTGATAACAGATTGGTCTGCGTATTCACATCTTGGATATTACTGAGAAACTTCGAGACATTGCTATACCGTTCTGTAATCCGGTTGAAGGCTTCCGTCACCTGGTTAAATTGCTCCACCGTCTGGTTAACCATCTGAACGACACCTTCCATATCAACCGAACCTGTATGGGAATCATCTTTCATTTGCTGCATGTCTTTATTGATGTAGTCGCTCGAAGCCGCAATTTCCTGCGAGCTTGCCGAGATTTGCTCGGTAACTGCCGAGATTGAGGTAGCATCATCAAATTGGGAGAGCAATACGGCTGTACCCAGATCGATTTGCCCTTTTACTTGCTCGGAAGCCGTACGGTTGCGGCCAATCATCTCACCCATCTGGTTCGACATTTGAAGAACGGTCTGGCTGACACTAAGTGTTGCTTTTACCGTAGCTTTCAAATTATCACCCATGGCTGCAAGTGAGCGATCAATATCGCCAAATTCATCTTTTCGGTCCAGCGATTTATCATATGTAAAATCATTGTGCTGATAGGCGTTAATACGCCCCATAATCCCTTGAAGACCGGCTTTAATACTTCTTACCAGTCCAATTGTGAACAGGAACGGAATAACCGCCAAGATCAGAACGTTAATAAGAATAATCATATTAGCTGTATCAACACTGTCGGACAATTTTTTATCCGTTTGCGCCGCATCAACCGTAATGCGCGCATTCACATTCTGATTCGCAAATTCCAGCTCGTTCAAATAAATATTTACGAGTCTAAGTACAAGTGCTGATTTCATTTCAGCAGTCAAATTTTCGAACTCCGTTACATTGGAGCTCTTCAAATCGTTATACGCGATCTCATAGATGTTACCTTGTCCAATATAATTCTGCTGTTCTTCTTCTGCCGGGAACATTTTGTCCAGCTTCTCGAACGTTTTCTTCAAATGCTCCAGCTGACCAGGCATGTCCGCCAGACGTTCTTTCGGATCTACCACCGCAGATGCTGTGCTGTCATTGTTGTTCTCAATCGAGTTAATCATTAAGAGCAGCGTCTGAAGCAGCGTATTTGATATCCCCTCATACTCGCGCTGCGCACTCGTTAATGTATTTGTTTCTTTTACAGCATGCGATACCGATAGGTTCTGCGTGTAAATAAATACACCAGCCACTACGTTAAAGAAAGTGATAATACTGGTTAGCAGGAGTAATCTGACTCCTATCTTCCGTCTGCCTCCCAAAACCCGTTTGCTTGATCCCAGCCATTGTAACGCTTTTCTAACCCGTTCCTTCATCCTCGTCTCTCCTCGCTGTCACTGAATAAACAAAATAAGCTATCCGGCCAAAGACGGGCGGATAGCTGGTTAAGGCACTATGTCCTGCATCCGGCGGTCTGGCAACCATCGCTATATCCAGCATTAGGCCCATAACTTTGCGTCCTTGCCTTTCGGCAAGTTTGCCTTTTTCAGTGTAATTACGACTATTTTCGACACAGGCACTAGTTTAGGATAAATCTACCTTTTTGTAAAACAAAAAATGGTTCTATTGCCATCCCTCTATTACTATCGGCTCAACTCTTTGAAACCATTAGTAATAACGGTATAATAGATTCAGCTTACATTGACAGGAGACGTGCAGGATGGAGTTTCGTTTAGATCTGATTGAAGATAAAGTTGAGTTTTTTGAAGCAGGCGATTTGCGTACACTGGAGCTCAGGATTGACCAGCAAATTGAGAATAATAAAGCTCTGCTGCTGCAAGTCCATCAAGTCCAGCATCATGCTGTATTTAATCCAAATACAGGGAAAATGCAGTACAGTGCAGTCGTTCATTTCAAGGCAAAAAAACATTAAAAACTTTTTTTTGAAAAAGGGGTTGCATAATCAGTACAAGCTGTGGCATAATACGTTTTGTGCCCGATACAAAACAATATGCCGGTGTAGCTCAGTTGGTAGAGCAACTGACTTGTAATCAGTAGGTCGTGGGTTCGACTCCTATCGCCGGCACCATCTTTTTTTCCGGGACGTAGCTCAGCTTGGTAGAGCACCATAGAGCAAACGCAGGAAGCTTGATAGCAATCAGGCTTTTTTTGTTTTTCCTAAACTTTAATATTCGCAAAAACTTCCTTTAACGTTTCGATAATAAAGGTGACATCCTCATCGGTAGATGACAACGGCGGACTGATCGTAAGCACATTATTGTAGCCTGCGACGGTATCGCCGTTTTTGCCGATTATTAACCCCTTCGCCTTACACTCTCCAATGATTCGAACGACGCCGGCAAGCGGATATGGCTCCTTCGTTTGCTTATCACTTACAAGCTCAATCCCCATTAAGAATCCAAAGCTTCGGATATCCCCTACAATCGGATGCTCCAGCAGCACCGAGAGCTCCTCCGTTAATCGTTCACCCAGCGCTGCAGACCGTTCGACCAGCTGTTCCCGCTCCAAAATCTCCAGATTCGCTAGAGCTAGTGCACAGGATGCCGGTGAACCGCCGAAAGTATTCAAATGTCGGAAATGACTGTACATCTCTTTCCCTTTAAATGCTTCATAAATGTCTTTACGCACCGCTGTGACCGACAAAGGAAGATAACCGCTGGTCAGGCCTTTCGCCATCGTTACCATATCCGGCTTAATACCGTAATTCATATGTCCAAACTTCCGGCCGGAACGTCCAAATCCGCAGATCACCTCATCCATGATAAGGAGAACACCATACTTTGTGCAAATTTCCCGCACTTTCTCCAGATAGATCGGCTCCGGAACGATCACTCCACCACCTGTGATAGCCGGCTCCATAATGACTGCCGCTATGGTTTCCTGGCCTTCCCAATTAATAGTCTCCTCGATATCGAGAGCACATTGCAGATTAAACTGTTCAATCGTCATTCCCTCGGGGCGGCGGTAGCTGTCAGGTGGACGAACATGGAGGAAGCCTCCGGCAAGTGGTTCATACATATACTTGCGCTGAGCTTGCCCGGTTGCGGCAAGGGCCCCCATCGAATTGCCATGATACGCCCGGTAGCGGGAGATGAATTTGTAACGGCTTGGAGCACCGGATTGCTCAAAATATTGCCTTGCGATCTTGAAAGCCACTTCATTTGCATCGGAGCCGCTGTTGGAGTAGAAGATGATATAATCATCCTCCAGCCATTCATTAAGCTTCTCCGCGAGTTGGATCGCAGGAACATGGCTTTGTGTCAGCGGATAATAGGACAAGGATTTAAGCTGCTCGTAGGCTGCGCGAGCGAGCTCTTCTCTGCCGTAGCCAACATTCACGCACCAGAGTCCCGACATCCCGTCCAAATAGCGATTTCCCCGGTTATCGGTAATCCATGAGCCTTTCCCTTCCGTAACAACCATGGGAGGTGCCTGTTCATTATAAGGTGTCATAGCATGCCATACATACTGGCGATCCTTCGCGATCAGATCTGCCTCTTCTTGATTAATCGACATGACTACACTCTCCTCTCCTTCAGCCATTTATTATTAATAGCGGGCGGTCACCATTTTCTTGCGCGTATAGAACTCTACGCCATCCCGGCCATTAGCATGAAGATCTCCATAGAAGGAATTCTTGTAACCCGAGAATGGGAAAAAGGCCATCGGCGCGGGCACACCTAGATTGATACCCAGCATCCCTGCATCAATCTTCTCACGGAACTGGCGAATCGCCTTCGCACTGTCCGTATACAGACAGGCGCCATTCGCGAAGTCCGACTGATTGCTGACCTCAATTGCTTCTTGCAGAGACGCCGCTCGAACGATCGCAAGTACTGGCGCGAACAACTCTTCCTTCCAAATTGTCATGCCTGGGTTTACATGATCAAAGATGGTTGGTCCAATAAAATAACCCTCTTCGGCAACTGTATCCAAACGCCCATCCCGCAAAAGCTGTGCTCCTTCTTTTACCCCAAGCCCGATATAGCCAATCGTTCTGTCCTTATTCTCCTGCCTGATCACAGGACCAAGGAATACGTCTTCCTCTAAACCGTTACCGATCTTGATTTGGTCTGCTGCTTCCACAAGCTTCTGCTGCAGCTTATCTGCCGCATCACCAACGGCAACCACAACGGAGCAGGCCATACAACGCTCGCCGGCTGAACCAAAAGCTGCAGCAATAATATTCGTCACTGCAAGCTCCATATCGGCGTCCGGCATCACGATGGAATGGTTCTTCGCACCAGCCAGTGCTTGCACGCGTTTGCCATGCGAAGCAGCGGTCTTGTACACATACTCCGCGACCGGCTGTGAGCCAACAAAGGAGATCGCTTTCACTTGTTTATTTTCGAGCAGCCCGTTCACCACATCACGAGCGCCATGCACGATGTTCAGTACTCCATCCGGCAAACCCGCTTCCTTGAATAACTCAGCTAGACGGTTCGACAGGATTGGCGTGCGCTCAGATGGCTTCAAGACGAACGTATTACCGCATGCAATCGCAAGTGGAAACATCCAGCAGGGCACCATCATCGGAAAGTTAAACGGCGTTATACCGCCTACGACACCAAGCGGATAACGATACATGCCTGATTCTATGCCTGTAGCAATATCGGGCAGCTGGCTTCCCATCATTAAGGTTGGAGCTCCCGCTGCGAATTCAACGCACTCAATACCACGCTGTACTTCACCATGTGCTTCCGTGTAGCTTTTACCGTTTTCCGTAGTGATGATCCGGGCTAGTTCGTCCCATTTCTCAATGAGCAGCTGTTGGTATTTGAAGAGAATCCGCGCTCTCCTAGGCACAGCAACCTCCCGCCACTCTTCGAACGCGAGCTGAGCAGCTTGGACTGCACGGTCAACATCCTCCTGCCCCGAGTACGGAACTCGTGCAATGACCTCTCCTGTAGCAGGATTCGGAACGTCTTCATAACGGCCGCTTTCTGGCTCTACCCATTCTCCGTTGATATAGTTTAGAACCGTAACGACAGCTGACTGAGACTGCGGCAAATGGACCACCTGCCTTTCCTTCCACTTATTATCTATGTCTAGTATAGAGCCCGATATTACCGTTTTCATTAGACATAATGTCACGAAGTGAAGAGGCTTTTTCAACCTGATCGTCACAAACTACGTATTCGAATAACTCCAACCTTTAAAAGTCATTTATTTCAAATCTAAAATAAATAACAATCAAAAAAAGCGGTCATATAGTTTTAGGCAACTATACCACCACTTCTGCGACTTATTAATGTACATTTCAAAGCTTCTTCTTCATGAGAGAATCTTATTGCAAACCTTTATAGAATTGCAGAGCTTCTGAGAGCATTGTTTTATCGTAGCCAGTCTTGTGATGGATTCGAGTGCACCATTGTTTAATATCTTCAGTTGCGGGCTCTTCATATAATCCTTGAGTTGTGCTTAAGACACTGCTCCAGTTATAAAATTCCCAATGAGCGATTTCATCATTGAAAGGAATTCTGCATTCTAATAGAGGCCGTTGCTTAATCGTATTCTGGGAGATCTCTGCCGCTTTCCATAGGTCTGTAATTGCAACCGGCGTTGTATCAAAATCCTGCTGGCTCATTTTCCCGTTTGGTCGATGGTATTGTACCTTAAGCAAGTTTCCTTCAGCCTTTACCTGGATTTCGGCAGCCGGGAAAAATCCTCGTAATTTATCCGCATGATAATCCTCACAATCAGAATCAATTAGAACAGGATTTAGCCATTGATCCCCTAGATCACAAAAATAACGGTAGCCGTGTTCACTCTTTGCAATAACTGCCACATGTGCATCCGGCGTCCCTAAATCATGACCAACTGGAAAAGCTTCAATCCCCTCTTGTTCAAACTCATGGAGCAGCCATAAAGAGAGGTCAAAGCAATTTCCTGTTATCCCATATTGCTCGCGATGTTCCTTCATCAGAGAAACATCTCTTTGTTTTGTTGCTGTATTTTGCTGATAGTACCAGGCTTTTGTTAACGTCTCCATCGGAAAATGATCAAATTTTCTCCATACCTTTAAGATTTCTTCAGGAGCATTCATACACGGGTCTCCTTCGTTAAGACTTGAAGAATACGATCTCTCGTCTTCTGCAAATGTCTCTCAGCTCCATGAGGCTGAAGAGGCTCGCTCCATGAGAAGCCATCCCCCTTATATCTCGGAATCAGATGCATATGGTAATGCGTCAAATCATTAAAGAAGCCGCCATTCTGGCAGATGGTGATGCCATCAGGATGGAATACTTCCTTCAAGGCGACAGAAACCTTTTTGGATGCATCCATGATGGCATACGCGGTGTTCGAGTCGAGCTCCTCTATATCGAGATAATGCTGCTTGGGGAGAATTAAGATATGACCCTCATTAAACGGTGCGATATCAAGCACACAAGTTATAAATTCGTTTTCATAAATAAGGTTTAAGTCCGGTTCAATTCCATTCACGATGCGGCAGCCTAAACAGTCCATGTGGCTATATCCTCCTATCATGTCTTATTTCAAATTGTGGTTTCGTTACATACTCCAAGTAAGGGATTGAGCCGTCAAAATCCAAATAAGCCTGGTATCTTGTCTGAATGGCAGGCGAATGGATCAATTCAAGCACCTTTTCCTTCTGAACCCAGCGGACTTCCGATGTTTCTTCAGTTGTCCGTAAGACGCCGCCGATTGGACGACATACAAAATCCAGCATCAGCTTTGTTGGAACATCGGTTACCCCGTCATGCCACTTATACATACCAGTATTGGAATACACGCCAATCAAGTGTGAGACAATGCAGTCAATTCCACTCTCTTCCTGAATTTCACGCATAAGCGCATCGGTTAAATTTTCTCCAGCCTCCACTTGCCCGCCAGGGAATACCCAGCCATTATGCTGCGTCTTCACAAGCAATATTTCACCTTGCACATTCTCTACAAATCCACCAACCGCTACAATATGAGTGGGCATCGCCATAGATTGGACCTCCATACAATGGATTAACTTAACCGACGAACTTTATTTTGGATTAATATGGAGGACAGCTATCTCGGACCCCCATTTCCTAAATATGTAAACGCATTATTATGCACTTTGTTGCATCCAACTAATAAAATATATTCTTATCAAAAATAAACCGAGACCCCTTACAGGGACTCGGTTTCCTTGTTATTTCTAAAAAATATACTCATCCACATACGCATTGCGGAACTTTCCGTCTGGGTCGCATTGTAACAGCAGTTCACGGAATTCTGGGAGTTTCTCATACAGCAATTGCACACGCTCGGCTGACATGGTGTACAGCTTAGCCCAGTGAGGACGTGCATCGAATCGCTCCAGCTTTGCTTCAATCAGAGGAAGCACCTGCTTAACTGCCTCCCACTCCGGCTTCCATGTGAAATGGAATGCAACGGAATCCTGCTTATAGTTCGGGCTGAGCCACAGCTCATCCGCCGCAATGGTACGAACCTCGGAAATAAACAAGAGCGGTGCGATCTGTTCGCTTAGCTCATTAATTGCACATAGTGCTTCATAGGCATGATGGCGTGCTACAAAATATTCGGTCTGCAGCTCTTCACCGGCGCTAGGGGTAAAGTCCATCCGGAAATGCGAAAGCCGCTCATGCCATGGTCCCGGAACACCTAGCTGCTCACTGCAATTTTCCGCCGTCTGCCCTGGTACAGGATGAAGCTTCACCGCTGCAGGAATAGCCCCGAAGAAAGTCCCTCCCTCTATAGGGCTAGCCTCTCCTGCCAATCTCTTCTGCCACACTTGGTTAAACCTGGACTCCTTCCAATCGGTGAAAAGGCTGACGCTGTAAGCGCTTGAATAAATCGCATCAAAGTTACTCTCGAGCTGCGCCAATGGAAGATTCTCATAGAGATATTGGCTGATCTCAAACAACGGAAAAATGTCCAGTGTAATGGCTGTTACTACGCCTAGAGCACCGAGACCTACAACAGCTCCATTAAACAGTCCATTCTCATCATCCCGAGTAAATACCACCAACGTTCCATCAGCTTTAACAATCTCAAGCGCATATACCGCCGTTGAAAGATTGCCGTTTCGATCGCCTGAGCCATGAGTTGCTGTTGCGATAGCACCAGCTATTGTAATATGCGGCAGTGAAGCCAGATTGTGCAGCGCATAGCCCTGTTGATAAAGATATTCGCCAAGTTCCCCGTAACGGATACCACCCTCAACTTTTACACGGTTATTGGTCTTGTCCAGCTCCAGAACACGATTCATCTTCTGAAGGCATACCAGGCTTGCATTCGTATCCGCTATTCCATTAAAAGAATGCCTTGATCCAAGCACTCTCAGTTTGCTGCTGCGAACTACAATATCCTGCACTTCTTCTACTGTTTCGGGAAAGAGATATTCTGATGCACTATACTTATAATTTCCTGCCCAGTTACGATCATTTGCCACAATACGTACACTCCTTAAGAAGTTATTCAAGTTGAGAAATCTCTCATATAGTCATTATGCGTATAAGCCTTCGTTTCCTGCTAGAGGCAAAAATAAAAAACCAGCCTCATAAAAAGGCCAGTTAATTTGCTAAACCAGAAATATCTTTAAATTCGCCACGCTCGCACGCTGCCTCGAAATCTTCTTCATCCATGCCATTCATCTCATCAATCCGCGTAATGAGCCGCAAACCTTCTGCTAATAACTCAGGTTGGTAATCAAAAATCTGATTGATAGGAACACTCGGGTCAATCATTTGCTCTATCGTCCATTCACGGCTCTGAAAGCTGAAGCTTAACCTTATGCTAACTTCCTCTTCTATGCCTTCCAGCTTTACAGCCAGAACATTGTCGAGCATTTGCAAACCCTGGGGCAGCACATGATATTTAAAGCCTTTATCTATTAACGAAGTAATACGGATCACCCAATCGACTCCCCCCATGAACTCGTCAATATAATACCAAATCTTTGCGAAAAATCAACAAAATTCGCCAAGGTTCTCTGGGCCCATGAAAAAGAGCTGCCTCTTATAAGAAGAGACAGCCCTGCTTTTATTCCGCACAATACATAAAACCAATTGCTCCAGGTCCTGTATGCGTCGTAATAACTGGTGTTGCTGGACGTATACGGACTGGAATTGCTGTAATCCGGCTCAGTTCTTCCCGAAGCCGTTCGGCTAAGGAAAGATTATCGGCATGCGATATCCCAATTTCTGTAATCTCTTTGCCGGCCGTGTCACTGTTAAATCGTTCAAGCAGACTCTTAATAATCTGTGAGGACGTCCGAACTTTAGTGACTGGTGTATAGATTCCCTGTTCAAGCATAGCAATCGGCTTAATGCTAAGAATAGAGCTGATCCATCCTTTGGCCTTGCCAATTCTGCCGCCCTTCACAAGATTCTCCAATGTATCCACGACAACCAACAATGTAGTGTTATCAAGAATCTTCATAAGTCTGGCTTTAATTTGTTGAACCGTTAATCCCTCACGAGCCATCTTCGCAGCTTCTATCACTTGGAAACCAAGAGCTTGAGAGATCATCTGTGAATCTATGACAACGACATTGCTAGAGGACATTTCTGCTGCAGCACATGCAGTGGAATACGTACCACTCATGCCGCTTGTCATATGAATGGAAATAATCGTATCTCCATTTTGCCCAAGCCGATCGTACATTTCGAGAAATACACCAACCGCAGGCTGTGATGTTTTTGGCAATTCCGGGGCAATCTTCATCTTCTGAATAAATTCAAGCGGAGAAATCGTCACATTATCCTCGTAGGTTTCTCCATCTACAAATACCGACAAAGGAATGACTGCCACTTTGTGCTGGTCGAGCAGCTCCTTCGGCAAATCTGTTGTGGAATCAGTAACAATCCTGATGTCAGGCATAAATAGCCTCCTTTAAAAATGCTAAACTAGGTACAATACGATGCATTTAATCGTTGGTTTCAAAATAATAGATGGAATATTACACCATAACAAAACAACCCCGCTAAGTTAGCAGGGTTGTTTGTTTTACAGCTTCCTTACCAGTTGTTGCCCGAACCTGTTACTGTAAAGCTGGTAGACGTATTAGAAAATTTACCGGAAGGAGCGCCATTGACCGTATTATTGTTAAAAGCTGAGCTGCCAGTTGCCGTCCCTCTGATATATACCCCATAAGTCCCCGGATTTGTGATCGTATTCGAATCATACGTCACTGAAATACTTGGAGCTGGTTCTTCAATAAATATCCCGGAATAGATACTGTCTTGAATTGTATTGCCGGATACGGTTACACTCAGGCTTTGAGCTTTGCCCGTATTATTCAGCCAATAAGCCCAAATCGCACCAATCTGGTAGCCATAATCTTTATGATAGGAACCGGTTCTGATAAGCACATTATCTTGAATGGTCAGCGTTCCCGTCATAGATGGAGGATTAAAGTTAGTACCAAACGAGATACCTGAGCCATTAACCACTGTGTCTGTCAGCAGGTTGCCAATTACCTTATTATCTTTGCCGCCATAAATCGCGATATTGTTGGCAAGTGTAGGAATTTGCACGGTGTTATAGCTAAACGTATTGTTTGTATCCAAGTAAGTATCAGACCACATTGCAAGGCCATCATCACCGCTATTACGAACCGAGTTATTCGTTACCGTTGTATTCGATGTACCATAATGGAGATTAAGTCCGTCTGCCCATACATCTCTAATTCTGGAGTTGGAGATTGTGGCGTTATTCGTCTGATTCGTCAGCCAGAAGCCAACCTTCGTATGCTCGATCCACAGATTGGTAAGCGTTGAATTTGTACCATTTCCTTCAACACCAGAGACGCCATTATAGTCATCTCGAATCAAGTCGTTTGCGCTGATTTTAAAATCGGAAATCGTAACATTGCCGCCTCGCAAATAGAGACCTGCGTAATTGCCGGACAAAGTCGAATACCAAACGCCTGCCCCTTTCATCGAAACACCACTGTCTAAGTACAGTCTAGTTCCGCTGCCATTGTATCCCGCGCCTTTATTTCCGTTATTCAGGGTAAAGTTACCCGCCGGAATCCATACGCCTTTATACGTTCCTCCGGAGTTTTTGACTGCATTGATCGCATTATTAATTGCTGTAGTATCATCCCCACTGTCATTGGCCACTGCACCATAATTGGTGATGGATACATAGTTAGAAGGCATAGTTAATGCCGTTGGGATAGCTTCGGTCTCGATCAAATCGATTGTGACATTCGAAGTGGAGCTGAAGTTCAGGTTCGTTGCATTCCTCTGCAGCTTAATGACTGTTCCTGCCGGATATTCCTGACTCAATACAACAGACACTTCATCATACAAATGATGTGGTGTTGTTGGTGTTGCATTTGGGTTATTCGACCAGCGAATCTCCCCGCCTTCAGTTCCCCAAGCACCATAGTTCCAGCTGTATTTGGAAGTAAGGTTAATATCTTTGAATAACGTACCACCAACGTACATGCTGATAGCGGAATCAATACCTGTACCTGCTGCATTATCAGGGATTGAGTAGCGGATCGTTACCCCTTTCGCCGCCTTGGCTAGAGTGAACTGTACATATTGACCAGCAGATGTAAGCTGAACGGCTTTTCTGCCAGAAGCTTCAGAAGCGATGCTGCCAAACGTTGTGTTTGGACCCACAACAGCACCTGTATACGTCACAGATTCTGCTTCATATGTGTCATAAGGCATCGTTGCCCCATACGTGCCTGTTGGTGGTGGCGTGACTGGTGGAGTCACAACAATCGCAATATCGATTTTGTCGATATTCACATTGCCGGTGTCCGTTGTATCGTATTTATACATGATCGTGTTATTGCCGGTATTTAAAGATACAGTATCGGCTTTTGTGCTCCAAGTATCCCAATTAGCTGTAGCTGAAAGGGAAGTTTGCAATGCTTTTGTTCCATTCGCATAGAGACTAAGTGTCTGAGCTACGCCAGAGCCATTTGCATATTTTAACGTAACGTTATAGCTGCCCGCTTCTGCAACATTCACATTAAAAGTTGCCGAAGCATTGCCTTTATTGGAATCAATAAAACCACCTATAAAGCCGGTACCACTATAGCCTGTATGATCGGCTGCCACAGCAGCGCCGCCAGACAATACCGCAGATTCCGCTTCATAAGTTCCTGCCGGTGAAGTTGGAGGAGGAGTCACGTTGCCCCCGCTTCCATACACTTCGAGCTCAGCCACTTGGCCTGCCGTAGAGCCGGAATTAGCTGTTACGTTCACTCGGACGTATCTTGCGGATGCCGCTGTGAAAGAAACCGTAACCGTATTGCTGGAAGAAGGATTAAACGTGTAAGTATTGGATGCAGCAGCCGTACTGAAAGTGTTGTTGTCTGTACTAGTTGAGACCGATATGGTCTGTGTTCTTGTTCCCCATGCAGCGGGAAGCTTCAGAACAATAGAATTCACGCTTTGCGCGCTGCCAAGATCCACAGTTAGCGTGTTTGGATACGAGTTAGCGGCACCCTCATAGTAAGTAGAAGTGTTTCCATCGACTGCGTTTGCAGCTGAAAAACCGGTGTAGCTATTGTTTGAAGTGATCGACTTATTTAGTGCCAGGTTCGTTCCAGAAGGAGTAGTTCCTGTTGAAGTGTCGCTGACCACAATATTGTCTACATTCACATTACCGGTATCCGATGTATCAAATTTATAAGTAATCGTATTGCTGCCGGAATTCAAAGATACGATCTCCGATTGTGTCGCCCAAGTGTTCCAATCTGTAGTCGCTGGAAGTGAGATTTGCTTCAGCTTCGTTCCATTAAGGTATAAGCTTAAAGTCTTCGCTGAACCTGTACCATTTGAGTATCTTATTACCGTCGTATAGCTCCCTGCTGCACTAGCGCTAACCGTGAAGGCAGTGGAAGCATTTCCTTTATTCGTGTCCGTGTAGCCGCCTACAAAGCCTGTTCCGGTATAGCCTGTATGATCTGTTGCCACAACAACTCCACCCGTACGAGCCGCAGATTCCGCTTCATAGGTTTGTGATGCTGCGGATACAGCCGCAGAGAACGGCAGTTGAAGAACCAATAAAGCTAGAGTGAGCAAATAAATGAAGAATCGATTGCCTCTTACCACTTTTAACATGTGATTACCTCCATTGTATTAGGGTCCGAACCGTCAGCTAACGCTTTCTCCTCCCTTATGCAAGTAAGCTCGCCGCAATTTCCCACAAAAAAGTAAGCGGTTACAATTATCATCTCATGTTCATTCTCAGCTGCTTATAACCACCTTCCATGGATATCGGAGGCGATGTACCACTTCTTAAGCCATTGTAGAAATCTCCCCTGCTCCTCGGCTACCACGCAAATGACTTGTAAGGTAAAAATTGTGACTTGGCAAAAGAAAAAGACCATTTAGGCGTTGTTTTAACGCTTGGATGGTCTCACGGATTTGCTATTTCTGAAAAGGATTGATTTCATCCCCTTTCAAACCGTCTTCATAATTCCAGAAGATTAAACAATCAAGCTGCTTACCGCAAAGCTTGTTCCAATAAATACGAAGCATAGAAGGGCGCCAATGGCGACATTGCCCTTTTGCAGATGCTCAGATATTTTTATACCTGGAGTAGCTAGCTCGAATATCCAATAGGAGATGATTAGTATAAAGTAACCTACTAAAAACCATAACATCATATGCCATATCGATGTATTCGTATAAGCCGAAACACCGATGATCAGGGCTGTAGATAAAAATTTGCCGCCAAACGCTAAGCCTACTGCCATATTGCCTTTTTTCAGCTCATCCAAGTCATTAAATGGCGTCATTAAACTAAAGATCAACATGCCGGCCAATTGAAGAATGATAATTACGACTACGCTAACTACAAGATTAATAAATACCGTCATTGAGCCCACCCCCGGAATTTCGAATATACTTGATCGTAGTCACTATATAAGTGAACTTGTTCGAGATTTACTTTAACTTTGGATTTTGTCTTAAGTGCTGCATACTTCTCATCACTAATTGGTTGTTTGACCACATTACCGGATGGAAGGCTAATCACAGCAAAATCACGCGTTTTACCTGCATTCTCTGTCTTATATACACCAACCAAATCGACTTCTGTTTGAATGGATTCTTTTAAAGTAGCCAAGTCCGCTGTTGCATTCTTCTCCGTCTTAAAAGATTTCAACGTATTCCATGTCGACAGCTTGATCTGGCTTCGTTTCTGGTCATCCGTTGTTAACTCTGCATCCATATATTGAAGAATCCAGACTTTATCCCCTGTTGCATAGTTATCGTCATTCGGAAGAAGGATGTTATCCGGAACGATCGTCATATCGCTGCCAACAAGGTCACCAACCTTCTCTTCAACGATCCGATAATCCCATGGAACCTCCGTTACTAGAGGAGCTGGTGTCGGGGCTGGGGTAGCAGAGGAAGTCGTCCGTGTAGTTGTATCTGAACGGGTACTAAACACGTATTCGGGATTATTTGTTGCACATGAACTGAGCAATAGACATAGCAGTAAAGTACTCATGACTATGGATATATTTTTCATTTTGTTATAACACTCCAATCGGGATAAAGTGGCTTGAATTACCAGTAATTGGTCCTCCAGCCCGACCAAGAAGACCGCAAGGTTCTCCATTGATGACGAACATACCTACTAGCAAGTGGAACTCACCTACTGCTGTATGAATGAGGGATAAATTAGTCCGCTTCTGATAAACAACAGGAAAGAGCTCACTCGTATCAAAGGCTTCTTGATCTTCAATCTCGAGCTGACCAATTTGGTCAAACATTTTTACAGAACCACCTTCACGTCCAAACATCGATTTGGATACAAAGTCCCCATCGAATACCGGTTTGTTATAGGTCGGCAGCATATACTTCTCGATTATTTCACGTTCTTGTCTATCGAATAAAACGCCTAGTTCATACAATCCCCATGCAGCGGCTTGCAGCCCTTTGGATTGGAGCAGAATACTATGCACCGAATTAAACAAATGCAAGTAACCCTTCTCGATCGAATAGGCTAAAGCTTCTCCTCCATCATCATGCGCCATCCACTCCTTCGGATAAAGCGCGAACATTCTCTTGATTGGATTCCCCTGCCCGTTCTTCAAAACCCCATTGTCCACCCACAAATTCAAGCAGTCCTCTAACTGAAGCTCGAGTCCGCTATGTTTAGCCAGTGCTTCAATCGTCCCGGAATCCTCCAGATGTGTACCATACGCTACACAAGCAACAGTGTCTGGCTTTTCGATTGCCCATGCTGAAGCGATCTGATCTTTCATCTTCTCATTAACGGAGTCTATCCCGGCTTGATAACATAGCCAAGGTGTAGCTATAGATGCCTCTACGTAACCTGTTGGGGTATCCGCATTTAATTCAAGCATTTTAATACTGCCCTCAGCTGAAATTGCAAAATCGAACCTTGCATATCTGCTCAAGGCACCTTCTGCTGGTATTGGTAATTGATCGATTAAGTCCCATAAAATCGTTGGTATACCAATCAGATGATAAAGGTCATGTTTGCCGTGTATGTAACGTGCGGCTTTATCTAGAATTAGCCAAAGCTGCCTGGAAGCTCTTTCAAGCTCCTCATAGATCCCTCTATCCATTCCTACAACCTGATCAATCCAATAGGATTCAGTATCCAGGTCCGCCCAAGCGAACCCCATATCCTTTAATTGTTCAACTTTACGAGTTCGGTTCTCGTCAGGCTCTCCAATCACTTTGAATACCTCTGCTGTCATCCTCCGAATCCTCCAGATGAAACGGAGCTTGAAGAGGAGCTAGAAGATGAGCCCGATGAAGAGGAGCTAAATCCGCTGGATTTGCCGCCAATACCGCCTGGAGATGATGATGTGGATCGGCGAGTAACCGTACCGGTAGAACTAGATGTCTTTGGTGGTGAAACCGATGAACCAACAACGGGCTTGTTCTGGAATTTACCATTGGAGTAGCTCTTAGGCTCGTAAGGACGGCTGCTGCCATAATAATAGGAACGATGGGAAGAGGCATAAGATTGTGAAGAATACGAATTCCCGCTGTTAAACAGCAGATGGTACAACATGAGGTCATCCCATCCGAAACCAGAAGATTGATTAATAATCGTTGTCCCGCCGCCAGTGGAACCGGTTGTTACCTGCGCACTCGGTTCTACGGCTTCCGATTCTTCCAGTTCTTTATCTGATGGCAATGGCAAATTCCAATCGACTGCAGGGTCATAATATCGCTTCACTGCTTCACTAGACCATTCAACAAGCTTCGGTCCAGCGTTTGTACTAGATATGGCTGTTGGGCTTGGACTTGGAGACTCCGTTGCTGCTGGGGAAGTTGCTTCCGCATGAATTGGTGCAGCTGCCACATTAGCTAATAAGGCAAGACCTAAGGAAGTGGAGAGCACCTTGAGTGGTACTCCTTCCTTGGTAAACACTTTAGATTTTAGCTGGTCCTGTTTTTTCTCTTCTTGCATGCCGTGTACCTTCTTTCCATCTATAATGTCTTATTATTCATTCTCACTAGTAGGAGCTCTAAGTGCCCGGCATCAACGTTCAGCTTCCCTTCCAGCGTCTGGTACTCATCGCCATGAACGGTCAGATAGTTCACATGCTCCAAAGAGGCGATCATTGTAGAATCCCATTCCCGATCATCAATCTGCCTCAATCCCTGCTCTGGATCTTTTACTAATAGGATGACTCTCATGTGATTGTGTGCTCCTCTCATTTTTGATTTTCATTCATACGGGTAGACTTCCTATACGTTTCAAGTTTATGGAAACGAAGAGATTATATTGGGTTTATTACAACGTGAAACAATGCAAAAAAACACAAATCACCTTAAACGTGATTGTGCTTTATTAGCTGTAGACGTTAAAGTTACGGATGACTTCCGAATTGTAACATGGATGATTTGGAAGAATAATAGTCCAAATGTACCATTTTACCTTAATTTGGTATTGTTGTTTAGTGGTGAAGTAAATAGATCGCAGCTCTCAGAAACATCTCTAGTCCACTTCACGTCTATATATAGAAAGAGACGGTACAACTGAAACGGAGGTCGATTGTATTGAAGGAGCAGTATCAGCCTTCTTGTGAGTTTACGATTGAGGTTATCGGTGAAGGAATGGCAGTGGCTGTGCCAGACGAGACTGTTGTCACTCTAGGCGTTGCTCAGGAAGGCGAGAGCCTAGGAGAACTTCAGGCGAGTAATGCTGAGAAGATCGAAGCTATTATAAATGCACTGTTGTCTCAAGGAGTACCACGGGAGAATATCTCAACCGCGCAATTTACAATCGAGCCGCAATACGATTTTATAGACGGGAAGCAAGTCTTCCGAGGATATAGAGCCGTGCATCTATTACGTGTAACGATTGACGGTGTAAAGGATACCGGACAAATTATCGATGCCGCTGTTGCCGCGGGAGCAAACATGGTATCCGATGTGACGTTCCGATCCTCGCATGCTGACGAAGCTCAGCGCGAGGCCTTAACATTAGCCGTACGCGATGCCGGTGCGAAGGCACTTGCCGTTGCTGCAACCCTTGGTGTCTCCCTGTCTGCCGTTCCTTGCAAGGTCATGGAAACATCCCGGAACGGCTTCGAACCAGTCATGTTCAAGGCGGCTTCTATGCCGGCTGGCGACACTGGGACTTCGATTGAACCTGGGATGCTAACCTTTAAAGCCTCTGTCCGCGCTTGGTATGTGTATGGGTAAGAATTATTCTTGAATATTTTACCATAATAAACAAATAAAAAACCTTGAAAGGCACAAACCCTTTCAAGGTTTTTCTGATTACCCACTATGTGCTCACCTCTACCCTATCCCTTCATCCCGCCCTGCATGCCAAAGCCTTTGGACATAAAGCGTTGGGACAAAATGTACAGCATCACCGATGGGATGGCGTACATGACGGAGAAGGCGGCTAATTTGCCGTAGTCGGCCATGCCATATTGACCAAAGAATTGGTATATCTTCAGTGAGGCCGGGAAATTTCCCGGGGATTGCAGCAAGATGTACGGTACGAAGAAGTTCCCCCAGCTGCCGGAGAACGTAAAGATCGCTACTGTACAAATACCTGGAATCATGAGTGGTGCAACTACCTTCCGGATCCCTACGAACACGGAAGCACCATCAATCCATGCCGCTTCTTCCAGCTCGGAAGGCACCGAGTCCATAAAGTTCTTCAGCATCCATATGCCGTAAGGCATAGCAGAAGCTACGAAGAACAGAATAACGCCAAAAATATTGTTATACAGCTTAAGGCTAAGGAACAATTGATACACCGGTACCATAACTGCTGTTATTGGCAACGAGGTCATGAACAAGATGGTCAGCATAAATGGCTTCTTATATTTAAGTTGATAACGTGACAATGGATAAGCCGCAAGCAAGCCCAGTATAACGACCAGAACAGCTTGGCCACCGGACATAAAGAGGCCGATCAGAAAGGCACGCTGATTGTCTTTGTTCGTCAGTACGTCCACATAGTTATTGCCTGTCAGATGAGTTGGCGTCTTCAAGGATTGCATGGCATTTGTATCAACGGAGGCTACTAGTACCCATAACAGTGGCAGCAGGAAGCAGACTCCGATTAAAGCCAATATGGAGTAAGGCAATATTTGAAAAATCCATTTTCGTTGTTTTGCACTCATACAATTGTTCTCCTTGTCCGTTTACTCTTTCATCGAGCGGATATAGAACAAGCTCAGGATGATACCGATGAACAGCAGCAACAATGAAATGGCCGTACCGTAACCAAGCTGATAATTGACGAACGCCTGATTATACATAAAGATTGGCAATGTGGTCGTGGATGTTCCTGGCCCCCCGCCGGTCATGGCGTAAATCAGACCAAACACACCTAGTGTCTGAAGCGTAACAAGCATCATGTTAGTCGTTATGGTTTCTTTTATGTATGGGATCGTTACCCGCATCAATACCTGCCATTTTGAAGCGCCATCCACAATAGCAGCTTCCTCAATCTCGCTTGGCACATCATCTAATGCCGCCTGAAACACCAGCATCGAGAAGGCTGTCCCATGCCAAATATTCGCGAGGATGATCGTAATCATCGGAACGGTATACAGCCAAGTAACCTCGCTCATACCAAAGGACTGCAGGATAGCATTCAGAGTCCCTTCATCGCCGAAAAAGCTGTACAAGCACAACGCGCAAACGATCTCCGGCGTAACCCATCCCGCTAATACAATGGTACCAATGACTCTGCGAAACCATTTATTTCTGTGTTTCATGAAGAGTGCGATCAAGAAGCCTAATACCTGCTGACCTATGACAGCTGAACCGATCAGAAATACGAGTGTATTCCAAATGCTGGTCCGTACCGTCGGATCCTCGAACATACGCGTATAGTTATCAAGCCCAACAAACTGCAGATCCTTGGCAGCTTCTCCCGTTAGAGCAAGGTTAGTAAAGGAATAGAATACCGTCAGTAATATCGGATAAATAAAAAATACAAGCATGATCGCCACGGAGGGCAGTAAAAAATAAACCCAAGTCCATGTTTTTCGCCGCTTCTCCATGCCTTGAACGGCCAAACTGCTCATTCTTGTCTTCCTCCTCCGCTTGCAAGATGAAAAGAAGACTTGCTCAAGCAGCCACGTCTATAGGAAGGGCTTGAGCAAGCCATTTTCTATTATTTTTCTAAAATGTTATCCTCGCCTACCGTTCGAGTAACGTCCTGGGCGTATTTATTTGCTGCATCTTGAGCTGATGTTCCTGATGCAACGGACTCGACCATCGTCTGAATTTGTGTCGAGACTTCCGGATATTTATCCTGCGCAGGACGGAACTCGGCATTCTTCAGATAGTCTGTTGCGATTTGGTTAAATGGCATTTGGGTATACTCTGGATCGGTTCCTACGTCCGCACGAACCGTGATATTACCGGATGCAATAACAAGCTTTTTCGAGTTTTCTTTGTTAAGTGCGAATTTAATAACTTCCCACGCCTCATCCTTGTGTTGCGCGTTCGCCGGAATGGATAATGCCCAGCCGCCTGCAAGGGTGATAGAGCCTGGAGCCTGACCTTTGCTTGTAGGCATTGGAGCAAAGCCAAGAACATCTTTATATTCAGGCCATGGTGCTGCGCCGCCTTCCAGATAGTTGCCTGTAATCCACGAACCGTCGAGTGAAATTGCAAGCTTGCCTTGTGGCAAATATTCACGAGTGGAAGTATTGCCCGCTTGACCGTTCAGCACCTTGGACAGCGGTGGTCCAAGCTTCTCTTTGTTAATCGTCTGGATAAATGTCAGTGCATCAACGATGCCTTGGCTTTTCGTAATCCATTTGCCTGTGTCGTTATCATAAAGTCTCTCACCTGTGCCGTAGAGCAGCATCTCATAAGTCTGCATGGAAGTTGCTTCACCGGTTGCCTTGCCCATATTCATCCAGATTGGCACGACGTCAGGCAGTTTGCTCTTGATTGTTCTAGCTGCGTCCAGTACTTCATCCCAGTTCTTAGGTGTCCATTCTTCAGGCAGTCCGGCTTGCTTGAAGAGTGCCTTGTTGTACCATAGTCCCCTGGAATCTGTATTGTAAGGGACCCCGTAGACCTTGCCGTCACTGGCGGTTACCCCTTTTTTGAGCGCCTCAATGAAGGAGCCGTTCGTCCAATCTTCCCAAGCGCTCACTTTATCATCCAGTGATGTCAGGTAGCCGGCACTTGCATCCGAGTTGAGAATAAATGTATCTTCCGTCACGATATCCGGTGCAGTATCCTTGGACTTCAGTGCCAATGCAATCTTGGCAAAATAGTCGCCTTCTGACGCCTGAATCGGAGTTGCCTTAATCTCTACGTTTTTGTCTGGAAAATTCGCTGCAAGCTCTTGAATCCATTTGTACATCACACCTTCCTCGCCGATTCCGTCATCGCGATAGGTGATGGTGATGACCTTTTTGTCCGTATTTTCTTTTGTTCCCTCATCATTCGTTGGTTTTGCAGTGGTGCCAGCATTATTACTTGGAGTACTGGTGCTGTTCGTATTGTTGGAATTGTTCGAACAAGCAAAAAGCAGGGTTGTACACAATACGAGCGAAGTAGAAATAGACCAGAGTCTTTTACCGCGTGCCATCAGAATCCCTCCCTATTAGTCAACCACCCTTGGTTAAGCGCTTCCATGCGGTTATAGTTCATAGATATTTCTCTACCTCCACCTTTATTCAATCTAAATCAGAAGATTCGACTATAATATTACGACATAACACTCTACTTAGATGACTCTCAAAAATCACTTCAAATAAAGGAGTGAATAAAAAAGAGCCCCGGCACATGTCGTCCGGAACTCTATTGTATGTAGTTCTATTTTTCGAAAACTAATAAGTTAGTCAAAAAGTTCAATGAATGCCGCTCGCTGCTGTCTAATAGCCTCTTGACGTCGTTCGGACGCCCTCACTTCATTATCTAATTTAACCAGAAGTCCTGTCGCTTCCGATAACTGTGAGTTAACATCATTAATAGATGAATTAATTTGATTTTGCACAATCCAGTCTGTAATTAAATTATCAAAGAAATAATCAGCGAACTTGTCCATCGTCCCAAGTTCAACCGATAGCTCAGCCGTACGTCTGAGATCATTTAATTCAATTTGAAGCTGCCGTAAGTGATGCTGCGCCTCGTGAATATAATCCTGTGCTTCATCCATACGGGAGTGTTTGATAGAGGTGCTGAGTGCTCCGCCGCCCAGCATATCATACGTTCCCCAATCTTTAGCAGAGTCCAGCTTTACACTTGCGTTGCTTAATGCTTCAACCAATTTTCTGCAGGCTGATGCAGCTTCACGAAACTCCTTCATATCCGTCTGTTCGCGGAACAGGCTTTCATCCAGCTCAGACAATCGACCGGAGGCTGTCGGATCGCCGCTGCGCAGGAACTGCTCCTTTTGCAGAAGAAATTGTTTATAGGCGTTCATAGCTTCATGGACAGCCTCTAATTTCGTAGAAACCTCCAGATGCTCCTGCTCCAGCTTAATGATTGCCGGTTGAGCCTCTTGAAGCTTTAGCGCTGCTGCAAGTGCTTCCTTCCACTCAATCTCCAAACGCTCCTCTTTATTTCCCATGATGCTGTGGAATAAGTTCGCCCAGGATTTCCGCTCCAGTCTAACGACATCCTCCTTCTCCCGGTCATGTTCAGCCGTTAGCTTCGAGATTAGATTCCTAGCATTGCGCAGCATACGATCAAGCTGATCCGATCTGCGCTCCAAATACTCACGTTCAGATGCCCTCTCTCTTAACGACTCTAGCTCTTCATTCCATTCTCTCAACGTTTTCGACAAGTGTAATCATCCTCTCTATTATTCGTTTAACTTAATAGAGTACTGATATAATGCTCCTGGAAGACCTCTGAAAAGTAGTTTCCCGCTGCTGATCATGGTCCAGAATCTGTACTCAATAAAGGAATCGTCAACAACTTGGCTGAAGTTTTCGAATATTGCTGCTACCACCTTCCCAGCTTTAATAAACCCTTCTTCGTCATACTCCTCCTGTAACGAAGAAACGGTTGAGAGAAACAACTCGTCCAACTCATTTTCTTCGCACCCTTTAACATCTCCATCCTGCCATATTCGCAGCGTTAGATTCTGATTCGATAGCTTCTCCCAAGATGAGACGTATTGCTGCCGCTCTTGAGCAGATAATGACTTAACGTTGTGGAAGCTGCTCACCATTTCCCGATGTACATCTCTTTCAACATAGGCTTGGGCAATGGGAGGAACAGGCAAGTCGTGAAGAATCTCTGTAAAATTAACAATTTTTATGGGCTGTTTATATTCACGCAATAAGTGCAGGACAAACCTCAATCCGGTCTGATCATGTGCGTTATTTGCACACCAAACAATAATGGTCTTATCTTCCGTAAGTTTAGCTAATTCATCTATTACGTGCTCGATTTGATGCTCTCTATTCATATTGTTCAGACAACGGAAAGGAGAGAAGCGTTCCCTCATCCATTGTTGTCTCAACCGTCTGCCTTCCACTTTATCCAACTGAAATATCGGTCCGATGGAAAACGATTCATTAAAAGCCAATACTTTATTTTCTTCTCTCTTACCGGTCTCACTAAGCGCGACTTTCAAAGAACCAGCGTCTGATAGGCTGAAAATAATATGTACATTGCTTTGAACCCGTTCGGCTTCCTCGCGCCGCAGACGTGCTTCCTCTATCTGTTCATCCCAGAGCTTCAACAGTCTGCCTGACAGATCTTGATCCGGAAAACTCTCAGCCTCTTTCAACAAATCATACAAAATAGATCTCGCTTCCCAAAATTCAAGTTCATTGATATTACGTTTAATAGGATCCAATGTCATATCCCCACCTCTCTATCTAATCTACCATAAATATACAAAATTAAAAAATGTCGTGAAGCACCTTAATAGATGCCCACGACATTCATAGATATTGCAATTAAGCAGCCAATTTTGGTGCATTTTTGTCTGCCACAAACTTAATGAACAAGAACCGTACCAGCGGCCCCATTACGATCAATTGAAGCGGGAATGCAAGAATATAGTTATGGAAGACGATCGAGAAATAATGTTTGACTAACGATCCCTCTCCCAAGCTGTCTGCCAAAGAGGAACTGATCAGACCATACAACGACATGCACAGAACCATACCCGTAACCATGCAGAAGGCAAGGGACAAGATCACATATACTTTCTTCGATTTATCATAAGGCAGCGAAAAGGCAGCTTTCTTAGCAATTGGCCCTACCACAAACATCTCAATGACAAAAGCAACAATAAAACCTAACACATACTGCAGCACAATTTCTCCTAATGACAACGTTCCAAACAAGTTATTACGTATGAAATTATACGTAATCATGACAAGGGCCATCCCCGTCACCATCATCAAACCAAAATAAAAATCTTCTCTCTTATTCGTCGGCAAAATCATCATCCTTTCTGTTCTCTTTGTCATTATAGAGATTTAAACCCCCTCTTCATAAGTGACAAGTTTATGAACATTTGAGGATGAAAGTTAATGGAAATACAACCTAATTTCCCTTCCGATAATGCAAAGGGACATATCCTGTGACCGACTTGAACACTCTGCCAAAATGCGTCACACTGCCGAAGCCAACCTTCTTTGCGATTAGATTAACCTTCATGGATGATTGCTCAAGCAGCTTCTTCGCTTCCTTGATTCTGACACTATTCAAATATTCGACGAACGTAAATCCGGTGGCTTCCTTAAAAAAACGACTTAAATAATAAGGGCTGACGTAGAACTTCTCCGACAGCAAATGAAGCGACAGCTCCTGCATATAATGGCTGTTTATGTAGCGGACAACTTCTGATATTCGCTCATGCATCGGGCTTGGGGACTCGAGCGGCTCTATGCTGTTCTGCTTCACATGGCGGCAGCAGATCATCAACACCTGCAATGCTAAAGTCTGAGTATACATTTCAAATCCAGGCTTCTTTTCCTGTATCTCCAATATAATATTTTGCGTTAATGCCCCAATCGCTAGCCGATCCTGTAACGAGCATTTTACAATGAGGTACTCCTTCTCAAACAACGGATGCAGAACATCCATATAAGAGCTGTTCCCAGCAGCCATATGCTTTTCATGAATATTCACAATAAGCCGCTCATGCTCCGGGGTCTCCGTATTGGTCGTCCTGTGCAGGATATTGGGTGCAATGATCACAATGTCTCCTTCATGAATGACCATCGTCCGATCCTTTATAAAAAATTCCCGCTTTCCTGACATTAAGCAGAAAATTTCGTAAGTACTATGAAAATGGCTTACAGGCATGTTATGACTGCGGGCTTTGCGATAGGATACCGAGTAGGTTCCCTCACCGTTATCGTATTGAAAATCCCCCATCCTCGCCTCACCCCTTCCAAATTGGATATCTCTCATTATACGCATTCGTTCATTTACAGCAAGATATAAGAAGAAATCATTCTTTTCTGCAAAAAATGTACATTTTCTCGTGCTAGTATAGCCTTAAGACGATGAGGGAGGCTGAATAATCAATGGATTCTTCTGAGGCAGTAAATATCCAGAATAACAAGAAATCTGCATATTCCCCTATTGAGTGGGCAGAGAAAGCTTGTGAAGCATTAATGGCTAAGTTTGAGCCAGAGCTGCTTCCACCAGACCGGTTTCATTATCATCAAGGGGTTTTCTTATCTGGCATGGAGAAATGCTGGAAGGAAACACAAAACTCGAACTATTACGATTACCTGAAACGCTGGGTGGACAGTCAGGTTCTTACGGACGGCAGCATAAAAAAGCATAAACCCGATGAACTGGACGATATTCAGCCAGGTGTCCTGTTATATAATTTGTACGAGCAGACGGGCGATGAACGGTACAAGAATGCTTTGCACTACCTTGTGCCGCTGCTTAAATCATGGAAAACAAACACTTCCGGAGGTTTCTGGCATAAAGAGCATTATCCAAACCAAATGTGGCTGGATGGACTATATATGGCGGGGCCAATCGCCGTTCAGTTTGGCAAAGCATTTGATGCAAGCGAATATTTTGACATGATGACTTATCAGGCGATCTTAATGGCCAAACATACGAAGGATCCTGTCACCGGACTCTTGTATCATGGTTGGGATGAGACAAAGGAAGCATCGTGGGCTGATCCTGAAACCGGTCTAGCACCTGAGTTTTGGGGCCGTGCTATCGGCTGGTATCCAGTTGCCCTGCTCGAGATGTTTGAGCACCTTCCCGAGGATCACAAGGATAAAGCAGCACTCGTTGAGATTCTGCAAGATCTGCTGATAGCCTTGATCCAATATCAGGATCCTGCAACTGGCTTATGGTATCAGGTTGTCGATAAAGGAGCACAGCCGGATAATTGGCTTGAAAACTCCTGTACCGCTCTATATGTACATGCTATCGCTAAAGCCGTCCGGTTCGGCTATCTGGATGCGAAGGTTCTGGAGCATGCCTGGAAAGGTTATCAAGGTGTGATCGATACTTTGAAGTTTGATGACAATGGTAACGTGGTCATTGGGCAGATTTGCATTGGCACGGGGATTGGCGACTATGCCCACTACATCGCTCGCCCAACAAGCGAGAACGACTTGCATGGCGCAGGCGCTTTTATTCTGATGTGTGTGGAGATGAGTAAGGCCGCTGAAGCTGGCTAAGTAACTCTACTATCTATCTTAAGCTAGGTTGGATTTCGTACAGCATAAGAACCCATTATGATAGCTGTCCTCGCCTACGCTGGATTCCATCCAACAGAATTCAGTACCTACGCGGCAATCTCAGCAAAAAATGACTAAAACACTGTACAAAATCCAACCTGCCCCTCCAGAAATTTCGGATATAGATCTTTCACTGGATGTTTTCCAATATAGACAGCTCATGATAAAAAAAAGCTGAAGCCCTAAGTAATAGCGGCTTCAGCTTTTTCACTTTTTTCACCATTTCGCTTCTATCGAACCGTCTGCACCTCTGGAGCCGTTGCAGCAACCTCGCCTTGCGAGTGGCGGTACAATTCCTCGTACACCCCTTGCAGCTCAATAAGCTCCGTATGCGTTCCAGACTCGACAACCGAGCCGTGGCTTAGAACAAGAATTCGGTCCGCATGCATAATGGTGGACAAGCGGTGGGCGATCACAATTGTTGTCCTGCCCTCAGACACGACCTGAAGCGCTCGTTGAATCAGCTGTTCAGTCTGAGAGTCCAAGTTGGCGGTCGCTTCATCGAGAATTAGAATTTTCGGACGGAACACGATAATCCGGGCAAAAGAGATTAACTGCCGCTCGCCAGCTGATAAACCGCTGCCTCGTTCGGATAGCTTCGTCTCGTAGCCGTCAGCCATACGATTAATTAACTGATCCGCCCCTACGAATTCACAAGCATGAATAACGTCTTCACGCGAGATCGAGTCATCAAACATTCGAACGTTATCGATAATACTTCCCGCATACAAATACGGCTCCTGCTGAACTAAACCCACTATTCGGTGAAGCTCGGCCTGCGGGATATGACGGACATCATTCCCGTCAATTTGCACGCTGCCCTCCTGCACATCGTAGAACCTGCAAAGCAAGCTCATCAGCGAGCTTTTGCCCGCGCCGGTTGTACCCACGATTCCGACCATCTCGCCCGGACGGATATGAAGATCAAGTCCGCGGAAGATCGGAGTCCCGTTCCCGTAGCTGAACGAGATTTTGTTATAGTCCACGCGTCCTTGTACAGCATCATGGTTAATTTTAACCGGCTTGGCGGTATCCTCAACTTCAGGCTCGACATCGAGAACACTCCAGATCCGGTTGACCGCTACCGTTGCGGACTGGAGAGTATTCCATTGTTGGGTAATCGCGTTGATCGGCTGGAAGAACTGACGGATGTACGTTATAAAAGCATACAAGACCCCAAACTCCATCGTATGGCCAAGTACGGCCTTGCCTCCGGTCCAGACGACAAAAGCAATGGTCAGGTTACCAAGTAAATCAAAGGTCCGGTTAAACGTTACCGCGGTGCGGATCTCACGGACATTTGCCTTAAAATAATCCTCGTTCCTCTCCTTATACAATTCTCCTTGCGCCTTTTGCTGATGGAAGACTTGAATCAGGCTCATGCCCGCGAGATTCTCCGCAACAAACGCGACAAGACGGGACAAGCGCGTCCGGGCCATCTGATACGTCGTACGCATGAAGGACCGAAATCCAATGGCGATAAGCGCAATAATCGGCAGAAGAAGAAGACAGTAAAGCCCTAACGTTGTATCCAGATAAAACATCATCACCAGTATCGAAACCAGCGTAAGACCATCCCTCAGCAGAGTCAGCAATACCTGGTTAAAGAACTGGTTAACCGCCTCGGTATCGCTCGATACATGCGTGATCAGGCTGCCGCTGGACGTTTTATCGAAGTAGGACATCGACAGCTTTGTAATATGTTCAAACAGCTGTTTTCGGATGCGGGCTACGATGCTTTGGCCGGCATCCTGCAGCAGGTTATTTTGCAAATAAGTAAACAACATGCTTGTGAGGGATAAGCCAAGATAGATCGCGCAAATCACAATCAAACTGCTGTAATCGTTCTTGCCCGTCATCAGGTTATCATCAATCGCAATCTTCACAAGGTACGGTTGGAACAGATCAGAGGCAATGGCAATAATTGTACAAATGGTAACCAGAGTAAACGTCTTCCGGTGAGGGGTTATATATGACTTCAGAATACGAAAAGCTGACTTGTATTGCGGTTTGGGCTGCTTTCCATTACCCGCCTTCTGATCCATCTGCCAGTTGTTAACGGCCGTCGGCATATTGGCTTCCCTCCTCTTGAATCGCATGGAGCTCGGCATAAGGTCCAGATTCCGCAAGCAGCTCCTCGTGCTTGCCCCGCTGAACGATTTTCCCTTCATCCAACACGATGATGAGATCCGCATGCTTCAAAGCGCTGAGCCGATGCGCGATAATAATCGTTGTTTTTCCTTGACGCTCCTGTTGAATCGTGTGTATAATCTCGGTTTCGGTCACCGCGTCAACGGCGCTGACGCTGTCATCCAGAATCATAAGAGGCGCCTGCATAATAAAGCCTCGCGCCAGACTTGTTCGCTGACGTTGTCCGCCGGATAAGGTTACGCCCCTCTCTCCCAGCTTCGTCTCGAAGCCTTCCGGGAATTCGGCAATATTATCGTAAATCCGCGCCTGCTTGGCAGCCCCATGAATCTCGCTCTGCCCGGCCTGCCGCCTGGCAAAGGCAATATTCTCGCCAATCGTTGTGCTGAACAGGAATCCGTCCTGCGGCACGTAAGCGATCTGAGTGCGAAGGCTTTCGAATGAGAGCTTCCGTATATCTTCAGAACCGATCCGGACCGCATTAGCCGGCGGATCGTACACCCGAAGCAACTGCTTCACTAACGTTGTTTTTCCGCTGCCCGTACGCCCCACGATGCCAAGCGTCATTCCCGGCCGAACAACAAGATCAATATGATGCAGCGAAGGCTGTGAAGCACCGGGATAAGTAAACGTCAAATCCGAAATGCGAATTGGATTTTCAGACAGATTGACAGCTGAGGCATGCTCAGACTCCACAATGTCAGGCTGAACTGCTATCAATTCATTAAGCCGCTGCAAGGATGCCCGCGAACGCTGCACCGTATTGATAACGTTACCAATTTGCTGCAGCGGGTTCATCAGCATCCGTACGTATAGGGTTAACGCAACGAAATTACCAAGGGTAATGTCCCCATTGATTGTCAAATATCCGCCATAGGCCAAAGACACAATGATCGACAGGTTGCCAAGGAACGGCACCGTTGCCTGGAACAGCGAGCTGATCCGTACCAGCGACAGCTGATTGGTCTTGATTTGATCCACTTTAGTACCAAACCGATTAATCATAATAGGTTCTACGGCAAACTTCTTCGTCACGCGAATACCGCCAAACTGCTCCTCCGCCGATTCCGTCATCGTGCCAAGCGCCTCCTGCACTTTGCGGGAACGCTTACGGATAACCGGACCAATCTTGATGACAATCCAAGGAATAAAAATGAGCGGCCCTATTGAAGCAGCAATGAGATAGAGCGGTATATCGCTTAGAATCATCGCCCCTACACAGGAAATCAACAGCATGGAAGCCATGGCCGTCTGGTTAATGCCCATCGAGATCGCTTCCCGTACGCCGGTCACGTCGTTCATGAAGTAGTTGAGCATTTTGCCGACGCCATTCTTCGAATAGTAATGCTCGCTAAGACCTGAGAAATGGGTGAACAGACGACGACGGGTTATGTACTCGAACAACCGTCCGACGTACATGACCAGATATTGACCGTATCCTCCCAGCAGTGCATATCCCGCTCCAATCAAAACTAACAGTAAGCTGTAATGAGCGACATCGTGGGAGCCAAGTGCTCCGCCCTTCAGCTTATCCGTAAAGTCCCCAAGTACTTTCGGAAAATAAGCGAATACGATACTCGCGGCCGCATGAAGGGTAAAAGATCCAAGGTAAATATGCCAGGTCTGCTTGAAATACGGCTTTAAAACTCCTTCAGATTTCAAGACTCATCACTTCCATTGTTGGATTCAGAATTGATCTCTTTTTCCACTTCCGAAGAATTCTCTTCTGGTGGCAGCTCGTGAAGCTGAAATACATTAATAAATTCTTCCATAATGGCTTCGGTAGCTTTCAGCTCACCGCTGACTACCAGTTTAATTGCCTCAAAATCCGGATCATTCAACTGTCGTTGCAACGTGGAACGAGTAACCGTAAGCTTTTCTAGAAAAGCAAGAGCTCTGCCTCGACGAAAAGTTTGTGCCTTTCCACCATCTCGATTTTTGCACTCCTCCTTAAAATGCTTCCCTCTGTGTCCTTGACCGTTACGCATAGGTATATGCCTCCTTCAATCAACGTATACATTCGTATACACTTCACTTTATGTATACAAATGTATACCTCACAAAAGATGCTGTCAATATTTAGTTTGGTAGTTTTTCCAATGATTATAAATTTCTCATTTAGTGGAAGCCTACTTGGTGAGGTGAACGCCATGCTGAAGAACGTATTTATCCTTTTCATTATCATTCTGACTCTTATTAGCTCTAGTGTTGTTCATGCGGATAGGGATTCAGGGATCCATTCCGAAATGACTGTACTAATCAAAAGTTACGAACAAGATATCGGACAACGGGTGTTACTCCCCGCCTGGATTCCGCCGAAGTACAAGGCTAATAACCTTGAATATAGTACAAGAGATCTCACAATTGCGTACATGATCGAACAAAAGCACGATGGAACGATTAAATTATTCGTCAGGAAAGACCATCCACTAATGAATGAATATACATCAGAATTTCCTTTAGAAAACGGAAAACTTGCCTATTTCAGAGAAGAGCAGTCAGATGGTCCGTTTGACAGCAGCAGTGTTTCACTTTGCTTTTATAATGGCAATGTCTTGTACGAACTACATATGTACTCGAGAATAATAAGCATTTCAAAAATGAAAAAGATAATCGTAAAAATCGCTAACTCCATGGAACCAATTCCTGTGAAATAAAAAAACCGCCCCCAGCGGGCGATTTTTTTTAATCTCTTAACTATTCCTCTTAACTTCCAAATAAACGCAAAAATAGAATTCCTCCAAAAGCACAAGCCATCCCCGTCACTTCGAGGCGCGAAAACTGTTCCTTCACCACAAACCGAGTGTACAGCAGCACAATCAGTACATTTAATGCCGTTACGGCGGATACAAGACCAGCTTTACCGAAGTCAAAAGCCGTTACGATCATCATCATGCCCACCGCATTCGTTGTTCCCACCAGCATTCCCGTAAAGAAGGTCCGACGCTCGCTCCAAGTTTTAGCTGCCACTGGGCTCTCCACTGCGGCGGCTACAGATACTTCAGCTGTAGATGCAGCCATAGCTAAGCTGAACCGCTTCATGGTAAGTCGATCCTTAAGCCACCATATACCATAACAGGTGGAGCCAGATGCAAACATAAAGAACAAGGTTGGGAAGAGCGGCGCGTCCAGCTTTGTGGACCAAGAGCCGGACAGATCATTGCAAGCGAACATGAGAAGGGACAACAGCCCCCATTGTGCTCCCTGCAGATTTTTTAGCGATAAGTCATTGGAATAACGGACAAGCAAGATACCAGCCACAATCACAGCGAAAGCAGCCAATTGAATAGAACTGAGTGCTTCTCCCCATAACACGTACGCCCCCATCACAACCAATACAGCCGGAAGCGCCGTAATAATTGCAACAAGTGAGGCTTTTCCGACGGCAAACCCCTTGAACATACTCGCATTAGCAACAAAGGAGAACACCCCCATCTGAATACCAACAAGGGCTGATGTCGTCCAAGGCTGGCCGGATATAACAGCGGTTATACCGCAGATCAGTGCACCCATTGTAAATGCGCCACATAGCAGCACCGTCCGGCTTAACGGCAGCTGGCTAGTATAATGATATAAGATTCCTCTTAATCCAAAACATAACGCCGCTAATATCGCAAATAAAATCCACATTACTCAAGTAATCCCCTTTCCATCTCCTAATCTTAGTCAGGATAAGGAATTGTTGCAATGCACAGCTGCAAATAATCAGTTGAAAAAATAGCTGTTGCCACACCTGACACACCGTGTTAATATATGGAAAATAGTTTTTCGGAAGGGCTTCTAGGGATCCGACTCCATCAGGATGGCGAACCAAGCGAAGCCGGCTTGTGCGCGTGGCGCCAAGCTACACCGTGAGGAATAAAAGACCTTCGGAAAGTTCCGCCTGTTCATTGGGCGAAACAGACCGAAGGTCTTTTCCCCTTTAGCGGGTTAAATCAAAAAGGGGTGTATAAGGTGCGGTCCATTCAGGTTGAGCAATTGGAAAAGGTATTCCAAGTTAAAAAGAAGCAAGCCGGTCTGACGGGCAGCCTTAAGGCATTGTTTAAGCCGCAATTTACAGACAAGGCCGCAGTGGAAGGCATTACATTTTCCGTTGAGCAAGGAGAGACGGTTGCTTTCCTTGGACCAAATGGCGCTGGCAAGTCAACTACGATTAAGATGCTGACCGGCATCCTCCACCCGTCCTCTGGCACAGCTGAAGTTCTGGGCTGTTGTCCATGGACAGATCGGTCAAAGCTTGCTTACCGCATCGGTTCTGTGTTCGGGCAGAAGTCGCAGCTGTGGTACCATCTCCCGCCGCTCGATACGTTCGAACTAATGAGCAGAATCTATGAGCTGCGACGGAATGATTATATAGAGCGCCGTGACAGCCTCATCGAGCGTTTCGAGCTTGGTCCGTACTTGCATACACCCGTGCGTAAGCTGTCGCTTGGCGAACGAATGCGATGTGAAATCGCCGCTTCCCTGCTCCATCGACCACAAGCCTTATTCCTTGATGAGCCAACAATTGGTCTTGATGCAGTTGTTAAGCAGCGTATTCGGGAGCTGATCGTCGAGATGAACCGTGAGGAAGGTACTACCATCTTCTTGACTTCCCATGATGCCGGCGACGTGGAGAAGCTGTGTGACCGCGCCATTGTCATTAATCATGGGGGAATCGTGTTTGATGGGCAGGTTGAATTCATGAAGCAGCAATTTCTAACTCATAAAACTGTACAGCTTGTGCTGGAAAATGACCCTGGACAGCTTTCTCTTGATGGCGTAGCAGTCTTGACGCGCAGCGGCTCACGTCTCACGCTTAGCGTTGACACTGGGCATACAACCATTGAATCAGTTATGTCAGCCTTGATGTCGAGCCATCGCATTGTCGATATGACAGTGCAGGACCCGCCGATGGAGGATATTATCTCCCGAATGTACGGGACTTTTCGTGCAAAGGAGGTAGTCATGTGATCAGCTTCTCGAAACCGGCCAAATATATTTTCATCGGCAAAATCACCCTGCGCAGCCAGCTCGCTTATGTCGTCGATTTTGTCATACGTTCCTTATTTCTGCTTCTCATCCTTTATATATTCATGCAGCTGTGGCAAACAACCTTCGCTGGCGAAGGTACAACCGCTATTAACGGATACACCTTTAAGCAAATGATGTGGTATCTCGTCTTCACTGAATCAATGGTGCTTGCTACACCAAGCCTCTGTACACGAATCGAAGAAGAAGTTAAAAGCGGTGACGTCGCCTTCAAGCTCATTAGACCGGTCAGCTTTCTCGCATTCCACTATGTCGAGTATATGAGCGAGGTTGCCATCCGATTTGTAATCAATCTGCTGCTTGGTTCTACGATTGCCTTCTTGATGGTCGGCTCTCTGCCTGTTGGTGCAGGTCTCGCATGGCTGCCTCTCATGGCATTTGGCGGGTTTACCGTTAATTTTATGCTCGGTATGCTTGTTGCATTAAGTGCCTTTTGGGTCGAGGAGACAAGAGGGCTTGAGTTCGTCTATAACAAAATTTTATTTACTGTCGGTGGTATGCTGATGCCGCTGGAGCTGTTCCCGGATAAACTGCAGCAGATCGGACACTGGCTGCCTTTTCAAACCATCGTCTATTTCCCGGCTCGAACAGCTGTTGGCATGCATCACGGCGAGATTGCTGGCATGCTTGCCGTACAGTGGCTGTGGGCAGTTCTTATCGGACTCGTTGTATGGCTTGTTTATCGGAAGGGGGTGCGGAAGCTGAATGTCAATGGCGGATAACAATAGATATACGGTGGGAATATCCGAGCATGCTCAGCCAGGCAGGCTTCGCCGCCTGATCCGATTTACAACGGCAAGCTGGAGGCTGAATCTGGCAGGAGCAATGGAGTTCCGACTCAGCTTCCTGCTGACTGTCGGAACCATGATTGTGAACAACATAGTCTGGATTATTTTCTGGGATATGTATTTCCAGCGCTTCTCCGTGCTTAACGGCTGGACGATGCAGGATGTGATGATGATGTGGGCCGCAGCGGCAGGTGGCTTTGGAATCATGTCGATTTTCTTCGGCAATGCTACACGCCTTGCCAGTCTGATCGTAACCGGGCAATTAGATGTTTATCTCGCCCAGCCAAAGCCGGTATTGCTGAACGTGCTGATTAGCCGCATGTCGGTGAGCGCGATAGGTGATCTACTGTTTGCCATATTCATCTTCATAGCGTTTGGGAACGTTACCCTGCTAGGGACTATCAAATTCACGGCAGCTCTGCTGCTCTCCGCACTGATCTTTATCTTTTTTTGTGTCATTACGGGCTGCCTCTCCTTCTGGCTTGGCAACACGGAAGGACTAAGTTTTCAATTGTATAATGCGCTGCTCACCTTTGCCACCTACCCTACAGGTATCTTCAAGGGCTTTGGTCGGCTTGTATTATTTACGGTCATTCCCGCTGGTTTTATAAGCAGTATGCCTGTTTCGCTGATCCGTGAGATCGACCTGAACTTCCTCTTCGGAGCTGTTGGAATGGCATCCGCTTTATGTGCCGGAGGGATCCTGATCTTCTATAAAGGGTTACGCAAATACACATCTGGCAATATGATTGGATTACGGAGATAAAAAAGACGGCCACCAGTCCGGGGTTTCCCGGGATGAAGGCCGTTTTTTATCTTTCTTTCTGTATCCGCATTTCTTTATGATAGTTCATATAAGCTGTAAGACTTTCTGACCCTCCCAATATCCAACCCGACAAAATGGCCGCAATCAGAACGATAACAAGCATGAGCCAACCATCGAATAGGTTTTTCAACCCGACTAGATTCATTACTGAAAAAATCAACATCAACAAATCTTTGGCAAACAGAAATGCCAGAACATACAATGCTCTCCTATGACCTTTGTAAGAATAATAGGCTGATAATAAATAGAAAATTAAATAAAAGTAATCATAACTAATATCTTCACTCAGAATGTCACTAGCAATAAAAATGACCTGTACGAGCAGAATGAAACTAATAATGGATACAACTATTTTCTTCCCTCGTTTAATAACTTCCCGATCATACAAAGTTGCTGCCTCCACATCAATATACGGCGCATATTCCTGGTCATAGAGTCGCTTAGTTTCTTCGAAAGCTGGAGCTCCAGGAAACTCGATCTCATCAATCTCCAAGTGTAGAAACTGCTTGCCGAGTATCTTCACACTTTTCTTTATCTCATCCCTATCCCAGGAAGCAGACAGCTTCGACCACATATTAATATAAACGGGTTTATGTCCCATATCATTTATAGGAGCATCATGAGTGACCTGATCGGATAAATCAGAAGAATCCCTCGGATAGATATAGCTGTAATAAATATCGCTGTCTCCATGAATGAAAGAGTTAATCTTTTCAATAAAAGTTTCATCATCCTTTGAATCAAGATCATGCGCGATAAGATTTTTTAAGCATGGCACCGTTGTCAGCTCAAAATAACCTAAAAGATGATTCATCTCTGGGTCCGAATAGATGGTTATTTCATCGTTCCGGCTCTTTTCCTCAAACCCATATTCCCCAAACCAAAAACTCCAATGTCGGACATTCACATACACTTTAATAAGAACTCAACCGCCTAACTATTCGCTTTATAGACACCATAACAATCTATCATATAATAGGGAAACCGTTAACCAACCTTCACTTTCCAAAATAAGGTTATGAATTGAACCGATGCAAAGAAAAAAGATCGAAACCTTTGAACGCATTCGTTCAAGGTTTCGATCTTTTTATAGAAACTCGCGAAAGCTTAACCCTCACCTTTTATTCTGCGTTCCAGAACAAATGGTCCAAACGGCAGGAAAGCAGCTATTATAGCTCCAGCTATGCGAATAATCTTCCATCTGAATAGAATAGCCATTACTGCAATCGCTATTAAGTAGAGTGAAAATAAGAATCCATGAATGCCGCCTGTAATGGCTACAGCCTCCGGACTATCGAACATATATTTCAGGGGCATTGCAATACCTAAGAGAACAAGGAATGAGACTGCTTCCAAATAACTGATCCATCGAAACCACGTTTTAACTGATTTTCTCATTTTGCAGACACGTCCTAACGTTTCATGATATGAATTCGCAACGATTTGTATAGCACCAGCCTTCTTTACGTGTACAAGTGTAAGTAGGTTTCATCTAAAGGTGTACACGAATGACAATATCCTGATCATGATTGCCAAATCCAGCACCATAGATCGTTAAGCCCCCAACGTTAACAGCCTCTTTATCCACCGTGAAACGAAGCGTCCAGAACGGCTCCTCCAGCTTGATATTCGCGGTAGTCACATCCGACATCCGCTCTCCATCTATAAATGTACCGAAGGCATCAATACGTATTGTCTTTAATAACCCATACTGGTTCACATTACGGTGCCACCACTCTGGCGTATATTTGCCGCGTGCAGCTCTACCGAAGTCTGCAGGACTTGTCCAAGTCCCAAGTGAGATACCGTTAAACGTAAACTGGATATCTGATGGCCAATAATCGTTCAAGCCCGGCGCTTCTGAAGCGATTTCCATCGAGATTTCGATAGCTTCAGCCTTTTGACCGGAAAGCAGATAGTTCGGTGTTTTGTATTCTACATAACCTCTTCCAAACCAAAGAATAGCCGCGTGAACCCGCTCAGTATCAAGAAAGTAGCGCGGATCGTCCCATACACCAATTTCCTTCTCAAGTGTCCCAAGCCCGCAGGTAGGATGAACATCAAAAGCCGTATAATGCCCGACAGAAATCGTCTGCTCTCTGATTCTTGCATTCCGGGTTGCGGATGGCAGCTCGATTTCGATGCCTTTTTGCTTGAGAAAACATAATTTATGAGTTCCTCCGTTTAGACGCACCCTACGAGAACCGATAAGTTCAGCTTGCTCGAGTTTACGCAAGTGCATGGTGACAATTGAAGGACTTAACTCTAATGCAGCCGCAATATCCTTCACATTCATCTCCTTATCAGCAATAAGGTCCATCATTCTCCATCTGACTTCACTGGCAAGCGCCTCGTATAACGGCAAGAATCTCGAATCTCCGTTTGCCTTAATCATAACCACATATCTCCTGACACCAGTTAAATTCATATAAATATTAATTTAATGGATTTTATCGGATCCTTCAACCCTATCCTATTGCAACAAATTGAACGATATTGTTTAATTCCTATATGAACTTGTCAGCAATGAATTCTTATAAACATGAATTTAGAAAATAAGAGGTGCAGCAATGAGATATAATAATCCCGTCATTAAAGGCTTCTATCCAGATCCAAGCATATGCAAAGTGGAAGACACCTATTATCTAGTTTGCAGTTCCTTTCAATATTTTCCAGGCGTTCCGATTTTCCAAAGTAAAGACCTTCTCAATTGGGAGCAAATCGGTCATTGCCTAACTCGCAAAAGCCAGGTTCAACTGGAAACCGTAAGCAGCTCCGGCGGTGTATTTGCTCCAACTATTCGCCACAACAACGGGCGGTTCTATATGACCACAACGAACGACACTACACGCCAAAATTTCTATGTATGGACCGACGATATTTATGGAGAATGGTCCGACCCGGTCTATGTCGATCAAGGTGGCATCGATCCGGATTTGTATTTTGAGAATGGGAAAACCTTCTTTATGAGCAATGGGACAGACGATCAAGGGATCGGCGGCATTGTCCAGTGTGAAATTGACATAGAATCGGGGAATAAGCTATCTCCTAGCCATTCCATCTGGCAGGGAACAGGCGGACGTTATTTGGAAAGCCCTCACTTGTATAAAATTAACGGACGTTACTACCTGCTCGCAGCAGAAGGTGGAACCGAATATGGTCATATGGAAACGTATGCGCGGGGCGACTCCCCTTCCGGCCCATTCGAAGCCTACCCGATGAATCCCGTTCTGACCAACCGAAATTTGGGTGGTTACGAGCTTCAAGGAGTTGGTCATGGCGACCTGATACAGGACAACGAAGGCAACTGGTGGCTCTTCCATCTCGGCTTCCGTCAAATCGGACAGTGGCTTACCTATCATCATCTAGGTCGTGAAGTCTTCCTTACGCCTATTACCTTTGGCGAGGATGGTTGGTTTACAGCCGGACAACAAGGCACCACGCTTATGAGCTTCGACACCGATCGAATTCCAAGCACAGTCATTCAGCAGGAGAAAAAGCTTTATTCTTTCGAGAATATAGATTGGAATCTAGACTGGTGCTCTCTTCGTCATCCTGCGAAAGAGAATTATTTGTTAGAACACGATAAGCTTCAACTGAAAGGAACTGAAGTGACGCTTGATGTACCTGCATCCCCGACCTTCATTGGCATACGCCAAAGAGACTTTAATGCTGTAATCTCTTGCGAAGTAACTATTAATAGTGGTGAAGCCGGTATCACTCTTTATATGGATGAAAATCATCATTATGATCTTGCTATTCGCCAAGCAGAGAACGGATATAAGGTGATCGAGCGCCTGAATATCGGAGATATCAAATCCATCGAACATGAAGTGGACCTGGGAAGCAACAATCATGCCTCTCTGGTTATACGTGCAACTCCTGAACGTTACAGCTTCTACCTTCATGTTGACGGCAAAGACATCCTACTTGGTACAGCTCAAACGAAATACTTATCATCGGAGATTGCCGGAGGCTTTACTGGCGTATTGATTGGTTTATATGCTTGCGGGGAAGGCTCTTTGGCGGAGTTTACGAAGTTTGAATGCGAATATAACTAGTAAAATAAGGGATTGTCCCAAAAGTCATTCCTTTGACGATGGGGCAGTCCCTTGTTACTCACCCCCTATATTCTACATTGGATTTTATCCAGTCGATTAGTGATAATGAAGCCTTATTCCTTGCTTTTACTGGACTTTATCCAATCTAATTCCCTTTTTATGCGGGCCTAAGGCGGTTCTTTCTATTTCTGTTGGATAGAACTCTTAGGCCCCCTAATTAAACTGGAGTACTCCCTTCCAATAAATTAAACTTAGGACAAGGGAGATGATCCAATATGGGAGGCAGAAGATTAGGTGAAGACATACAGCT
>NZ_JBWDNV010000006.1:0-436684 GCF_056269375.1 Paenibacillus sp. J22R56
TTAAACTTCATAGTAAGAGCTCCTCCCTGATGTGTTCTCGACAAACCCATCATACCGAGGAGCTCCTTTTTTTACAAAGCCTATTTCTTAAGCTCTACAGGATTGTTTAGCGCAATGTACTTGGTGATAATATCACATATATTCATTTCAATTATTATAATCATTTATTTTCATCATTTGAATTAGTATTGTTTTTAATGATGTCATTTACCACTGTGTTTATATCTACTTTATTTTCACTTTTACTAAATGGACCATTTTCACCCAGCATAATATCCATAATCTGATTATATTGCTCATTCGAGCTTTTATTTAATGATACTTTTCTAAGCTTCATTTGGTCTACAATAGCATAGATAACCCATATACAAAATGTTACACCTGATAATATTGTAAAGTTGTTATTAAAGACACCAATAATTAAGAATAAAAATATAAGAGCACCAATATAAAATGTTCTTATCATATTACCAATTACTCCAAAAATAAATAATTTTAATGGATATTTTCTTTTACTATTCATGCTATCCTCCACAATGTAAAGATTAAAGGGGTAGGTCTTTTCCTCGATGGATAAAAAAAGAGCAGCTGCTGTGACCGTCTGCTCACTTGATTCGTTCAACTAATGTTCCCCGTTAGCCATACATGCAGCGCAAGATCAGCGCTGCACCACAGAGGATGAAAATGTTTAAAATCTGTCAATACTTCTAATGGGGCTGGGAGAAGAAGGTCTATAAACTATGGTGTGCCATTAGAGCCCAACCGTTAGTCTGACTCCAACCATCACGGTGCATCACAGAATGTCGCACCCTTTACGGGTAGCACTTATGGGAGATTAATCCTTTTTGACTGGTTGCACCAGCCTTATCTTTGCTTTTAGAAGAAAGTCGCTACTACCTCTTCAACTATATAATAGTTAATATCATAGGCTCAGGCCTTTTTTTAAAAGTGCTTTTTTGGGTCTTTTTTTGTTTTGCTCATTTACTGGTTTTGGTACGATAATAACTAGAACAGAATGCTTCAGAAATCAAACCTCCTTCGTGTGTTTAATTTTTCATTCCCAATCTTTAGAAGTACTACTTAGACGTTATAAATTATGTTTTGTTGCATTAAAATCCTATTTCAACACGACAGCAGCCGAGCTTTTTAAAAGCCGGCTGCTTTTATAAGTCTTATTGCAGTGGTGTGCCTCCAACATAAAATAAAAAAGCCGCAGTATATGCGACTTCGATTGTAAAGATGTTCTTGTCATCCTACAGCCGTCCGAGCGAAAGAAAGGGAGGCGGTCTCCCGTCCTCCCCTTCCCGATCCTTTCGGTCAGTCGAAGTAAACCGGTTTCCCGGTTTCGGCGGAGATATAGACCGCCTCCAGAATCGCCGAAACAACCATCGCCTCTTCAGGCTTAACGAGCGGCTCTGCATCGTTCACGATGCAGTCGATCCACTGCTTGGCTTCGTACTCGAAATCCGTTAGATTCTCGCCTCTGAAGCGTTCCCTTGCCTTCGGATCCACGTCGATGACGTTCAGGAACAAGCTGCCGTCCCGTTCGCCGTTGATTCTCAGGCCACCGTTGAAATCCGCTCCACCTTTCGTGCCGCACAAATACGACCCTTCCGTCTTGGCGACATTGAGTGCCCAGCTGGTTTCGATCGAAACGACGGCGCCGTTTTTGAATTTCACATAGCCGAAGGCCGAATCCTCCACTTCGAATTCCTTTGGATTCCAGGAACCCCACTCGTTCGCCGCGTTCTCCGTATACTTTAACTTGTGGAATACGTTGCCCACGACGCTTTCCGGCTCGTAATTGTTCATCAGCCAGAGGATGAGATCCAGAGAGTGGGTGCCGATATCGATCATCGGACCTCCACCCTGCTTCTCCTTATCCAGAAACACGCCCCATGTGGGAACGCCCCTCCGTCTGGTCGCGACTGCTTTGGCATAATAGATATCGCCAAGCTCGTCGTTCTCGATCATTTTCTTCAGCAGTTGGGACTGCGCCTTGCTCCGGTTTTGGTAGCCGACCGTCAGCTTCTTCCCGGTCCGGACATGAGCGTCATACATGGCTTTCGCTTCGGCTCCGGTCTTTGCCATCGGCTTCTCGCACATGACATGCTTCCCAGCCTCCAGTGCCGCAATTGAAATCTCAGCATGAGAGATATTCGGCGTCAGAACATGAATGACTTCGATTTCTTCCATGGCGAGCAGCTGGTTGTAATCCGTGAATACCCGGGCGCCTGGCGCGCCGTACTTCTCGGCGGCTTCGTGCGCGCGTTCCTCGATTAGATCGCAGAAAGCAACCATCTCTGCCTGTTCAACTTTGGCTAGGCTAGGCAAATGCTTGCCGTTGGCGATCATGCCGCATCCGATGATTCCTATCTTGACTGTACGCATTACTTACATCCTCCCGACTGCTTGAATTCGACCGTTCTTCGCTCGTGATGCGCAATATAGGCCGTTTCCAGCAGCTCCGTTAGCTTCGTGCCATCCTCCAGCCCAAAGGGCATCAGCCCGTCGTTCAGGACGCCGTTCACCCATTGAGTCAACGGCAGCGGCTGCGCTTCGGGCAACCGGTAAGGAGAAATCCAACCCTGTAGCGGAGAATCGGCATTTTTGGATGCGACTTGCACGCTGTCTCCGGAGATGATGAGCGTTCCTTCCGTTCCGTACAGCTCGAACGCCGGCGGCGTCCGGTAAGTGACCAGACTGGTTTCCAGCAGCGCGATCGCATTGCTTGCGAACTCGATCGAGCATTGTGCGTTGTCTTCGACTGCTCGGCCCGTGAAATGGCTGAACATCGACGTGATGCGCTTCGGCTGGCCGAGCAGCCAGCTGGCCAGGTACATCGGGTGGCAGCCGAGATCCATCATGGCGCCACCGCCCGCTAGTTTTTCGTCGTACCAATAGTCGGGTAGCCAATTGCGGAGCGCGCCGTCATGGCCGTTTCGAATGCGCAATAGTGTTATTTCACCGAGTTGGCCTTCGTCCAGCAGTTGCTTAGCGAACAGATGATGCGGTCTGGTCCGGGCGGGGAACGAAATGCAGAACTTGACGCCTGCCTGCCGGACGGCAGTCGAGATAAGGTCGCATTCCGCGACGGTAAGCGCCATCGCTTTCTCGGTGAAAATATGCTTGCCCGCGTTCGCTGCGGCGATCATCACATCGGCGTGCATGCTCGTCGGAGCGTCGACGACAACGGCGTCCACGTCTTCCCTGCGGAGCAGAGCATCAAGGTCGGATTCGAATCCGGCTCCGAGCTCTTTCGCCCAGGCGCTACCCCTTTCCTTGTTTTCATCCCATACGGCCGTAATGTTAGCGTTCTCAAGAGATTGTAGATGTTTGGCGTACCCATCGGAATGAACATGCCACTTGCTGAGCATGGCAACATTTAGCATTCGAGAATCCCTCCAAGTCCATATTATAAAAAGGTGGCTCGCTGCTTATTCGACTTTAGGTGTATGCGTCTTGCAAAGGTTAGGTTAATCATGCGAGCAGTCATGGTGGAAGTGGTCAATTAATGGGAGCAGTCAGGTCAATGAGGGCAATCAGACAGTGAGCTGTCAATCAGCGGTAGGGGCGGTTAATCGTCTTAGTGAGTCTATATCAGCGCGAGCTTGAAATGCAGCATTGCTCTTTGTGCAGCAGCTTCACCTCCAACGCGTCAATTCAACTAGAATATATCATATATATTAAATATGAAACAATATTACATTAGGACAGAAAAACCATGAGATCGCGACGAAGAAGAGGATCCTTCGACAACTGTGTTTTTAATTTTCATGGTTGCCGCCATCATAAAATGCCTATAAAAAATAGGCTAACCAATATATTTGGTTAACCTATTATTACGAAAACCGCGTATGCAGACTTTCGCTGGTTTTTCATAATTTGATTGATGCTGCAGCCTTGTTACGTTATGGGGTTCAAAAGTTGCTGCGAAAGTTCATATGCGCTTCGCTCTACCCAGTTGTGGGCGAGTTTACCATTACGAACCTCCCATACCGCGATGCCTGTAAGCTGAATTGGGCGATCGTCGGGCTGAGAACCAAGTACACCTTGGTTATATCCCGTGACTACCCATCGCGAAACAACGCGCTTGCCATCGTCGCCGCTGAACATATCGAGGCTCTTTAACTTGATGTCGCGGATCTTCGAAGTGAATGTCCGTGCCCACTCCTTAAAGGCAGCGCGACCCACAACGTCGCCATCCGAGTTCGAGAGAACAAAGTCATCCGTACAGAGACGGTCGATGACATCAAGATTCTGTGGAAGGTTATAAACTTTAGCCCATAATTCCCTGAGAAGCTCTTCACCGATGTTGCTGGGTAAATTCATCTGATCACCTCATGCCCATTAAACGGGACAGCCAAAATTAGTCCTAGACTGTCCCGCTTTGATTATTTTATGAAGTCCATTTTGTCAAATTCTAAGTGATTTAAGGGATTACGGGAGCAATGGAGGCCCTATAATCAGGGTATCATTTTGCTCGGCCAGTCGCCCAATTTCCTCGATTGAATGTCGGCCAATTTCAGGGAAGAAATCATCAATTCCGCCTGGCGCAAAGGTGAAAAGAATACGTCCACTATCTAGTCCGATATTTGCCCACGCATGTGGTACGCCACGGGGAACCACAACACTCGTTCCCGGAGTAGCTTCAAATTCCTCTTCTCCCACTTGGAAAAGGAAAGTGCCTTCTAGAATCTCGAATACCTCTTCCCTTTCTTTATGAATATGCTTCGGTGGACCAATCAAAGCTGGTACACGCGCTTCAATGACGGTAATCGCTCCGCCAACTTGACTGCTGTGAATACGAATAGCCATTTGTTCCCCTGGCATCGTATCGAACCATTCGAGATCCTTGGCGAAAGTAACAGCTGCTTTGGTTAAGACTTTATTTGTCTGTTCCATTTTTTATCTCCTCGCATTTCAAGTCTTTATCATCTATCCACTGCATAAACGCCTATCTTCTTATATCGCAAACTTTTGACCTATCAGTTGTTCACTAAGACTCCAGAGCCGATCGGCTGCTTCCGAATCAACCGCATACGGCATCACGCCGGAATCCGTTAAAGTCGATTCATTGTCTAAATCAAAGTCTGACTCAGCGTCATGCCCCAGAGGAGCGATATCACAATTCTCACAATAGACGCCGCCCATATTGTTAAGCTCTGGGCTTGTCGCACACCATACGCTGGTAGCAGCCCCTTGCCCTATCGTCTTGAGATTTTTCGCGGGGTCGAGAACCGGCTGTCCGTGCTCGTCAATGACACCGGCCGCTCGCAGTTCCTCCTCCGAAAGATGTTTTTCGAGGCCGGTGCCGACGATGCTGCCCGGATGAAGGGAGAAAGCTCGCACTCCGTCGGCTTGACCGCGTTTGTCCAGCGCTACCGCGAAGAGAATGTTGGCCGTCTTGGACTGGCCATAGGCTGCCCAACGATCATAGTCGCGTCGGTCGAAGTTGGGATCATCAAACACGACCGGCGAAAAGTGATGCCCCCAAGACGATACTGACACCACCCGCGCGCCGTTCGCCTTGCGCAGCGCTGGCCATAGCCGTGATACAAGCTGGAAATGGCCTAGATGGTTCGTCGCGAATTGCGATTCATATCCCCTCGAATCGCGGGACAGCGGAGACGCCATAATGCCAGCGCTGTTTACCAAGATATGCAGTGCTTGCCCGGTGGCAAGAAACTTGTCTGCAAAGGCATTAATAGAAGCAGGGTCCATCAGATCCATCACTTCAATATCAACGCCGTCGATGTTTGCAAGGGCGTTCACTGCTCTATTGTAGTCTCTCGTTGGAACAATAACCTTGGCGCCTGCAGAACGCAGTACCCGCACGGTCTCAAGACCAAGTCCGGAATAGCCCCCGGTGACGATGGCCGTTTTATCGGAAAGGTCAATTCCGTTAATAACGTCTTCGGCTGTTACAGAAGCTCCAAACCCAGAGCCGATTGGTGTTTGCTTTGTTGTCATAATAAAGTTCTCCTTTAAAGGTTAGTATAATAAATGACTTATCATGCCTTGCTATCTGTAGCGAAACGATAGCCGCAATGTTCAGCTAATATAATTGGCAATCCTATCGTAACTTTTTTGATTTATACTTTGATCATCATTACAACCCCCTCTACTAGTTACTTAGACAAAAAACGTTTAATGTCTATGCGCCTATACTATACAACTGGACAAAGTTTGTAAAGTGTATAATAATAACATCATGGACGACAAAAAGAGGCTTCATATACTAACCGTAGCTTTGGACGTGTTTTTCAAGTATGGCTATAAGCGTGTGTCAATGAATGAAATAGCAGAAGCCGCCGGCATATCACGAGCGGGTCTGTATTTGTACTTTAAAAACAAGGAGGAAGTTTTTAACGCGACGATTCTTCACTATGGCGACCTTCTTATTGAAGAAATAAAGGAAGGTCTCTCTTCCAAGAAAACGCCTGAAGACAAAATTTTATATGTGTTCGAGGTATGGTCTATAAACAATTTCGATCAATCGTTGAACTCACCGGAAGTAAAAGAAATGACTGACAGCTCGTATACATTCGCTCAAGAGGCACTCCATGAGAGCTACAATAAGCTTGAGGTCGTTTTAATCTCTATCTTGGAATCCAAGTCGACATCAGCCAGCAACCTAAATAGCCTATCTCCAGAGAGATTGGCACATCTTTTAACAAGTGCATCTCGAGGGTTTAAAATTGTCGCCAGAAACTCTTCGGAACTACGCGAAATGATTGAAGACTTGCTTCGAATGCTTTTAAGCAAATGACAAGAACTTCTATAAATAACTGGCGGCCGAAATAAAATCAGCGTAACCGGAATAATCCGGTAACGCTGATTTTTGTTTTATATTTTAATCGAGCTGCATACTGGTCTGCGTATTTTTTAAATTGATTGTTATCACTGGTCAATAGCCACATAAAAACGAGCGTTTTTAATGACTTCTTCTACCGTTTCTGAGGGTTGTTTAAGCGAAGTGTCATAACTAAATTTGTTAGTTGAAGGTGAACTCTCCATTTTCAGCTGCATTCTCCGGTTCACTAGATAAAAAAACCATCACCAGGCTTGGTGATGGTTTTTTTATTAGCACTATGCCGTTATTTGAGCAGCAATGCCGTTCAAATCGGCTACGTCTTCGTCAGATAGCTTCAAGTTGGATGCACCGGCACAGTTAACGATGTTTACCGGTTTGCTGGCGCCGGGAATCGGCAGAATGATTGGCGACAATTGAAGCAGCCATGCAATCGCGATCTGTTGCGGCGACGCATCATAACTCTTGGCGATCCGTGAAAGCATCTCGTTGCTGCCGATGCCTTGCGCGTTACCCATACCGTTTAGAGGGCTGTACGGTAGGAAGGCGATACCGAGCTCTTCGCAGCGCTTCAGCACTGCCATGGACGAATGGTCAAACAAATTCATACGGTTTTGAACAGAGGCAACCGTTACAATTTCGCGGGCTTCTTCCAGCTGTGCAACAGAAACGTTCGACAGCCCCACGTGAACGATCTTCCCTTCCCGCTGCAATTCCGCGACTGCCCCCACGGATTCCGCAAACGGAACCTTAGGATCCGGACGGTGGAACTGATAGAGCGTGATTGCTTCCGCGCGGAGCGCACGCAAGCTGTCCTCGCACGCTTGACGCAAGTGTTCAGGACGGCCATCAGTTTCCCAACGTCCATCCGGACGAACGTGGCCGCCTTTTGTCGCAATGATCGCTTCGGGACGATTATGTAATGCTTTCGCCAACAGACGTTCGTTATGACCGTTTTCGGTCGAATTCAAGCAGTACGAATCGGCCGTATCGAACAGGGTAATGCCTTGCTCCAATGCGGCATGCACCGTTCTGATGCCATCTTCCTCTGTAGGGCGTCCATTAACGGACAACGGCATTCCACCCATTCCTATTTCCCCTACGATTATTCCCGTCGAACCTAGCTTACGTTGTTGCATTGTCATAGTACAACCTCCTTAGAGATAGTTATGAAGCTTCCAAGAGTAGTGACGAAATATTCTGCTTTAGTATACCAGTTCAGCTTTTTCACCAATAGTACTGAAAAAAAGTTCATCTAGTTACTCTTAATAACCCACCGATTTCCTTAAAGTAAGAATATTTTCCAGAAGGAACGCTTGGTTTTTTTCAATTCCTCTGTTTTTACACCAAACAACTGCGCTGAAAGCATCATAAATATTATAAAATGGCAGCACTCTTTCCAGAGCCAACATAGGTCGAATCGATTGATAACCTTCGATGTACGGTGTCTTTGTTCTCGGATTGACTTCCCAAATATATCGATTGACTTTTGTGAAATCTATTTCCGATGATCCATCACGGGCACTCTCGAAATCAATAACGCCAGTAACCTCGTTACCATTCACCAATATATTACCTGGTCTAAAATCCATGTGAACAATGCATGGATCGTCAGGATCCGGTAAAGTAGAGAAAACTCTATCAAAGTGAAGAATACATCTTTCATACAATTTTGAGTCGAGAATCTCTTTGCATGGCTCTTTCCACTTTTCAAAATTACTTTTGATATGTAATCTCCAATTATTTTGGTCTAGTAATTTATAACCATCGGTTACATGGTAACCATAACCGGGAGTTTTAACCTCATGGAGCATAGCATGATACACGCCAATTTGAAAAGAAAGTTTCTCATCAATATCTTCTGTACAAGGCGTACCTTGAATTGCCGAAAGAAGTAATGCTCCAGTAGTACTGTCATCCCCGTACCAAATGTCCAGTACCTTAGGAACAGGTATAATATCCTTTAATGTTTCAAGCATCTGAAATTCACGAAATAGTTTATCCTTGTTAAATGGAATTTTCACAAAAACGTTTTCTCCACCGACAAGAGTAAGTTTGTATACATCTGAACTAAATGACTCTGGAACATCATCTATATTCGTAACGCTCAACTTTAGCTTTTCTATAACGGTAAGAATTGAGATCATAGGGTACCTCCTGTTTTAGCTAGCAATTGATAGTTCGATTCGTTTCTCCGAAAGCCTAATATACATAAAATAAAAAAGCCGCAGTTTATGCGACTTCCTTTGTACAGATGTTCTTGTCGTCCGACACTTGTGTTGTGTCACAATTGGGTTGTCGTATTCCCGTTGATCTCTGTTACAGTGTGCTGGAGGCTTGCTCTAGAAGACCAGACAGCAGGACAAGATCCGGTGTATCCCCTTCACGCAATTTGATCCATTTTCGCTCGCTTGGGCCTTCGAATCCCTTCGGAAAGTCGATGCCGTTTGCATTCATGATCATAAACGCAATGGCGTCCTTTGAAGGCGAAATAACCGCTGCATAATGTCCATTTTTCAGAAAATGCGGTTTCTTGTACTGAATTCGTTCTTCGACTTCGGGGATCGTCTTATGAATAATGTCCCGCAGGGTCGAACTGATCTCACCCTGCCATTTAGACAGATTTTCAATGTAGGCCGTAACTTCCTGATTCAATTTGTTATTCCCTCCTATTTGGATGGTCCATTGGTTATGAAGAAAATATACTACTTCTGGAATATGACTGTAAAGTGATATAAATTTTCGCTTATTTATATCGATTCAACCTGAACCTCACGTAGTCCTATCCGTTAGGACATCTTTCATATTCAGTCTAATCGGCTTGGAGCACCTCGTCTCCACACTCTTCTATGTAGCGTTTATGCCGATCTTTCATCGGTTCTGAAATGTGCTCTTTACAAAAAAGAGGTTCTTCTTCGATACAAAGGAACTTCTCTACAAGCCTCAGGTTTTCTGCCCCCTCAAACTCGACGATATGTATCTCTTCTAATACGACTGTCGCTTTAGCACTGTCTAGAAAACTAGCTGTGTCATAGTGAATAACTCCATCATACCCCAATTCCTTCATGTTTTTTTGAAAATCAGAATCCGATTTACGTTTGTTGATTTGATTTTGAACTCTTTTCCCTACGCCACCATTTGCTCCGGATATTCCTATATAAAGTATCTTATTTTTGGAGCAATAACTCGTCTGGCCATAAAAAATATAAAGGCCGGGAAACTTCATGTCGAATATTTCATTGATACTTTGAGGGGATACATCATATACTTTTGGCGGAATAATTGCTTTTGATTTCGAATATTGCTTCTTAAATCCTCTGAGAAGCGCTTCTAATATTTCATCCATGTGAATGATCACCCTCTCCTTAAACTTACCTGCCTGTTGACGATGATGGCGGCTGTTGATTCAACTATATTTTATTACGCTATCTTGACCATTAGTCTAGAAAAAGCATCCGGTCATAGCGCCCAACTGATTCCCTCCAACCTCTTAATCTCAACTCATCACCGTTTTTTCGTTTTAACAAAAAAAAGATACCCTCTCTAATTTCAATTAAGGGGTATCTCGTAGGTTTTTCGACTAGGAACCTTACCATAGAAAAGAATACTGAAATAACTATTATAAGCAAAAATAGTTTTAGCCCTGTTTCTATAGACTCCATTTAGATACAGTGCCTCCTTACAATTATCATATACCACACTTAAGCCAAATACCTAGGGTTCCATCTGGCATCATCCCTTTAGTGTAATAAAAAAGGAGCAGTTGCCGGTGGCAAACTGCTCCAAAATGTTTTCAACTATCGGTCATCGCTTACAGCTCTCGCTTTCCGCGTCAGCCCCTATTCCGACCAGTCGCGCCGCAGCGTGAACAAGTCACGCAGCGCGTCCGTCGACAGCTCTGTGATCCAGCCTTCCGAGCTTGTGATGACGTCGTCGCTCAGCTGCTGCTTGCTCTCGAGCATCTCGTCGATCCGCTCCTCCAACGTACCGAGCGAGATGAACTTGTGCACCTGTACGTCACGCGTTTGGCCCATCCGGTAGGCGCGGTCCGTCGCTTGGTTCTCCACAGCGGGGTTCCACCAGCGGTCGAAATGAAACACATGGTTCGCTGCGGTCAGGTTGAGCCCGACGCCGCCGGCCTTGATCGATAGAATGAACACGTTTGGCTGTTCTGCGTCCGGCAGCTCCTGGGACTGGAACTGCTCGATCATCCGATCACGTGCCGTCTTAGACGAACCGCCGTGCAGGTATAGGACGGGCTCGCCAAGCTCCCGGCCGAGCACTCGCTGCAGCATTTCGCCCATCCCGATGTACTGCGTGAAGATAAGGCAGCGCTCGCCCTCCTCGCGAAGCTCTTTTACGAGATCAAGCAGCCGTTCGAGCTTGGCGGAACGGCTGATGAGCATCGCCGATTCGGCGGCTTCCTCGCGCTCGTCCTCCGGCACCGGCACGGCCTCCTTCGTCAGCAGCACAGGGTGGTCGCACAGTTGCTTCAGCCGTGTCAGCGCAGAGAGGATCGCGCCTTTTCGCTGAATGCCCTCCAGCTTTTTGACCTCGTCCATCAGCTCCTTTACGGTCTGTTCGTAGAGTGCACTCTGTTCGCCGGTGAGATGGATGTACGTCTTCATTTCGTTCTTCTCCGGCAGGTCCAGCATAATGTTCGGATCCTTTTTCTTACGTCGGAGCATGAACGGCTTCACGAGCCGCTGAAGCTCTTGCGTCCGCGTCTCGTCGCGTTCGCGCTCGATTGCCTGGCCGAACCGCTCAGCAAAGGCGCGGGCGGTCCCGAGATAGCCCGGATTGGTAAAATCGTAAATAGACCACAGCTCCGCGAGCTTGTTCTCGATCGGCGTACCCGTCAACGCGATGCGGTGCCGCGCGGGGAAGCTCTTGACCGCTATTGCCTGCTTCGTGCCGGCGTTCTTGATGTTCTGCGCTTCGTCGAGGCAGATCGCCGACCACGTATATCCGCCGAGCAGCTCCTGGTCCAACGTCGATGTTGCGTACGAGGTCAGTACGAGGTCGACCTCCGCCGCTTCCGCGTAGAACGCGTCGCCGCTCAGCCGCTTGCTGCCGTAATGGAGCAGGATGCGCAGCGATGGCGCGAAGCGGCGCACCTCCTTCTGCCAGTTGCCTAGCACCGAGGTCGGGCAGATCAGCAAGGCGGGACGGCGTCCTCCGTTCGCGGACGCTTCCTCCGCGACGTGCAGCAGGTACGTGATGAACTGAATCGTCTTGCCAAGGCCCATGTCGTCTGCCAGGACGGCGCCGAGCCCGAACCTTCGCAGAAACGCGAGCCAGGAGAAGCCGCCCTGCTGGTAGCTGCGCAGCTCCGCATGCAGTGTCGACGGCACTGGGACAGACGGCCAGTCCGTCTGCTGCGTCAGCTGCGCCATGACGGTCGTCAAGTGGGCGTTCAGCTCGACGTCCATCTCCAGTTCGCCTTCGTTCTCGTCGTCCTCCTCGCCGCCATTTTCGCTGCCCTTGCCCGCAGCCGCCGGTATAAAGAAGTCGCGGTTGCGGCGCAGATGCAGCTGCAGGACGTACTGGAAGGACAAGCCTTGCTGCGGATCGGCACCCGCCATCGCTTTGCGGATCTGCGCAAGCAGGGCTGGATCAAGTGGCACCCATTGGCCACGAAACTGCACGAGCCGCTCGCCGCGGGCGACCAGCTCCCGGAACTCCGCCTCGCTGAGGTCGGCGTCACCGATAGAGACATGCCAGTCGAATTCAATCAGCGCATTGAGACCGAAGAAGGACCGGTTGCCGCCCGCACGCTCCCCTTCGCCTTCACCTGGGCGCACCTTCGCGCGCAGTCGCGGCTTCTTGCGGCTCGCCTCCTCCCACCAGGCGGGCAGCAGCACCTGCCAGCCTGCGGCCAGGAGGCGCTGGCTGTCCACGGTCAGGAACTGCCATGCGTCCTCGTCCGTCAGTGGAGCATTCAACATGTCCACCGAACTGCCGGCCAGCCGGTCCGCCGGCAGGCTCGCGCGCAGATGCGCGAGCCAGGCAGCGGAGCGCTCGCGCACGTGCGGCGTCCATCCTGAGGGCCACGTCCCGGAGGCTTCGCCGTCCGCGGCCAGCCGAACCGGCACGAGCTTCGCCTGATCGAGCTTATCTTGCAGCAGGAGCGCGAGGCGCCAGCCGGCTTCGATATCCTCCGGCTCCGGCTCTAGCAGCTGCAGGAGCGGCCGGAACGGCAGCGTGTCTGCCTTCCAGCCGGCGGCAACAAGCCAGCCGCGCTCGTCGAGGCCTGTTGCCGCCCCGGCGCGGTCGAATAGTAGAGGGAAGTCGCGGCGTAGGTCGCCTGCGGCTTCCTCCGTGCCGTAATGGCGCTGAAACACTGCCGCGGAGAAGGCGGCGCCGAGGCCGGCCAGAAAGGCCGCATCTGCCTCTTCCGTGCCCTGGACTTCTTCGTCCCAATCGCCTTCCTCGACCGGTCCGCTGTGCTCGAGTGCGCGAAGCAACCGGCGCGTCTTCGCGTCGAGCGCCACCGCGTCCCATGTCCACCTCAGCTTGCCGGTCTTGTAAGCCTCGAAGCTCGGGATGAATTTCCGCTCCTCGACGCCGCGCTCCAGCGCCGGCGCGAGCGCGGTGATCCGCGCGGCGTCGCCTTCGAGCCGCCAGGTCATGTGCATCGGCAGCAATTCGGGGTTGGCGAAGAACGGCAAGACCATCTCCGCCGGCAGCACGACGAGCTCCAGCTCGTCATGCAGCTTCTCGGTTTCGAGCTCCGTGCCATAGAAAGACGGCTCGTGCCGTGCGAACAGCCGCTGCTTGACGAGCAGCCCCGGCGCGTAGCCGGACGCGTCCGCGCCAAAAATCAACGCGTCGCCCTGTTCGGTCAGGCTCGCTTGAATCGTAAGTGTATCAGCGTATGTGTTCATGACAACAGTCCTCCTTTACGCAGTTCTTCCTGCAGCGCCCGCAACCGGCTGTTTCGACTCGCGAACGCAACGATGAACTGCTCCCATCGCTCGCCTTTCTTCAGGCGCGCGTACAGCTTGGCGAGCCGCTTCAGCAGCTTCGCCGCTGCTTTGTAGCCGTCTCGGTTCTTCTGCAGCACGTACCGTTCCACCGCCTGATGGTAGAAGGGCAGCAGCAGCTCCGGCGCGTCCTTCTCGACCGGCTTCAGCAGGGTCACTCGGAACGACAGCGGATCCTGGCCCATGCACATTTGCAGGTCGATCCAGCGGTCCCACCTGCCGTGTGCCGCCAACGCATCCTCGTAGACGGTGCGCGAGAACGGCAGCATCGCCTGGAGCGTGCGCCACATCTCCGTCTCCGCCTCCGGCAGCTGCGCCACGACCGACGCCCAATAGTCGCCGTAGAGTGTAAGATCCTCGCTACGAACACCGATGAGCAACGGACCGGACACCTCGAGCCAGTCACGCAGCCGAACCCATTGCTCCGCGCGCTCGAGGTATCCAAGCAGCGGCGCGAGATGCTCCGGCTTCAGCATCAGCTTGCTTCCGTCCCGGGCGATTAAAGTCAGCGCTTCCGCGTCGCGCGCCAGGTAGAGCAGGAGCAGGCACTGCGCGAGCGTCCACGGCAATCGCGACAGGGCCGGGCCGAGCTCCGCTTCCGCCACCTGCAGCTTGCGCAGCTCCTTCTCGTACAAAGGTGCAGTTCCTGCCGATCCGGGACCGAGCCAGCGCAGCCACAGCGAAGCATAAAGCTCAGCGAAGCAGCCGAGGGTTTTATCCTCGGTCAGCATGCTCTCCCGGAGGAAATCTGCCGTCTCCATCAACCGGTCCCAATACGCCGAGCTATCGTCCGCCAGCGCCAACTTGTCTTCGAGCAGGCTTCGCGCATGGCCGCGCAACCCCTCCATCGCGAGCTTTGTATGGTAGCCCATGAATAAGCCCGATTGGCGCGTGTCCGCCTGGGCTGGCTTGATCATCCGCTCCAGCACGAAAAGCAGAGTATTAAGGGTGAATAATTGCTCCAGCGCCCAAGGCAGCACGGGCCGCATCGCCTGCAGGTCGGCGAGCAGCTCGCTGGCCTCCTGTGCCGTGCGGATGTGCAGGTGCATCGGTCCGCGGCGCGCCTGGAACCGCTCGTGCCACTTGGCCACGGGGAGCTCGGTCAGCTCCGCCTCCGTCAAGGTCGGCCGGACTGGCCGAGAGGCCTCCGGCACGGCACTGCGGTTTGCGCCTTCGCTTCCGTTGCCAGCCCGGGACGTCGATTCCGCGGCTGCTCCTCCTTCAACGTCCGCGCGGGCACCGAAGCGTCTGCCGTCCGGCGCCGCGCCAGGCTTGGAGCTGACGGCCGCGCTTTTCAAGGCGCTGCGCGCGTTGGCGAGCGCCTGGATCGGCCGGCCGCACAGCTCCGCGTAACGCATCAAGGTGGATGCCATGTGCGTGCAGGCGCTTTTCGAGCAGGCACATTCACTCGCCGCGAGATCGTCCAGATCGACGGCGACATCGTACATCCGGTTATCCTTGACGCGCGCATCCACGTGAACGCCGTCGTCGCGGAGCACCAGCTCCTCGACCCGTCCCTGTTTATAATATTGAAACCCCCGTATGATCGTCAGTTCGTCGAAGCACGCGGCGACGCCCTCCAGCAGCTCCCGCCACGCTCCGTCATCCAGTATGTAGTCCATATCCATTATCCTTTGACTCCCGTTTACATCGTCATGTATTCTTAAAACTTCGCTCTCTATTATACCATCATCTCTTCCGCCAGCGGGACCTGAACGCCTCTTATAATTCGGCTTAACGTACTTCTATACAAAAAATAAAAAAAAGCCGCAGTTTTTGCGACTTCCATTGTATAGTTGTTGTTGTTGTTGTCCTACAACAATTAGTGTTTCTGGTTATTGGCTACGAATGGCTAACGTTAGTAGTTAATCTTCTCGGAGGATGACCCATTTACCGTTCTCTCGCACCATGGCATAGTTAGGGTCAAGAATGTTGCCGTCCTTCATAAAGTAGAACACCTTTAATAATTTCAATTCAGATTTGTTGATTTCTAACCACTCTTTTACGGCCTCGGCTCTATGATCCGGATCGTTTTGTATCCATAATATTTTTTCAACCATATCTCGCTTCTTGTAAAAAGATGTTAGAACTCCCTTCTTATCCAGATCAGCGAATTTTGCCGCATCGTTCTTCTGCATAGCCTCAAACAACTCCGTAATTGTTGAAGAGAGATCTGATGGGATGGTACTGTCAACCACAGGTGCTCTTTCCCCGAATAACCGCGATTCATTAGTAAACACCATTGAATCTGCTTGTTTTAATTCTTCGGTTAACACCTTATTTTTTTCTTCATATGCCTTTCTTTCCAATTCCAGATTGTATGTTACCTTAAGAAGTTCTTTCTTCTGAGCATTTATTTCGCTCTTAGTTGTGTTGATTTCATTTTTTTTCTCTTTTAATTCCTGGTTCGTTTCAGCTAATTGTAATCGTAGGGTTTCGATTTTTTTATTTTGTGCCAAGAATATGACTATTAGAACGGCAGTAAGCGTAACAGTGACAATCCAACCTTTTTTAGCCATTTCCTTCACCCAAAAGAATCATTTTCATTACCTAGCCTCAGTTTTTTTGGTTAATTTCATTCCAGTAGTTAATATCTCCAGTTTCATATAGCTTTTTACCATCTTTATCAAAAGTTTGAATAGTAATTGGTTCATTGATTGAACGAGTGTTTTGTATCCAAATATAAGTCATTATAGATATAAACACTAAAGTAAAGACACCAAGTATGGAGAGTTGAAGCTTACATTTCTTCATCGTTTCCCCCCTAGTAAAAGCAAATCATTTGACAAGAGTCTTCAAGTCCTTTACAACCATTTCAACTCGTTTATCTTTAGGGGTATTGGAACCTTCATAGTTATAAAAAATCAAGACATTCGCGATCTGGTATCTTCCATGTATAACAAACGTAAGTAGATGGATGTTAGTTGCAACTAACGACGGATCTATCGCTATCCGTTCGAATGTTGACTCGAATCGCCCATTTACACCGGCAGCCGGTTGTGTTATTCTTGTTTCCATAGTTTTCGAAATATATGAGCAAAGGCGGTGAGAATCCATGGTCGAGGACAACGAGGAAGTCAAACAAGCAGTGAAAGTCTACAAAGCACTCGGGGAGCCGACCCGGATCAAAATAGCGATGCTTCTTACGGAAGAGATGAATCTCTGCTGCTCCGACATCGGCAGCAAGCTCGAGTCCGTTGCCGGTTCCACGCTGTCGCATCACTTGAAGCAGCTTACAGAATGCGGCCTGCTCACGCTACGCAAAGACGGCACGTACATTTATTACAGCGTCAATAAAGAAGTCGCGCGAAAGTATGCCCCTTATTTACTGGGGTAGCCCCGTTTTTTTTTGCCCTATATTTCGATAAATTTAGAAATATGAAACTATCATAAAAAGAGATACGGATAAGGAGCTGGAACGTTTGTCATACAATGTAAAAATATATATGCTGGCTTTAGTCAGCTTTCTCGTCGGCACATCCGAATTCATTATTGCCGGCATTTTGGATAAAGTATCCGACGATATCGGCGTCTCAGTCGCAGCCGCAGGCCAGCTGATCACCGTGTTCTCCCTTGCTTACGGATTTGGGACACCTTTCCTGATGGCTGCCGCTGCCAAAGTCGACCGCAAAAAGCTGATGCTATACGCGCTCTCAATATTCATCGTCGGCAACGTCGCGGCCTATTTCTTCTCTGGCTTTGGCGCCCTCATCGTTTCCCGTGTTATCGTAGCGCTTAGCAGCGGTGTGTTTGTCGTCACGGCGCTCACGGTCGCCGCGAAGCTCGCACCTGCTGAGAAGCAAGGCAGCGCCATCGCCACGCTAGTCATGGGCTTCAGTACAGCCCTAATCGTCGGCGTACCACTGGGACGGCTAGTCGCTTCCGCCTATGATTGGAATGTGGTATTCGGTGGCATCGGAATACTTGGACTGCTTGCTCTGCTGCTCATCGCTTTCGCGATTCCGAAGACGGATGGCGAACAGCCGGTACCGCTGCGGGACCAGTTGAAGCTGCTCAAGAATCCGAAAATCGTCATCGCGCTTGGCATTACGTTCTTCTGGCTCGGCGGCTATTCCATCACTTATACGTATATTTCTCCCTTTCTGCTCGATATTACAGGCATGAGCGAGAAATTCGTCAGCATCGCGCTGCTCGCGTTTGGCATCGCCAGTCTGATTGGCTCGAAGCTAGGTGGTTTTGGCACCGACCGTTGGGGATTCAAGCGTACGCTAGTAACTGGTATGCTGTTCCACGCGACATGGTTGATTGTGATTTCGATCGCTGCCCATTCACCGGGGCTGATGTTCCCGCTGCTGATGCTTTGGTCCTTCTCCGCCTGGTCGTCCGGTCCAACACAGCAGTACCATCTGATCTCGCTCGCGCCTGAAGCAACCAGTATTATGCTTAGCCTTAACAGCTCCGTCATACAGCTGGCCATGGCTGCCGGTGCGGGGATCGGCGGCGTCGTCGTGGAAGGCGCTTCGTTGACAGCAATCACCTGGATCGGTGCCGCCGGTGTTGCCATCGCAGCGCTCATGTCGGCCGCGGCCTTCGGTTACTTCCGCGTTGGCGCGGCATCCCGGTCAGCGCATAAGGAGGCTCGCGCAGGTAAGATCGGCAACTAAGTAATTATCTGGGCAGAGTCAAATGCTCCTGACCCAGGCATCGCGAGAAAGAAGCCCGCGCCTCCAACAAGCAGGCTGCTGGCTTCTTTTCGCAAATATGCTTCACTCTTCGTGGAGTAATTGTAGATTAGTATTTCTTATCTTCCATTATTTAATTAGGCGGTGTTCGACTTGGTTCAATCGGAAGCAGGCATCAAGACCATTAAACTTACCATGGAAAATCGTAACAATCCTTTCTTTCTGACCGTCCTATGGGATGCTCAAGACGTCGTTCTCATCGATACCGGACTTCCTGGTCAAATGGAGCTTATTCGCACCGCGTTCCTAGATGCCGGAATACCTTTCGAGAAGCTGACCAAAATTCTCATTTCCCATCAAGATTCGGATCATATCGGCAGCTTGCCTGAGTTGGTAGAAGCCTTCGGAGACCAGGTTCAAGTGTATGCTCATGAAATCGCTGTTCCTTACTTAGCCGGTATAATCCCTCTCGACAAGAGCAAGAAACTAGTCAGAACGCCTATCAAAGTCGATGTCACCTTGCAAGACGGCGTTATCCTGCCTTTCGCCGGCGGAATCCGCGCAGTGTTTACACCCGGCCATACGCCGGATCACACGTCCTTCTACCACATTCCGAGCAAGACGTTAATTGCCGGCGATGTCTTAAGGGCACAAGATGGCATCCTACAGTCGTACAGTCCAATCTATACGCCGGATCAAGTCACGGCGCTGCAATCTATCGCTAAATTTCAGACGATGGATATCTCCAAGGTAATCGCTTACCATGGCGGCGAATGCACGGATAACTTGCAGGATCACCTGCAGGATATTTTGGACGCGGGTCCGGTCGAGAACAAGTAACCGCTCCCCTGCTCTATGCCGACGTAAACCATAAGTAAATAAAAACTTCCCGCAGTCCGTTATTCGGACTGCGGGAAGTTTTTTATCGTGTCGGTTATTCGGACTGCGGGAAGTTTTTTATCGTGTCGGTTATTTCCGGTTGTTGGGAATCATGTCATGTGGAATATTCAGGAGCTCTTCACTAATAGCCCAAAGCTTTTTGGCTGACGCCGGATCAATGGCCCACGGACGAACGCCGCGCTGGAGCTGGCTGTCTGCCGAAACAGCTTCAGCGATATCGCAGTCTTCGCAGTAAACGCCTCCTTTGCCATTTAGCATCGGACTTACCGCGCACCAAACCGATGTGGCGGCTCCTTGCTCGACGGTTTTGAAACCCCCGGATGACGAATAAGTGCCATCTTCCTTGCGAGTTACACCCCATGCAGCCAAATCCTCGTTGCTCAAATGTCGAACTAAGCCCGAAAGGATCGCGCCGGGATGAACGGCAAAGGCGCGAATGCCAAATGCTTGTCCTCGTTGGTCAAGCTCTATGGCAAATAATGAGCACGCGGTCTTGGACTCACCATAAGAGATATTTTTGTCATAGGGTCTATTGGTGAAATGCAGGTCTTCAAAGTCAATGGGCCCAGTCATATGGCCAATCGATGAAAGTGAGATGACCCGAGCGTTACCTGAGCGCTTCAGTGTCTCCCATAAGCGATTCGTCAATTGAAAGTGTCCCAGATAATTCGTCGCGAAATGGGTATCATATCCCCGTGCATCTTTTATTTCAGGCGGAAAGCTTACTCCTGCGTTTAGTATGAGCAAGTCGAGCGCTCGGTCAGATTTCATAAATTCGGATGCAAACTCATCAACCGAATTCGGATCCATAAGATCTAACTGAATCACCTCAACATTAGGCAGAGGAGCGAGAATTTTCCGCGCATGCTCGACATTGCGGGCACCGACAATAACGGTTGCGCCTGCTTCGGCAAGTGCGTAGGTCGTTTCGAGACCGATGCCCCCGTGCCCGCCTGTCACGATGGCCGTCTTACCACGGAGTTCTATACCCGCTATGATTTCTTTTGCGGTTGTTTCAGGTCCGTATCCAGACAGTAACGGTTTTTGTTCGGTTTTCATTGTTGTTTGCTCCTTCGAAGTGAAATTAGACAAAAAAACATAAAATGTCTATGTGTGTATAATAGACGAGTGGACAAAGTTTGTAAAGTGTATAAAATGGAACTATGAATGATAAAAAGAAACAGCAAATTGTTGAAACGGCGTTAGAAGTGTTTTTTTAATACGGTTACAAACGAGTAGCAATGAATGAAATTGCGGAGGCAGCGGGAATCTCGCTCGCGAGTCTTTATTTGTATTTCAAAAATAAGGAGGAAATATTCAACGCTGCGATCGTACACCACGGTGATACGCTTATCGAGGAGATTCATCGAGGGCTTTCGCGACATCACGGATAGTTCGTACCGTATGCACAAGAAGCGCTCAATACGAGTTATGAGAAAATGGATACATTGCTGGCCGTCTTGCTTAAGCAACATCCAGGGACAGCTCGACAAGTATTCCACCAGAGCGGTTGGCACATCTGCTAACAGGAGCGCTTCGCGGTTATAAAAGCGTCGCCAAGAACTCTAATGAGCTTAGGCAGTTCATTCGAGATTTATTCCAACTCGTGATGTAAAGACTAGACCCCAAGAAAAAAGCCCACCTTTTTTGGTGGGCTTACTCTTTATAAAAACTGCCATTCCTATTTATCATGAATAATTTGTAGCGTTAATTTCATTCCAAAACCAAAAATTGGATCCTTGTGAAACTATAAGGCGCTCAAAGAACAGTTCGAAATTTAATTTAATATCTTCACCTTCACTATCAATTGAATCATAAATTGAACGGTCAAATAAATAGTCTTCCCTACCCTCGCTTACCCGATCTCCATTTACAAAAACAACAGTTTGATCATATTTAGCTATTGGATATAGGTTTTTAGGTACAGGATAAATATTCAAATAATCAATTATGTCATCAATACCAAAGATTATCCATGAGGGATTAGATTGACCAGATTCATCTTGAAAAAGAATAGCACCATCATGAATAAGTAAAAATTCACGATAATCTTGTGGAATTTTGAATGCAGTTTCTTCTGTAAATTCATTGATTCTATCTTCTGTGCATGCATTATAGAAGACAAAGGAACATTCAAACGTATATCCTAGTTCTCTTTGGACTTTTATGATTGGCGTTTTTATTAAACGTTCTTTTAAGCTGGTTAGAGTTAACAACAGAATATTATTCAATGTATCCCCCTCAAATACCGTGTTGTGCAATAGTCCCACTTCATTTGCGTTTCCCTAAGAAAAGCTGACTCACTCGTTTAGAGAAGTCTTCTATTCCAAAACTGGACGTATCAATTCGGTTATACCAGTTCGTTATCGTCTCCAAGATCCATAAAGGTACCTGTATCTCGTTTATCAGAGGATAAAAATGTTTGTATGTCCATACCAAATGTTCCCATCGGTTATCGTTTCCTTCTTTGATATATTCCGATACATCAAGAACCTTTCCTCTACCCTCTTGTAAAAGCACATTTTTTAGATGAATATCCCTTGGGTTCAGTCCCTGACTACGGACAAAATCCCGGGCATTTTCAACATCTTGCATCACTTGCTCTGGAACACGGACACCCTGTAGAAGACAATCATATAAGGTAATCCCTTGTTCGAAGCTTAATACTAAATAGTTGGATCCGGCTCCATAACATTGGGCAAAATACGGTGATCCTTCTAAACGTTTGTATATATCCGCTTCCACGTCCTTCTTTTCTAATGACTGAGCGGAATACACTTTATATGCGTAATTAGGGGTGTCAGGGTAATAAAAAACCGCGGCATCTGTTCCGATACCGATACAACGCAAATCTTCTGTAAAACCGATGACGGAAACAGGCTTATTGTTTTCATGTCCAATGACCTCAATATTTTTTAATGCTTCCTCTACTTGTTTCCAGTCTTCAATCATAAACATCGTCTCCTTCTTGTTTAATAGAAGCTGGTTCATAATTGCTATCCTGTTGAGCCACATTTACGAGGTTTCTATGTTTATTCTATTACCTATTTTAGAGTCTTTGGCTGAAATGCTTTAATGTCTATAAATCGTTGTATGACCGATGATACTGCTGCGTTATGCAACGGCTTGCTGATATATTCGTGCATGCCCGCGCTTATGAATCGCTCCCGGTCGCCGACCAGTGCGTTTGCCGTAACAGCAACAATATGTGGCAACTCGTCCGAACGCATCATTTGCCGCAGATGTTTAGTTGCTTCCAAACCATTCATCACAGGCATTTGAATATCCATAAATAGAATATCGTATTTCTTCTTCTGAACGGCTTCCAGGACTTCAGATCCGTTGGATACGGCATCCGGACGAAAACCAAGCTTTTCCACCATACGAATTAAGACAAGCTGATTAATATGATTGTCTTCAGCGATTAATATGTTCAACTTATCATTAGGATTGGGCAGCTGCCCGTGATCCGCTTCCAGATGCATTACATCCGGGAGAGATTCGACCTTCAAAGCAATGTTGAATTTAAAGATTGTGCCTCCTCCTGGATTTGGTTCGCAATAGATCTCACCATCCATCAGCTCAATCAGCTTTCGCGTAATAGCAAGTCCAAGTCCGGTACCTCCTGCCTGTCGCACCATGAAATGATCGGCTTGATAAAATGGCTCAAAGAGAAAGGCTCTTTTATCCGCCGGCACTCCTATTCCCGTATCCTCCACTGAGAAGTAGAACTGGATCTTATCTCCTGCGATTTCGGCTTTATCGATACTGACAGTTATGGAGCCTTCTGGCGTAAATTTAATGGCGTTGCCGATCAGGTTCATTAGGATTTGACGGATTTTGAGCGGGTCGCCGATTACTTTATGCGGAATGTCTGGATGAATGGATACGTTAAGCGTCAGCTTTTTCTCCAGTGCTTTAGGCATTAGTGTGTCGAAAGTCTCCGCAATCGCTTCGCTCAGCTTGAATGGCTCCTCCGACAGTTCGGTATTACCTGATTCCACCTTAGAAAAGTCGAGAATATCGTTGATAATGGCCAGTAAAGTATCCCCACTCTTCCGGATGATGGAGACATATTCCTGCTGCTCCTCTTCCAATGGCGTATCCAGCAGCAAATCGGTCATGCCGATTACGCCGTTCATTGGAGTGCGAATTTCATGGCTCATGATCGCCATAAACTCGCTTTTGACTTCATTTGTCCGTTCTGCAGCCTCTTTTTCAATCAGCAGCTTCTTTTGTTCAGTAATATCCTTGATTAGCAGATAAAATCCGATACTGCGATTGTTAACGATAATCGGCGCGATCGTGACCAGAACTTCTACAAGATGCCCATTGACATGGGGAACATGATTGATAGATCCTTCAATATCGGTGTAAGGCTCGTTGTCGGCTAATATACGCACAAGCGTATCCTCACCGATAATGGCCGCGATACTTGTGCCAATCAGGTCCGATATCTTTTGTCCAATAAGATGCTCTGCCATTACGTTTCCGTTCATAATCTTGCCCTGCAGGTCAAAGGAAATAATGGTGTCATGATTATATTTCTTAAGTGAAGTGTATCTCTCCACCGTTTCTTGCAGCTTTTGCTCGATCATTTTATTAGAAGTAATATCGACGATTTGAGCGATAAAATACCAAGACTCGCCCTCTGCCCCTTCTCTGACAAAGGAGACATGTACGGATGTCCACACGACAGTGTCGTTTTGATGAACATGTCTTTTTTCAAAGCTGAATGTCGGTATTTCGCCTTGCAGTAATTGTTTAAAGTAGATGTCATGATTGCTTTCTACAGATGAAAAAATCAATTTTTTAGGATCGCATTTCATTAATTCGTTTCTCTCGTATCCGAGCAGCTGGCAAGCGGCTGGATTCACATCAATCCATTGGCCATCTAACGAGATCAGCACAATCCCGACAGGAGTATAATTGAATACATGTGCAAATAGATTCTGTTGATTGAACGTTAGCTCTTCCACTTCCTTGCCCCCTCATTGCGAATTCAGATGTATCCGTAATTATACTATAAATACTTATTTCTGTATAAAAATCAAGAAAGGAGCCGTCAATGAGCGGCTCCTTTCTTTTAATGTTATTTAAGGGACTTCGGATCAATTAAGAGGTAAAACCTCATCTTAAGCTTTGCCCGAATCCTGATCTCCATGTCGGATACAACGGTACCCATCCGTATTCGTTTTGTGCTTTGGTATTCGATGCGCCGCGCTCCCCCCTATTGCTGCCAGGTTGATATTCCGGCTCAGGGGCTTGCAGCGCATCAGCATAAACAGGCAGCCACTGTGTTCCAGCAGCAGGCTCGTTATCTACTATATTAACCCAGCCCGTAGGCCAATCCAATGCCAGCATAGCTGCATTTGCAGCATCCTCCACATGAAGGAAGGAAGTGATTCCGTCGTTTGCATGCAGCTGCCTTTGCAACACTTTTTCCGCCATGACCCCTCTTTTATCGTACCAGGTTTCAGGTCCGTAGAGCATCCCATAACGCAAAATAACGTGATTCGGCACCTCCGCTACTGCCCTTTCCAGTGCAATAATACCATTTATAGTCGATTTCCGCGGCAATGGTGCCTGTAAGTCCAAGGGAACCTCTTCCGAAGCAGGATGATCACCTGGTTCATAAGCCCAAGAAATACTTTGTGCGATGAATCGCCTAACACCTGCAGCCTTGGCGGCATCTACAAGATTCCGAGTCCCTTCTATTCTGATCCTGGCATTGTCCTCGAGATTCCAATTGCTCAGAGAAGTAAGCTGATGAATGATTACATCCGGTCGTAATTCCCTGATTACTCCTAGGATATCGTCCCGATCAAACGCATCGACAACGATAGGCTTTGCCCCTAAAGCTTGAATGAATGCCTTACGTTCCACGCAATGGGTCATTCCAATGACTTCATGGCCAGCCCGCACCAATTTGGGAAGTAGCAAACGGCCAATTACACCTGTAGATCCAGCAACGAATATTTTCATATAATGACCTCCAATATTGTTCTCATCTTGTGTCAATTTCACATGGTAGTTTCGAATGACTTTTCACTTTACGCGGGATTATGAGCACTTGAACCGTCATTAACATGAGTGTAATGATGATCAATCCCAATATGGTCAATCTGAATTGATAGGTCAAATCATTGATCCAACCAATGAGAATTGGACCAACCGCGCCAATAATGTATCCTCCCGATTGCGTCATTGCCGCCAAGGAAGCCGCTTCCTGCGGAGATGAAGCAGCATCAATAGGCAACAACGTTCCGAGAGCAAACAACATCCCTGAGCCAAATCCGCATAAGACAGCAGCTAACCAAGGAAGAATGGAACCAAAGATGAGAATAAGTCCAATTAGCTGCAGGAAAGATGCAGCAAGCAGCCATAGTAGGCGGGATGGAAACCACTTCAGCAGGAATTGGAGCACTAATCCACTTGGTATTTGTACTATTGCAAAGATTGTAAGTAAATTCCCCGCATAGAGGCGTGAATAGCCCAAGCTTTCCATTATAGGCGGCAGCCATGCCAATAAAGAATAAAAAACCATAGCCATAAGACCAAAATGAACGGTTAATAACCAGACCTTCTTATTCCCCCAAGGCAGCTTCGAGCTCTGCGAGATGGTTGCTGAATCCATTAGAGTGTCTATCCCCCGTCTGACGACTCTAAACCAAATTGGAACAGCTGCTATAGCAAGTACAGCCCAAAAAGCAAGTGTCGTTTGCCAAGAATGTACCCTGAATTGCAAGGGAGCGGATAAACTGGAACCTAGAGCGGCTCCGAGTGACAAAGCCATAGAGTACACAGCGATCATCATTGGAATGTTACTTGCGAAATGCCTTTTGATAAATCCGGAAAGCAAAGGCCCCATTGCAGCAATGCCTATGCCGGCCAGCAGAGCGGTTAGAAGTAAAAAGAAAGCGGAATGAGTAACGATACGCAAAAGTGTACTTACACTTAGTAGAACCAAGGACCAGCTAATGACCCTCTCGATTCCCAAGCTCCTGCCGATCCGGACGGATATTGGCGAGAAGAAGCCCATGCATAGGACGGGGATAGAAGTTAACAAGCTGGCTACTGAAGCATTCATACCCAAATCGCTACGAATGATTTCAAGTACGGGAGAAATAGAGCTTATCGCCGGGCGTAAATTCAGAGAGGCCAAGAAAAGGGCTGTGACCATGAGACCCCCAGCCGCCTTATGTTTGGCTTTTCTCTTTGAGGTAATCTCTTGATTCATCGGCTTCACCTCCCTGCTACTGAATCTTGAATTTGTAACTCCTATGTTATCATGATAGATTGGTATCAATAAGTACCACTTTGAGTTCAAATTTAACATACCAATTTTTATAAGGGGGCACTATCAATGCCGCTCAACCCCAAACCAAATGTTTTTGCTACTAAAACCAAACATATTTATACTTTGCTGCGTGATCGGATGTTTCAGGGCTTCTATACATCGGGAAGCAGGCTCCCCTCCACCCGAGATCTTGCAAGTGAGTTCGGAGTGTCTCGCGCACTGATTGTAGAAGTCTATGAGCAGCTAATAGCCGAAGGTTATTTGGTAGGCCGCCAAGGCTCAGGTACTTACGTGGTAGATTTGGGGAGACGCAATTCGTTTACGAGCCAGTCTCACGTAAGCGAAGTTTTTGAATCATCCAAGTCTGCGGAATATCCAAATCGCTTCGATGGCATTGACTTCCGTCCGAGCTTCCCTGCTCTGGATCACATTCCGCGTAAAAAGTGGAAGGAAACCGCCCTTGGCGTATACGAAAGTGCTCATTCATGGGATTTTGGTTATGATGATCCCGCAGGCAATATGGAACTTCGCACAAGCATATGCCGGCTTTTACAGCACACCAAAGGGATTCAATGTGCCCCATCGCAGGTAATCGTGACGGCCGGCGCTACCCAAGCTATTGCTTTGTTGTGCAAGCTTTTATTACAACCTAATGATGCCATAGTGACAGAAGACCCGACCGCTACCTTCATCCACGATATTTTTGCATCAACTGGCGCCAACATAATCCCTGTTTCCGTAGATGATCATGGCCTGAGTGTTGATAATCTGCCAACTCATTTGCATCCGAAGTGCATCTTTGTTACTCCATCCCATCAATTTCCCTTCGGCAGTATTTTGTCCATTGGACGCCGTTTGCAACTTTTAGATTATGCCCGCCAAACCGGCTGTTACATCTTCGAGGACGATTACGACAGTGAATTCCGCTACGCCGGAATGCCGCTTCATGCTCTAAGGGAGCTGGACTCGGAGAGAGTTATTTATGTAGGGACTTTCAGTAAAAATATGTTCCCCGCGCTTAGACTGGGCTATATGGTGGTACCGCATGATTTAGTTTCTTCTCTTCTTCAGTTAAAGCGGGTAACAGACATGCATTGCCCAACATTTTCCCAAGTCATCCTTGCTAGATTTATTGCCAGTCATCACTTGGAACGCCACATCTCCCAAATGAAGCGTATTTACGGCAAAAGACGAAATCGTCTCATTACCAGCTTATCCGAAACGTTCGGCAACCAAGTCAAAATATCAGGTGATGCTGCAGGGTTACACTTGATTGCCGAATTATCCAGACATCGGTTTGACCCTCTTCTGACATCGCAGCTTGAGGAGCGGAATATTAAGATATACCCTGCTGAAAAGTACTCTATTGTTAAAGGAAAGTTTGAAGATCGATTAATTATGGGGTTTGGGAATGTAACGGAGTCTCAGATCTCCCAGGGAATCAAAACCATTGCCGAGATTCTGAGGAGTTAATAAGAAATCCAGCTCTCTTCATGCCTTCTAAATATAGCATCAACATCATCGAGCACATTCTGGTAGAAGTATTTTGCTGCCGTGTTATCCTTCGTATTTATATTGGCTTGAAGAAAACAAAGAGCTATCCATGAAGCAGGCGCTTCGAGGATAGCTCTTCGTTGGCTGCCGGTAAACGGACTACTTACGGGGGAAAATCGAAGTCAGGTCGATTCCTCTCGCGATGTCGGCGGCGCCTTTTTTTAAGGCTATTTTCAATCCGGGTCCAAAATGTCCTGCTTTCACGAATGCGATCAGATCCGGCTTCCATATAACGCCGTCCGCATCGAAATCGGCTTTGGGATCATAATGGAACTGCCCTCGTTTCGTCCCGAAGGTGCGCAGGAATTCAATAGCATCCTGCCGATTGACCTGGCCATTGCCGTCGAGGTCGGCCGTTGGTACAGGATCCGTTCCTGGATCTGTACCAGGATCTGTACCAGGATCTGTTCCCGGATCTGTTCCAGGATCCGTGCCTGGGTCTGTTCCTGGATCCGTACCAGGGTCCGTACCTGGCACCTCGTACCATGTGGTACCAAGGTAAACTTGCCACCCGTCCTTCCAATACACCTTCGCTTTATCCGTAACGATCCGATCGGATGGCAGCCTGCCATCCTCTTGAAGACGGCTCAGCCAGATACCGCTGTCGTAGGTGTAGGCGGCTTCGCCTGCATCCGAAAGTGCAACAAAATGGCTGTCGGCGGTGCTGGTCGGCGTCAACCGCTCATCCTCTCCGGAAGGCGAACGCAGCCACAGCTGCTTTTGCCCGGCCTCCGTATACAGAGTATAGGCAATCCAACCGCCTGCCGTCAGATAATCCCCCTGCACGGCAGATGCTCCGGCAAGAGCCAGCGCAGCACCGTCCCGATCGATGACGAGAGTGGAGCTGTTCGTCGAAGTGTCATTCCGTGCGTAGAGCAGTACGCTGCCGTCCATAACCGGTGAGCGGTAGGCGAACCCGTCATTAGGCGTAATTTGCGCAGTGGCGCCGTCCGCAAATCGGAATAGCTTGCCATCTCGTCCGAACACGAGCGTGCCTTGATCGTCCAGCGCATAATCGAACCGGTCGGTGAAGCCGACTGAGACCGCTACGCCGGAAGCGGTGTTCTCAAGCGTCAGTTCACGAAGTCCTCCACCGGGAGCATGGTAGGCAGCCCAATCTCCATTCACTCGAATATCGTCCGCGGCAAGGGATTGCAACTGACCGTTCCGCCATACGAAAGACGAATATTTCCCTAGCGGGTCAAGACCTTTCCGATAGTAGCCGTCGGGAAAGTCGAAGCCGGTTGCATCGAATGCGCTGCCCATTGCGCCACCGGGAATGAGTCGAACGTTAAGCTGAGTCTGTTCCGGTACGAGCAGCGGCAGCGTCTCCACTTCGTTCGTATTCCGGTGGTGAATGCGCAGACGATGATCATAGGCATTCCATAGCAGCGTGCGCGAATCGTCTGTGTCAAGCACAAGGCCTGCTTCCTTCGAGATGGTTGTCAGGTTCGAGACATCCTCGACATAGATCGGATACGACTGCGTGCTGGTCAATCCACTTGCATCGGAGGCGCTAAGCTGAACAGTAGCTGCCTGGCCTAGCCACTGCTCCGCGGAAAGCGTCTCCACGATTGCGTTCGTGCCGGATGCCAGCAGCTTTCCGTTAATGCTAAGCTTCAGGCTGCTGCAGTCTGAACCAGGATTATCGTCAGTGCAAGAAACGTTGACCGCCAGATTCGGGTCAGCGACTTCAAATGGAAGCGGTGCATCAGGATGAATCACCGGCGTCTTGTTGTGCTTGAGCGCGATGGCAAGAGGAGCGCTAGAGATGCCATCGACGTCAATCGCGTCAAGCGTCAAGGTAAAATCCCCCCAAGGGAGTGAGGAAACGTCGACCCAGCCAGTGTATTCACAGGAAGATACGCAAGTGGCGGCCTGTTTCGTTAAGCTGACCGCAGGCATGCTGCCAGCCGTGGCCTTTGTTTCAGCGATGGGCACCTGGGAATTTACTGTAACTCGGACAAAGATGCGATCAGGCACGAAGGAATTCGCCGTCGGAGTTGCTACCACCAGTCGCGGTACCGAAGCGGCGTGTGCCGGCTGGACTTGAATACTGAAGAGGCCGAGAAGCAGCATGACGGCCAACACCGCATTAGCGAGTTGTCGTCTATGATTGATCCTAGTGTTCGAATTCTCCATTCTTTGACTTCTCCTCCATGTCGTTCGGAATATTGTCTTGCATGAAAAGCGTCACAAACAAAGTCCTGAAAAAACAGGTAAACATTCCCTTTTGACTATGCAAGACTATTATGCCTGTCCGAACGGGGAGCGTATATAGGGAGATGCCCCTATATGGAGGGACCATTTTACAGGGCCTAGATCGTCACGGTAACGGGACTTTCGGATGCACAAGCGAGTGACAAGATCCGACATTATGATGACTCGCTCCCTCCTGCTTCAATTAAAAGTAACTCGTATGTGGCAATGACGCCTCCCTGAATACTGTACTTCTCCTCGTATACCTTATACATTTCGGTGAACAGGCGCCGAGGGCCTAGTCCCTCTATCTTAGTTGCTTCAGAAGAACTTGCGCCTATCGCCTTTACGGATTGAAGGAAATCTCTTGGGGAAGCATACGTCTCCTTTTGAATTTCCTGTTTGCTATGAATAACTGAAAATCCAGCTTCTATAAGAACAACTTTCCATTGTTCTGGTGATAGAACCGATAATCCGTGCCGCTGCGGCTCCATCTTGTTTGCATAATATACTGCATCAAAAGATTGATGGAGCTCGCGAAACGTTTCCGGTCCGAATGTCGTGAACACCAGCAAGCCTCCCGGTCGAAGGATTCTCCTAAGATCACTTATCGTTTGCCTCGGATGACTTAGCCATTGAAAACAGGCACTAGAAACAATGAGGTCGAAGGAATCAGATGGGGCTTCGGCAGCCCATATCTCCACATCGGCTTGGATAAAACGTAAATCTGCTGATTGATTTGATTGAATGCGTTGTTCGGCAACTTTGATCATTGTGGGTGTAAGATCTAGCGCCGTAATCGAAGCCTGAGGCAATTGTTGTAACAAAAGTTCGGTCAAAGTACCCGTACCACAGCCAATTTCCAGTATTTTTAACGGGTCAGAGTCTCTTGTGCTAAACCACCTCATGAGTGAATTAGCAAGTTGCTCTGCCATCGTACGCTGTACATCAGCGTGATTATCATACAAGCCCTCAGCACTACGATTAAATTGTCGCCTAATTGCTGTTGTTCGATTGTTCATGCCACCAACTCCTGAATCGTTTTGCGATCTCCACTTCCCTTCCCAGAAACGGCGCATGACCACCAAAAGGGATTGTATGTAAATTGGCTTGAGGTACTAATGAAACAAGCTCCATTGCAGCGCCAAATGGACAAATTGTATCTTCGGTGCCATGCACTAGAAAAACCGGACAACGGATATTTTTTAATTGAAACAAGACTTCCTCTTCACGTAAAATTTGAAGCCCAGCTATTAATGCTTGGACCGACCAAACACCGTGAGGAGGAAGATTCTGATCTATCCTCATCTCAAGCTCCGCTTCTGTAAACATCATTCGTCGAAATTTTGTTTCTACCGCTTCTCGATCTTTCGAAAGACCAGCAATCATCTGCCTCACATAGGCATCTGCCCAGCCGCGGTCGGACTCCTCTTTGGGACGAGTAAATTGAGCATTTGCCGCAAATAGCACAAGGCCGTCTGCTAAGTCTGCGACTCTTAGTGCCAACAACCCACCGAGGGACCAGCCCCCGATTAACAAAGGAGGTTGTATGTTTTTTGCTGCTATCTGAGTAACATGTATCATTTGCTCTTGCGTATCAGCTTGACTATAGTCAACGGTTACATGATGATAGTCTGGCAACGATTCGCGTAACCTGTCGAATACGGAATCCGATATACTCCAACCGGTCAACCATAGGATAGTGCCGTTCTTTTCAGATACAGTCATCACAGTCACAGCACCCCCATTTGATATCCGATGGTACGGATGCAATCGGCTGCATCCAGTAGTTCTTTTTCCGAATGTACGGCTGATAACGAAAATCGAATGCGAGCTGTTCCGTCAGGAACGGTTGGCGGACGAATCGCAACCGCTGCGATCCCTTTTTCTTCAAGGGCTTGGCTAAACCGCAAAGCTGCTCCATTATTACCCACGATTAACGGTACAATTGGAGAGTCACCGTCACCGATTATAAAACCAGAATGTTTAAGTGTAGAACGAAATAATTGGCTTACTGCGAGCAATTTCTCCCGGCGCCAATGATCCGAAATGATGAGCTCTAATGCCTTTGAAATACCCACGACGAGAGATGGCGGCAAAGCCGTCGAATAAATGAGCGGTCTTGCTTCATTAACTAGCCACCGAATCAATGTACGGCTGCCGCAAATATACGCTCCATAAACGCCAAATGCTTTACTAAACGTCCCCATATGAATATCGACTTGATCATGCAGTCCGAGTTCATGACATAATCCCTCGCCTCGCCTTCCGTAAATCCCCCCGCTATGCGCTTCGTCTATCATAAGCATCGCTCCAAACTCTTGTTTTAAGGCAACGAGTTCGCGTAAGCAAGCTTGGTCGCCATCCATGGAAAATACGGCATCCGTTACAATTAATTTTCGCCGACGATTGCGGTACTTTTTCAATAATGTCCGCAAATGCTCCATGTCGTTATGACGGTACCTGGCATGCTCCGCACGACTGAGTACGACTCCGTCTACGATACTTGCATGGTTCAAACGATCACTAAAAACAACATCCCCTCTCCCAACAAGCGCTCCAATTACACCTGAATTAGCCATATAACCGTTTGCGATTACGAGTGCAGCTTCGCATCTTTGCCATTCGGCCAGCGCCTGCTCTAATTGAGCGTAAGGGAAACGATTGCCTGTTACTAGACGGGAAGCGCCGGCTCCAGCTCCTTCAGATAAGAGGGCGCCCCTCATCGCTTCGATGATGGCAGGATGGTCGGCGAGTCCGAGATAGTTATTGGAAGAAAGGTTGAGCAGCGCTCGTTCGTTGAGTAAGACGTAACCGGGAGTTTCTTGGGCGACTCCACTTTCACGCAAAGAGCGTTCCAAAGAGGCTCCTGACAATAATTCAAGTTCTTTTTCCATCCATTCCATGTTGTCACCGCCTTACAAAGCGTTCAACTCGATTTCGAATCCCAAATCTTCGATAATTTGATGATCGGCCGATACATCTTGGCCAGCAGTCGTTAAATAATCTCCTACGAATAATGAGTTTGCGGCGTATAAGGACAAGGGCTGCAGCGTACGGAGGTTAACTTCGCGACCGCCGGCCACACGAATTTCTTTAGATGGACAAACAAATCGGAATAAGGCTAGTACCTTTAATGCTTTCATTGATGGAGTTCGACCTGCATGCTCTAAAGGTGTTCCCGGTATCGCATTCAGGAAATTGATTGGGATTGAATCTGCATCGAGTTCGTGGAGTGCAAAGGCCATTTCCACGATTTCTTGATGGGTCTCGCCCATGCCGATAATAACGCCAGAGCAAGGAGACATGCCGTGCGACTTTACCTTCTCTACGGTTTCAACGCGTTGATCATAGGTGTGGGTCGTCGTGATGGAAGGATAATTGGCTCTACTAGTATTTAAGTTGTGGTTATAACGATGAACGCCTGCCTCGGCAAGTCGCTTAGCTTGATCTTCCTTGAGAATGCCTAGGCATGCACAAATCTTCAGCGGCATCGTCTCCCGAATTTCTTTAACGGCGTTAACTACTTGATTTAGCTCATTATCCGTAGGTCCTTTCCCGGCTGCTACGATGCAATAAGTTCCGGCCTTGCGAGCCATCGCTTCTCGAGCACCAGCGAGCAGCGTTTCTTTATCCAGCAAAGTATATTTGCTTACTGGCGCAGTTGAAACGATAGATTGCGAACAATAGCCACAGTCCTCAGGGCAAAGGCCGCTCTTAGCGTTAATGATCATGTTCAGCTTCACTTTTTTGCCGTAGAAATGTTTTCTCACCTTAAATGCGGCATTCATGATTAGAAGCACTTCATCATTGTCGGCTTCAAGTACCGAGAGCCCTTCCTCTAAAGTTAGGCGTTCGCCGCTCAGTGATTTCTCGGCAAGAAATTGCCACTTCGTATTTGTCATAGTGCTTTCCATCTCCATCATCCTCCCATGATTTGAGCAGCTATTGCGTCTCTAATAGGTGCGAGCTCTATTTTTTCTCGAAAAATTGGGATCAACGTTTCCGAATCACCTGCGTTATCCAAACGGGGTAATCTACCCAGGACTTTAAGTCCGCTGTATCGTTCAATCAGTTCTGAGTTATTAGTTTTACTCGGATCATCAATCGTCTCAATTTGTTCGATGTCGTTCATAATGACACCAATGATATGTACACCGAGTTGCTTAAGATAGGAAACGGTTAAAAGCGTATGGTTAATCGTACCTAGTCCAGATCGAGCTACAATCACCGTAGGCATCCGGAGTTCCGAAATGAAATCTGCCACGAAGGCGTCTTCGGTCAGCGGTACAGCGACCCCACCGGCACCTTCGACAATCAGAGCTTGGTAACGATCAACGAGCGGTGCTCCTGCAGCGATAAGCTCCTTTAACGTTAGCGTTACCCCAGACTGTTTGGCAGCGAGCATCGGAGTTAACGGGGCTTCGAATGTAAAAGGAGCAACAACTTCGGGTAGGTCCTGGATTCCCGAAAGATGCAGTAGTCTTTCCGCATCGGTCATGCCGTTACCGATCTTTTCGCCTGATTGTACGGGCTTCCAGACACCAATGTTCATCCCTTCTGCGCGAAGAACAGCGGCAATGGCGGCAGCCACAATTGTTTTTCCGATCCCCGTATCCGTACCCGTTACAAATAAACCAGGTATAGTTGTATTTGTAATCGCTTTGTTCATCCCCTTAACCGCCTTCGGTGATGTCAATTATGGATTTCGCCAAAATATCCGTCATAGCATCTAGCTCCGTTTCTGTACTAGCAAGCGGAGGAATGAAAACCATCACATTGCCAAGCGGCCTTGTTAACATCCCGAGTTCCCTAGCTCTTTGTGTTGCACGAACGCCTACCCGTTCTATCCACTCGTAGGGCTCACGTGAATCCTTATTTCGGACGAGTTCAATTCCGACCATTAGTCCCTTTTGCCGGATATCGCCAACATGCGGTCGGTCCTTTAGGTTTGAGAGTTTTTTCTCGACAAATGCTGCTTTTGCCTCTACCCCTTCTATCATGTTGCGCTCTTCCATGAGCTTTAAGCTAGCTAAAGCAACCGCGCAGCCAAGCGGGTTACCCGTAAAAGAATGTCCATGGAAAAAGGTCTTTTGTTCTTCGTAATCGGCGTAAAATGCATGATATATTTCGTCATTTGCAAGCGTCGCTGCTACAGGTAAATAGCCTCCAGTAAGTCCTTTTCCAATTACCATCAAGTCCGGACTTACATCTTCGAGTTCACAGGCAAACATAGCGCCTGTCCGGCCAAAACCGGTTGCTACCTCGTCGGCTATCAAGAGAACATCATACTTTCGACATATGGCCGCCATCTCACGCAAACAGTTTGGCGGCATCGTAACGATGCCACTGGCACCTTGGACAATCGGCTCGACGATAAGTGCTGCAATCTCATCTGAGCGTGTCTCAAGAAGATCACGAAGAGCGGTTAACGTTGCATCCAATGCCGACATCTCGCCACCTTCATGACGATAAGCGTAAGGATAGGGTATGACGTGCGAAGGGAATAACATCGGACGGAAAATGTCATGATAGAGTGGAATCGCACCAACACTCACAGCCCCGATTGTATCCCCGTGATACGCTTGATTCATTGTGATGAAAGACTTTTTACTTTTAACGCCTTTATTTTGCCAGTATTGAAACGCCATTTTGATCGCGATCTCTACGCCGGTTGCTCCTGAATCAGAGTAAAATACTTTATTTAATCCTCGCGGTGTAATCCCTGCCAGCTTCTCTGCTAGTTCAATCGCTGGTCTATTAGCCATTCCGAGTAAGGTTGAATGAGCAACTCGGCTTAACTGATCCGTAATTGCCTGATTTAACTCCGGTACATTATGGCCATGTACATTAAGCCAGACCGATGAGAAGCCGTCATAATAAGCCCGTCCTTGCACGTCATAGAGTTTAATTCCCTCACCATGTTCAATGATAAGTGGATCAGAGGTTACGTAGTCTTTCATTTGAGTAAAGGGATTCCATAGATAATCCTTATTCAGGTTAGTAAGCCGTTCGTAATCTGTTTGCATAATGTTCACCATCCACTTTTAATTGTTAACCTAGTTTTATGTTTCTTGGTTAACAATTAGCTATACTAGCAGATCGATACTTCGATGTAAAGATAGTACAAGGGACATTTTTGAACATAAAAAAAGATAATGAATAGGCAGGCTAGCCCCTTCATTATCTCTTTTGACTTCTATGCATGATTAAGAATAGATCGATTTTGACCGCGATATTTGGTATTTGTATAGTTCGGGAAGCGCCACGCCGATAAGCACGATAATCACACCTATCCACTGCATTCCGCTTACATGTTCGTGGAGTACAATGGAGGACATAAGTACCGCTACCGGTAGTTCCGCCGCCCCGATGATGCCTGCCATATCCCCGCCGATGTGAGGTACGCCAGTTGCAAATAGTACGGATGGAATGAATGCTCCAAAGACGCCTAGCAGTAGGCCGAACACAAGCAGTTGGCTCCAGATCAACCCATTAATAAGGAACATTGGCGGGAACAAAATGCATAGCAGAATTAAGCCGCCAGTTACCATCCAGGCGCTCCGGTATGCAGGATGCGCTGTTGGTACGGCCTTACCATTAAACAGGACGAACAATGAGTAACTAACTGCGGACATCAGACCTAATGCGATACCACGTACATTAATCTCGCCATGCCCTTGCTCCAGGAAGCCTGCTGCAATTAGTGTGCCGCCGAACAGGATCAGCAACGTAAGCAGCATTAATTTATTGGGCCGCTGGCGTTTCATTACCGCCGGAATCAGTACACTAATCCATGTAAATTGGAATAACAGAATAATTGAGAGTGATGCGGGAATATAACGCAGCGATTGATAATATACGAGTCCTGTGATGACCGTTGGTGTGCCCGCAGCCATCAGTAGCAGACATTGCTTCCACGTAAGCTTTTGAAATACCTGAGCAGAAGCAGTTGAACCTTGACTATGGTCTGTTTTGAGTGCCTTGCGCTTTTGTTTGAATTTGGTGAATAATGCAAGTAACCAAGATAGAATAAATCCCGTCATAAGTTGACTTCCGACAACCTCGCCAAGTTGATAGCCCTCTCCGTAAGCCAATACCACAATTGTAGATAATACACCATAGCTCATAGCTCCCATGAGCACGGCAACATAATATTTCATTCCTATAATAACCCCCTGCTTGCAAGAAATACGTCGACATATTTAGCATGTCGTCCACGTTCTAGGTCTCATGACAGCCCACGGACGCAAAAAATCCTAACTCCGTCGCCTTAAACGAGCATTAAGCTCATTCATAGCGTCGTAGTTAGGAAGTAAAGGCTCCCTGTAGAAACCCTCGCCCTGTGTATGTCCTGCGAGGTTATACGATAAGAATATAGAATTTTCGCAACTGATGTTCATGTGACAACGCTACATATATTACATGCCAGGTAAGATCCTGTCAACTTTTAGACCGGCAAATCTGTCTTCCATATCTTCATACCTGGGCTAGATCCCAACCCGCCATCTCCCCTTAAGACCATAAACCCATACTTAATAAAATGGCTCCTGGTCCATGTCCTACCATTGCCTCATTTCACGAAAGCGAGTTTCAATATGAACGGGTTGCGTCTATAATGTTGTTCAAGGTCGAACACAACTTCAAGAAATTAGGAGGTGGTGATGCTGCTGCAGTGCCAAAATGCCGCGATGGGAGGCCGATAACGATGGCAAAATACCGAGCGTTATTAATGTGTCTATTGCTTCTAGCTTTCATGGTTAGCGGATGTTCAAGCGGTTCTTCATCTAAGAGTGAGGTGAAAACGCTTACCCTTTGGTATTGGAACCGGAGTCTGGACGATAACTTAATTAACGAGGTCCAGAAGCAGTTTCCGGGCATTCGCATCAACGCCCAAAAAATCGGGGGCGACTTCAAATCTAAGCTGAAAACGACTCTCGCAGCCGGCAGCGGCGGACCGGATATCGTGGCCTTTAACGACTGGGTCACTGAACTGTTCCCAAGCGCCGACCGCTTCTACAATTTATACGACTTAGGCGCAAAGGACATCGAGAAAGACTACCTCGATTGGAAATGGCAGCTTGGGGTGACGCCGAAGGATGAAATGATCGCCATGCCGATCGATACTGGCCCGACCGCCTTATTTTACCGCGAGGACTTGTTCAAACAAGCAGGACTTCCGACCGACCCCGAAGAGGTTCACCTTATGATGGGCACATGGGAAGATTACTTCGCCGCAGGCGAGAAGCTTCAGAAGGCGTTAGGCGGCAAGGTGAAGCTGCTTGATAATATTGGACAAGTATATAACCAGGTCAATTCGCAGTCGGATAAAGTTTATTTTGATAAAAACGAAAATTTCATTGGTGATGATCCCTCCTCTTCCATGAAGAAGGCGTGGGACTTGGCAGTAAAAGCTTCGGAAATGGACCTTCTCGCTAATGCAGGTACGTTCTCCACCGAGTGGAACGCGGCCATGAACAACGGTAAGATCGCATCCTTCGTTGGTGCCGTGTGGAGTAAACAAATCCTTATGGATGCGGCTCCAGATACGGCAGGCAAGTGGCGCGTCGCAAGAGCTCCAGGCGGAGACGGCAATAACGGCGGCTCTTTCCTAGCCATTATGAAAACAAGTAAATACCCGAAGGAATCCTTCGAGGTGATGAAATGGCTCCTGAATTCCGAGAACCAGGTGACCAGCTTTAAGGATCTCAATCTGTTCCCTTCCGCCTCCAAGGCGCTCGATTCGGATCTTATGAAGATGAAAGAGGAGTTTTTCGGCGGCCAAGCTACTGGTGAGATTTTTACGGAGTCAGCGCGCAACGTGAAGCCTTCCTATTTCGGGACGAAATACTCCAACCTAAACGGAATCGTGAACCGTGAGCTGTCATCGGTTGCTCTTGAAGGGAAAAACTCGGATAAAGCTTGGAAGGATGCGTTATCCAGAGTGAAAAAGGAGCTGCTGCGTTAAATAGTCACACTATTCCGGCAATGGAGGTAGAGACTTATGGGACAACCATTACAGAACCGAACGCAATTCGATCCCGGAAGCTCCATGCAAGTCTCGGAGCGGAAGCGAGGATTAGCATCTGAAATATGGAAGCACCGAAGAGAATACCTGGCCATTTCTCCCTTTTATATCTTGTTTGCCGTCTTCGGCTTATTCCCTATTTTGTTCTCTATGTATCTTTCTTTCCAGAGATGGGACGGCATTGGCGTGATGACCTTTAACGGCATTAACAATTATCAATTCATGGTCACCGATCCCGAATTTTGGAAAGCGGTAAGAAATACGCTCTTGATTTGGATTTATTCAACCATACCGATGCTGTTCTTCGCGCTCATCATCGCGTTTTTGCTGAATGCATCGTTTATTAAGTTCCGCACTTTCTTCCGAATCGGTTTCTTCGTACCGAACGTCACTTCACTCGTTGCGGTTGCTATTGTGTTCAGCACTGTATTCTCCAACAATTATGGCCTGCTGAACTATTTCTTGTCCGTCTTCGGAGTTTCCCCCGTGGAATGGTTGAACAAGACCTGGGGAATCCAGCTGGCGGTGTCCATTATGGTCATCTGGCGCTGGGTCGGATACAATGCCATCATCTATTTGGCGGGACTCCAGAGTATTCCTACCGTCCTGTATGAGGCAGCCAAAATTGACGGAGCCACCGGCATTCAGTCCTTCTTCCGCATTACGATCCCGAATTTAAGGCCGATCATTCTTTTTACCGTCATTACTTCTACCATCGGAGGCATGCAGATCTTCACCGAATCGCAGGTGCTCGTCGGCAACGACGGCGGCGTCAGCGGCGGTGGTCTGACCATCGTTCTCTACCTGTACCGAGAGGCATTCGTGAACAATTACTTCGGCTACGGTTCCGCTGTCGGCTGGGGCATGTTCATATTGATTGCTCTTTTCTCGCTCTTTAACTGGCTGGTGGTTCAGGGCGGCGGTGCCAAAGATGAATAAACGGGGTGATACGCATGGTTAAGAGGAAGTCTGCCATCCTGCTCTATATCGGACTGATTATCGGACTTGTTATTTCCATCTTTCCTTTTTACTGGCTTGCCGTCATGGCCACGCGTACGACGGCGGAAATTTACAGCTTCCCGCCAAAGTTTTGGTTCGGGACGCATCTTATTAGCAATGTGACGCGGGTGTTCGATAACGTCGATTTCTTCGGCGCGTTTCTCAACTCGTTGTTTGTGGCATCCTGCAGCACCTTGCTGGTCTTGTTCTTCGATTCCCTGGCTGGCTTTACGTTCGCAAAATTCAAGTTTCCGGGCAAAAAGTGGTTGTTTGTCCTGCTGCTCGCCACAATGATGGCGCCGTCTCAGCTTTCGCTCGTTCCTTCCTTCGTCATCATGGCGAAGTTCGGATGGGTAGGCTCCTTCAAGGCGCTGATCATTCCTGGCATGGCCAATGCATTCGGCATTTTCTGGATTCGCCAATACGCGCAGGAATCCGTTCCATCCGAGCTGCTGGATGCCGGACGTATCGATGGCTGCAGCTTCTTCCGGCTCTACTGGAATGTCGCCATCCCTATCCTTCGTCCAGCGTTGTCTTTCCTAGGAGCATTTACTTTCATCGGTTCTTGGAACGATTATCTCTGGCCATTGATTATCCTGAACGATGAAAGCAAATTTACGCTGCAGGTGGCGCTCTCGTCCCTGAACGGTATTTATGTGACCGATTATGCAATGGTTGTTGCGGGCACAATGCTTGCGGTTATTCCGCTCATCATACTGTTCTTGTTCGTCAGCAAGCAGTTTATTTCTGATATTGCTGCCGGCGCAATAAAAAGCTGAACATGGCTGTAAAACCAATTCTAATGCTTAAGAAATCCAGGTCTCCTATCAAGACGCCTGGATTTCTTTTTTGTTTATTTATTTTTCATTTTATCAAGTGTCTCCAGGTAAAGCACTTGAAGAAACTTCTTAATATTGACTTTGCGCTTCTCCTGCGGGCATTTCTCGTCGATTTCTCGCATTTTGAGTCGCACGTCCTCGAAGTCGAAATAAAGCGGCGCGTAATGCTCGAACTTCGGGTGGCTGTAGTCCGTAAGCCCAATGCTCGCCAAGTTGGATAAAGCCGTGATGACGGTCCGTCGAACACGCTGCTCAACCGCCTTACCCTCCTTCTCCATATCGCCGCTTTCCGGCTTGCTTGCCCGTGCTCCGATATCATACAGTACTTTCAGTGGTGGGAAGCCTCCGCCTTGATGCCGCCCAATCAGCTGATCGATCATCTCGATGATGTCATGGCTTCCACTCTCCCCGATAATGCCCATGTCCATTAAGATCATCCGAATGATTTCCTTGGCATCGTGTTTCTTCCGTACGCCTGCGGGCTCCGAACTCAGGTCATCCAGCTTCGCGATCGATTGTTTGATTTCCTTCAGATAACGGGCCATTCGCCATTGCTCGCTTACTTTGCCAAGCACGGCTTTGACCTCCACCCGGTTAATCGGCTTCTGAATATAAAATTCAATGCCTGCTTGATATGCTTTACTGATCATTGTTTTGTTCTCGATCTGGGAAATCATTACATACTTGCCCTCGTACCCTTCCTGTTTCAGCCGCGTGATCGTTTCGATTCCGTCCTGATCCGGCATCAATAGATCGATGAGCACGACATCGGGATTCTCGTCCAGTACAAGCCGCTTCCCTTCAATGCCGCCCGCCGCCATTCCGATAACCTCGCCTACGCCGCCTTTCTCGATAATCGTCTGCAGCATCCGCCTGCTTACCACATCGTCATCCACAATACAGAACGATAGCATTATGCCTACACTCCCTTCTTCAACTTAACAGTCGGAAAAGCCGCGGCGAACGTGGTTTCAGCGTCCCGCCCCGGTTCAGTCAGGAGGAGTCTGCCCGTGAATGAGCCGACGATATCGCGAACATGCGAAAGGCCAATGCCGGTTGCTGCGACGCCTTCCTGATTGAATTTGGTTGTAAACCCGGGCTCGAACACCATATCTATATCCTGTTCGGCGATCCCCGTCCCCGTATCACTGACAATAAAAAAGGTTTCACCTTCGCGTTCTCGTACATTGATGTGTATCACTCCGTGACGCTCGATCGCTTCAACTGAGTTGGCTGCCAGGTTATTAAGCACGGTGATAAGCGGGATGTAGTGTGCGGTCGAGTAATCGATATCGACGTCTTTCACGATTCGCACCTCTTTTTTGAGCATTTGACTGTATTCGCCATTCGATTTCTCCACAAGCTCGACGATCTCCGACAAGGTCATTTCCGGGGCGCTCTCCAGGTCGACAAGCTTCATCAGTCCCGCCAGGATGCGCTGCGAATCCTTCTTCACCTCGTGTATCTGCTGAGTAATCCCGAGAACGGACCTGCCATAGTCATGAAGCCCGTCCTTGTTCAATTGACCGTAAAGATCGTGGCTCTTGGCGGTAATCTGTTCGATTACATCCATCGATTTGCGCAAATAGAAGACCTCGCCATAGAGCCCACTGCCTACGTTGATCATTTGTTCGATCCGTTTCTGCTGTTCGGCATGAACGCTACGCATTTGGTTCACGGCGATGCTGCTGTAGATTCCCGTCGTAAAATAACTGCGCACCACGGCGATAACCGAAATCAGAAACCATTGATTGGGTTGAAAATACGGAAGTCCGAAAGTGGCGCTGCGCATCAGCAGCTCCGCTTCATTGGAGACAACGTCGATTAGCGACACACATGCGCCAAGAATAAGTGGATTTAATTGATGTAATCTGCGTTGAATAAGGGCCATTCCAGCCCCAAAGATGAGGTAATAAAGCATGGCGGAGAAGTGTGTCTTCACACTGTCAATAAGATAGAACGTGCCTGCCTCGGCGGCTCCGTCGAGCGATACCCGAAACAGCAGCACCGTTACGCCTACGGCGATCCCCGTCCGCCAATAAGGCAGATGGCTCATCAACAGAAGCAGGAACAGAAAAGCGCTGCTGCCAAGACCTATACGAAAAACCTCACCGATAAACGGGTTGATCTTGAATTCCCCAGCAACGGCTACGACAATTGCGACGATGGTCATTTGCATGCTTTCGGATTTGGACCAATTTTGTATGGCTATAGGAATGACTCCTATCGGGATTCTAAGTCATTAGAAGATACTTAGCCCCATTTATTTTCCAGGCGCCTTGCCGCAAGCGACAGCGCGTAATTGACCACGAAATACAAGACGGCAACTAGTGCAAGAATTGGAAGAGTATACTTGAAATCTTGCGCGATGACGATCTTTGAATTGTGCATCAGCTCAGGGAGCGAGATGACTATGGCGAGTGACGTGTCCTTGAGCAGGGAAATGAACTGGCTTACAATCGGCGGCACCATGCGCCTTAGTCCCTGCGGGAGCACGATATGCCACACCGTCTGCATATAAGTGAGGCCCGACGAACGGGCTGCTTCGACCTGACCTTTTGGGATGGAGCTTAGTCCGCTGCGTACGATTTCCGAGATCATAGCGGCTTCGAATACCGCCAGACCAACGATGGCAGAGCTCATAACCCCTAGCTTGAGTCCGACGTCCGGCATCGCGAAGTAGGTGAAAAACAAGATCAGCAGCAGCGGCAAATTACGGATAAACTCGACGAGCACGCCGAGAATCTGGGATACGACAGGAATTCTCATATAACGCAGTGTTCCGGTGACGCTGCCCAGCACGAAGCTTAACACGATCGCGACAAAAGCAATCCAGAGCGTAATGCCAAAGCCTTTCATGATGAAGATGAGATTATGGTAAGAGAAAGCGCCAGCAATGTCCATCCGCCGATCCTCCTAAAAGTTATTTGCGAATTTTGCGCTTCGCGGCATTTCTATTGATTAACTATCCGTTCTTGGCCAACTTTCGTTCGAGCTGCAGCGCCGCGAAGCTTAAAGGAAGGGTTAGAACGAGATACAACGCAGCGACGAAGATATACGTGTCGAAGGTTGCGTACGTCTTGCTGGCCACCTGATCGCCATAATACATCAGGTCGAATCCGGCGAAGACGCCGAGAATCGACGAATTTTTCACGAGGTTGATGAATTGGTTGCTGAGCGGCGGAATGACGATTTTAATCGCCTGCGGAAGTACGACATGGCGCATCGTCTGCATGTACGTTAATCCAGACGCTCTGGCTGCTTCCGTCTGTCCGGACGGAACGCTCATGATGCCCGCCCGGATTGCTTCTGCAACGAAGGAAGCGGTATATACCATCAGCCCAACAGTGCCGCAGATGAATCCGCTTAACGTCACGCCAAGCGAAGGCAAGCCGTAATAAAACACAAAAACGACCAGCAGCAGCGGTATATTCCGAACGAACTCGACGTAAGCCGTTCCGACCCATCGGAGCGGCTTGACGGACGAAATACGGAATACGGCGATAATCGTCCCAAGAGCGAAGCTGCCGAGTAAAGCAATAACGCTCGCCCAGATCGTGTTGCCAAACCCTTTCATATAGATTCCGAAATGATCCGTAAAAATCGATATGTCCAGCATGCTATCCCCTCCTGTTATTCCCGATATGCAGAAGATGGGTGGCGATTGGCCACCCATCCTGTTACTTGCAGACCTCTATTCCCCGGACGGGGCTTTGCCAATCCATTTCTCGTAAATCTTGTCGTATTCGCCATTGTCATGCAGCTTCTTCAATGCTTCGTTGACACTGTTCAGAAGATCGGTAGCACCCTTCTTAATCGCGATTCCGTACGGCTCGTCGGTGAATGGCTCCCCGACAACCTCGTAGTTCGGGTCCTGAACGGCCATACCGTACAAAATCGCGTTGTCAGTTGTCAACGTATCTCCCTGACCAGCTTTGAGTGCGCTAAACGCGTCCTGGTAGTTGTCGAATTCCAGGACGTTTACGTCTGGCACCTTCGCTTTAATGTTGTCGACCGAGGTTGAGCCTTTCACGGCCAATACCTTCGTACCTTTCTTGATGTCGTCGATGCTCTTAATCGGACTTCCCTTCTTCACCAGAAGAGACTGGCCTGCCTTGAAGTACACATCGGAGAAATCGACTTCTTTCTTGCGCTCTTCCGTAATCGTCATCGTGGCGACGATCATATCGATATCGTTGTTATTCAACATTGGAATGCGCGTTTTGGAAGTCACTTCCTTAAGCTCGACCTTGGTCTCGTCGCCGAGAATTTCCTTGGCGAGCGCCTTGGCAATGTCGACGTCGAAGCCTTCAACGTTGCCACTCGCCGGATCCTTCAAGCCGAACAGCTTTGTGTCGTATTTGACGCCGACAACAAGCTTTCCTCGACTCTTAATGTCGCCAAGCGCCGACGCCGCTTCAGACGGCGTATCCCCGTTTGCACTGCCGTTTGCTCCGTTGTTCGAACCTTCTTCTTTGTTGCCGCATCCGGTTAATAAGACCGTTGCAAGAAATGTAAGTATTATACCAAGCGTCATCCAACTTCTTTTTTTCATCGCTTAAAACCCCTCTCCATTATGGAATTGCATGGTTTTGGTAAGATGGTTCGATCGCATGCATGCCTCTAATGGCGCAGTACGCGATTAAGAAACAGACGCGCCCTATCTTCTCGAGGCTGCTCGAAGAATTCCTCCGGTGGAGAGATTTCGACGATTTGCCCTTTGTCCATAAAGACGACGCGGTCCGCCACTTCCCGCGCGAAACCCATCTCGTGCGTAACGACGACCATCGTCATCCCTTCGTGCACCAAGGCCTTCATGACGTCCAGCACTTCGCCAACCATTTCCGGATCGAGCGCTGAGGTTGGCTCGTCAAAGAGCATGATCTTCGGCTTCATGGCCAGCGCCCTGGCGATTGCCACGCGCTGTTGTTGTCCGCCGGACAGCTGCGAAGGAAATGCACCAGCCTTATCAACGATGCCAACTTTGTCCAAATACATCCTGGCTGTATCCGCCGCTTGCGGCTTCGGGACGCCAAGCGCCTTCATTGGAGCGAGCGTAATATTGTCGATCACTTTCATATGGGGATAGAGATTAAAGTGCTGAAACACCATGCCGATTTCTCGCCGCAGCTTATTGATATCGGCTTTCTTATCGGTGACATCGACTTCATTAACAATCAGACTGCCGCTCGTAATCGCCTCCAGCCGGTTGATGCAGCGGAGGAGAGTGCTCTTCCCCGAGCCGGAAGGCCCGACCACAACGACGACTTCACCTTGCGCGATTTGAAGATCGATGCCTTTAAGTACATGAAAATCGCCATAATGCTTCTCCACTTGCTGAAATTCAATCATCGCAATCCCCCTTTCCCTTTTCTTACTCCTGTTTATTGGACAGATTATGTTATGTTAGATCACATACTGTGTAGACAACTATAACGGAAACCTACGCAATCCTAACGAATCCGACATCAAACATAGGATTTTTTTATCAACGAGTGCGATTTTTTCTTAATAAAAACGTCAAAAAGCCCCCATTGCTGAGGGCTTCTTATACGAACTGATACTATACTCTCTTTTTATAGGCTCTCATTGCAAACAGATAAGCCACAAGCATAATGCCGACGCACCATGCAAGCGCGATCCAGATGTCATTACCCACCGGTTGACCCGACAGCAATGCGCGGATGGTTTCTACAATAGAGGTTACTGGCTGGTTTTCAGCAAAGACGCGAACGGCGGTAGGCATCGAATCGGTTGGCACAAATGCGGAACTGATAAATGGCAGGAAGATTAGAGGGTAGGAAAAGGCGCTCGCGCCATCGACCGTTTTTGCGGTAAGTCCAGCTATTGCTGCGACCCATGTTAAGGAAAGTGTAAATAGAGCAAGTATTCCAGCTACAGCAAGCCATGGAAGGACTCCAGCAGTCGAACGAAAACCCATGAGGAGCGCTACGAGGATGATGACGAGAACCGATATGGCGTTAGAGACTAGCGAAGTCAATACATGCCCCCAAAGCAAAGCGGAACGTGAAATCGGCATCGTTTGAAAACGTTCGAAGATGCCCTTTTGCACATCCATAAACAAACGGAAAGCCGTGTAGGATATTCCGCTGGCGATAGCCATAAGGAGTATGCCGGGCAATAGGTAATTCACATAACTATCCGTACCGGTTTCAATCGCACCACCTAACACATAAACAAACAGCAGCATCATTGCGATTGGCGTGATGGTTACCGTGATGATCGTATCCATACTTCTCATAATGTGACGCATGGAACGTCCTAGCATGACGCTAATATCGATAAAGAAATGCTTCTTTACTATTTCTGTTTCCATTTATATGGCCTCCTTTTTGCCGACGATTGCAAGGAAGATCTCCTCTAATGAAAGCTGCTTCTCCACATACTCTACTTTAGTCGTCGGAAACATCTTCTTAAGCTCCTGGAGTGTTCCGCTTGCGATAATTCTGCCTTCGTGCAAAATGGCAATCCGGTCAGCAAGCTGCTCAGCTTCCTCCAAATATTGTGTAGTAAGAAGTACTGTCGTTCCGCCATCGGCAAGTTCCTTGACGATCTTCCATACCTCGATCCGAGCCTCGGGATCAAGCCCGGTGGTTGGCTCATCTAGAAAAATAATCTGTGGTTTTCCAACAATGCTTAAAGCAATGTCGAGTCTGCGGCGCATCCCACCGGAGTAAGTAGACACTCTGCGGTCTGCTGCCTCAGTCAGGCCGAAGCGTTGTAACATATCGTCTGCAACCTGACGTGGGTTTTTGAGGTATCTCAGCTTGGCGATCATGATCAGATTTTCGCGTCCAGTCAAAATTTCATCCACGGCGGCAAATTGCCCAGTCAGACTAATCGTCTGCCGCACTTGATCAGGTTTGGATGCGACATCGAATCCGTTGACGGCGGCGGTTCCACCATCCGACTGGAGCAGCGTCGTGAGGATTCTGACAACCGTTGTCTTGCCTGCGCCATTGGAGCCAAGCAGGGCGAAGATCTCACTTCGCTTCACTTCAAAATCGACACCTTTTAGGACTTCTGTGTCCTTGAAAGACTTTCGCAGACCTCTTACTTCAATCGTATTTTTCAACCCGATCTCCCCCCTTTTACTTTTTTTTATCCGTAACCTTTTTAATGGACTTGTTAACTGCATCGTCAATAGATTCCTGATACATGTCGGCATAAGTTTTTGAATCTTTAATGAGATCATCGCAGAAAACAGCTACGTCATGGCCCGTCACTTCGAGCACGCCTTTCCCCAAGGCCGCACCTTCTTCGAAAAGATCGACAATCCCCGAGAGTAAGCCCATCCCTTCGGTTAGCTCTACAGGGCCAACCTTAAAGAAATATTTTTGAATCTCTTTATAAACAAACTGATAATCTTGCGGCAGCGCTTTGACACGCGCCACATGTGCTCGCCACTCTTTTTTGCCTTTGATCATGTCTTGTATACTCATCGTTTCATCCTCCTAAAAAGAATTATTACCTAATAAGCCGGACATCGGCTAATCGTGATGATTCTTGCATCGTAAGCATTAACTAAAAAGAATTATTACCTAATAAGCCTGACATCGGCTTAACGTGATGATTCTTGCATCGTAAGCATTAGCTATAAAGAATTTATTTGCCTAATTTTTTAGCGATATTATTGTTTAGTTGCTCACGCCACTTGTCGCGATAAGACTTTACCCCTTCTTCGCCGGCCAGCGCTGAACAGAAGCCTTTGATATCATCACCCAAAACCTCCTGGACACTCTGACCGTCTGCTGCCGTTTCTTCGAGCAGGCCAAGCACACCGTCAAGAATTGGCATGAGGTTACGACCGGTGAAATCCGAGTGATGCCAAAGATTAGCATTAATTTTCCCCCATGCCGCCTGATAATCAGCAGGCAGCTTTTTGACTCGCGATTCAAAGCTTTTAAATTCTTTAGTCATGTCGCTGCCGGTGATTTTCTCCCAAAAATTCATTATTTTCTCTCCTTTAACTCGTTAATTTTTGATGATACAAACTCAAATTTTTCCCAGAACCGTTGCAGCTCCTCGCGCCCAGCATCGTTGATCGCGAAAAACTTTCGTGGCGGTCCAATATCGGAGGGCTTCTTGGTGATCTCCACCAACTTGTTTTTTTCAAGCCGGATCAGAATAGTGTACACCGTCCCCTCCACAACATCTGTGAAACCAAGTGCGTTCAGTTGCCGCGTGATTTCATAGCCGTAGGTTTCTTTGCGGCTTATAATTTCAAGGACACAGCCCTCAAGCACGCCTTTGAGCATTTCTGTTAGGTTTTCCAGAGCAATCACTCCTTGCTATTCTGTACGACTGGTATGCAGTATTACTTACTACAGCTATAAAGTAACACGTAGTAGAGGCGTTGTCAATGGTGATTGCTCTTGCATCATAAATAAAAAATGCCGCAAAAATCGCGGCATTTACTAAATTCTTGTCTAGTTTAGAGATCCTAATGTTCGTTTACGTATTATATATATTTTCACATTCTTTTACGGTTGGTTGATAAAAACAGTGCTTCTTCCAGCGTCCAACGAACGGTTGATTATACCAAGTTGGCGGACATGGTCCGGGATTATCAAACGAACCTGGACGGAAATACCATAGCGAGTACTCGCCTGGCCAATTCCGCTCGCCATTCACAGCCCGTTGCGCTAGACGGCGTTCCCTCTCTCTTGAGCTTTGATAGTACATACCATGTTGCAGTGCTTCGAACGCATGCGGCTGTTCGATCATTTGCGGAATGGTCCGGATATTTTTAAAATCGGAGCAATTCCCTCTTATACGATTAATGCCAACATTGCCAACAAGGAGCATGCCCATTTCGCCTTCAGTCTCAGCTTCAGCACGGAGCAACCTTGCCAACATATCAATATCCTGACTCCTGGATTTAACGACTGCCATTGGCTCACCTCTTTAGATTTCTAGACTCATCATATTGTAGGTGAGGCGGATGTGTTACTTAACGGTGTGTACATCTCCAAAAGAGGAAGCCGAGTCTATTGGAAAGACTCGGCTTCGCCCTAGTACGAATCAATCATGTCAAGCACCTGCAGCGTTCTAACGAGTACGGTTGCCGCTTGCGCACGTGTCGTAATTCCTTGAGGGCTAAAGACGGTGTTACTTGTGCCATTCATCAGCCCCAATCTGACGACGAGATTGATGTCCGATAGATATTTAATATTTATTCTGTCAATATCCTTGAAGTTATCCAAACTTATGGCTCTCTGTACTATCCACTCCGGTTTTTCCAGGGCAATAACAGCAGCTAGCATGCTTGCCATTTCCTCACGGGTAATCGGTTGATTCGGCCTGAAGCTGCTGCTGCTCACAAAATCAAGCAATCCAAGCACTTTAGCTTCTGCAATAACATCGAAATACCAATAGCTGGTATTCACATCATTGTATGGCTTCATGCCGCTTGTTGCCGTTCCTCTTCCAAGTGCCCGAACGAGCATGGCGGTAAATTCCGCTCTTGTGACAGATTGTTCAGGAGCGTACCTGTATCCGCCAACCCCTTCGACAAGTCCCTTCGCAGCTGCAAGCTCGATATACGGCCGCCCCCAATGCCGGTAGACATCGGAGAATACGACATCATTCTGTGCCACGACATAGACACTGTTCGTATTGGAGCGGATCGTCACATACCAAATGCCGTTAATCTGCGTCTTGGTCGCAGCGACGAACTCGAAATTGTTCTCGGATTCGTTATAACGGAATGCCCCCCAATACTCCGGCATACTCTTCATGCTTGCTGGCATTGGAATAATTCGTGTCATCGCTTGACTGAATTCATCAGCTGTTCCAATCGTTTTCCCTGTCTTCGTCTCCACAACCTCAACGTTGAAGTCAACAATTGAACCTAATACCCAGCCTTCCGGCAAGTTGCTGGCAAAAGCCTGTTTAATGCTTCGGTCTGCCGACTTGTCAGACAGCATAATCCTAAAGCTGATTTCACTGCTATTAACATTATTACGGTTAAGCATACTGTTCAGATCCGGAACAAGCGAGGCCAGCTTTACAGGAATATTATAGGTGCCATAAGGTGCCTTAATCTCGAAATAAAAGGCGCTATTCCTGCTGGTGATCTCGGACAGGATACTTGCCGGGATACTGACGTAAGCTTTGCCGTCCCTTGAATTGGTCTCAATGGTATAAAACTTTTTGCCGGTATTAATAATGGATGGATCAAGTGTCGTACCATTGTTGTTAATGACAGGCTTAACAACAGGTGGATTTGGAGCTGATGTTCTACTTACCGTAATGGTATACGTTTTTGCAGTTCCATTCTCGGCAGTTACAACGATAGATATTGTATTGCTGCCTACATTTAGTTGCAGGCTGCCTGATTCTTTACCGCTTGTCACCTCAGTGCCGTTCACCTTCACGGTTGCTTTGGAATCTGCAACGACTGGTGTTACTTTTATATTGCTGTAGCTGTAAGAAACACTAGAGCTGTATTTTACGGTGCCGGATGCAAAGGCCGGACTTAGACTCCCTATTGATAAGCGTAGGCCGCTAAGGTCGGCGTTGCTCGACTGAGTTGACCGGGTAACTGTAATCGTATAGGACTTGGTGCTGCCGTTCTCCGCAATAACAACGATCGGAATCTCGTTGCTTCCAACTTTCAGATTGATAGCGCCGGATGCCGTTCCGCTTACTGCTGATTTTCCATTCACCGTCACCTTTGCCGCTCCATCTGCAACTGTAGGAGTAACCGTTATCCTGTCGACGTATTTATCTACACTCGCTGTGTAGCTTGTTGTCCCAGCTGCAAATGCTGGACTAAGCGAGCCGTTCGATAGACGAAGAGCGCTCAAATTAGCATTACTGGATAGTGGTGCCGCTCGTGTAACGATGATCGTGTACGATTTGGTGCTGCCGCTCTCCGCGATCACAACAACAGGAATAGTGTTATTTCCTATCTCCAGATTGATAGCGCCGGATGCAGAACCACTTGTTACGGATTTTCCATCCACCGTTACCTTTGCAGCTGCATCCACAACAGTAGGCGTAACCGTTATACTGTTGACACTATTGCCCACAATTGCCGTATAGCGCGTCGTTCCCCCTGCAAAAACCGGACTAAGCGTACCGCTCGACAGGCTAAGGTGACTCAGATCGGTATTAAAACCATCATCACGAGTCACCGTTACCGTATACGTTTGGGTAGAGCTGTCTTTGGCAGTGACAACAATGGTGATCGGATTGCTGCCCGGCTTCAAATTTATTGGCGCTGAATCCGTTCCATTCGCAACCGCTGTATCATTTACTTTCACGACAGATGTGCTGTCTGCCAGTGTTGGTTTTATGGTTATGCTGTTCACACTATAAGCGACATGAGCCGTATAGGTTGTAGTTCCAGCAGTAAAGACTGGACTTAGCGTACCCGCTGACAGACTTAATCCATTCAACTCCGCTTGAACACCCTGTACCCGTCTGACTCTCAAACTTCCGTCAAGGATATAGAGATTTCCTGAATGATCCCTAATGACATCAAGCGGATTACTTAATCGGGCAGAACCAGCAGGTCCTCCATCACCTGAGAAACCAGGCGTTCCAATGCCGGCCACTGTACTGATTGTTCCGGAAGCATCTACTTTGCGTATGGCATTGCTTTCTGTATCGGCGATATACAGATTGCCGTCACTTCCTACCGAGATGTTCTTAGGATGTGATACATTTGCTGATGTCGCTGATCCTCCATCACCGGAATAGCCCGACTTTCCGGTGCCAACCACTGTATTAATCGTTCCAGAGCTGTCAACTTTACGGATTCTAGAATTTCCTGTATCTGCGATAAATACGTTACCGTTGCTATCTACGGCGACTCCGGTTGGACCTCTTAATTGTGCCGCTGTGGCCGGACCGCCATCACCAGAATATCCCCTGTTCCCTTTCCCTGCTATGATCGTCTTCGTTTCTGACTTATCAACCTTATACACCTTGTTAGCTGCGGAATCGGCAATGAATAAATTGCCCGCATCATCCACCGCAACATCGACCGGACGATTCAAGTCTTTTACTACTGTACTGATCTGGCCGTCCGTATTTACCTTGCGTATGGTTGACGTATACGCATCTGCGATATACAGATTCCCGCTCTTGTCAACCGCCAGCCCGCTTGGGCGTGCTAATGCCGCTGATGTCGCAGGCCCCGTATAAGTCGTATTTACTCTTCCTCTCTCTCCACTGCCTGCGTAAGTCGTGATTTTTCCACTGGAATCAATCTTGCGTACCCTATAATTATAAGTATCTGCGATGTATACATTGCCATGATCATCTGCTGCTATTCCATTAGGATTGTAAAAACTTGCCGCCGTTGCAGCTCCTCCATCACCAGAGAAACCGGATTTCCCAGTGCCGGCAATCGTTGAGATTTCCCTTGGATGCGCAGCCGCATAAGCAGCATCCGATCTATACAGTGGAATCAAACCGATTGCCAGTAAAACAGCCAAAAATGTAGCCATCCATCGTTTGGTACTCGTCGCCAAACATTACCACCTCCTGAAATTTGTGAAAACAAATCATCGAAAGGTCAGGTGCTAACTAAACACTTGAAGTGTTCACTCTAGACGAATCAGCATCCTCACAAGTTGCACCTCCTTCTTGAATATATAGAAAATATTGTTAGCGCCTTTTCGACAAAATGCAAACAGCCATCCCCCCATTAAAGATGATGGGGAGATGGCTTATATTCTTTGCTCAACTGATTCGACGTTTATTTAAAATACGCTGTCCGCAACATAATAAATTTTCTGCGAGTCTTTCTTATTTACTGTATCTGTAACGATATTAAAATACACGTTACCGTCCTTCGTTTGGACTCCTTCAATTTCATGGGTGCCTACATTCGTTATTTTCACGAGGGTTTTGTATGCGCCTGTGTTCGACAGCAATGCAATCTGCGGTGTTTCGCCTTCCGCGCCACCCGAGGTGTAGATTTCCGTACTGCCCAGCATATCAAAGCCCTGGAAAGAATTGTTTGGTCTGACGATAGCGCTGCCCGACTGGGTAATACTCGCAACATTTGCGTTTACCGCTGCCGAGCTGTCCATTCTCACCTGTTCGTTGGCGTCGAGAAGCTTGTTTAAGGCAACCGTGTCATAGATGGACCAGGTCACGCTTCCTTCAACGGTTTGTACCCGAAAAATCGTGTAATCGCTGTTGCCCCCGCCATCGACACGGTAAGTTTCGCCAAGACTCGTACCGGTCTCATCCGCGTAATTCATATAGGTGAACCGATGAAGATCCGTATAATCGTAAGTCGCGCCAGCCGAGTATTGAAGTCTCGCTACCTGTAACGACCAGTTATTTGTTGTAGAAGGATCTGCTTTCGAACTGAAATAAAAGTAATTAATTCCATTATAAGTGTACATATCGAGCGTTTGTCCATGGCCTGCATTGGTAATGGTCATTTCGTCAACGTAAGTAGCGTTTGTTCCGTTCATGAGCAATCTGGACAGATAGACCGTTCCTCCTGACCGCTGAGTGACATAAAGATACGTGGATGCGATATAGGCTTTCTGGACGGCCAGATTGTGATTGAGTCCCTTGAGATTGTAGGCGAGCGTTGCCGATGCGTTTACTGTTTTACCGGGAGTTGCCGCGAAAGCGGGCAAGACGTTCATGCCGAAGATAAGAACTGCAAGACTGACTGAAGTAAATAGTTTCAATTTCTTTTTCATAAGTATCTTAACACTAAGCATTCGAATACCTCCATTACTATATTTTACAAGTATTTGAGCACTACCTGATTATCAAATAATCGGTTATCGATTTGAATAGTCTGCAAGAATCATAAAATGTTAATGTTATTTAAACGTTTGCGCTCACGATTAAACTTGTGTTTAAGTTTCATTTAAGGTGTGGGTTGTTTAATTAAGAAATCTTTTAACAGCTGAGGGGGTACTCCAATTGAATAATGGCGGTTCTGTTGGAAAACGTCCGCTGCTTCCAGAGCTTGGTCTTCTGCGAGGTTTGGCGATATTAGGTGTTTTATCTGTACACTCGACATCGTTTGCTACAGTGGACATGGTCCAATCCCACTATTATTTCATCTACAATTTTTTCAATATTTTTATGAAATACGGGACACCAACTTTTATTTTTCTAAGCAGCTTTGTATTATTTTACAATTACAGTGAGCGGCCGATTGACCGGTCTTTAGTGGTCTCCTTTTACCGTAAAAGACTGCTGTATATTCTACTTCCGTATTTGCTGTTTTCGATTTTTTATTTCACGCTGCAGCAAGTTGCCTATTATCCGGATCGCACGCTGGGGGAAACGATCTATACATTTACGGAACAGCTCTTGACTGGAAAAGCGTACACCCATTTGTATTTTGTCTTTATTAATATGCAATTTTACATTTTGTTTCCTATTGTCTTGTGGTCCATTAAAAAATGGCCGATCCTTGTCAAATGGGTTGTTCCAGTTGGACTCGCCGTTCAATGGGGGTTTGTATTACTGAATAAATACCAATTCCAGGTGCCGAATAAAGGAAGCTGGTGCTTCTCGTATTTTTCCTATTTTATGCTAGGGGTATTCCTTGGCGTCTATTATCCAAAGCTGAAAAACTGGCTTACAATCAACCGGGCTACCATGAGTGCGGGCCGTCTTACAGGATGGTCGCTGCTCTGGCTCATATGGCTCACCGCTGGTATTTCACATGTGTATATCTGGTATCAAACAAGAGCAAACGGCGTTTCGTACAACTCCTTGCTTTATGAATTGCTATGGAATGTACACACTTATGCTTGTGCGTTAGCGCTCCTTCAGCTTTCGGGATTGCTTTATCGAGCCGCTCCCCGTTTGCTAGTCAAGCCGCTTGCCAGCATTGGTAATGTGTCGTTTGGCATCTACTTGATCCATCCGTTCTTCCTGTTTGTGTACCGCCGTTACCCACTGCATTCAGGCAACTCCCTTCTGCTTCATTTCTGGTACGCCGGTGGGCTTGTGACGGCTCTTGTGTGCTCATGGATTGTTGTGAAGTTCGTACTTCGGTATCTGCCTTTTGCTTGGATGATCTTTGGTCAAAAGCCAAACCATATTAGGAAAGCTTCTCATACAGCTTTCATCAGGCAAGAATCTATATAGCCTAAATAAATCGAAAAGTGCCGTTTTGACAAGTTGTCAAACGGCACTTTTTGTCGGTTACAGCACATCATCACTTTTTCTGCTACGCTTGGATTCCCGCATTTTGCGCCATACGGTTACAAGAATAATACATCCTGAGAGTATACTGTTCATCCAGATCGATAAAATAGTCACCACATATTGACCACTGCCTGGCTGGACAGCAGTAAGGGATAAGAAAGAAAGCAGCAGCAGGACTATCGACATCGAGAGAACGATCTTAGAAAGTGCTCTGAAATCACCCATCAAACGTGTTTGATGGCGCTAATGTCAGCCATCTTACGCTGCCAGAGCTCATGCGCCTCCTCCGCATAATGACAAGCGGTTAGCTCTGAGCCTACTAAACGGAGCTGGGGTTCTTCCGAGGTACACCGGGCTGAGGCCATTGGGCAGCGCGGGTGAAAACGGCAGCCGGACGGCGGTTTAGCCACGTTCGGCATCTCCAGGCTGCGCAGCGGCAGCTCCGTCATCGCCCTGGCGATTTCGGGATCTGGTGTCGGAACAGCTGACAGCAGTGCCTGCAGGTAAGGATGCTTCGGCTGACTGAGGACATCATTGACTCCGCCTAGCTCCATCACGCGTCCAAGGTACATGACGGCCATTCGTCCTCTGCCAGCGATATAGCGGGCTGTAGCCAGATCATGCGTAATATAAATGATGGCGATGTCTAGCTTGCGATTCAATTCCGCCATCAAGTTAAGGATCGAGATGCGCAGCGACACGTCGATCATGGAGACTGGCTCGTCAGCCACAATGATCTTCGGATTTAACGAGATGGCACGTGCCATAAGAATTCGCTGACGTTGTCCGCCTGACAGCTGATGCGGATATTTATCAAGGAACCGTTCCGGTGGTGTCAGGCCAACAGTCTGCAGCAACTCGATAACCCGCGCCTTGGCTGCTTTGCGGCCACGGACGATTTTGCGCTGCAGAATGGGAGCGGACAGCGACTGGTAAATGGTCCGCATCGGGTTAAGCGCGGCGTAGGAATCCTGCTGTACCATCTGAACCTCGCCGCGGAACTGGTTTGCTTTGTCACGGCTAAGTTTCGGCACCTCTTCCCCTTTGTACAGCAACTTTCCTGATGATGGCTTTTGCAGACCCGTGATGATGTTGCCGAGCGTCGTTTTGCCGCATCCGCTCTCGCCAACCAAAGCAATAATCTCGCCGGGGTGGATATCCAGGTTGACATCGACCACTGCGCCAACTTTCTGGCCGGAACCAAACATGCTCTGGCCCCGTTCGAAATACATGCTTACGTGATCAAGCCGCATGAGCACCTCGGAACTCGTCGTTCTGGCGGCTCCTTGCGTCCGTTGTCTGAGCTCTGCTTCATAATCTAAATTTCTAGCATTCATGAGGTACGCACCTCCGCTACAGACTCGGGATTCGGGTATAAATGGCAAGCGACTTCATGCCCAGCAGGCGTATACACTTTAATTGGATTATGCTTCCTGCACTTATCATGCGCATAATCACATCGCGGGTGAAAAGGACATCCCGGCGGCATGTCGAGCAGATCCGGAGGGGATCCGGGTATTCCCTTTCGTTCCGAAACATCTTCATACAGGCTGGGAACGGCTTTCATGAGCTTCGCGGTATAGGGATGCTTCGGCCGCTTGAACATATCGAAGACATCGCCGGCTTCAACGACGTTGCCGGCATACATGACTCCAACCCGGTCGGCCGTTTTGGCTACGACGCCGATATCGTGGGTCAAGAGCAGCATAGTGATATTCATTTCTTTGTGGATTTTTTTCAAAATATCGAAAATATAAGCCTGTGTAATGACATCCAGCGCAGTCGTTGGCTCATCAAGAATAACGAGCTTGGGATCAAGCAGCAGGCTGAAGGCAATCATGACCCGCTGTTTCATACCGCCCGATAGCTCATGAGGGAACGAATTCAGCACTCTGTCTGGATCAAGCCGGACATAATCGAGCAGATTCCTCGCTCTTTCTGTCATTTGTTTCTCTGTATACGGTTTGGATCGGGCATGGGCATGGAACGTCTCCATGATCTGTTCCTTGATGCGCACGACGGGATTAAGCGCATTTTGCGCTGCCTGAAACACCATCGATACCTGCTCCCATTTATACGTCTGCAGCTCTTTTTTTCCGAGGTTCATCACATCACGGCCATCAAACGTTATCGATCCTCCCGACACACGTCCGGGAACCGTAATCGCGCGCATTATGGCGGATGCCATCGTAGATTTTCCGCTGCCGCTTTCCCCGACCAGCGCGGTAATCTTCCCCTTGGGGATGACAAAATCTGCTTCATTGACGGCCCGCAGCAGTCCTGAGCGGACAGGGAATTCGATCGTAAGCCCTTTCACCTCTACCAATGGTTCAATAATGTTCCCCTCCTTCATCGTCAGCCTTTACGATCTCAGTCTCGGATTAAGCGCCTCTTCCAGCCCGTTGCTGAAAAAGATGCATGCCATTTGGAACAGACCCAGGCACATAATCGGAGAGATCAGATAAATATAGCCTTTTGGGTTAAAGATGCCGCCTGTGTTCTGAACAGCAAGCTGGATCATCATCCCCCAGTTTGTTGGGGAATATGGGGCGAGACCAAGCATCATTAAACCAACGCTGGCAACGATAGCTCCTTGGGCCGCCATTATAAAATTAATCGCCAGGTATGGCGTCAGGTTCGGAAGAATTTCCCGAAACAGAATATAAGGCGTTTTGAGACCCATGATTCTGCAGGCTATAATAAACTCGCGATTTTTCAGAGACAGCAGCTGCGAACGGATTGCTCTGGCGAGCGGCGCCCAGGACCAAGCCGCCAGTATAAAGGAGAACATAACCGGATTTTTGATCTGCACGAGCGCGGCCACGATCATCAGCACAGGAAAGCTTGGGACCGTCAGGAACAGATTGGTGATAAACATCAGCACCGTGTCGGTCTTCCCTCCGGCAAAGCCCGACAGCGCTCCGATTACGAAACCAAGTACTAGTGTAAACAAAGCGGCGATTAATCCAATCGACAGCACGTCCCGCGAACCGTATACCAGCTGCAGGAACGTATCCCTGCCGCCGTAGTCAGTACCCAGCCAGTGGGCAAAGGACGGACTCATGTATCGGCCTTCGAAGTTGACCGTCATGTCCAGCGCCTTCATCATCGGTCCGAAGATGGCCATAAAGATAAATAATGCCAATATGATCAAACCTGAGAACGCTTTCTTATTGCGATACATCGTCTGCCAGAATTCGATAAAGCCTTGACTCATCCGTCACCCCTCCTCCAGCTTAACGCGCGGATCCAGCTTGGCGTAGATAAGGTCCGAGGCCAGATTGGCCAGAATGACCGCTAAACTGGTCACGAGCAGCAAGCCTTGCATCAAAGTATAATCTCGCTGCTGTGTTGCCTGCCCGATGTAATATCCCATACCGGGATAACTGAACACATTTTCGATCAGCGGGGATCCGCCAAGCATAAACCCGAAGCTGACAGCCAGTGTCGTAATAAGCGGCAGCATGGCGTTGCGCTTTACATAACGGTTCATAAGCGTCCGTTCGGACACCCCGCGGATACTGGCTGCGATGATATAATCCTCACCCAGCACGTTGACCGCACTTCCCTTCATCGTCAGCGCCCATGTGCCGATCGTCGTAATGACATAGGTTAGTATCGGCAGCGCGCCGTGATAGAGCACGTTAAGAATGAATGGAAAGTTGAAGCCTGGGTCCACGATCGGGTCATACGCCCCGTTAACCGGAAACCAGCCGAACTGGAAAGAAAAGATGACAAGCAACAGGATGCCAACGATGAAGTTGGGTACGGAAGACGTCAGAATCGCATAGATCGAAATGATCGGATCTAGAATGGTCTTACGCTTGAACGCCATCATGGCACCTAGATTAATACCGATCAGGAAGCTGATGATGAGTGACACGCTGAGCACGAACAGCGTCCATGGCAGTGCATTAGCGATAATTTCGTTCACCGAGACGTTCTGATAAATCATGGACATGCCCAGATTGCCATGCATCAGTCCTCCCAAGTACCTTCCCAGCTGAGCTAAGATCGGCTCTTTCGGATTATAGTTGATCATAGCTGTGATCTGTCGGTAAGCTTCGTCGAGGCTCATCCCTCGCTGAGTGGCATAATCCCTTGCCCACGTATCAATCGCGCTGCCTGGCGTCATCCTCAGCAGGAAAAACGTAAGCAGCATCGCGAGGAAGACCGTAATTAGGGATACGGCAATTCTTTTCAAAACCCCTTTCAGGCTCATTCCGGTCACCTCCAAGTGTTTATCCAGCTCGTACAGCCGTTATCGCGGCCAATATTCTTCCGGCATATAAGACGAGTTAAATCCGTGGTTCAAGTGTGTAATGGCAAGCTGTTCAACCGGATCAGTCGCAAGCGGCATATCCCGGTTATATTGAACGATCTGTTCCATCATTGGGAAATCCCCTGACATCATCTTGGTGTTTATCCAAGCGCCTGTAGCATTTTGGAAGAAGTTTACACCCCAGCAGTTTTCGTTGGCGATCCAGGCTAGGTTATCAATAATTTGGCGACGTTCCTGTTCATCCTGAACATAAGGGAACCGTTTCATTTCCTTATCGATATCGTATATCTTGCCGTCGACGCCCGGAAGCTTCAGATCAAGCTTGCCCGTATCGATTTCGTTCCCGTTCTCGTCCTTCTTCTTGATGTTAGAGAAGCCGACCTTTGTTTTAGTACCTTGCCAGAACAGTACTCGCATTGAGCTCCACGGATTCTGGAAGCCCCATGAGATGTCTACCCAGTCCATGGACATGTCGTATTGTCCTTTATCGGCGTTCGCAAAATAGATGGTACTGTCGACTGCTTTCAGCTTGGTCGGAATGCCGAACTTGGTGAACTGCTCGGCGGCGATCTGCGCTGAGTTCACTCCAGGCGCCCAGTTGTTCGGCGCACCAATGATGAAGGATGGCACCTTGCCGTCCGGATCACGCCACTCTCCATCGGAACCTTTCTTCCATCCGATTTCCTTCAGCAACTCGGCCGCCTTTTCCAGGTTTGTCGTGTAATCGGTCATCTGATCAAGCACGGAAGCGTCGATTTCTTTGTCGAGTGAAGAAGGCATGACGCCTGTCATCGAAATTTTCGGATATTCCTTTCCGTAATAGTTGCCGATTTCCCGCAGCTTTGACTTATCCATCACATAGGTCATCGCTTGCCGGAATTTCACGTTGTCAAACGGTTTGTTACGGATGTTGTACATTAGTCCCACACTCGCCGGATCATACATTCGGTAGTGCAGCAGATTCTTGTTCTGTTTCAGCAGTGATTCCAAAATGTCCTTAGGTGGCGTACCGTCATACCAGTCCAGTTTTCCAGCTTTTACGAGCGCGTATTGGGCCGACAGCTCCGGCACGTTTTTGATCCAGATCTTATCGAAATGAACCGCATCCGGCCTCCAGTAATCTTCGAATTTATCGATCAGCATATCGGTGGTAGTCACTTTTTCGAACTTATACGGTCCGGTGCCTACTGGTATCGCCGGGCCTGAACGGGTGAACTCATTCCAGTTCAGAGCAATTTTTTTACTAAGCTCCTCTGTAATATCAAGGTTGAAGGGTCCGTCCTTGGATTTGTCTGTAAGCGGTTTCGCTTCTTGCAGCAAAGCGTCAGCCTTATCCACGTATTTCTTGTAGATGTGATAAGGAATTTGGCCTTGAAGGTCTTGGGCGAGAAGCAGCTTTCTCAATTCTGGATACGGTGCAGGGTTCATCCAGTGAAAAACGATGGTATAATCGTCCGGAGTATCAATTGAGGTCAAATACTTCGTCACCTCAGCCCCGTTGTTTAGCCGGTAATACCCCCACACATCCTTGCTCGTAAAAGGTTCTCCGTCATGCCATTTTACGTTTCGCTGCAGATGTACGGTTGTCGTAAGATCAGTATCCTCGGAGGATTCCGCTAGACGGTTGTACACATTGTTCATCGACCGGATAAAGTAGAATAGTCCTTCATACATGTAGCGGTTGTTGGTATCCCCGATTCCTCCGGAACCAAACGGATTACCTTGATACAGCGGGGGTTTAGGCCATCCGCCTAAAACGTGGAAAATTTTGTCCTTATTGTACTTGATCTGCGCATCTGGTATCAGTTGCTGCATATCCTGCACATCTCCGGCGCTCAGCCGGTCCACCAGGCCGGGAGTTGAGGTGCCGCAGCCTGAGACGAGCATAACGGCTCCTAGCACAGTGCTTATACAAAGACCTGATATTCTTCTGCGTCTACTCAAGAGGTTCATGCAGTTCCTCCCGTCTAGGGTATCTTCTCCGGACAATGAATCGCTTCCGGAGTATTCCCTATTATAGCGAACGATTCCAGAACCAAGTTCATAAAAACGCTTTCAAACACTTCTGAAAGCGGATGGAATCGTTTCCTATTCGACGGTTGAAAACAGTTATATTCATTTTCCACCTAATGTCAGGAGGCCTTGGGCAGCTTTAATAAACAAAAAAAAGGCCCTATTAACTAGGACCTTTCATGCCTATTTGTGTGCATCAGCGTTCTCCACTTCGCCTCCACTCCATCGGCGTCATGCCGACATGTTTGACGAACAAGTCGTGAAAACGGCTGGAAGAGCTGAAGCCGACTTCGGAAGCAATAAACTCAACGGGTTTACGAGAGGTGAGCAGCAGCCGCTTGGCCTCATCAATTCTCAAAGTAATAATGTACTGTTTAGGCAACACGCCGACATGTTTAATAAATTTTTTGCGGAAAATACTTTCAGACAAGTAATGGCTCGCTGCTAATTCCGATACTTTCAGAGACATATGGTAGTTTTGGTGGATTTCTTTCAGCGCTTCCTCAATCAATTGCTCCTCTGGATGTTCCGAGGAGACTTTTACTGCCTTGTCACAGGCTCCAGTATGGTAAGTCAGCAGAAGCGTTTCCAGCGCATTGCGAAGCAAATCATAGGAATATTCAGTCTGCTCTTTCCGCTTGCACGTTTCCTCAATCTGATGCATGGCGGCTAAGGCTCGCTCGACTGCTCCAGGAGTCAAAGACGCTTTCAGGATCGGACCTTGCCGCTGAGTGAAAGCATGCGACATCAAATACTGGCAGTAAGCGGGGATGTTCTGATCGTAGATGTGCAGTGAATAACCTTCCCACGCGTTGATGCAAACGTAGCTGTGCTTCAAATTCGCTGGAATTAACAGAAGATCTCCGGGAAGCGTTTCAACGTTCTGTTCCCCAGCGGCATAATAGCCTTCTCCTTTAATTAGGAGGGTGAGCTCTGCGGATTGATGGGAATGGCATTGAAATAGTCCTTCCTTGTTCTCCGTGTCTCTCGGATTTGTATGAAAGTTCGCGATGCAGTCCATAAATCCGATATCCATCAGGGCTTCCTTTCCTTTTCAATAAGATTGGTTTTTATTGGTAATTATTAGGATATCACAACTACTACTGTTTGTAAGTCAGTCGGAGGTATGGGGACGAATGGCCCCCGCGAGTCTATCAGTCTTCGATTGCCTGATAGACCGTGGTCCAGAAGTCGTGAATAAGCCGTGCTGAATCCGGCGTGGACATCCCGACTTGAGTAAGCAGGATTCCGGTGAGCTGTTTGTCCGGATCGGCGTAAGTTGAAGTTCCGCTTCCCCCATCCCAACCGAACTGACCGATGGAGGCGTAGTCACCGCGGTAGGTGCGCACCGCCATCCCCATGCCCCAGCCGCCGTGCTGACCTTGGCCGAATGAGATATGAACATTGTTAGTGGCCATAGCGTGCCGGGCGGCTTGTTGCTCTGGCGTGAGGCGGTTGGTGGTCATCAGCTCGACAGCAGGACGAGACAAGATTCGTTCGCCTCCATGCATCCCTTGATTGAGCAGCATCCGGTAATAGGCATGGTAATCATCAACGGTAGAGACCAGACCGCCACCTCCGCCTTGGAATGCTGGAGGTTGGCTGTAACGACCTCCTTCGGCTTCGTCCCACACGAGGAACTCTCCGTTCTGCGGGTTGGGTGCATAGAGGGGCGGCAGCCTGTCGATCTTGTTGGCGGGCACATGGAAACCAGTATCTTTCATGCCCAGAGGTTCGAAAATGCGTTCTCGCAGGAACGTCTCGAACGACTGGCCCGTGACTCTGGCGACGAGTACGCCGAGTAAATCGTTACTGATGTGGTACTGCCAGCGCTCTCCGGGCTGATGCATAAGCGGAAGTGTGCCAAGGCGGCGCATCCACTCATCCGGCTCGGGCATTGGAACCGGCAGATCGGGCGTAAGCCCTTGTTCAAAGATCTTGCCCATGATTGGAGTACCCAGTGATGTCATATCCATGCCAAGCCCAAATGTAGAGGTCAACACATCCCTTACAGTGATTGGGCGCCGCGCAGGCACAGTGTCGTCCAGCGGGCCGTCGATCTTCTTCAGAACCTGCCGGTCGGCGAGTTCCGGCAGCCAGGTCTGTACCAGGTCATCCAGCCGCATCCTGCACTCGTCGAGCAGGATCATCGCGGCCGCGATCGATACCGGCTTGGATGTTGAGGCCATCCGGAAAATCGTATCCCGAACCATTGGCGAACTGCCATCGTGGCTCATCGTACCGATTGCTTCGACGTGCGTTTCACCGTACCGGCTGACCAAGGCAACGAGCCCTGGGATCTTCCCGGATTCGACATGTCTTGCCAGCACGTCACGCATTTTGCGCAGCCCTGTTTCGGAGAAACCGCTGTTGATTTGTCCTATTCTCTTTTCCAAGTAAATTCCCTCACTTTACTTATTTATTAGTCTTATGTGCTACCAATTCTCCTTTGCTATTCGTGGTTGTAAGTTCAATGTCAAATTGTGTAATCATCTCCTTTCATCGTCACTTCATCCAAGCCCATTCTATAAAATGCTAGCAGGATTTACTAAATCCAGCAATGTGAGTAAAGGCTTATTCGTTTGGCAGGATATGTCGATTTCACTCAAGACAAACTAAAAAGGAGGAAGCTTAATAAGCTCCTCCCTTTTCTGAACAAAACATTAGTCCTTTTTTTGAGTCAACTCAATGATCTTTATTAGAAGCGTGAGCAAGGCGACAATCTCCAGGAAGCTCATGCTATCTCCTCCGATCCTGATAAGATGACTCTTCATCCGGACCTTCCTCTCCCATGAGGAGTATTCTGTTCTATATAAGGTTATTCAGGTTGATGAGAAAATAGAATACAAGCTTATCCAATTAGAAATGAATAACAATTGCGGTTTTGTCATCCGATTTCTTAAATCGGACATGATCCATACATTCGGGATCACTTTCTTCAAGATCTATTAACTCTTGCGTATAAAGCGTTAAACCCTTGTTCAATATTGTATGCGCAACAAAGCTCCAATACGAGGTTTGTTCGGGCACGATTGTTGTAGGCAAGAACATCCCATCCGTCAATAAAATAATATGTTTTAAGCAAGTCAGATTAATTTTCCCGTATTCGAAAAAGCGAACGGCTGCCTTTTCCCCATTTAATACGCCGTAGCCTCCATCCGTATTTGATTGATAGCGATTGTTTTTAATCCTATCAATAACGGTTTCATGAAGATCTTTCTGGTTATTTATACCTTTATCTATTCCGTCCTGCCATTTAGCCAATACTGGAGCTTCTAAGTGAGATACTTGCTTCCAAGTTAATGGGCGAACCTCCTCATTCTCATACACCGCTAGAATCATGCAATCCCCAGTCTGTATAAACTCCACACCATCATCCAGAATACGAATGATTGCCACAGCTGTTCCCCAAAGTTTTTCTTTTTTATGGAGATCAATATTTGCGAGTCTCATTTGTTCCCTGAGCAGATCATTCACCTCAGCCAAATGATCCTTTAAACTTCCGGGCTCAGTAAGGGATTCGAAATAGCTTTTGGCAAGATTAACAGCAATAAAGCCACCGGTTTCCTTTTCGGCATTCACATAAGGGACCAAGGAAGATACTCCGTCCAATGCTCCATACATATTAGCACGGGGATGAGAAATGATAGCATCCTCATTTCGTATCCCAACGCCTTTCCTGGTGATCTCCTCATAAGTTACAATCAAATCTCCCACTCCATTCTGTTTGATAACTTCTTATTTCTTACTTCTTATTTCTCCCAAAGCTCGACCAGTCGACCGTCAGGATCTTCAATCCAAACAAACTTACCAAATTCACTAATCTCCATTTTCTTTGCAAGAGGTACACCAATATGTTCAAGATGCTGAATAGTCTCGTCTAGATTATGTACTTGGAAATTTAACATCACTTGTTGATCTGTTGGAAAATAACTGTCCTCCTCGGTAAAGAAAGAAAAGATCGTTTCATTTTCTGATTGAGTTTTAATGATAGTCCCATTCCAATTGTCGATTTCAAGCTTCAACACTTCACTGTACCATTTTTTTGTAACCTCAAGATTGTTCGTTCTCCAAAAAATGCCTCCGAAACCTTTTATCATCGTATCTAACTCCTATCTTTCATCACATTTTTAGTTTCCGATTACTTTAGATATTCGAGATTTAGATATAGGTTCCTTTTTCAACTATACTCCTTATAGTAGAGAAAACGGCAGCCGTTCATAGTGAACGGCTGCCGTACTCTTAATAACTGAATCTTATTCCTTCACCAAATCCCGTGTACTTCTTACCGTATCAATCGGGCGAACTAACTGTTCAATTTGCTCACGCTGCGGTTCTAAGAATGGAGGCAGTGATAATTTTTCGCCAAGTGTTTCGTAAGATTCATCACCCATAAACCCTGGGCCATCTGTCGCAAACTCGAACAAAATTTGAGGAGCTACTCTGGCGTACAATGATTCGAAAAAGTGGCGATCAACATAGCCCGAGGATGGAATTCTGAAGGTTTCTAGACGATTGATCCATTCCTCCAGCACGCTGCGATCTGCTACGCGAAATGCGGTGTGGTGAACAGTGCCGAAGCCTTGTTTGGCTGGAGGAAGCACAACATTATGCTCCACCACGACTTGAGCTCCATTACCACCTTCGCCCATTTCGAACAAATGAAAAGATCCTTCTTTGGCTATTTCTCTAAATAACAGAACTTTCTCCAACATTTCTTTCAAATAATCAAATTGAGCGATTCGAACAAAGACAGGGCCGAGGCCAGTAATTGCAAATTCTAATGGAATAGGTCCCTTCTGCCACGGTATTCCGGATGCGATACCTACATTGTTTTCATCGGAAATCAACTGATAGTGCTGATCATCAAAGTCGACGAATGATAATACTTTTTTACCAAACAGCTCTTGAGTTCCAGTATGCTTAACAGCTAGACGATCAAAGCGCTTTTCCCAATAGTCCAGTGCTGCATCAGTTGGTACTCGGAATGAAGTTTTATAGATCTCATTATTGCCATGAACACCCTTTGGTATGTTCGGAAAATCGAAAAAGGTCATATCCGTACCGGCGCTGCCTTTATCATCTGCGAAGAACAAGTGATAAGTTTGAATGTCATCTTGGTTGACTGTTTTCTTAACTAATCGCATTCCTAAAACATAAGTGAAAAATTCATAATTTTTCTCTGCACTGCTCGTAATCGCCGTTACATGGTGGATTCCTTTTAATTCATTCATTGACCGTTCCTCCAATTCAATTTTAGCTTTCTCATACCCAATCGAAACTATTAGTTTATATATCTTTAAATTAACAATCTTTAATTTAAGATTATTAGCCTGTAAAAAGAGCTTGTTGCCTCATTGAGAGCCAACAGCTCACGATTACTTTAAGCCTTGTGCTCCAAGGCCAATTTTCTTTAACAAATCAATGAGCACTGTTTTTTCTTCATTACTGATAAAAGATAAATTATGAGAGATCGTGGATACGTGTTTAGGGAAGATTTCATTAAATTGCTCTTCGCCTTTTTGAGTTAGTATCACATGAAAAGCTCTTCGATCATTAGGGTTTTGTTGTTTCTCCACCAAGCCGAGTCTTTCCAACTTATTTACCACGTAGGTAATGCTTCCACTAGGTATGGAGAGTGTTTCGCTGATTTTTTGAACAGGATGTGGACCCTTACTATACAGAAATTCAAGAATCATAAAGTACTCATGATTTAAGTTATAACTTTCGATATCCTTCAGAATATTCTCAGATAATGCTGTATTAGCTTTCATCCAGATACGGAATAGTCGTAAGTCCAATTGGCTTTGATCCTCTTGATCCCCCATTTAATCACTCCTTACGATCTTTCTCGATATCCTCAATTAAGGATATTATTATCCTAACACTAGGATAATGGGTTGTCAACTTTATTCGTTATAAAAAAAGCCGCAATTTATGCGGCTTCTGATTTTAGATCTTAATTAAATTGCCAGCAGCTCAAGCCTAGATTACCGTACTGGTAGCTTCGGTGAAGAAGCTTCGCATTACGGTTGGTGTCACCCGTTCCCATGGCAAGAAGCAGCGGAATGAAATGTTCACTTGTTGGGACAGCCTCTTGAGCATGAGGAGCGAGGTCACGGTATTTAAACAAAGCTTCCGTATCCCAAGATTCCAACTTATTCTGAATCCAGTTGTCGAATTGCTCCGCCCACTCGTCAATTCCCTCAGACCGCCAGTTTAAATTTCTTAAATTATGAACGGTTCCTCCGCTTCCGATAATAAGTACATCCTGCTCTCGAAGCTCAGCCAAAGCCTTGCCAATTTGATACTGCTGCTCATTAGGCAGATAACGATTTACGGATAGAGCTACGACCGGAATATCTGCATCGGGATATAGTAATTTTAGGACAGCCCATGCCCCATGATCCAAGCCTCTTTCTTCATTTCGAACGTTCTCAATACCATGCTTAGAAAATAATTTTTGAATCTGCTCCACTAAGGATTGGTCACTTTGGGCAGGATAAGTCATCTGATAAAGCTCGTCTTGGAAACCTCCAAAATCATAAATCGTTTCATACGTACTTGCAGCGCTAACCATCTGTATCGATTCTTCCCAATGAGCGGAGAAAAGAACAATCGCTTTTGGTCTTGGCATATGGTCTTTAAATTGCTTAAGCAGCTTTGTGTATTCGTTATCCTCAAGTACGATTGATGGTGCTCCGTGTGCGAAAAAATACGATGGCATCATAGTTCTCACTCCTTAATTAGGTTTAAATCGGAATCGGTCTTAATCCACTGTATAAAATCACTTTGGTTCTCTTCCGAAACGCCGTGATCCGTTGGATATAAATTGAAAGTTAATCGATTCGTTTGGTCGTTTAAGTAGGCTGCTGTCTCGTGCCCGATACGAACCGGGAACACGGAGTCATATTCTCCATGTGAGACAAATACGGAAACGTCCTTCAAACTTCGAAGTATATATTCCGTTTTCACAAATTCAGGAATATAACCGTTCAACGCTACTATGCCCTTTAACTGTTTCCCCATCGTAAGCGCAAGCGTAATGGATAGGATTGCCCCTTGGCTAAAGCCGAGCATATAACGTTTGTCAGAATCGATCGGATAGGTCTCCGTCGCATAATGAATGAATGTTTCGAGATCTTTAACCGCCTGGTCGAACATTTCCCGAATCGGGTTTCCTAAGCTTTTCAAATCGTAATACTGATACCCAGCACCAAGCGGCAAATTTCCTCTGATTCCAATAATAATGAACTCTTCAGCTAACGGTGCGACTAAACCAAACATATTACGTTCATTTGACCCTTTGCCGTGCAAAGTGAAAATAGTTGGATATTTCTTGCCTGGCTCCAAATTAGCCGGCATGTGAATGTCATACGAATAACTCATTCTAACCCCTCCGTCTCTTATGAATTAGGCATTTCGTTTGTTCATAAATAGCCGGTCGATCGAGAGCGGCGTTTCGGCAACCACCAAATACAGCAAAACTAAGATAAATCCAAGATCCAACTCATAGCCGGCCATTTGACCGTTACCAAGAAGCCCGACCGATAATTTTGCCGTAATAATAGCACCGAGGAGTATCACAACAAGCAAACCCGATACATAACGAGTAAACAACCCTACAATCAACATGATGCCACCAACGAGTTCAACTGGTGCTACGACATAAGCCAAAAACCCCGGGATACCTATTGAGCTAAACCACGCTTCTACATTACTAAGTCCCATTTGAAACTTATCTACACCGTGAAATACAAATATGATGCCCAGCACCACTCGCATAATAATGGAAACCACTTTAATCATTCAGTTCACTCCTCTAAAATATTAGTAATAAGAATATAATTTCCGTATGTGTAATTTAACTTGAGTTTCATTGACTTGTCAACAGGAAAATTGATAATATGAAATTAACATTTATATTACAAATATTTTAGAGGTGTGATCAGGATGGACATTGGCTCTACAATCCGAGCGATTCGGAAGCGAAAGAATATTACAATCGCTCAAATATGCGAAACAACGGGCCTGTCCCAAGGATTTATGAGTCAGGTTGAAACGAATAAAACTTCCCCTTCGATTGCAACACTGGAAAATATCGCACAAGCTTTGAAGGTTCCACTCGCCTATTTGCTTTTAAAGAAAGAAGAGCGGATGCAGATTGTTCGGAAAGACGAACGTACCATTACAACAAGTGGTTCAGAGCATCTAATGGTGGAACACTTAAGCTCCACTAAGAACGTACGGATGAATATCGTAAATTTCCCTCCGGGTGCTTCGACTGGAGCTTCCCCCCATGCGCATGAAGGCGAGGAAGTCCATGTCGTTATTAAAGGGAGAATATATGCGGAGCAAGGAGAAGACGGAGCTGAATTCGGAGAAGGCGATTCCTTTAGTTGGAATGCTTGTACGCCTCATTTAGTACGAAATATTGGTGAAGAAACGGCAATTGTGCTGATCTCTATCTATACAGAGAATGAGAACGGACAGGACCTTATTTAAACTTGAAAATGCTCAAAATAGAACAGCCGATCGATTCGATCGGCTGTTTCGTTTATTTCAAACAGATCTATGTAGCTAAATTAAATCGTTGGCATAACGTTCCCACCGTTGACGGGTATATAAGCTCCTGTGATAAAGCTGGCTAAATCCGAAGCTAGGAAAGCGACTGCATTCGCGATCTCTTGATCGGTGCCGCGTCTCTTGAGTGGAACGTTCTTGATATAATCTTTGCTTTCATCCATGCCATTCGTGCGCTCGCGTTCGCTGATCGTCCATCCTGGTGCGATCTGATTGACGGTAATTTGATGTTCTCCGACTTCCTTCGCGAGCACGCGATATACGCCGTCCATACCTCTTTTGCCTGCCACGTAAGCCGATTGATTCGGGAAGTTCTGCATCGAGCACTCCGTGTTGATACCGATAAAGCGTCCACCCTTCTTCTCAATCATAGCCGGAATGAAGGCTTTAGCCAGGTAAACGCTTTGCATGACGCAGGACTCGAATTGGCTCGCATAGTCTTCTGCCGGCTGTTCCAGTACAGAAGTCCACTTGTATTGCACAACCGCATTCGCTACGACGATATCCACATGACCCAGGCTTGCTTCGACGGTTTGCTTCAACGCTTCAATGGAATCCTGCTTCGTTACGTCGGCTTTGACGGCAATGGCGCGTCTCCCAAACGCCTCTATCTCGCTCTTTAATTCAGCTGCTTTGGCTTCGTTGCTATGGTAATGCAAAGCGATATCTGCTCCGCTTTCGGCGAGCGAACGAGCGATGACACGGCCGAGTTCTCCCGTCGCTCCCGTCACCAAGGCTACTTTTCCAGAAAGGTCAATATTCATATATCAGTGCTCCTTGTCCAGTTAGGATGTAATCTGACAATCAAACTCATATAACGAATCAAATATATCAAGTTCTTCGCCTGGAAGGCAACACCATTTAAAAAGGTTCTAACTCTCCATAACGGAGAATTAGAACCTTTATGTTTGTTCCCTATTCAATGACTCATTAAAAGACGCGTCCAAACTTCTCTCGCATTTCATCCTGTAATTGTGCAAGTGCTGCTGAGTGTTTTACCAGGTTTTCTGTATGTTTAAGCCTCAAGCCCTCCACATATTCACTTGGCTGCATTTTATCGATTAGAGTCAGCATCGCCCGTTCGGTGTCACATCGGCGCATTATTCGCTCAATATGACGCTCTAGCACGACTTCGGCAATCGATTTTATCTCCATCGATTCCACCTCCACCACATTATATGCGGCGGTGTGCGTTGGGACAATGTACAGGTTCGTCATCAATACTGGTATAAATCGCCTTAACCTGTTGCCTCATTCAGTTGAATATGCAGGCCATCTTCCTCCGACCATTCGGCATAATAGACGGACTTGATGAGATCGACGCCTTGTTCCTGGAGCTGCGAAAGCAACCATTCCTTACTGCGGCCGATCTCACGAAGCTCGTCACGCTGCAGCGTGCCCTGCTCAATAAGAATGCGCGGAAGCCCGGCTGCCGGCTCCTGCACCCGCAGCTCTGCTCGAGTTGGAGGTTCTTGGCTGGGATTTTTCATCACACTAAGACTGCCGTTTGGTTCTAGTACCGCAAATGCGACTTCGCGCACGGTGAATACCCCCTGCTCTCTAAGCAGCATGCTGACCTGATGCATATCCAGCCGATTTCGCTTCATCGCTTTAACGTCGATCTCACCGCTGCGGATGATGATATCCGGTCTGCCGCTTAGCGGAACCGACAACCGCGGCATAAGCTGAACAGCCTTTTCCAAAGCAAGCGACAACGCCGTCCACAATACAAGGGCGTAAACGAGCTTCACAAAATGTATCTCACGATCGTAAATCGTATTGCCGACGAGTTCACTTAGCATAAGCGATGAAACGAAGTCGAACGGCGTTAGTTGGGAGATTTCTTTCTTCCCGAGCAGCTTTGTCATGAACCATAGACCGAAGAAACCCGTGATGAGCTTCAACGAAATTAATGCGTAATCCATAGATACTCACACTCGCATTCCTCGTCAATTTTATAGAAATATACCCTGCTCGTGTCATGGTGAAACGGGAAACCTATTCGTTGACGATATCATGCTCAGTGAGATGGAAAAGATGAAGTAGAGGAATTTTGTTCGGAAATAAAAATAGCCATCCGGCAAGCGGACAGCTATAAACCTAATGCAGTTATATGACCACTATTGGTGCTTGGTAACCTCCGCTAGCGGATCTTTCGGCGGGATGCGGTTATTCCTGCGGAAACCATAAGTCCTTACAGCAATGATCTTGATGATTGCATAGACAGGAACAACAATGATCATCCCGAAAGCTCCAATAATTGAGCTGGCACCAATGACAAGCAGCATGACGGTGAACGGATGAACGTTCATTTGCTTGCCAATAATCCGTGGGCCGATTAAGTTCGCTTCAATCTGGTTAGAGACGACAAGCACGATGCCGACCAGCAGTACCGTCATTGGAGAGACAGTAAGCGCTACGACAGCCGTTGGAATAAAGGCAATCAACGGACCAATATATGGAATAAAGTTCGTAATGGCGGCAATTAAGCCCAGCAGCAGCGGATAAGGCATATCAATCAGCAGGTACCCGATGAAGGTCAGTACGCCGATAAGCAGCGACGTGAGCACTTTACCCAGGATGAATTGGCCGATCGACGCATCAATATCCTTCAGTGCACCACTCACCTCACGATGATAACGCTCCGGCAGCATTCGCAGAATGTGGCCGGGGAGCTTATCTCCTTCGCTCAGCAAATAATAAATCATGAAAGGAACAAGACCAAGCAAGAAGAAGAAATTCATAATCAGATTAAAGATACCACGTACACTTCCGACGACGGAATTAAGCAGTTCATCCAGCGATCCGGTCAGCTTGTTCGTCAGATTTTCCGAGGAAAGAGCGTCCTTCTGCCCGATTTCCTTTATCCACTCGTGCTGCTGCACGGACTCTAGCCAAGTTCGTACGGAATCAACGATCTGCGGAAAGTTGTTTACTAGTGTAATGGACTGGTTCCGAATTGGAGGCCAGATCATCCAGAAGAACAAGTAACAGACGCCAATCGCGCCGATGTAGACCAGTAGAATGGCGAGTGTCTTCGGCAGCTTTTTCGAGAGGACCCTCACGAACGGGCGGAACAAATAATAGAACATGCCCGAGATGAGCAATGGCACGAACAACGCGGCCAGCACTTTACCAATCGGATCGAACACGAAATTGACTTTGGAAGCCAAAAAAGCAATCAATAAGACAACGATAATACCATAACCAATGCGAAACCACTTGCCTTGTGGCATACGGACAAGTCTCCTTCGTAATAATATTTTCTCCTAAATCCCTTACCATCTTAGCCACATACGCCACATGTTATTACTTCGTTACTAGCTTTATCATGTTAACTAGACCCCAAATGAGTAAAGACAGAATAACACCTGCTATTAAAACTTGAATAATAAGATTTTCCCAAACTACGTGGTGCAACGTAATGCCCTCCATTTCATTGCATATGTATTTTCAGATCTTAAGTTAATGCAATCATCTCAAACTATAAGGAATCTTACAAGATTTAACTTAGGCTGTAACCGTTAAAATAGTGCACACCATCGTGAGCGGTATCACCTGGCTTGGTTCTTCGATTGGTGCTGAACCAAAGTTTACCCCCATTTGCGATACCGACACCTTCGATCTCAAACAGGTCAGAATAAGCAGCTGAAGTAATGCGGAAAGATAGATTGCTATCTGCCTTTATTGTACCTGCGGCCTTAGATACATTTCGATAAACGAGTACGACGCTGACGTTTTTATAAGTTAATGGAACATAAATGGTATTGTTACTGTAGCCGAGACCTTGAGATGCATATGAGGTGATGTTGGATATTGTACTTCCATTAACCTTTGCCTCTTTAATATTTAGGTTGAAGCTGTTGGTTACTTTAATGGTCCCGCTGTTTGCAGTCAATGGGATCGATCCCCTGTAAAGTCCCAGGCCGGATTTGAAGAGAAAGTTAATTTTATTCGCGTCTTTGCTCGAAATTTTCACACCTGACATAGCTTTGTTGGCCCCATTGTATTTGATCGTGTATTGACCAACTTTGTAAAAGGTTGTGCCCACATATTTCAGCTTCACAAGACTCATACTGCCGGCGTTCATCGTGACAACAAACATATAAAATTTTCCGCCAATGGAACTGAGAACTACATCATTAGCATGGCCGAGGTATGTAGCATACGTTGTTCCGTTATCCCCGTTCTTCATGAGTGTAGTGGATCCGTCACTCATCTTGGTACGGTAAATAACCGCTTTCATATTACTGCTGTTCACTTTTACCGAATAAACATACGAAGATCCTACAGCAAATCCTTGTGTGGCGTAACATCCATTTGCATTGTTGAGTGTTGCGACTGTGCTGTATGTGTTGTAATAGGCTGCACTTGCTGTGATGGGAAATAGCATCGCAGTACAGAGGAGAACGCCTAGAAATAGGGTTAACCCTTTCATCATTCTGGATTTCCTTGGAAACAGGCTTTTCATTTAAAAGACACCTCCATCATAATTTGTATATTAAATATAAATTATTAACCTAACTCCGATATCATTCAATCAGTTATTTTGAAAAATGTATTTATCAGTGAGCATAGCTGCACTTTACTGCAATAAAAAATGGCAGCTGATCAAGAGGATCAGCTGCCATTATGATGTTCGAAATATTAGCCATAACCTACAGGAGTGTCTCAGCTCCGTCGATGTAAATCTCCGTGCCAGTAATGTGACTGGACTGAGCGGAAGCGAGGAACAGAACCAAATCGGCCACCTGCTCTGGCTTCCCCGGGCCGTGCTCAAGTGGTTGTGCTCCTTCCGGATACTCAACCGGGATTCGGATTTTGTCTACCGCCTTCGTACTATTGGTGTTCTCACCGATATTCGTCTCGATTGCCCCAGGGCAGATTGCGTTAACGCGAATACGGTAACGGGCTAACTCTAGTGCGGCCATCTTGGCGAAGGCTACTTGCCCGGCTTTAGAGGCACTGTAGGCAGACATGCCGAAGCCAGAAAATTTCCGGTTACCATTGATTGAGCTTGTTATGACAATGCTGCCCCCCTTTGTTTTCATATGAGGAACTGCATATTTGACCGTTAGGAACGTCCCCCTCAGGTTGATCCCGAGCGTCTCGTTCCATGACTCAGGCGTTAAATCCTCGATCGGAGCGAGCGTGCCGTTGACCCCAGCGTTGGCGAATATGACATCAAAACAGCCGAAGCGCTCTGCCGCGGCACGAATAGCACTCTCCATTCTGCCAGGATCGGACACATCAACGTCATAAAATTCGGCTTCCCGGCCCATGGCTCGAATCTCTTCCTCGACGTCCTCAGTACGCTCGTCGACCAAATCGAAAAGGCAGACATTCGCACCTGCCTGAGCGAGTTTTAGTGCGGCTGCCCTGCCAATTCCCGATCCTGCTCCCGTTACTAGCGCCGTCTTACCCGCGAGTAGCATTCCTTCGGTTGGCGTTCCTCTTTGTTCCTCATTATCTAATCTTTGACTCATTACGAATCTCTCCTTTCAACCTTGGGTATTGTCATTTATTGTATAACCGGCATTAAAAAGGACTAATCAAAGAATTGCTTAAGGAGATGATAAACCTTGGTTATCGCATAGCATCGAGCATGGCAAGATTAACTCCATCCTCAGCAGGAGGTGCCAAATGCGCGGCATCGCCGATAAATGTTACAAGATTGTTTAAACGAAGGTAACCAAGTGATTGTAAAGAAATTCTTGTCACAGTATCTTTTCCATTACCATGACATCAACAAAATTACCGTCTATAATACCATGTTTATAAAAGATTCCAACTTCTCGATATCCTTGTTTACGGTATAATCCTTGTCCTTTACAGTTGAATGAAAAAGTAAAAAGAACAATCTTATAAAAACTATTACGTAAAGCAGTTTCTTCAAGTTCAGTTAGTAATATACTTCCAACACCCTGTCCTCTATGTTCTCTTTCAATATAGATCGACAATTCAGCTACACCATCATATGCGGAACGTGGAGAATACTTATTTAAGGATGCCCAACCCACAATTGCATCTTCTTTAATAGCAACAAGTACAGAATACCGTTCACTACGATTATTGAACCAACCTTCCATGTAGACTGTGTCTTTGGGTTCAACTTCTAGAGTAGCAATACGATCGTCAATACCTTGATTGTATATGGTTAGAATCCTCTGTAAATCCGATGGAGTTGCGCACCTCACGAGTATCTCAGACATTAGTTTCCCTCCTGCTTGTGTTATAAAATCGATTATACATATATACTTGTAAACTGCAAATAATAATGTTATAAATAACTCAGGAGGTCATGCAAATGGAAAATGTGAGGAATATGTTTCAGATCATGTCCCGAAATTTCGGTTTGTTAAATGAACAATGCTGTGATTCCTGTTGCGGTCAAGAGGTATCGCTAGTACAAAGTCACATCCTATATGAAGTTAATCGACAGCATAATCCCTCCATGCAGGATGTTGCAGGTGCTCTAGGAATGGACATCACAACTTTCAGCAGGCAGGTTAAAACATTGTCTGAAAAAGGATTATTAAAGAAAACCCCCCATCCTTCTGATAATCGTATTAATATTTTGTCACTAACGCCTGAAGGATTAAATGTTGAAAATGCTATTAATCTTACCGTAAATGCTCAGCTTAATGGTGTCCTTTCAACAATGAGTGAATTTGAACGAGAAACGGTACTACGCTCCATTGAATTGTTTAATGATGCAATGCAAAAATCACCAGAATGTTGTGTGCCTCCAAAATAATGGAGGCTTACATTTTGGGTTATACTTGCAAAATGCAAATAAATATTGAGGAGGAATTGAAACATGAATAAACAATTGCCTACAGCTATTATAGGTGGAGGTCCAGTAGCGTTAGCTGCTGCTGCTCAGCTGGTAAAGAGAAACATGCCTTTTATTTTATTCGAAAAAGGTACTCAGATCGCATCCTCTGTACTAAGTTGGAAACATGTAAAAATGTTTTCCCCTTGGGAGTTTAACATGGATTCAGCTGCAAAGGAGCTTCTTCAAGAGACTGGTTGGCAATCTCCAGCTAAAGATTATATGCCTACTGGGCAAGAATTAGTAAATGAGTATCTGTTACCACTAGCACAATTGAAGCAATTACACCCCCATATTTATCTTAATGCAACGGTTAAAGCCATTTATCGAAAAGGATTTGATAAAATGAAGACAGCCGGCCGGAATCTTTCCGCTTTTATTATTAAATATAAGCAAAAAGGCAAATTATTCCGTATAGAGGCTTCTTCAGTTATAGATGCCACGGGAACATGGCTTACACCTAACCCGATGAGCACGAGTGGTCTTCCTGCAGACGGTGAAATCGATTATAAAGATCACATTCAGTATGGTATTCCAGATATTTTAGGTGTGTATAAAGAACGTTATGCAGGGAGAAACATCGTTGTTGTTGGTAGTGGCCACTCCGCTATACAAGCACTTACCTTATTGAATGAATTGAAAATAGAGATCCCTGAAACAACAATACATTGGGTGCTAAGGAAGCATAAAGTCGCGGATGCCTTTGGCGGAGGAGAAAACGATGGTCTTCCGGCACGCGGGGCACTAGGCACGCTCGCTAACCACTATGTACAATCAGGTAATGTACAAGTACACACCCCATTTCTTATCGATCAGGTAAAGAAAGACCTTCATACCTTGTCTCTGCATGGAACAAAATTAGATAAGGCTTATGCTATTGGTAAAATTGATGAGATCATTGTAGCTACGGGAGCTAGGCCAGACTTTAGCTTCCTTTCTGAGTTACGTTATGCAGCAGATACGGCTGTTGAATCCGTTCCGCAATTGGCTGATTTAATTGATCCTAATATTCACAGTTGTGGCACCGTTCGTCCACATGGTGAAGCGGAACTTCGTCAGCCTGAAAAAGATTTTTATATTGTCGGTTCGAAAAGTTACGGCCGTGCCCCAACATTCTTATTGGCTACAGGATATGAACAAGTTCGCAGTGTTGTGGCAGCATTAGCTGGCGATTTTGAGGCTGCACGTGAAGTGAAACTTCATCTACCGGAGACAGGCGTCTGTTCTGTATCCAAGTCACTAGAAATGAATGAAAACAGCAGTTGCTGCACTCCATCCCCTAAGAAGATAACTATTAGACCAATCGCAATAACAACTGTTAAGAGTAATTGCTGCAGCACAAAAAATACATCGGGATCAAGTGAATCGAATACAGAATGTTAAGGAATAGAGAGGCTTCTGCACAATGCAGAAGCCTTTTATTGTATCCCCTCTTTGTTTTCACAATGTTAACGTTTGTTAACTCATGATTAAATTAGTATTCACTAATATAATCATTTACTTATATAATTAACCGCGTATATAATAACCCTATGATCAGCAAGCTAGTTACTGAAAGGGGGCAAGAATTTGCAAACGATTGAGGAACTCTCCGATACTCTTAAGCTTCTCTCTGATAAAACCCGGTTGACCATTATGGCGCTTCTGCGGCATCGGGAGATGTGTGTCTGTGATATCGTTGAAATTTTAGAAACTACTCAACCTAATATTAGCCAACATTTGAAAAAACTTAGAATGGGCGGTCTAATTAACGAGGAGCGTCGAAGCCAATGGATTTACTATTCTTTGAACTTAGATGATAAAGATTATTTGAAGCAGCTTATCGATCAGCTTCCATCTATGCAAGAGAAAATTAACGCAGTTAAAGGCTGTACTTAAACCAGGAGGCTTTTATGCTGGCTATCGCATCAATCATTTTTTTAGTTACGTTAGTTTTCGTCATTTGGCAGCCAAAAGGTCTCAATATTGGTTGGTCTGCATGTGGCGGTGCTGTAGTCGCACTCCTTTTTGGGGTTGTCAATTTTCATGATGTGTGGGATGTAACTCAAATGGTATGGAACGCTACTCTAGCGTTCGTTGCAGTTATTCTAATCTCACTCATTCTTGATGAGATTGGTTTCTTTGAATGGGCAGCACTTCACATGGCTAGAGCCGCCAAAGGTAACGGTCATTTGATGTTCGTGTATGTCATTTTATTGGGTGCGGCAGTTGCTGCTTTTTTCGCAAACGATGGCGCAGCTCTTATCTTAACACCTATTGTCCTGGCCATGGTCCGCGCGTTGAAATTTGATGAACGCATGATTCTTCCGTTTATTATGGCAGGTGGATTTATTTCAGATACAGCTTCCCTTCCACTTGTCGTTAGTAACTTGGTGAATATCGTGTCATCAGACTTTTTTGACGTAGGATTCGCGGAATATGCTAGTCGTATGATCGTTCCTACCCTCTTCTCTGTTGCGGCGAGTTTACTTGTGCTCTTTCTCTTCTACCGGAAAAGCATACCGAAGCAATATGACTTGGCACAATTAAAGAAACCGGTTGATGCGATCAAGGATATGCGACTATTCAAAATCTCCTGGATTATCCTTGCTGTTCTTCTAATCGCTTATTTAACAAGTGAGTTCATTAACGTACCGGTTTCTGTTATCGCTGGAGTTGCAGCTATCATCTTCTTGCTGCTTGCCCGCCAAAGTCGTGAGATCCATACCTGGAAGCTCGTAAAAGGTGCGCCATGGGCAGTTGTCACCTTCTCTATCGGGATGTATGTCGTTGTATACGGTCTCCGAAATGTTGGATTGACAGATGAACTAGGCGATGTATTTAAATGGGTCGGCGATCAAGGCTTATTTGTAGCCACAGTTGGATCTGGATTCATAGCCGCTGTCCTCTCTTCGATCATGAACAATATGCCAACAGTAATGATAAATGCACTTGCAATTGATAATACGAATTCTACAGGCGTGCTTCATGAAGCATTCGTGTATGCGAATGTGATTGGCTCTGACTTAGGTCCAAAAATCACTCCTATTGGTTCGCTCGCTACCCTGCTCTGGCTGCATGTACTGTCCAGTAAAGGTGTTAAGATTTCCTGGGGAGCTTACTTTAAAACGGGTATTTTCCTAACGGTACCAGTCCTGTTTATTACTTTATCTGGGCTCTATCTCTGGCTTAAAGTTGTAGGTTAAATCAAATCAAAATTACATTCTAAAGGAGTTTTAAAAATGTCTAACAAACCACTCGTTTATTTTCTATGTACAGGTAATTCATGCCGCAGCCAAATCGCTGATGGCTTTTTGAATGATATTGGTGGAGATGAATTCGAAGTAAAAAGCGCTGGTCTTGAGGCTCATGGATTGAATCCTAGAGCGATTCAAGTAATGGAAGAAGCCGGTATAGATATTAGCGGTAATAGCTCTGACGTTATTAATCCAGAAATATTGAATCGTGCTACGTATGTCATCACACTTTGCGGACATGCTGATGAACACTGCCCTGCCATTATGAACCCTAATGTTATCAAATGGCACTGGGGATTTGATGACCCTGCCAAAGCAACAGGTACGGAAGAAGAAATCATGGAACAATTCCGCACCGTCAGAGATTCCATTAAAGCACGTATTAAAAAATTTGTGATCAATGGTGAGTAAGCGACTCCATTATCAGTGGACAGTGCTCATTTTGCATAAAGCTGCCATCCTGGGACGACCTTTGCATAATCACTTTCCCATTCAATAAATCGTTCCTCATGCAAACGCTCCAGCGCCTTTCGAATCTGGCCGGTTTCCCGGCCAGCTAAACGTGCCAATTCAGGGATAAGTATACGTGTATTCTGATGGCCGTTCCGGTTGAAAAGGATCCGCAGCAGCTTACGCTCCGTGTCGTTTAACATTTTAAGCCCCCTCTATTCTTCGTGCTATTTCAACGTCCACAATGCGATCAAGATTAAAAATACGAATGGCTAGTGCCTGGTAGCAATATGCCTTTAGCTGGCCACCTTTAACCGAGATAACACGCACGTTCCGAATACTAACCTCACGTTTCCGATCGATATAAATAAGCTGCACAACTTTGCCAATAAACTTCTCCATTCGCTCCACCTCGCAAGAACGTTTGTTCTTATTATACACCAAACATACGTTCTTGTTGCAAGGTATAAAAAAATCCAGCACCACCGCTGGACTGAAAAGAAAAAAGCCGCAGAATATGCGACTTTCATGCGACAATTAACTATCGTATTTCAACTTCCAATTTTCAGAACATACTCCGCCACTCAGGAGGCAGAAGTCTGGCATACTGCGGTTGTGTGTATCGGTCGTCGATGAGTAATAGCGTTCCATGGTCTTGTTCCGAGCGGATAAGCCGGCCTCCCGCCTGCAGTACCTTGTTCATGCCGGGAAATACATAGGCATATTCGAAACCGTTTTTCCCTTGGTGGTCGAAGTAATTTTTGATAATATTCCGCTCCGGCCCAACCTGCGGCAGGCCAACGCCGACGATAGCAACGCCGGTCAATCGGTCCCCAACCAAATCGATACCCTCCGAGAAGATGCCGCCCATGACGGCGAACCCGATCAGTGTGCCTTTATTACCTGTTGCGAATGAGGCCAAAAAAGTCTCTCGCTCATCCTCAGACATATTTGACCTCTGGACGAGTGTACGACCCTCTATCTTTTCGTTATCCCACAAATCCATAAACCGCTCATATACACCGTTTAAATACGCGTAAGATGGGAAGAACACGAGAATATTGCCCTGGTGACGGCTGGCCATCTCGTGAAGTAAACGAACGACTTGATCCATCGTCCGCTCCCGGTCCTGATAGCGGGTCGACAGCCGTTCAATCCGGACATCGAGCTGCTCCGGTGAGAACGGCGATGGAATGACGACAGAGTAATCCGTCTCCGCGTCTCCGCCCAGCATGTCTATGAAATAATGAAGCGGCGACAGCGTCGCGGAGAACAAAATTTGTGCCCGGTAGCCTTTAGCATACTGCCGCAGCAAATGCGACGGATCGAGGCAAAACAGCTTCAACCGGATGTCGCTGCGTTCTTTTTCAGCGTAGGTGATATATCGCTCGTCGTATAGCTTGGCTATGCGTAAAAAATGCTGGCAGCCGAAATAGACGTCCGACAGCAGCGGATCTGTATCTCCCACCGCCAGTTGTTGTTCTACAGCACCAACCAGCGACTCTAATAGATCAAGCAGCTCATCGGGAAATTCACGCTCCGCAGCTACGTCTTCTGCGCTACTGTCATTCTCTTCGATCGATTTACGAAGCGCGATGAAGTATTTGTTCACTGCCTTCGCCGATTGATACACAAGCGGGCGGATGTTTTTGCTTGCGCGTTGCAGCTCGAGAAAATCCGCTTTTTGCAGCTCGGCCGAATACATCTCGCGCGCCCGGTCGACGAGGTTGTGTGCTTCATCTACGAGTAGAGCTGTTTGCCGTTTCTGCTCCTCGAACAGCCGCTTCAGGTTGACTCGGGGATCGAAAATATAATTGTAGTCACAGACAACCGCATCAGCCGCATAGGCAGCATCGAGCGAGAATTCAAATGGACAGACCTGGTGTTTACGGGCATAACGCTCGATGACTTCGCGCGTCATCTTTGTTTCGTTACCAAGCATATCAAGAAGCGCAGGGCCAACGCGGTCATAATACCCTTTTGCATATTCGCAAAATTCGGCACTACAGCGTACCTCGTCTTTAAAGCACACCTTATCCTTTGCAGTGAGCGTAACGGTATGTAGATGCAGACCGCCTTCATGCAGCATCTCAAGTGCCTCTTCCGCAGCAGCCCGCGTTGTCGTCCTGGCTGTCAAATAAAAGAGACGCTGCAGTAGTCCTTCACCAATCGCTTTCACTGCCGGAAACAAAGTTGACATGGTCTTGCCAATGCCAGTTGGTGCCTTTGCAAACAGCTTGCGCCCATCCGATACCGTCTGATATACGGAAGCTGCTAGCTTGCGCTGCCCCTCCCTATACGATGGAAACGGGAAGCCCAGTTCCTTAATGCTGGCATTTCGCTTTTCGGCATGTTGGCTTTTTAACGAGGCGTAAGGATAATATCGATTAACCATATCGTGGAGGAACTCCTCGAGCTCCATAAATGTCATCGTACGTACGAATTGATGGCTTTCCCCGCTGTCTATTTGTACGTAAGTCAACTGAACGCGCATCGATTCGAGCTCTCGATCCTTCGCAACCATATAGGCATAACACTGCGCCTGTGCCCAGTGAACGGGGTACGTCTCCTCCATAAGGACGGGCACTCGCCCGGAAAAGGATTTAATTTCGTCAATGGTCAGCCCGTCATCCGTCTGAAGCAGCCCGTCGCAACGGCCGTCTATAACAAACAACAGGTCCTCGCGAGTAATCTCCGCCGATACGTAGACCTCTTTTGCATCCTGCTCGCCATACTGCTGTTGGATCTGCCGATGTGTGCGGGTCCCTTCCTGAAGTGATGTGGCAGATCTAAAGCCTGATTCGATATCTCCACTTTGATAGGCATATTCGACCAGCGATCGTACGGATAAATGCACAGTTTTCGTCATACCGCTCTCCTCGCCCTTATCCGGTCCATTATTAGTATTAACTCGACTATACCAAACGGATGTTCGGTAGTAAAGACTGGTGAACAGGATCATAAAAACTTCTTATTGTACGAATGAACGATCCATTCGAATTTCGGTAATTAAACCATTCTTTGACCAAAACTCTATTGTCATGTCCTTTTTCCAATCAACATAGCCTATTACAGGATCAGACATCTGCTCTTCTCTCCGTTTGTAATAAGATCCGCCAAACACTTCCATCGCATCGGATAATTGAGAACCAACCTTAATTCCTTTAGCAACTTCCAAACCATCACTATTTAGAACAATGCGAATAAGTTTATGCTCTTTATTAACAGCCACATCAATGCCTTGATCTACTTGGAAATAATCATACATAGCATTATTAATTTTAGTCATTGGTTTTCCTTTGAAAGCCTCATCGTCTAGACTTTCGCCCAAATAATATCCATATGGCTTAGCTATAGATAAATCAGTGTTTTTCGTGTGCCAAAAAGAATATTCTCTAGTTAAATAAAAATGAGCAAACCAACCCAAACCAATTATATCGAATAAGAGTACACCTATTAATAGTATTTTAGTTTTAATGCTCAATCACAAATCACCTCTATTTCTCAATTACTCGAACGTTCATGTTAGTGAAACACACTGCCCTGCGGACCCGTAATATAGGCAATATATTGCCGGGCATCCCGTTCAAGGTCTTCATCCGAAGCGTTCCTCACATCATGCAACACGAATGATGGAGCAAAAATACCGTTGCAACGCGTTATTGTCGCTTGTAGTGGTTTCGTGTATTCACTGATTGACGACCAGTTGTAGCCGCCTGCCTGATATCCTTCTTCCGAGCCGCCAGTCGTAATGGCAAGCACGAACGTCTTGCCTTTCAGCTTATCTCCTCCGGGGCCGTAAGCCCATCCCCGCATCAACACGTCCTCAAGCCATTTTTTCAGCAAGGCTGGACAACTGTACCAATAGAACGGAAATTGTAAGATGATACGATCGTGCTCGAGTAATAGGCTCTGCTCCTTCGCGACATCAATCTGGTAATCCGGATATTCAGTGTCCAAGTGACGAACCGTTATATCAGGAACCTTCAGTATCTCGGTCAATCTTCGTTTGTTGGCACGCGATGACGCCAAGTTCGGGTGCGATGCAATAACAAGTATTTTCATAAGTCATTCTACCTCCTTTCGAATACGATTCAATCACAATAGCTTAAGAGCTGCGTTCACCATATCCAATAGGACAAGGCGGTCTTGGTTCACTCTAGCCATGATACTAATACCGTGATTTAAGCCATTGAATAAGCGCGCTAACTCTACAATATTTTTATCCTGCGTTATTTCCCCTGATTGTTGACCCTTCTCGAGCAATAGATAAAACTCTTTCTCCAGACCTTCGAATCTTTCCTCAATTAACCGGCGTACTTGTTCGTCCGCTTGATCGAGCGAAACAGCGGTATTGGTGATAAAGCACCCGCGAGGAAGAGCTTCGTCTACAGACATATCGATATGCTGAGTAAAATAGTTCTGAATCCCTTCCTTAACCGACTGCGCGTTTCTTAGCACATCTCGTTTACGGTCCCCGATATGCTTGTAGTGGTTTAAAGTTTCGATAAACAGCGATTGCTTATCAACGAAAACTCGTAAAGACTAGATCTGCTAAGACCGGTCTGCTTCAGTAGATCCGGAATCGCAACCGCTTCATATCCTCTGGACCAAAATAAATGCATTGCTTGCTGGAGCACATGCTCACGGTCGAATTCTCTAGGCCGGGCCATATTTTTCACCTCTCAAGAGCATTATATTTGTTTTGGAACGATCAGTCCATAACTGTTTCAAAAAAGTGAATACCGTCTTGCGCACAAATATCGAGCACCTTCAGGTATTCACATATAGTACGATCACTTTATTTTTTCAGGGCAGCTTGGATATGCTGATTCAACGCAGACACATTGGCAAGCGAAGTTGGTTGATCCGATAAGTTGAAGCTTTGCTTAAGCTTTGCGATGCGATATACGCTGGCATCAATAACCGATTGCGGAATTTTACCGCTTTTCGCTGCAGTCATTAGAGCATTTAGTACTGCTTGTTGCTGTGTCAAATCATGTCCGACAAGAATAATATCTGAACCTGCCAACACAGCTTGCACAGAAGCGGGACCTATCGCCTTAAACTTTTCTACAGCCCCCATCGTCATGTCGTCAGTGATAACAACACCGTCAAATTTCAGCTCACCTCTAAGGTAGTTTTGAATGACAGTGCGGGACATCGAAGCGGGAGTATTGGGATCAAGTTTAGACATTAGAATATGGCCGACCATCACTATAGGAGCGCCTTCCTTAATTGCTGAACCAAACGGCACGAATTCTATGGAGCGAAGTCGCTGAAGATCGTGATTGACTACTGGCAACCCGAAGTGAGAGTCAACGGAAGTATCGCCATGGCCGGGAAAATGCTTAACAGCGGGTATAACTCCCTGCGACTTTATTCCAAGCATCTCATTCACACCCATGCTGCTGACCACTTTTACAGTAGTTCCAAAAGCTCGGTCGCCGATGACTGGATTGTTGGCATTCGTATTTACATCAAGCACCGGTGCAAAATCGGTATTAAGGCCGACGGCATTCATCGCTTCACCTAGTGCAGCACCAACTTGATAAGCATATTTTGTGTCATTCGTGCTGCCAACGGTCTTACTCGCGGGGAACGACGTTATTTCCTTTGGTAAACGAGAAACTCGCCCTCCCTCCTGATCCGCGCTCAAGAGAAGCGGCAGCTTTCCGCCAGCATCATGATTGATCTGCTTTAGTTCATTTACAAGCTTATTCGTTTGTGATGCGGATACTATATTATTGCTATATAAAATGATTCCGCCCACTTGGCGTTCCTTTATTAGCGAACTAATCTCGGGCTGCACTTCCGTACCGTCCATCCCAACCAACACCATTTGACCTATCTTCTCAGACAAACTCATATTAGCAACCAAGTCGGTTATCTGATCAGCAGCTGGCTGTTCGTGGACTACAGGCTGCGGAGCTGTTGATACCGAACTATTTGTTGATGAAGGCGGCGCCTCGGAAGCATTTGAATCTGAGTGCGCAGTACTACATCCGGAAAGTAATATGAGGAACAATGCCGCTGCGTACACAAAAGAGAATCGATGAAATCGCATTTGAACCTCCTGTTTAAGCTACTATTTGGTAGTATTATACACCTGCAAGAAGCGAGCTTATACGTTGGCATGCCCGTAAAGACATGCACGGCTTCAACCTTTATAAATAATCTTTCTCAGCTCATTTGTCTGGGCTTTCGGAATTTCATAGCCTTGACCACTATTAACAGTGTCTACAAGCAAGGCAGTGCCTCAAGCCTCAAACAGATTACTAATAATGACGAATTAAGATGCGACAATGTTTCCATCCAGTTGTTTCTAAAACTAAGCAACCTATTCTCACCTCTAGTAAGATAAATTTCAAAATGACCACCAAATTGTACCACTTTCTTGCGATCTTGTGCTTTATAAAAAACAAAGGCAACCGGTCGAGATGGCCGGCTGCCTTTGTTTCTGGATTCAACTATCGTATTCATTCCATTTCAACAACTACAAAATTTCAATATAACCATCTGTCCCATGTACACGAATTCGCTGTCCATCCTGTATTAGTTTGGTGACATTTTCCACTCCGACAACGGCTGGTAAGCCATATTCACGTGCGATTACAGCTCCATGAGTCATCAATCCACCAACTTCTGTAACGAGGCCACTGATGGATACAAACAATGGTGTCCAGCCGGGATCAGTGAATTTAGTGACCAGAATATCTCCATCTTCTAGATAAGCATCGTCCATATTTAAGATGACTCGTGCTCGTCCTTCAATTACACCTGAAGAAACAGGCAGACCTGCAATAGCTTCGGCAGGGAGATTTTCTCGCTTGTACTCACCTGTAATAATTTCACCATCAGATGTGATAACACGTGGGGGAGTTAGTTTTTCGTATAATTTATAGTCACTTTTTCGCTCACTGATAACCTGATAATCCAGTTTGTTTGTGCGTACGACTTCGTGAAGCTCTTCAAAAGAGAGGTAGAATATATCTTCTTTTTCAAAAATGACCGACGCTTGTACGAGCTGTTCCGCTTCTTTCAGTAAAGCCTGTTTATAAACGAAATAGCGGCTAATCCAACCGTATTTGGGATATTCCCGATAACCAATGAAGTTCCGGATGAGGTCGATCTTTTGTTTTGTTTCTGCGGCTTTCTGTTCTCCATCCGGTAATTGCTTCAATCGTTCTATTAACTCTTGTTCTTTTTCCAAAGCTTCCTGGCGTCCTTGCTCAAAATTTTGATGGCCGGCATTAGGCTCAAAGGCTTTGATGTTACCCAGAATCATGGGAACAAGTGTAATTGGTTTTTCACTCCAACGCGTGTTAGAAATATCGATTTCTCCGGCGCATCGCATTCCATATTTATTGAGATAAGCATTGATTGCAAATTGAGCTTCTTGCCCACCTTCGAACTTAACTAATTCATACAAAAAGTTATCATCTTTAACATGTTGTAAATAATCAATGACTTCCGGATAAGGACGAATGACATCGGCAACATCCATTAACGCCAAACCCATCTCCGAGGTAATATTGTTTGGCACAGATTGAGACAGCGTATCGGCTGCGTTTTTCTCACCTAACCACTCATTCATTTTTTCATTGATCCATAATGAAGCATTAATAGCAGACATAAACACAGCCGTACTTCGTGGGTCAAATAAGATCTTCTTTAATTGCTGGATATCTTCCAAAATAAAATCAAGTAAATCCGATCCTGATTTCGTCTGTATGTTCTGTTTCAGCTCTTCTACCGATGCGCGATTACTTTGAATCAATTCGACAACGATGTTCGGATTGTTTTCAATTTGTGCCTGCATATCTATGTTACTTCTACCTAGACTTGGTGCTGTTTGATCAGTTGGTGGTAACAATTTTATAAAATCTCGCTCTATTATAGTCATGAGTGCGCCTTTTGTGAGCGGATCGGGCCCAACGGTATTTAATAATGTTTCCCGACTGACAGATGTTGCCAGCCTAGGTGCAACATCAATAAACAATCTCCCACCGGCTCTACGCATAGGTGCAGGAGTAATTAACAGGTAAAAAGACAATCCCATTGGTTTTATGGGATCTGTCATCATTTGTTGATGACCAACAGATAGATAGACGTGATTTTCTTGATCATTTGCTTCAGGGATCGGGAATAATGTAGTGATCGGACGGCTCTGGACAATATAGAAGGTATCATCAACCAAACACCATTCGATGTCTTGGGGGCAGCCAAAATGTTCTTCGATCTGTCTTCCGATGCGTGCCAGCTCTAAAATTTGTTGCTCTGTAAGTGTTTGAGACATCTGCTGATCGGGATCAAGCTGTATTGTCTCTGTACCGCCTTCTTTTCGTCCATAGATAGCAATTTTTTTTGCTGCTATCCTCTTATCGAAGATTTCTCCATCGCGAACTTTATAACTATCAGCCGATACCAAGCCAGAGACCAGTGCTTCCCCAAGTCCAAAACTCGCATCGATGGAAAGCACCTTACGATTAGAAGTAATGGGATCAGCAGTAAACAAAATGCCTGAAGCCTGCGGGAAAACCATCCGTTGAATGACAACGGCTAAATAAACTTGATTGTGATCAAATCCATTTTGCATGCGGTAAATGACTGCTCGATCCGTAAATAGTGAAGCCCAGCATTTGCTGATATGCTGCAGGATTGCTTCTTTGCCGATGATATTCAAATAGGTGTCTTGTTGACCAGCAAAAGAGGCATTCGGCAAATCTTCAGCAGTCGCACTAGAACGAACGGCATAAGCATGTTCCTCTCCAAACTCAGAGAGATAATGAGTGACGGCTTCCACAACCTCGGATGGGATTTGTATATCCAAAATGAGTTGTCGAATATCCCTGCAGATCTCCGTGATTTGAGCACGATCATCTGCTTTTAAGCCTGTTAGTCTATTCAGTAAAGTATGATACGTTTCGTTTTGCTCGATGGCGATTTGATATCCCTCTGTTGTTACACAAAATCCTTCTGGTACTTGGATTCCTTCTATTGTTGATAATTCCCCTAAATTTAACCCTTTTCCTCCAACGAGTAAAAGCTCCGTGTTTTCCATTTCTTTAAAACCCATTACGAATGAGGTCATTCAATCTCTCCTAACTACTAGTAAATTGAGAAAAACCATTTGACAAGAGTTTTAACGGCATGCTACAATAAAATTGTAAGATGAACTTACTTTGCTCTAACTCAAAAAGACGGTGTTGGTCTGATTATAACATTGCGTCTACATATAGGCAATACAAAAGAACCTCGGCAGCTGCCCAGGTTCTTTTTTTGATTGTCCGCTCTTCCTTGCATCATTTGTGGACCGGTAATCTGATCTCAATCCTCGTGCCTTCGTTGACCTTGCTTTGATAGTTGATGCGGCCATGATACTGTTTAATAATTTTATGACTAATCATGAGACCAAGTCCCGTCCCCTTCTCTTTCAAGCTATAGAAAGGTTGTCCCAATCGATGAAGGTGCTCCTCGGGAATACCGCAGCCATGGTCTTGAATAGTAATAAGGCATTCTCCGTTATCTATTTGCAGGCCAATATGAATTTCTCCGCCATGTGGCATGGATTCGATCGCATTCTTAAATACATTAAGGAACACCTGCTTCAATTGATCCTTCACACATGTAACCGGGAAATACTCCCCTTGGTATTCGCGTTTGAACTCAATATTGTTTACTAACAACTGCGGTGCCAAAAACTCGAGTGTCTGTTCGATGACCTCTTTGACATTCGTAGTGGTAAAGGCATTAGCTTGCGGTTTAGCCATCGACAGAAGCTCGCTCGTAATGATCTCAATACGTTCCAATTCGTCTTGGAGCAAATCACCGTACTTCATTGTGGGATTTTCAAGGTTATACAACTGGAGAAACCCTTTGATGGTGGTCAGTGGATTACGAATTTCATGGGCTACACCTGCCGCTAATTCCCCAACAATGGACAGTTTCTCGGACTGTAAAAGAAATTCCTCCGCTTTTTTACGCTCGGAGATGTCTCGGCTGATGATGACGATATGCTCAATTCGGCCACCCTTCCCCTCGACCGGTTTACAGAGCGAATCAAATGGTATTAAACGCCCGTCTTGATGCTGGAATCGAATTTCCATCGATTGTGTTGTCTTCCTCTCCAATATCTTTCCTACGGTTTGGTTAAACACCATCGCATCATCGGGGCATATGATCCGGTCCAGCTCCGCGCGATCCTGTGCAAGACCGGGATATCCTAACACAAACGTATGAGAAGGAGAAAAATACCGTATCGAGTGATCAGGATCCATCACCACGATGAGGTCAGATGTATTTTCTGCGATGAGGCGATACTGATACTCGCTTGCGTTAAGCGACAATTCCATTTCATTTCGTTCGGCAATGGTACGACGCAGACGTTCATGGGATTCAATCAGCAGACCGCCTAATAGAACTCCTAATATGACGAACAATAAATACTGAATATGAAAGAGTGGCTCATGCACTAGAATACGGAAAGTAGACACGATTGTCATGTAAAGCACGATGTAAGCACCTGACAACGCCAAGCTTCTCTTAAAGGGCGGCAGCTGCCAACGGGAAAAGTAAGATTGTAAGATGGAGAAGACGATCATAATAAATAACCAGCCGCCTATGGCGGGGAACCAATTTCCGCTTGAAAGCAATCGGATAGACAAGGCGAATAAGCCTGTGATTATGCCTGGAACGGGGCCAAGATAAGCAAATGTCAAAATGACGGGGGCATAGCGGATATCATAAACGTAGCCTTGCTGTTTCACGGCTAATAGAACGAGAACAATGGAGACGACGCCAGCATAGAGACCGCTCCAAATCAGCGGATGCTTTAACGGCCTGAGATTGATAAACGAACGGATTACTAATGGTGTACTAACTAAGAGAGAAAAAATCGCCAGATTCACGATGTAATCAAAAAGAAACAAGAAATATCACCTACGCCTCGTAGTCTTGCTATAGCGACGTTGACTTGACCTGCTGCGTTTAATCCTTCTGCGTATATGAATACTATATTTAAGTTCGAAATCCTTGTCATTTTGAAGTAAAAGTTTTTTTCTTCAAGTCCTGCTAGTATTTAGACGTATAAAAATCTAGTTTGTTGCGCTTTTCTGTTGCAAATTAGGTTTACCATGCCGCACTAACACGTGTCACATGTATTTTAATTCCTGAAGAACCTCCTCATAGGTTCCCCTATCACTCCAATGATCCGCATTGCGCTTTAAATCATTAACGGCAGCTCCAACGATACTAGCATCAATAAGATTTTCCCTTGCAATTCTTCGTGCCAATGACGGCATAGCTGGACCCCTGAAATCTGATGGCACTTCATCAGCTTGTATTGTAAATCCCTTATGCCAATGAAGCTCTATTGAATAACTCATACATAGTTTCTCCAAAGTTCTCCCTACTGCAGTTTCTTGAAACGATGGGTCTGCCACAAGAATATCCACATCATCTTGCAAAGTAATATCACCGTGAACCTGAGCTTCAATAAAATAATTAAGATTTCGACTAGGCATCTGTTTTAGGCGAGTAGTGATCAGTGCTTCTGAGGCGTTCAATAATCGTTCGAGTACTTTTCTTGGTGAGAGATTGTTCTCTCCAAGGGTATATTCTCGGAAGAATGCGTCTTTAAGGACAGCCGCTATAATATCATCAAATTCTTGATAGGTTCCTTGTACAATAGGATAATCCTGGGATCCTCCATATGTAAATGTAGTTCGATAAGATGCCTGAGGAGATAGAAGGAAATAACATGACCCAAATCTTGGAGATGGACCATCAGAATGAAACATGACATCCAACGCTCCGTATTTCGGTCTTTCACTGTGGGTTACGTCCGCCAGCTGATAGGCTCCTCCAAACAAATCCCTCTCCCAGACATCCCGGGCACCACCAGGATAGGCAGACACGCTGCCATTAGAAATCTGTGTTTCAAACTGACTTTTATAGATTCCTTGCTCAAGTAATGCTTCCGCTACGCTTTTCATGTCTGCAATTGGGCGGTCTGGATGGAAATGCATCGCTACTCTGGCTTGCGAATGCAATTTTGAGATATAAGTCTCAAATATCTCGAAGGGGATATTCGACAACTGGAGAATTTCTCGAATTGATTCTTTTGCAGCCGCCCTTCTAGTACTAGCATATTGATTGATATACAGATAAGCCATGGTCTGTGAGTTCGTAAGGCGACGTTCAGTTGGCATGTCATCACCATCCTTAAGAATCAATTAAACTTGAAATCCTATTGCTTGCTACCTCGATAAATATTCATCCCCCTTCAGATGAGCCTCCGACATGGCTTAGAACATCTCCCACATCCACTCATCCCCAAGGTTGTTGAAGCCAATCCAACCTAAAAACAACACTTTTCGCATTTCTATCACTCTGCTTCATCTGATGGGCTATATCGCGAATATGAAAATTTGACCAAGCCCATGCTTGCCCTTGAAGGCCCATCTCCTCCAGCTTGTCAGCGGAAGCAAGCGCATCGCTAATTACTTCTCCGATCCGCTGCTCGGAGTGGCGTTCCTTTGAATTATGGTCGCCGAAATAATACTGCCAGGCCTCGTCATATACAGGCTGGTCCACTAGGCCAAAATATCCGTGATGCTTATTGCCAACACAGGCTTTCCACTGCAGTTGACTCCCAACCAGATGGGTTCACTTGAAAACGTGCACGTTATCCGCTAGCATCCGAAGCACCAGCGGATCAATCGGAGACAAGTTGGATTTACCATGACGAACAGCCGATCCGAAATGCACTTCCTTTACACCGGTGTCTTGAATAAAACTCGTAATGTCTTCCGTTGTAAGACCGCTGCCAGCCAATATGATCAGTTCGCCTTCGCTGGCTGCGGCAACAAGCCGCGCCATCTCCTGAGCCGACTCAATCGCCGGCCGCTGCCCGGCAGAAGTCAGTACACGTGTAATTTGTGGATACTTCATAAGTGTGTGCAACCCCTCAAGCTGATCTTCCAGCTCATCGAAAGCACGGTGGAACGTCACTTGCAGACCTTCGGTGAGCGGCAGCAGCCGCTCAAGCGCATGCTCGTCAATATTCCCCTCCGGTGTTAAAGCGCCAAGCACAATGCCTGCCGCGCCAGCTTTTACAATCGCCTTTATTTCCAAAGCCATTGTATCGATATCATGCTCTGAGTACACGAATGAGCGGCTGTGTGGACGCACCATTACGAATACCGGAATGCGGACTGCACAAACGACTTGCTCTACCAAGCCGATCCCTGGCGTTAAGCCGCCTTCCGTAATAGCCGTGATAAGCTCCAGGCGGTCTGCTCCATTCGCCTCAGCTGTCAAAGCATCGTCCATACAAGTTGCAATAACTTCTAATCGCATGTATAAACCTCCTAATTGCATGTACATATGCCAGTGTTAGCTCTACTATACCCGGCAAAGTATGCTTCTTCAACGTTTGGGTATAGTATCTAGAAACACAAAACATTTCCAGTGGTAGGTGCCATAATTGTTAACGTCATCAAATGAAGGCAGCCCTTCACAAGAGAATAATGCTCGGACGGTCAGTTCTAACCTCAAAGAGAACGAACAAACACTCATAGCCATATTTGAGCACTGCTCGGACGTGATCTTCCGTCGTTTAACCCTGCACAATGATGCCAAACTTCTGCTGGTATACATTGACGGTATGATTGATAAAGATTTTGTTCAGTCCAGTATCCTTAAACCGTTGATATATGAAGGAGTTCCTCAAGGACTTGGGGCATTAGATAGCCTTGCCCAGATGTGTGATCAAGAATTTGTTGCAGCTCTCCAGACCACACGAGTAACCTCCTTCGAAGAAGTCGCGGATCATATTTTAAAAGGCAGCGTAGCGTTCCTGGCTGATGGTGAAACTTCCATCCTTCTGGCTGATGTCGCTCAGTTCGAGACCAGATCTATTGAAGAGCCTTCAACGGAGGCTTCCCTGCGCGGCACCCGTGAAAGCTTTACCGAGCAGCTGCGAACGAATACAACCATGCTCAGACGGATTATCGTGACGCCTGATCTTAAAATGGAAACCTTTCAAATTGGCAAATTAACGAAAACCGATGTTGTTCTCGCTTATATCCGAGGTCTTGCATCAGACAATTTGCTCGAAGAAGTAAGGTCAAGAATCGAGACGATTGATATCCAAGGTGTCTTGGAATCTGGTTATATTGAAGAATATATTGAAGACACCAACTATTCACCTTTTCCGCAAATGATGAGTACCGAACGGGCAGATGTCGTATCCGCGGGACTTATGGAAGGACGAATAGCTGTCTTCGTTAACGGCTCTCCTATCGTTCTGGTCGTACCGATGACGTTCTGGGATGGACTTCAAGCCCCGGACGATTACTACGAACGCTTTTTGTATGTAACCATGAACCGTTGGATCCGTTATTTGTTCGCTCTTTTTTCAATCCTATTCCCTTCCATTTATATCGCGTTGACCACGTATCATCCCGAAATGATGCCGCCAAAACTTATGATGAGTATCACGGGTCTTAGGGAGCAATCCCCTTTTCCGACGGTCATTGAGGTGTTTTTGATGGAATTTATGTTTGAAGGATTGAGGGAAGCTGGGATTCGTCTTCCGCAGCAAATTGGTCCGCTCGTCAGCATTGTGGGAGCATTGGTAATCGGTCAAGCTGCCGTCGAGGCAGGAATTATTTCGGCGCCTATCGTGATTGTTGTATCGGCGGCGGGTATTTCCTCATTTGTAATACCGCGTTACCGTTTCGGTTACCCCTTAAGAATGCTGAGGTTTCCACTGCTGATTTTATCTGGAGTATTTGGTCTGTTTGGTGTGGCTCTTGGCTTGATTTTGATCATGATCCACCTCATCCATTTAACTCCACTCGGAACACCATATCTTCAGCCGATCGCGCCGACGAAGAAGAGCAAGTTGAAGGATGTTTTTTGGAGACGGCCTCGTAAGGGTACGAGCTAGCAGATACACCTGATTGTTAGGGGGATCCATTGATGAAGAAAACAATGATTATCATTTGCTTATTAGTCTTCTCTGCCGTAACCAGCGGCTGTTGGAATCTCAAGGAGCCCAACCAACTAGCAATTGTTATCGGCGGAGGGCTCGACTTGAGCCAGGATGGCCAGCTCGAAGTAAGCTCCCAGATTGCAGTTCCAGCTGCGTTGAGCAGTCAGAATAGTGGTGCCAGTAAAAAAAGAAGCTTCGTGGTTATCAACGCCACCGGGAAAAATTTTATGGATGCGGGTCAGAATCTGCAGATGCAGCTCTCTCGCACCCTATTTTATGCCCATCGCCAAACGATTCTAGTCGGACAGAGAATAGCGGAACAAGGTGTAGCGGGACAGGGATTTCTTAAATATCTGGATATGATCGTACGCAACCCGAAATCGGAGATAAGATCCGTGATTTGGATCGTGAAAGGCGGAACGGCAAAGGATATCCTTGCAACTGAGCCTACCTTCGATGCTTTGATTAGTACGACTCTGTATAGTGTTCAAATGGCACTCGGGATGAAGCCTTATTACTATAGGGAATTTTTGTGTGAATCGTTATCGAAAGGAGGCGCCGTCTTGCTTCCAGCCATTAGTACTAACTCTTCCAAAAAGAAATTCATTTACTCAGGGGCAGCGATACTGGATAAAGAGCATGCACTCCATTTAATCGGTTTCTTGAACCCTGAGGAATCCTATTATGCAAACTGGATTAAGGGCACACAAAGAACTCTTACAGTGACAACTTCTGATAGTCATAAGGATGGCAGCATCAGCTTAAGGGTTAAGTCACTTCAGAGGCACATTCGGGTGGACAAGGACGCAACAGGTATGCATATCCATATCCAATTACAAGGAACCGGAAACATTGTGGAAAACAATTCTTCACTTGATCCTTCACAGGCTCAGGATCTCAGAACCATTCAAAAGAAGCTGAGCCAAGAAGCTGAGCAAGAGGTCGTCAAGCTGATTCAGAAAGCTCAGAAGCAATACAAGGTAGATATTCTCGGGCTCGGTGTGTTTGTGCATCAGAAGTATCCTCATGAATGGAAATCTTTACAGAAGAATTGGAACGATACTTTCAGCAAAATGCCGATAACGGCGGAGGTTCACCTTCGGTACACAGATCCGGGACAAACGAACTCTTCGATGTGAGATTCAGCAGGTACATAGGAAAGGACCGAGGATATGAAATTGACGGGGTGGCAAATATTCTGGATCGTTGGTACTGCTGAAGTGGTGATGGCTGTTTGGCTGCGTATATCGCCTACTGTGGAAATAGCCAATCAAGATGCTTGGATTTCCATGCTCTTGTCATGTGTCTTAGGCGGGGCTATCACCTATCTGGTAGTCAAAGTAGGGATGCAGCATCCCGGCCAGAGCCTAACCCAATTTAGTCAAGAGCTGCTGGGAACTTGGCTTGGCAGAATAATCACCATCCCCTATTATACAGCGTGGTTTATTCTGTCTGGGGATGTGCTTCGTTCTTTTGCAGACTTCATTCATCTTGTCCTGCTGGATCAGACGCCAGTATGGGTGCTGATGGTGATGATTTTGGGGGCAGCCGTTTATTTAACAGGTACCAGCGGGATTACGGGAATCGGACGCTTTTGCGAAATAGCAGGACCTGTGACAATCATCACGCTGCTGGTCAGCTTCCTGCTTAATATATCTAATGCGAAATGGAGGAATTTGCTGCCGGTCATGGGCGATACGAGTCTGAAAGAAATACTGAGTGCCTCCTTCGCCCCATCTTCATTTCTTGGTGAATCGTTTATGCTGCTGGTTCTACTGTCGTTTGTCTCCAATTCCAAGCACATCCTAAAGAAGTCCATGGCAAGCGTCTGGTTAACCGGAATCATGCTCATTATAGCAACGCTTATGGTGCTGATGGTGTTTGGCACGGCGGTTGCACAGGAGCTCAGATTCCCCTATTTTATGCTGGTTCGTTCAATCAACATTTTAAATTTCATTCAGAACCTGGATATACTCGTCATATTTATTTGGATATTTGGCGTGTTCGCGAAAATCTCCTTGTATTTGTTCATGACAAGTTATGAAATGGGGCAGTGGTTTCGGATCAAGAATTGGAAACGCATGATGTGGTTCAGTGCTCCAGTCATCTTTATCATTGCGCTCAGCATCCCCAATGAAGCAACGATTATCCTACTGCAGAAATTGTGGGAAACCATCGTTATTCCCGTTTGCGCGGTAGCCATTCCATTATGCCTGTGGATCGTAACTTCCACGAAAAGAAAGCTGGTAAAGACAGATAATCGGTAGATTTAATCGCCCAAGCACAAAAAGAAAATCGCAAGCGACCTCTCGTCGCTTGCGATCCTCACTCATTCTTCTTACTGAATTGGCGCCAGATGAGCCCCGTCGATGATGGAATAGGTGGAGCTGCCAGGTGTCTTCCAGCCGACCGCAAGATGATCCCCGCCGCCCTCTTCTTTATGCAGCACTTCGACGTAGTAACGCTGACCAGCTGTCAGTGTGATCTGACCAGACTGCTGGCCAGAATTTTGCGTCCAGCTCAGCTCGTTCACCCAGTCGACGACTTCCCCGATTTGAGTCTTATTCGCTGGATTGTCGTTCGTGCTGAGGTATAACACGCTGTTGTTGTCACCAGCGATCGAGAATTGGTACGTACCCGTTACTGTAGGGACGATATAGCCACGGATGCGAGTGCCGTAATTGTCGCCCCAGTTCGTAGGTGCTTGGAAGCTAGTAAGCGAGCTCGTGCCCGTTGGAGCTGTGCTAGTTGGGATGCTGGCAATTGTGCTGCCCGTGATATTCGTCCAGTATTCACGCGTAATGGAGCCGGTAGTTGTTGTACCGCCCGACGCGTTCGTCGTCACGTTCAGCGCGGAGCTGGCAGCTGAAACATTGCCTGCAGCGTCCTTCGCTTTCACGGTGAAGCTGTACGCCGTACTTGTCGACAGTCCTGTTACGTTGAACGACGTCGTACTGGTTGTTGTGCCTGCAAGCGTTGTGCCGTTATACACCTCATATCCGGTTACGCCTACATTGTCCGTCGAGGCCGTCCATGACAGGCTGACGCTGGATGATGTTTTGGATGGCGAAGAAAGTCCCGTAGGAGCAGTAGGAGCCTGTGTATCACCAACTGATGCATTCGTCGTTACATTAAGCGCGGTGCTAGCCGCCGAAACATTACCTGCTGCATCCTTCGCTTTCACGGTGAAGCTGTATGCTGTGCTTGGAGACAGACCCGTTACATTTAACGAAGTCGTGCTGGTTGTTGAACCTGCAAGCGTAGAGCCGTTATATACCTCATAGCCTGTTACGCCAACATTGTCCGTCGAAGCACTCCATGACACATTGACGCTGGTTGATGTTTTTGATGGCGATATAAGACCTGTTGGAGCCGTAGGAGCCTGCGTATCACCGCCTCCACCACCAACCGCCATGTTTACATCACATGATTTATATTGACCCGGTGCCGGATCACCAAAAGTGTTGTTGCTGCACATTACCCCGTTCGTATAAGTGCCGTAATGGTAGCTGCCTGCTGCACCGTAACGTACGTCCTTCGTGCCGGTGAAGCTGCATAGATTGTTCTCGCCTGCACAAGGCACCCATACCGGTGTCGGAATCGAGCTAGTCGTTACGCTGATTGCGCTGCTCTGCGCAGATGTGTTGCCGGAGGCATCCTTCGCTCTCACCTTGAAGCTGTAAGCCGTATTCGAGGTTAAGCCGCTCACTGTAAACGAAGTTGTTGTCGAGCCTACCGTTGAACCGGCCAATACACCATCTTTGTAAACGTCATAACCGGCAATGCCGATATTGTCCGTTGAAGCCGTCCACGTCAATGTAACTGTCGTATCAGTTTTCGATGGGGACGTCAAATTCGTTGGTGTTGTTGGCGCCGTCGTATCTGGTGGTCCTGCGTTTACCGTAATCGTCTGTTCCTTCACGCTGGCACGACCGCCATTATCCCATACGCCGAGAATAACTTGGTACGTTCCAGGCTTCTGGTACGTATACGTTGGGCTGGCAGTTGTGACTGGCAGACCTTCGCCTAAATCCCATAAATTCTCGACGATTGTGCCGTTATCGGTCGATGTGTTCGTGAAGGTCACGGATTGACCGAGCTGTACAGTCAGAGGAGCTGTGAAGTTCGCGACCGGTTTCGGATCACTGAAGCCTCTGCTTGTAAGCTGCGTATTCGTACCATTACCGCTGACGGTATTGTTGCTCCACTCCAGATTCGACGCGGAGGATGGATATTGGTCAATAGATGGCCCGCCATTATTCGTAATCGTATTGTTAATGAAGCTAAGGCGATCCGTTCCGCCAGCAGTCGTAATTTCAATTGCTTTGCGGCCGTTGTTCGTAATTGTGTTGCTGTCGAACGTAATATTTTGCGTATTGCCATGAATACGGATTGCGTTGCCGTCATACCCCTGATAAGCTGCAGCCGGATTACCGGACGCACCGTCTTTGAACGTGTTTTTATAGAAATACTGGAACTGCTCTGTCTGCCCCGTTCCTTCACCCTGCAGCTGCATCCCCCACATGACCATGTTCTGTACCGTGTTATAGTTCCAGAGCTGGTATCCCGTACCCGGTGATTGCTGCATGCCAACCTGCTGGCCGCCGTCGACAAGGTTGCCGGATGTGACGCCGTGATCGACCATGACTTCGAGACCCATATTGCCCACTGTTGTGCTCGATCCTACATAGTTATTGCGGACCGCGATATAGGCGGAGCGCACCGTGCTGATCCAGTGGTCGACCGTATTGTTCTCGACTAGGGAATAATCGACATTGGTATGTAGCTCGATGCCGAGACCTTCCATCTGCTGGCCGGTGCCAGTGATCGTATTACCACGAACGATGGCATAAGGGCTGTCGTCGTTGACGAAGATACCGCCGCGGCCTGTGTCTGCGACGTAGTTATTTTCGATCAGGGAATGATCCGAGCCCCAGCCTACGCGTACGCCGCCGCCCCAGTCTGAATTGACGCCGATGTTCGTGACCACATTGTCTTTGATTGTCAAATTGTCTGTGTTGACCCCATACAACGCGAATGGACCAAAGCCCGAGGACATACCAAAATCTTTTACCTTGAGATTCAATATTTTGTTGCCGCTGCCATTCTCCGACACAACCGCAGATTGAGGTACCCCGCTGTTGTTTGCGTCCAGAGTCATCGAAGACACTTCAGCGCCGGACAAGTTGTAGAGTGAGAAGAACGTATTAGCGGTCGAAGAAGAGTATTCGATAATCGTGTTATCACGGCTTTGGCCTGTAATTTTGACGCCTGACTTTCCGCTCACCGCACTGCCCAAGTAATACGTGCCGTTCGGGATAAATACCGTGTCGCCGCTGGACGCTGCATTGACAGCTGCTTGGAAGGCCGCACTGTCGTCGCCGGTGTCAGTGCCGTTAGCACCATAAGCCGTAACGTCTAAAGATGCCGCGTAAGCAGTCGTCGCCGGTATGAGGGGAAGCAGCAAGGCCGCCGAGCATAAGAGACTTACAATTTTTTTGTTCGGCTTAGATGTCTTTAATGACTTCGCTTGTTTCATGAGTTCACTCTCGCTTTCTACATAAGAATAATGACATGCAGACATTTACGGCTAACCCGTAAAGAGCTTCCTCTCTGATGCTTGGCATTATGGTTCATTACTCACCTCCCTTCATTCAATAAAATGGATCCAAGGAGCCGTCCGTAATGGTACGGCCTCCTTGACTTGCTCCATCCGTCTTTTAGATAACTTTCACCGCGTCTCTATTCACCAATGTCGAATACGATGTGGGCATCTCCCCAATCCGCATGATCCCAATCGGTGCCGTTGCTGCCATCTGTAACGACCAGCTTAAGAACCTGCGCACTACTGATATCCAGATTGATCGATGCTGTCTCCGAATCTGCGGTCAAGACGCCGCTGTTGTAAGCAAGTAAGCCATCAAGCCATACCTCAAAGGATACTGCTCCGTTGCCATACGTCTCGTCGTCCACGCCTACCTTAGCGAGGAAACGGCTGTACGCTCCACCTACCGTGTAGACGATTTCCGAAGCGGCATGCGTACCAAGCCCTTTAGGGTATTCGACGCCATTTAGTGTAATTGGCCTGCCGTCAGAGGATTTGTCTCGCATGATGCTGCCCCAGCCCGCGGTTCCGCTGTCCCAGTTATAATCGCTCAAATACACATCGCCAAGAGGCGCGGCTTGAACGGCCGTAGCCAAATCACTTACTTCGGAAGTGTTACCTGCAGCGTCCTTAGCCTTGACTGTGAACGTATTCCATGTTCCGGGCATCAAGCCTGTTGCCTCATAGGTTAAACCCGTTGTCGTCCCGATCAGATTATCGCCTCGATAGACCTCATATCCCGTAACCGCCTTATTATCAGTAGACGCCATCCAGCTCAGGCTGACGCTTGTTAAGCCGCTTGTAGCAGCGGTCAGACCAGCCGGCTTGCTTGGAGGCTCTGCATCGGGTGCCTCGGTCGCGACCGCCAGCGCTGCACTTGGAGGAGATATGTTGCCCGCAGCATCTTTGGCACGGAGCGTAATGCTGTATGTTGTCAAAGGGGAAAGCCCGTTTACGAGATAGGTCAATTCTCCCGGAGCAGTAGATCCAGCAAGCGTCCCATCCACATACACGTCGTAGCTGACGACCCCAATGTTGTCCGCTGCCGAATTCCAACTCAGAGCAATCGTCTCATCGGTTTGCAATGGCGAGACGAGACCACTTGGAACAGACGGTGCTTGTGTATCCGGCTTACCTGGACGCACGAGCACGATACGTTCCTTAAGGCTAGCGCGACCTTCGTTATCCCAGACGACCAATGTCACTCGATATGAGCCAAGCCGGTCGTATACGTAGGTAGGCTGTTTGCTTGCACTCGGAAGTCCAGCACCAAAGTCCCACAGCTGATGCGATATGGAGCCGTTGTCTTTCGATTTGTTCACAAATGTAACCGGTTCACCGACACGTACGAGAGTTGGTGTTTCGAAATCCGCCGTCGGCTTTGGATTGGTAAAGCCGCGCGATACCGGCTGCTCGTTACTGCCGTTGCGGAGTACGATATTCCCTTTCCATTCCAGGTGTCCAGCCGCAGATGGATATGGATCAACAGCGACGCCTTTGTTGCCCGTAACAATATTATTAATGAAGCTAAGCCGGTCGACGCCCGCTGCTCCTGTGAATTCTATGCCTTTACGCCCATTGCCCGAGATAATATTGCTGTCGAACGTCAGGTTTTGCGAGCTGCCATGAATCCGTACACCGTTCCCGTCATAACCCGGATACGCAGCGGCAGGGTTACCCTCCTGTGTATTAATGAAGCTGTTCTTGTAGAAATATTGGAACTGTTCGATTTCCCCTGTACCTTCGCCCTGCAGCTGCATTCCCCACATGACCATATTTTTGACGACGTTATAGCCCCAAAGCTGATGACCGGTACCCGGAGATTGTTGTATGCCTACTTGCTGGCCTCCGTCTACGATATTGTCAGTTGTTACAGCGTTGTCTGCCATTACCTCAAGGCCGATACTGCCTACCCTGCCGTCTGTTGGTTTCACGACGTTACGGCGAACCGCCACAGTGTCGGAACGAACTGCGCTGATCCAGAAATCAACTACATTGTCCTCAATGATGGAGTTATCCACGTTCGTATGCAGCTCAATAGACAAGCCGTGCTCCTTCAATCCTGAGCCAGTTATTTTGTTGGAACGAATGACAGCACCTGGACTGTCGTCGTTGACAAGAATGCCGCCACGACCTGTATCCGCGATGACGTTGTTCTCCACCAGTACATCCGACGAACCCCAGCCTGCTCGAACGCCTGCGCCCCAAATGGAAGCGGTTCCAATATTAGTGATCTTATTATTCGTAATGCTAACATGAGTCGAACCTACAACGTACAAGGCATGCGGGCCAAAGCCTTCCGTCGCAATAAAGTTCTGAACTTTAAGATTGTTCATCTTGTTTTTGCTTCCGCCTTCGGACACGACAGCCGACATTGCAATCTGGCTCTGCTCTGCATCCAACGTCAAGTCTGATACCGAAGCGTTCGTTACATTATGCAGGTAGAACATGTATGTATCTGCTTCTGAGGTGAACTGAATGATCGTCTTATCTCGTTTCTCGCCTCTAATGGAAACGTCCGACTTTCCCATCACCGTGCCTGACAACTGATACGTACCCTTCGGAATAAGAACGGTATCGCCAGCTGAAGCCGCATCCACAGCCGCTTGAATTGCTGCCCTATCGTCCAGACCATCCTGGCCGTTTGCGCCGTAATCTGCTGCTGAGATCATGTTTCCTCCAGCTGGCGCCGCTGCTGTTGCTGCTGCCGGCAACGGGAATGCTGAGGTCAACAGAACCAGCGACAAGAACAATCCGGTCACCGTCCGTTTGGATTTCATCACTGTTATCTCTCCTTCGTGCTTGGAATGGGAGCGGAGTCAGTCATTCCGTCTCCGCTCTACCATCGTGCACGAAGCCACGGATCATGGAAACTGTTCAATTCTCGAATAACAGCACAACGATGGTGTGATTCGAGTTAATTACTGTATTAATCGTTTTGTATATACTGTACAAAAAACGAAAAGCCCGCAGGTTTACCCTGCGGACTAACGTCTCGTGAACCAAATCACGTAAAATATTCGATTTTCGCTTCTGGAAAATGATCATTGATCTGTTTGTATAAAAATTGTTTAAGTGCGGCAGCCTGATCATCAGGATATACGTATTTGCCTTGACCCCAACGACCCCACTTGTACTTGCGGTTCTCTTCGTCCATTTCCAGCTTGGATTTTGGATACCGTTGCTGAATAATGTTTTTAGCCGTTTTCGTAAACCGGTGCTGAATTAATTCGAAAGTTAAATCGGATCTTGCTTCAGGTGGAAGTGCTTTTCTTAATTGACTTATAAGCTCGGCATAACCATCTTCCCAGCCTTCATGCCAAATAATAGGGGCAATAATAAATCCAAGTGGATAACCAGCGTGAGCAACCTTACCGGCTGCGGTAATTCGTTCGTAAAAGTTCGAAGTTCCTGGTTCGAAATGCTTAATGACATAGTCCGCATTGACACTGAAACGAAAACGAGTGTGCTTGTTATGCTTCGCATCAAGCAGCGGCTCAACATGGTGATATTTCGTAACAAAACGAAGGCGGCCAAGCGGCTGCTGTCCCATAAATTCGATATATTCCTTCAGCGAACCAGAGATATGCTCGAGACCTACTGGATCAGAAGTACACGCTGCTTCGAATCGGGTAATCTCCGGGGCGCGTTCCTGGATATACTTTTCAGCTTGCTCTAGAATATCTCCAGTATTAACGTAGACACGGATATAAGGCTTTGCTCCAAGAGTAGTCTGAAGATAACAATAATGGCAATGGCCCATACATCCTGTAGCTATTGGAATGGCATATTCAGCAGAAGGCTTGGACTGGTCGAATTTCAAGGTTTTCCGGATGCCAACGACAAGAGTTCTTTTGGCTATCCTATACTTCTCAAGATCACTCTCTCCCGGTAAATTGGTTATTCGGTTATGAGAGGTTGTCATACGTATCGGAAGTCCTTGCTCTACAGCCCATTCATGTATTCTTTGGCCTTTCGGATAGTTTAGTGCATCCGGTTCAAAATATACGAGTTCCGGAACAAATACCTTGGTATCACGTGCTGGTGGAGTTAACACTAACCCTGATGAATTTGACAAAGCGAATCCCCCTCAAAGATCACTTTACATTCATCTTTAGGGTGGACTAATCATTCATTTTCATTCAAAAAGAAGTACCACAACTGCCTGTGTCAAATCTTTGTAGCTTGCAGCGAGAACGTGAGAGGAATATCGTTGGTTGAGTCTTTCCATCGCCATTGTCCGTCCTTCCCCTGTTCCATAAATGGGTAACGTCGGTTGCTTCCATGAGAGAACTCATGAAGATAGTCGAGCCGCAGGCCAGCAGCAATTAAAGCATTGAGGATATCGCTGAAGCTGTAGCTCCAGACATATTCGACGCTCTGTTGATTGGTCGCAGGATCAGAATATGGCAAGAAGCCCTCAATTCGAAGTGGTTGCTCCGTGTGAAAGTAAGGGTAGCGTGTTTGCAAATCCGTCACATCGGAAGAATCATCAAAGACATTTAGAAACGGATGCTCATCCTGAAGGTAAAAAATACCACCTGGTTTGAGAAAATGTGCGATGATCTTCGCCCACTGACCAAGATCGGAGAGCCAAAACAAGACACCTCCTGACGTATAGATGATATCGAATTTTTCGTCCATTACTTCGGGTAGTTTGTAGATGTCCGTGCAGAGAAACCGAGCGTCTAGTCCTGTTTCTTGACTCAATTGATTAGCGATTACAATCGCATCTTCCGAAAAATCCACCCCGGTAACGTGTGCACCAAGTCGAGCCCAGGAGAGTGTATCCAGACCAAAATGACATTGGAGGTGCAGCAACGACTTGCCTGCTACATTGCGTAACTCCTCGAGTTCAATTGGCGTAAGGTTGGATTTGCCTGCCTTGAATCCTTCTATGTCATATCTGGCTGCATTGACAGCGGTGCGGGCATTCCAATGCATACGGTTGCTTTCTGTATAATCAGTCATAGATGAACCTCTCCTCTCTTATATTCATGTGGAACTAGATGTATCAAGGATATACGGATAACTCGTTCCAGTATGCCTGTATATGGCTAAGATAGTTGAAGATCAAGTAAGTTTTCAATAATCCAATTAAAAAGAACAGGCAAATGAGGAGGATAAGTCCTCCTCATTTGCCTGTTCTTACTTATAGTTATTTACTGCTCATCACTGGAAAAGGCTGTTGTCATCAGCTTCAAATGGCAAGGTCCCCTGGAGCCATCCGGGCATGTTGTGCCGGTAGTTGTGTTTCCTAGCACTGTAGCGGAATACGACAGTATTACAGGTATAGGAACCCCGTAGTAATCCTTGTACACTTGATTAAATTCGCCCTGCCCGGTCGATACTTGCGCTGACCGCATATCAAGCCCATCCATATTGGCGCCGGTACAGTCTGCTCCACGCAAATCCGCTTCGTAGAAGCTGGCATCAGGGTTAGGCGGCTGTGTAGCGGGAATCAATTGCGCTTGCTTGAAGCTTGCTCCGACCAATATAGCATTGCTAAAATCACTTCCAGCTAGTTGCGCGTTATCGAATTCAGCTTGAATCAATATGGCTTTATTGAATTTGGCAAGATTCATCGTTGCACTCTTTGCGCTTGCAATTCCATCCGGATCCAGAGCAGCATACGTCATAAACAGCGAGCCCGAGAAGTCTACCCCATCGCAGAAAGAACCAGTCAGATTCGTGTTGATGAGGAACGCATCATCTACGACTGCCGCTTCATGCTTAACTGGGTCTCCTGGAGACGAGGCATTCTCAGAAATCAGGTAGGCACTGTCCAAATTAGCCATCGATAGATTAGCGCCAGTTAATTTGGCCCCTTTCAGCCGTGCATGGGTGAGCTGTGCCTTCTCCAAGTTGGCATTCTGAAGCTGAATCTCATACATCCGGCTTCCATTGAAAGAAGCGCTGTGCAGATCTTTTTTGCTGAAATCTAATCCATCCGGCAGCAGCGCATAGTTTGCATTCAAATCGGCCAAGGTTTCGGGGATATCTGTGATGTTGGCTTCGGAAAGATCCAGATAAGACCAGTCGCTGCCGAGAAGCTTATACGGTACAACTGCTTGGACGAATGAGGTGCGATCCTTCTCAGATCTGGTGAAATCAGGCGGATACTGGAAAGATACTTGCGATAGATCACAATGGTCAAACCGAGTATTATGCATAATCGCGCCGTCCAGCTTTGTGTTCATAAGGGATGCACCGGTTAAGTCTGCGCCTGTCAAGTCCGCTCCGTTCAAGTTTGCTCCGTCCAATATCGCGCCGCTCAGGTTCGCGTACGTCAGATTAGACTTGGACAAATCTACTCCCCTCAAATTGGCTTTGATCAGCATGGCATGGGAGAGCTGGGATGGTGAAGGTAATATCTTCGTTAAATCCGTTCCACTGAAATCGGCATACGAGAAATTGGCACCATTCAAGCATAGACCATCAAATTTAGCTTGCTGCAGATTGGCAGAGACGAACTGTGCGTTATGAAAGGATTTTACCTTGGTGAAGTCTGCCCCTGTAAAGATGGCATTCGTAAGATCTGCATTATCCAGGTTCAGTCCAGATAAATCTGCACCGGACAAATCCAAATCTCGTGCAGAGTTCGTAATGATCAAAATAGGTAAGAGACTTCCCCCTACCTTGAATAGAGAACCTTCTTCCTTCAATACTAAAGTGCCATCCCCAAAGCCAAAGTTGACAGGGTACCAGCCGCCATTGACGGATTGCAAATATTTCCCGGCATTTGGTCCCGCTGTGGATTGTAAGGATACCTGTCCATGGCCTCGATTGATAAGCTTAAACTTTTGTTCATCCCCGATATGGTCGGACGTAAAATTGTGATCGATATTATTCCACAGCATCATCGTGTCACTGTAGTGGCTGTTCCAATACCAGTTCGCGAAAGGGTCCTGAATGGCAACCAGGCTGCCGCCTAAGTTATAAATGTTAAATTCACTAGTCGTTCCACCTCCACCTATACCAACGATAGCAAATCCACCTGCATAGTAATATTCTTCATAAAAGGATTCTACATATCCAAGCGTGTCTGTGTTGAATGTCCACTTTGTAATAGGATTCATTGGATCCCATCCTTTCTTGGCGTGCTTGGCGTCCATTCGCTGACCGAGGGCTCCGTACGGCCTGTTGGAGAGCTGATTTGTTGGAAGTTCAAGGTATACAGATTCCGCCAGAGGTCAACGGCCATTGACGCAGCGACCAATCCTCTCTGTGTAACTAAATGGCTGCCGGCAGGCGTGTAAATATCCAGATAGTACTGATCAGCCTCATAACCGTTGCCATATTGGCTTAGTACATAGATGTGGCCTTGAATTTCTACGCTCATAGCGAGATACTTCACATCCTGAGCAGCATCGTGGTTCACCAAGCTGATCCAATACGGATACGCGGGATCGGCAAAAGCGGCTACTGGATGACCACCACGGCTGAAAGCTTGAATTCGCTGGTTACCTTTCTCTAATACATACACGGTCTGATTTGGAGCTACCGCCACCAGCTCTGGCTGAAGCAAAAGTCCCTCCCTCGTACCTGGCCCAAGCGTGATCATCGCCCATGGTGCTTGGTCGTCCGATTGTCCGCTGGAAGGTAACTGAAGAACCTGCATGACGGGATACGCGGGATTGACGGCTACAACATATCCATTGGAATGATAGGCCATGGATGCGGGGAGCAGATTGAATCGTCCCCAGCTTTCTCCTACCGAAAGGTCGAATTCTCGATCCGGACTGTTCTGCGGGACCGAAGGATCATTGATTGGTTTGATCCGTCTCAGGTGATAACCGTGCTCTGAGTCACCTGTTGGATCCAGATAAAAATATTCGGCAGCTCCTGTTTCCGCTCCCAACTGAGGATAAGCAAGCAACGGAGCTTTATTGAAGCCTTGCGGCGTATTCATTACCCCTGCATTAGGATTCGGACCATATGCAATGTTCTTGAAAGCATACAGCTGCAGATTATCCCCGTTGTCACCATCGACAGGCGGAATATTCATCCCGGATGCTTGCCAAGCATAGCCTAGCAGCCCCATATTAGAATTCAGCGTCAATCCCGCTAGATTCTCCAGCACATGTCCGCTCCCCCCTGTTCCGAGGTTTTCAGCTGTTTCTGATGGAGGCGCAGCAGTCTGCTGCCACGAATATTGGCCATCCTGCTGGACCAGCAGCTGGTTATGCATGTAGGTCGTCTGTTCATTCAACGGATACAGCATCTGCTTTACGTTCACGGAGACGACCAATTGGTCTTTGTCTGGTGTAAGCAGATTATCTAGTAAGTCAGATTTTCCTCCGCCAACAAGCCATCCTTCCTTGGAATATACAGCAGCCAGGAAAGTTACTTTCCCGCCGACTGGGACGTTCTTTAGCTCGAATGATATACTTGCTGCCTTCGGATCTGGAATAACACCTCTGTATGTACGGGTTGTATTGTCGCTATATTGCGCTGTGACGATATAATAGGCTGCGGTAGCTGCGAATTCCGGCTGCTGCCCGTCATCTGCTTCGGCAATGAGAGATATCGATGCATCCATTGTAACGGTTAGTTCAAAATCGACCACACGGGGAGAAGCGATAACCTCGCCAACGGTTTGAGCCAATTGAGCGACAGTTCCCTCCAGTGCCAACGCCTTTAGTCCCCAACCTACGACAGGAATCGCTTCTTCGAGCTCCTCGGTAGACAATATCGCAGCTAGCTCTGCTGCAAATTCTGAACCAGTGAGAATCGTGGAGACAATCCTGTCCGCAAGCGAGGTAATCATGTTTTTCACATCGTTGCCTGTATTACTTGAGTCGTTGATGATATCCTTGACGACCGTATAGATGGAATAGACGGTTGGAGCGATAAATTTCACTTTTTTGAAGAGCGTATCGAACATCTTGCTGCTCTCAGTACCTACCGTCATGATCAGGGAGACGGTTGGGATGACCAATTCCATCAGTGAAGTTGCCCCGATTCCAATCCACGCCGCGCTCGGATCCGCATCGGAATGTGAATTGCCGTTGCCTAGACTTCCGATGGATAAACGGAGCTTGCCGATAGGGTCAGCGGAAGGCAATTGGAACGAGAACAACGAAGAAGATTCCGTTACAGGTATACCAAGGAAGGTTCCCTCCGGGCTGACGTTGCCGATGAACTTGAGCGACTTGGTACCAAGAAGAAGCTGCTCCGCCTCACCAAGTGCATCCATCCATTCCTTTACTTCGAGAAGATTTTCTCCCCTCAGCAGAGCAAGCAAAGCATCGCTATTCATCTCAATGGGAGTAATACCATCCCCCTTATAGAATGTCGCGTAGACTGACATATGCCGGATGAACGAATTAGTCACCTTCAGATCAAGCTCGAACGAATTGGACAGCTTCTCAACCGCTACTGAAATGCCGTATTGCGGTCCGCCATCCTTCAAATTGTAGTGATATCCGCTCTGACTTGCAGCTAAGGCTGATGGATTTTCCTGATTTTCCGTAATGTGGCTGATTCCTGCCTGTACATTCCAGCGGATCCCACGCAAGCTAGGATCACTATAAATCTTGCTCTTGATGCTAGCTGAAGCACCTGCGGATAGATTCAACAAGTACGGGTGAAGCTCATAGGTGTAGAACGGCTTTCCTGCCTTGTCCATAACGGGCTGGCCCTTATCGTCCGTTATGATCGTTGCTGTATTCCAGGTGTCCTTCAACTGCTCGAGCATCATGACCATTTGGCGAAGCTCGTCGGAATCATCCATATGATTTAACACGGTGTCTGTGTGGTCAGGCGTTAGGACCGTTATGCTTGGATTAAGAAATAGGATGGCTTTGACTGTATCGGCCGCAGAGAATACTTTCCCGATAGTAGATGTAGAGATGGCTGCTGCCTTCAGCGTGGGGATACCTTGATTGTCTGGTAGACCGTAGACGCGAATGAATTGAACCTTGGAAGTGTCGTGGGGGACGGAGACAACATAATGAGTGGGAGGCAGGACTTCGGACTCGTACTCAAAACCATTGGCGCTTAATGAATCGAAATTATGTCTTACAAGTGGATACGATACGCCTCCTGCTCTTAGAATGAGTGGTTCATTTTGTCCCGTGTCACCCAGAAATCGGAGATCATAATGTACATTAAGATTTCTGACTGTCGGTTGGCTAATTAACATAAATTACCCCTTTCAAATCAAATTTTTTGGTAACATTATCCAGATACCAACATGCATAGTATAGTCAATGCCATGAATATATGAAATAAGTCTCTAGACCTACCAAAATAACCTCCATTTTCCGTTAAGTTTCTTTCCTTTCGAGCCCTTAATTAATGTCAGGTTGTCTCTATTTTGCAGCCTCTAGGCAGCAGAACAATCCAATCTATTAATCTTGCATATCCTTAAGAGAATCCATTTCATATTAGGACAAGGAAGTGTTCGATTATGGCTGCTAGGTTGGAACGAAATTACACGGTACATGATATGCGGGACGAGATTCTCTACTTTGATAAAAATTGGAAAAGGTCTTTCTCAGGTTCTAAAGCTATCTACACAGCCACCTCCCATCATTCCGTCATTACTTTGACCAACACCACTGCAAGCGGAAAGACTTTTCCAGTCGTTATTCAAACGTACCCAAAAGGCAGCAAAGTAATCGTAATTGGAGTTGCGGTTCATCTTCCGCCCCACCGTACTAAAAGGCTTGTATAACGCAAAAAGGCTGCAGATCCATAATCTGCAGCCTTTTCTTTGCATCGCCTTGCCTTAGCCCTTCACAACGCCTATACAGAACTAAGAATATTGAACATGATCCACACCATTAGCTTTTGCAAACAATTGTATGGCTTTCTTCACGTTTTTGCGCAGCTGTGCTGTAATATGAGCTTCAGGTTCAAAATGCAGCAGTTCCACCTTAAGCAAATTTTCTTTCCGGTTGAGGCGCGGGTCCATTCTGCCGATTAATCTATCTCCAGCTAGTATTGGCATCGCATAATAGCCATACTTTCTTTTGTCCGCAGGCGTGTAGATCTCCCAACGGTATTCAAAATGAAATAAATCCTCAAGCCGTTTACGGCTCCAAAGCATATTATCCAATGGTGGTAAAAAAGTAATCTGTTCGGCTTTCGCTTCTAAATAGCTATTATCCTTATCAGCAGCTTCCTCACGGTGTGCCATTACCCGTTCCACATCTGAAGACAATACATAATAAGGGTGCTTAAGATCTTCTACCGCTACCTCCGTGATGATGCCGCATTGAATAAATTGCTTGATCGCTTCACGGCGCTCAGCTGCACTCAGCTTCAACCAGCCAAAACGAGAGTCTGATGGCTCGAATACACGGTAAGCACGGAAATATTTAAGCAGCATTAACCGCTCTGCTTCCTCCATATCTAGATCTTCAGCTGTCTGGAGCAGCTCATTCGGAACGCTGCGACTTACCAGATCAAATAGCCTCTGATTGCCTTCCCTTCCGACAATGCGAATGTGAGCCGCATCAGTCAATAGGTTTATCGCATGGGAGGTTGCTTTTGTTTTTGCTTTGGCATTTGAATTTTCCCAATAACCATGTACCCGCATTTCCGATTCAAAAGCTCTAGCTGGTAATGGTCCTTCATCCTGAAGCTTGTCCATTACCTGCTCTGGTACAGGCTGCAAAGCTTCCAACGCGGATAACGTATACTCACGAATTCGTGTCCGGGTAGGCTGAAATATAGGGTAATGCTCCATAGGGATCATGCATGCTGCATTAGCAAAGTACTCGAACACTTCATGATTACTGAGTAATTCATTCATTAGGCTGGGTTCATAGTTGGCTATTCGGGCAGACAACACCAAATGCTGATTGGCTCGAACAGCAGCAACTGGATCGATTTGCACGCATTCTAGTTGACGTATGACGTCCAGTACCTGCTCCCTACTGATCATTTCGTTGAGCCGTGGTTGCAACAGCAGTTGTTTTTCTAATAGAAAACGTCTGAGACCTTGTTTTGTAGTATGAATCAAAGATCGTTTCCTCCCCTGTTGTCAGTCTCAATCCTCCACGATTGCGACCGGACGTGCCCAGCCTGCACTCGCCTTCTCCACTTTAATCGGGAAGCAGGATACTTTGAACCCAAACGGTTTAGGGATCTGATCCAAATTGGCCAGCTTCTCAATCTGGCAATATTCCCGGTCCTTACCGACATAATGCGCTGCCCATAGGACGCCTTCCTTAGGCTGCTTTTTGTATGCTTCAGCTTGCAGATTGAGCGGGATATCCCAGCCCCAGCCGTCAGTACCAACTACCTTGATGCCTTGATCCAGCAGCCACACCGTTGCTTCTGCTGATACACCGGCATGTAGGAATGCGTAATGTTCGTTGTACAAGCGTTTGTCCGCATCACTACGAATGAGAACAATATCATAAGGTTTCAATGTGTAGTCTATTCGTTGTAACTCAGCTTTCAGGTCGTCCGTCGTAATCTCGTATCCCGGCGGCTTGGTGCTGAAATCAAGCACTACACCGTCAGAATAAAACCATTCGAGGGGCATTTCATCAATTGTTCTTGCTTGTTTCCCTTCCGATGTTGGCCAGTAGTGCCATGGTGCGTCGATATGAGTACCGGCATGTGTATTAAGGGTCACGGTTTCCGTCGCCCATGCTTTGCTTTCTGGAAAATCCTCCTGCTTAAGTCCGAGAATCGTCGCGGCTTGCAGTGCCCCTGCTTCATGGCTCGAATACTCGATCTTTGCCGGAAGTGGTTCTTGAATACGTGGACTAATAGGTACGCTTAAGTCGATCAGCTTCATCTTTTATTTCTCCCTTGTCTCCCGAATTTCAAACCCATTATACCATATTGCTCCAATTTCAAGATCATATGATGGACAACGGAACTGCAATCATTGGTTCTGTCTAAACACAAAAAAAGCCGCGATTTACGCGACCTTAATTCGTTGTTATATCTGATCAGCTTTTCTCGTCTGCATCCCATCGATGTCTGAACTTCGTGAGATTGGGGTGAGCGTCCGGCGGCGGTTCGGTTATGATTAGACGAAGCTTTCCGATCCACTCCTCGAAAGAACTAAACGAGGCGAATGCGTTTGCCGTTTCTGGCGATACATATAGGAACAGTGGCTGCGGATAGACATCCATCAAATGACGGATAGCTGCTTCAATAGGTGTGTACTTCTTCCGTTTACCCTCCCAATTTTCCACGGTAATCGCGCCATCGTCTCCACTTTCCCGACGCCAATCAAACAAGCGATCTTCTCGCATGTAGTAAGGCTCAATCGGACGTTTCCACATTCGTCTTGCCGTTTCCTCATGCAAGGGATATAGAACAAGCTTCGCGAACGACCGTGCTTTTGCCAATGCCGCTGCATGTGTCAGCTGTTGCTCCGTTACATCCTGGAACGTATCGTAATACACCAGCGTTCCTTTCCCTGAATGGGAGTCCTTTTCCTCAACGTAACCAAACGGCACTTTACGGACGCCTCGATCCATAATATCCCTCCAAGCCTTTATTGCCTTCTAGTATACCCGAAAGAAGCCGTTATCTCTACAACGCCTATCGTGCAGCAATTATAATCCTAGATTTTCAATTCGATTCTGAAAGCTGATTATATTGTTTATGGTTGTTATAATTTGTGAATTCTGAAGCTGATCCAGTGCGAGATGACCGTTAGCCAGCGCTTGATTAATCTCTTGTAACAATTCTTTGTTTTTATCAACCAATTGTTGATGTAGATCTTTCGCAATCGAAGGGGCGTCGATCAAATTAAATTGTTCGATTTCCTTTTTTAACGACATTAATTGATCTTCAAGCTTTTGCTTGGTTTCAGGATTCGTGGCAGCATCTTGAATCATTTGTGGTGCTTGTTCTGCAAAATTAGTAAGTGTATTTATATGTTCTGTAGCTTGATCTACATACTGTAAGGAGTTGTTTGCTTCTTGTAAGAAAGTACACGCACTTAACATCATTGTCGAAAGAACCAATAATAGTATCATCAATCGTTTCATACAATTATCTCTTCCCTCCTGTTCGTTTGAATACCCTTTACGTATTGCAAGAAAAAGGGTTTCATGAACACACAATGTACTAAAGCTTCATCCTTTCTGCTTCTGTTTCTCTAATAAACTTGTTTCTTCTTCAATTCGACTTATGTCTATACGATCGAAAAGGATCTTTATGTTGTGAACTTTACGGTTAGCTGGGACGGAAATCAACTTCCACTCCGGTTGGTCAAGGGTTAGAAACTTTCTAATTTCTTCACAGGAGAAAGGAATAAACGGGTTTAATAATTGAGACAAATTCGCGATAATCTGTACGCACGTATGCAAAGTATACCCACATGCTGTCTTGTTCTCTTTGATTTGTACCCATGGTTTTTGTTCATCAAAGAATTTATTTGCTCCGCGGACAAAAGTGAAAATGAGCTCAATCGCCTCTTTAAGATGACCTGCTTCTATTAAGGCCCCAGTCTTTAGATACCATTCCTCTATTGTTCTCTTCCATTCCTCATTAAGATTCCCCTCTGGTACGAATCCCTCAAATGATTTGTCAATGAAGGACAATGTGCGATTAACAAAGTTCCCGAATGCGCCAAGCAATTCCCCATTATGGCTATGGATGAACTCTCTCCATGAAAAGTCAGTATCCCGGTTCTCAGGACCATTTGCTATTAGAAAATATCGAATAGAATCTGGCTGATAGCGGCTTAGAATGTCCGGTACCCATACGGCCCAGTTATGACTTGTCGAAAACTTTTTCCCTTCTAATGTCATATACTCACAGGAAATAATTCGATCAGGCAAATGCAAATCCCCTGCTCCCAAGAGAAGTGCTGGCCATACTACAGTATGGAAAGGGATATTATCTTTACCATGTACGTAGTAAGCCGTTGTCTTATCCTTGCCCGAAAGCCAGTACGGTTCCCAGCTGCCTCCTGTTTCTGCAGCCCACTGCTTACTCGCGGATAAATATCCACTGACTGCCTCGATCCATACATAGATCTTTTTATCTTGAAACCCTTCAACGGGAACATCTACACCCCATGTCAAATCCCTGGTAACCGCACGATCTTGAAGTCCTTCGTTCAGGTATCTGCTTGTTAGACGTACCGCATTCTCTTTCCAGCCTGTAGCGTTGTCCACATATTCGGTTAATACATCTTGGAACCCAGAGAGTTCAAGATAATAATGCTCTGTAGGGCGCTCAATAGGTGGATTTCCACAGATCTTGCAAATCTTATCTGACAGGTCGGCTGGATCTAACAAGGTCGAACAATAGTCACACTGATCACCTCTCGCACGGTTTCCACAAACCGGACAAACACCTTCAACGTAACGATCTGGCAAAAATCGTTGATCTGTTTCACAAAAGGTTTGCAAGATTTCTTTCTTGTACAAATATCCATTGTTCAATAGCCTTAGAAACAGTTCTTTAACGACTTGATGGTGAAATGCCTGATCCGTACGCGTGTACAAGTCATAAGTAAACCCCAGCTTCTTGAAACACTCAGTAAACTCCTGATGAAATCGATCCGCAATATCTCTTGGTTTCACACCTTCTTTAATCGCCTGAACAGCGACTGGTGTCCCGTGACAATCACTCCCAGATACATACAAGACGTTTCTACCCTTTGAGCGAAAATAACGTGCCAGTACATCACCCGGCAGCAAGCTTGCCAAACGTCCCAAATGCAATGAACCATTAGCGTAAGGCCATGCTCCGCCAATAAAAATATTTTCCATTTTTACGCCTCCTTTTTTTGGACAAACAAAAAAGCCCTCATCCCCGAAGGGACGAGAGCTATGCTCACGTGTTACCACCCAATTTTATTAATGCTTTACGGCATTAACCTCTTCAGGTACGACGCTATCGCGTTTATACCCTAGCACAGTAACGGGTGCGGGTTCCGGCGCAGCCTACATCCACAAAGTGGGTTCGATGCGCAGCTCAGAGACCATGTTCCCACGATTATTCTTTACCCCTTTTCAGCAACCGGGGCTCTCTGTAAAAGACCTTATCATGGTACTCTTTCTCGTCATAGCTATTGTTCAGAATATTCGATTAAATGGAATTTTACTGGATATGATTTCCTAAGTCAAGGGTCAAATAACTCCTCTATTGCTGAGATACCCATTCATAATGAATATCAGGTAAATTTTCTTCATTTTCATGTCCTCTGGCAATCACTTTAAATCCATGCTTTTCATAAAATCGCTGCGCATTATGATTGACTTCAAAGGTATATAAGCGTAATTTGCCATTCGAGTTTTCTTTAGCTTTATTAAGTAACGTTTCGCCTATACCTATTCCTTGATAATCTACATGAATATATAGCTGGCTTATTTCACTCTTATTAAATGCAATAATTCCAATGACTTGATCATCCATCAACACTAATTCGACTTGAAAGTGCAAGGGCAATATATGATTTATAAAATAAATGTGATCTTCAACAGGACGGACTTCTTTCTGCCCAAGTGCTTTCTCCTTACTAGCGCGCCACATTGTCACGGTTTGCTCAGCATACTTGGGGTCATAGGGAGTAATTATATAGTTCACTGAAATCCCTCATTTCACATTTAAGTTCAATAAGAAATCTCTTGTAACTTGATACGCATCGGTCCATCCCATTTTCGCGTAGAACCGCAGCCCATCAAGTCCCTTGAAATAATAAGCACCGGTTAAGCGCTCCTTGAAGTTAGGAATTACGATATTGGCTTTCTCTTGATGGTCTTGATATGCCTTAATTATCTCATTCCAGGGCATATGCCGATCAAGAATGGCGAGGTCAACGAGGTAATCACCGTATATGCAATTGCCGTCTATGATACTAGTAATACGTTTGCCATCCGATAAAATGTTCCATTGGTGAAAATCCCCGTGTACAAAGTTCCTATGCAGTTCGTTATATGGAATGTATGCCGTTAAACGATTATAGATCTCTTGAAAAACGTCTTTTTCCAAACAAGATGTTTGAAAGAGTTCATGCCAGTTCTCCCAGAACGTTCCCGTCTGATCCTCCGCATTAAAAGCAACTACAAAGTCCTTCCAAGATGCATAGGCTCCGTTGCCGTCTGGCCCGATCCATCCGTACCCTTTTGTTGCCCCAACATTCACCTCTGCCATTCTCGTCATTATACTGATAAGTTCCGGTAACTGATGGATTTGTTCTTCAACCGTGCATTCGGCGAGATTACGCCCGTCCATCCGCTCCATGATTGCGTATGCTAATTGGTCGATTTTCCCCAGTGCCAAACATTTAGGAAAAGGTATGCCTTCGCTAGACAACAAATTCGAGACAAATCGTTCTGTCTCATACGCTCCTTCTAGGTCACTGAATTTCACGACATAGCCTTTGCCATCAAGGGTGAAGGAAAACACATTGCTCAAGTTCCCGCCTGCCAGTGGTGTAATCTCGGCTGCACCAGGTCCAAGATGTTTCTGTAACACGTTCTCAATTTCACTCATAGCCAAACTTGGTTTCATATAAGCCGTCATCGTTCCAGCTCCCGTTCTCCAAATGATTTGGTATCATCTCACTCATTATTATTAAAATTATAGCATTATTGATTTGAAGAAAACGGTTATAACTAAACTATCCCTTTGGGGTATAGGATGCGAAAATCAAACAGGCTGCCGTTATGAACGGCAGCCTGTTAATTAATCTATGTTTATTGTTTATTTACGAAAAGACTGAGCTCCACCCAGGCTTTGTTCGGCAATCTCGACTAAACGCCGAGTAATTGAACCGCCAATCTTCCCTGCATTATACGTTGTTAAATCTCCGTTATAACCATCTTGCGAGAACTGAATACCAAGTTCAGAAGCCACTTCGAATTTCAAACGATCTAATGCTGCGGATGCTTGTGGTACAAGTAACGAATTCTTAGCCATTGATAAACCCTCCTGGTGTGAAGTGATTTGTGTTGCTGAAATTAATTTCTCCATAATAAACTAAAATATGCAAAAATCTTTTAAGGATAAAGTTAACTGCACCGCGAGATAAAAGTCGGATCATATTTGCTCTTTAGAAACTTATTAATTGTAAATACAAACTCAACTTTTCTAGAATAAATAGGAATTTCACCATTTGTGCTGCTATAACTCGCGCAATCCCAATGAATCGCAAAAATCTTTACGATGTTTATAAATTCCGGTTCCAGGACATAGAGCGTATAGGTATCCTTGTTATTGATGACTTTTCGGTCTTTTTCGATTAAGGCAATTTGCTTTTCTCCCTCATAAATACAGAGGAAATGCCCGTCTTTTCCTTTTCCAACCTCATACCCTTGAAAATTCCGATCTCCAAGATTTAATCGGGTTTCGATATAACCAAAGATGAAGAACCCTTCTTTATGATTGTAGATTTCTCCATGCTCTAACTTATATAGATCTCGTTTCCCGCTGAACGTACTGGATGATTGTTTCATTAGACCTGGAATCTCTATGTTAAAGAAGCCGGAACGCTCAACTAAAAACGCCTCTAGTTCATCCTCATCCTTAAGCAATATGTATTTCTTTCTAGCGGTTTGCTCAAGTCTTAGTCTCAATGTTCCTGCCCCCTCTTGTATGTCTTGATAAACTCATTAGCCAGATTTCAAAGTGATTCAGAACATATGTTCTATTGTGATTATAATCCAAATATACGAGGAAGTTCAACAAAATAAGCTGCCGTTATATCAGCAGCTTATTTTTAATAGAGAATATAATTCTGCTAGAAATCCATTACCCTCTTGATACCGGCTCCCAAATAGCTTCCGTCCCGGATTCTAAAGATACAATGGCACCGGATTCAACAAGCTTTTCGACATCTCCGCAAGTCAACTTCCATGTGTCGTAATGCGGATAAATCGCTGACAAATCAACTTCGAAGGATCGAGTTTTCGAGCCAAGATTCGTCAGGCGGAAGGCGTTCTCTTCATATTCATAGCTTAACTGGAAACCAGACTGTTCAAGCACGACTTTTCCTGTGTCCATTAATCGCGGAGAGATCAGCAGGTCAGCCTCGAACGTCTGACGAATGCCCAGGAATTCATGGATAAGAACCCATGAGTACACACAAGGATATTCATAATAATGCGCAGCGCCATGCCAATTTTTATCGTCCATGTAATAGATATAGTTCATGTCGTAACGCTCACCCATGACGTAGCCTTCTGTTGCCGCTTGCTCCGCCACTCGCATCAATTGTCCAAGCAGTACATTCCCATTCTTTTTCCATGACCAGAACGCTGCATCCCAACACCAATAGCGGCCGGCCGCGCACAAATCATATGGCCCGCCGTCTCCAATCTCTGAATCCGTATACTGATCGATATGAGCGGCTAAGAATGTAGGGAAACGCTGGAATTGATCGATATGTTCATCCACCAACGCCAAGATGCTCTCCTCTTGTTCCTTCGAAGTGTGGCCGAATAGAACGGGAAGGATGTTAGCAAGCAAATGGATATGATCGTGCGAATCTCCATTCCGATCGACCCAGTCTACGAATCGATTATTTATTTCATCCCAATAGCCCATCGGCAGAGGTTTCGCTACGCTATTCCCAAGTAGAATGGCAATATTCTTGTAATGTGCCTCTTTCTCATCTCGCCACAAACGACGCTCTAATTCGGCCAGCAAGTTGAATGAATGAGCAGCCAGTACCGTTGCAAACGTCTCCCGGCCGTCCTTAATCACTTGATCCTCGTAGTAGACATCGGACCAGAGCCTGCCATGTCTGTCAATCTGATCTTCAATGCACGAAGCAGCACCTTCCAGGTCTTTGATATGTTGACGCAGCCAATCCATATTTTTCGTAGCGGCGCAATAGAGCCATGCAGCTTCGAGCACTTCTACGTTACCCGTAATTAGAAACATGATCGCGTTCTCCGAACCGTCGAGACTACTGCGGCGCACGTGATATTCTCTAGCTCCACTCGGTTGAACAGCACAAGGATTACGCCAAAGTCCTTCAGGATCTTCTCTCATCATTCGAAGCTGGAGTTCAATCATTCGGCGAATGACATCGTAATCCAGTTCGTTTCCCCAAGCCAAACGCCCTTTTATTTGAAATTCATGATCGACGTCTGGATAAGTACCGCCGTACATCGACTTTAAGGTGCTGAGAACGTAACCTTCCGAATCCGGATACTCCGATGCGCGCGTCCTTTCGACGACTGAAGGCAGCATCGTTCCCCAGTAAAGCGCAGCAAGAGTATGAGCCAACTTCTCTCCGTGTTCGAATTCCAAACTGAACCGCTTTCCGAAGCTATCTGCATGAGGTCGGCTTTCATAAGCAATTAGTTCACATGATTCAGCAGCTACACGAACAGTTATAGTCTCATGAGTATGAGTCAAAATGATATCCCCATCGGTTCTGATCAGCCATGAGCTATCCGTGGAATCTGGATCGACTGGAAGCACCCAAGCATATTCCCTGCCAGTGATCGTCCGATGCTCCGCGTCCATAGGAAGGACGTACCATTCCATATTACGATCCAATACAAAAGACGGCCCTTGGTCCATCTCGAGCTCGATCGGCTGTTCGTATTGGATTGTTAGTCTCCAAGATCTTTCATCCAATTGCTTGCTTGATGCTTTGATTTTCTTAATGAGAGCGCTTTCCAAATTCGAGACTGTCACTGCGTGACACCTTCCTTTTACCGAGTAGTAGAATTTCTGACACTTTACTATTTAGGAAGAATGCATATAACCCTATATACATTCGCATTAAGTCAGGTGAATTCCTTCTCGATTTGGTCAGCATCTATCGTGTCTACATTCAGCCATTCTTCAGCTCAACCGAGCTGAAGATAATGGCTGTTCTTTTCAGAACGAGATAGAACTGAGAATCCTATGGACTGATAAAATAAATGAGCAATAGGATTGTCCGTCTTCAATACAAGCATTTGATAGTGATTTCTTGCATCAGCAATAACGAAATCCATTAACATTCGACCTATTCCAAATCGTCGTACATTTGGCGAAACATACAGCCTACGAACTCGCCCTATTTCTTGCCTATCAGAGTATGGATCTTGATTCAAACCGCATACTCCTACGATTTTATTACTATTTATAGCGATAAAGAGTGCTTCCCCCTCCTTATCAAATCTGTTTGTTCCATCCTCATATTCGGTTATTAGCCGAGTGAGGTTACGATGTCCCTCACTCCTGCTTTCTTCAACCAGCTGCATTAACGTATTGGGGTCTATTTGATTTACTTTAGTAATTATAAAATCATTCATAAAACTTCAACTCCCCTGTTCGTCTGCCTCGGCAGCATTCAATTTCTCGATAATTCTACGCTTCCGGTACATCATTCTACCTGTTTCAGTGACATCTTGGAGGGTTGAACGATTCAGATAGGCACCGAACAGAATGCCTGCAATCGGGATCAGTTGAGCTATCTTTTTCCATCCAAAGTTATCCCGGTAAGTAAGCATGACCTCGCGCCAGCCTTGGAGCTGGGACATAACCTGTGCACTTTGCTCATTGGAGTGGAACGCAGCAAGATCCTCCAGAATGGCCTTCTTGCCAACGATGTCAGAGGAGGAAAACTGCAGACATTTCACAATAAAGATACGCTCAGATTTTTCTGTCGGGTCATACCCGTAGCTAATCGCTATCTCCTGTAGTGCTTTAATTGAAATGCCTAGTAGGAGTGGAATGTCGATGGCAAGAGTGAAAATGCCTCCAATTCCCGTTGTAGCTCCTTGCACAGTCGCCGTGTTGCTGCTTGATTTCGTAATGCTGTTGGCCATCTCATCCATTCGGCTGAGCGGCAGCTGTCCGATCCGATTTAAATCCATCTCAGAATCACGATCTTCATTCGGGAAAAATATGCGATACATCTGTTCCTTACTAATCAGATAACGTCCGCCACTTTGCACGTAGCTTCCGAGCTCATCCAGCGCCAATCCTATTTTATCCTGAATAAACTTGGGGGTGAGCCGGTCAAGAATGGCAAAAGGCAGCCTGCCGAGCTTTTCCCAGAAAAAGAGATCCTTCTGGTCCTTTTCCCATTGTTCAATAAGTCTTAATTCCAATCTTAAAGTGTTTATGTCTTCTGTTCTTGTCATGATAGTTAGACTCCTCGCTGGAATATTTCCTTTAGCCTTACATACTGTAAAAGGTATCAATACGTTTCATAAAATGCTCCATTTTGTCCCTATTGCTGGAAATAAGAAAACCGCCAATAGGTGGCGGTATGGTCGTGGTGTTATTTAGTTATTTCCAATTATCTCATTTGGTACAAGTGAAACAGCCCGTATGATAGCTTCAGGGTGGAGCTGCTTCATGATCTGCTTCGCTTCCGCAATATCCTCTGCTCTAACATTTCTATAAAACACTACTCCATTGGTGTCCTGATACTCCACTGAAAAATCAATTTGTTCATTCTCCACATTTGCCACCTGTAAATTCCTCCTCATAAATAATCTACCCGGTACTTCTTCTCAAGATAAGCGTACTCATTGTCTGTATGTTCGTAAGTCCTAGGTTGAATGATTATGAATTCATCTGAATTAGACTCTTCTGCAGCAAGGTTTCTCAGCTCTTTCACACGTTCAATCACCTGTAGGTCAAGTTCTAAAGTTTCCTCCAGCTCCTCCTCTGAGACGAAGTGAAGAGAGATATCCTTGCTGAACTGCCTCCATTGGTTTTCTCTATCTTGAAAGCATAAAGTAACAACGATACGAGCCTCATCAATGTCAACAGCAGTTTTTGTGTATAGCTCCAAGAGGATATCTGTTTCGTGCGACAAATTTACAAGAAAACAGTATTTTCCATTGTCCAGATAGCCATTCAGATTTGCTGCTCGATACAGTCCACTCGGGAGCTCTATGGTAACTTCTGCTTTTTCTATAGTCACTAATTCCTCGGATAAGAACTGGATCCACAAATGGTTCATCCCGTCTTCTTGTTCCATTATTGATTTAGCCATCCGCAGATTAAGCATCAATTCTTATCCTCCCTCAAAAGCTGGGAAACAGAATCAATGACTTTTTGTTTTAATTCAGCGGAAATTCTGGGACTTACTGTGATTGCGACATCTTCCGTTATAGTAAGAGTTTCGTTCTCCAAGATCCGATTCGGATTATACAGATGCATCTGCTGCCCAATCTTCACTACTTCTTCTATCGAGAGTATCATTAATTTTTCTTGTATAGACGCCAGTGTTTCTCCCGTTCTTGTTAAGGTTATGATGGCTCGAAAAAAGTGAAGGTGCTTTTCCGTGTACACCCTCTTATTCCCCACTAGCTCCAGAGGCGGTACCATTCCAATTTGAGTGTAGTATCTAACCGTTCTCAAATTCATTCGAGTGTCATCCTGTAGAAGAATCTCTGAGATCTGTTTTGCAGTGTAGCCGCTCATGCGATCACTCCTCTATTACAGTTAAGTGTATTGTGTACAGTTTACTGTAACGTAAAATAATCGTCAACAAGATAAAATGTCTTGTTGTCCGAAAGCATACGAAAAAAAGATGGCTCCATAATAGAACCATCTTTTCTCCCTAATCATATGTACCTCTACTAAAGAACAGCTGCCTTGCCGCCATCAATATTGACCGATGTACCTGTTACGTAAGAAGCAGCTTCTGATACGAGGAATGTGATGACCTTCGCGGCTTCCTCTGTGCGACCGATTCGTCCGAGCGGAATGTCGTGACGTGGATCGGCTGCGAATTCGTCCCAAGTCAGGTGAGGCGCCGTTGCCTGCCACATTCGCTCGATCTGATCGCTTCGGATCAGTCCGATGCAAACCGCGTTCACGCGTATACCATCAGGTGCTAGATCCTTGCTCATTGCTTTGGTCAGCGCCAGTCCGGCTGCACGACTGACTGAAGTTGGCAGCGATGAGCCTGAAGGTGTCTTCCCGCCAATCGCTGTGACATTAACTATCGCTCCTCCCCCTTCCTGACGTAAAAACGGCAATGCTGCACGTGTAAAATGTACCGCGCCAAATAGCTTCAAATCCAAATCTGCTGACCATGCAGCAGCGTCTACTGCTTCAAACGGCTTTGCTGCCGAAGTGCCTGCGTTGTTCACCAGGATATCGATACCGCCAAATCGCTCAGCAATCGCCGCTACCGCGCTAAACACCTCTTCTTCAACAGACACGTCAGCCACGATAATGAACGGCTCTATACCAGTCTTCGCCGCGATCCTCTCTGCAGCTTCCTTTAGCGGTCCCTCACTCCTAGCAACAAGAGCTACTTGGGCTCCTTCGGATGCTAGCAGCATCGCTGTCTGGAAGCCGATACCTTTACTGCCGCCCGTAATGATGGCTCGTTTTCCTTTAATCCCTAATTCCATACTATTCAAACACTCCTTTACAGGTGGATTTTTACCGTATCAAATAATCCTCTGCCAATCAAGTTTGCCGTAACCGGCTTTAGTCCGATTTCTCGGGACCAGACAGACAATTGACCGACATGATGGATCTCATGGGCAATTACATGCCGCATCACTTCGCCGTATTTATGGGGTACCCGTTCCCCTTCATCGGTGATATCAATCATAATTTTGTCTTCCAGGCTGTCATTCCACTCATAGACAAATGATGCGAGCTCCTCATGGCAACGCGCGGAAAAATCGATGATATGCTGTAAGCTGGCCACTTGCTCGAATGGCGGGATTTCAATCGCCTTTTCTTGTATTCCGCCGCAAATCCAGCCATATTCAACAGCCACAATATGATACAACGTGGGAAGAATGTATCCAATGCCGCCGGTGCGTTTCTTGAGCAGCTCTTCCTCATTCACCGTACTACACCAGTCAAACCAATCGTTTCGAACCTGCCAGTTATACTCGAAAAGTTTCAACATCATCCATTCTTCCTCTCGAACAACGTTATAGTGATTCCTTCCTGTATATTCCACTTGGATAATAAACTATCCTGCTAGTTAATAGAAAAGCTGAGTTGTATATAAAATTGATTTTCCTTCAGGAAACGAAGAGGTTTGAAATCACCTGCACGTTCGGTATTAAACTCCAGGTAGTAGCCGGAATAGTTATCGATATTTAGTAAGGTTTGAGCGATTGGCTCATAACCTCCGCCTACTCCTGCATAAGTCGAAACATAATTACCACGGCATACATGCGTCGTTACAACAAGATCAGCTGGAAGACCCGATACAAACTCTTCGTTCAATCTCGCAAATTCATTCGCATATTCGGTAACATTCACACCTATCTGCTCCATGAAGGCACTAAATTGTTCATCACAAAGCGCTCCCCAAGTACAATCGTCGATTTGGATGCTGCGGCAGCCGGCTTCATAGAGAGCAAGAATAGATGTCTTGTACGCTTTCGCAATATCAGACACAAGTTCTTCCCGGTTCGGGTAGATTGTCTTTGTGCTTTCTTGATTTTCTGCTCGTCCAGCTCGAACAGGAATTGGGCAGCTGCTGGAATTGATTGCCTTGATCAATTATGGTACGTTCTACGCCATCATCAAATCCCCAGAAGAAGTTCAGATGCCACCAGGAGCGGCGGAATTCGCCGTCAGTTACAGCCTTAAGACCAACTTTTTTTTGTTTTTGTACAAGCGTAACGATTTCGACATCTTCCACTGCCTTAAGCTGCTCAGCGGTAATCTCACCGTTTTGGGATTGGTTATAATTAAAAGCTATAACTGAGCTCTTTTACCGTATAGCCTTTGTCTCTTGGTAGCATCTAATAATGGTACATCAGATAGTTGTAAGATTTGATGCGGTATTGGATCAGATAAACGGATTAGATCCGTAAATGAACAAACACTCTCCAAATAAGGTTGTAAATTTTCCGATTCAATTAATTCGATTAAACTCTCGAGCCCTTTTCTTGCACCAATACGCTCGTCATCTGAGAGAAACCCTTGATTAACGACATTTTCAAAATCATCCTCATCTATGACAATATAATTTTGGCCGTCCTGATTGACCAGAATGTCTAGTTCCAAATCCAAATTATACAACTCAGTTCCGGTACTAAAACAAGGAGTACAGATGTCACAATTATAGCTCCAATCAATTGGACCACCTTCAGTTATTAACTTACCGTTTTCATCAAGAGTGATGTTAACTTCGAACCATTTATCATAAAAAGAATAATGTCTGAAAATGAAATCATTGCCTAGGGAATCTTTCATTTTAACATCGTAGACCATGTAATTGTCATCCCACACACGAATATTCTCTCTTGGAATCTGAAACACTCTAACCTCATTGGGTAAATGGAGATTATGAAACGCAATGATTTCTTCAGACATAAATAACCCGCCTTTCTGTTGATAGCCATGTTGTTTGCCCTAAGACATCCTGTTATCATGAAATAAACATTGTCCTTTCAGGAGGGAACAACTTGGTAGAATTTGAAGAGTTTTTAGGAAAGATGGATAATCCGGACCAACGAGCTCGAGCGGAGGAAGTTTTTGATTGGGTAGCTAAGACGTTTCCAACTCTAGTACCCAAAATCGCATGGAATCAACCTATGTTTACCGATCACGATACCTTTATCATTGGTTTTAGCGTATCTAAGCAGCATTTGGCTGTTGCACCTGAACGGGCAGGAATGATTTTTCTCGCTGATGAAATCGTGAAGTCTGGCTATGACCACACCAACCAGTTGGTTCGTATCCCTTGGAAGAGTCCGGTTGATTACTCCTTACTGAAGAAAATGATTGCTTTCAATATGGAAGATAAAGCAGACTGCACTACTTTTTGGCGGAAATAGGAACTCAAAAAAAAGGGAGCCATTTAGCTCCCTTTTAGTCATTTAATCCTTTTCCATCGAGAATTTGCTGCATGTACTTTTCAACTCTTGATTCTCGTGTTTTGGATTGTTTTGGTTGTGAGAAATGAAGCAGATATGCTCTTTGACGACCGGGAGTTAAGGATTCGAACGCTGTTTTTAAGCCGTCGACTTCATCTAATTTAATCTGGAACTCTTCGGGCATCGTATACTCATCATTCTTTTTATACTCTATTTCAAGTCCGGCTTTCTCAACTTCAATAGCATCCTGAATATAAGCTTTCAAGATGTCTTCCATCTCTTCGATTTGCTTGGCACTGGTGAACCGAATCTGGCGCCCTGCCTGCACATTCTCCGTCTGTTGGATGAGGATGCCATTGGGATCTTTCATCAAAACCCCTTTGAGAAACAGAATCGCACAATATTCTTTAAATCCATGAATTAATAAGATGTTTTTATCATTTAAAGTATAACAAGGATGCATCCACTTATAATCTTCGGTCAGCTCAAACTCAAGAATGATCGCTCTAAGCTTCTCAAATTCTTCTTTCCAAGTCTTAGCCTTACTAAAGAAAGCATCTGCTTTCGTGAACAAGGTTTTATTTGTCATAAAGGAATACTCCCTTTCAGGTGAGGTGGCTAGGCTGCAAGCAGCTTCTCAAGCTGACCACACCATTGTGTAACGCCATATCTAGCGCCTTCCAGTCCTTGAACATTGGAGAAGCCCGTTTGTTCAAGATGAAGGTTAACCTTCCCGTCACCCAAATCCTGCAGCGACCAGACAACGGTATGCTTTTCAGCACCTGTTGCTGCTGTGTAAGACAACACGCGTTTTGTTTCGTCTACGACCAATACTTCGCAATTAATAATGCCATCCCACCACTCGTTTGGCTGAGCACGGAATTGAAAGTGATGTCCAACAGTAGGCTCAAAATCATTTTCCAATACCCATTTGGCAAGCTTGCTTGAATCGGTTAATGCGGACCACAGCTTCTCGATCGTTGTTTTGTACTGAAAATCCAATGTTAATTCTAAACTCATAATTCATCCTCCTCGATTAGTTGGTTTAAACGCAGCATATTCATACTCCAGAACTTACTGTAGAAAGCTACCCAATCCTGCACCTCTCGAAGTGGAGTAGCGTTTAACCTAAACAACGTTTCTCTGCCTACTTTACGGTCAAGTACGAGTCCGGCTTCTTTCAGGATGGTCAAATGCTTAGATACAGCTGTACGCCCCATCTGAAATTGTGCTGTTAATTCATGGAGAGGTAACTCCTCAGTCTGAGCTAACAGTTGAATCAGCCGGCGTCTTGTCGGGTCTGCAATTGCGTCAAACACATCCCGCTCTTGGTTGTTGTCGCTCACAACACCCACTCCTAATTGTGTGAATCTCCCCTAACGGGACACCGTTTGGTGACACTTTTATTATAAGACACCATTTAGTGTCATGTCAACAGCAACACTTAACGAAATACATTTAGACATGTATGTAAGATAACGAATGTTATTATACCCTCTTTGAACCTTTAACTAAGCGTTGTCCTCATTGTAAAGAAAAAAAAGAGAACCGACAGAAGTCGGATCTCCACTTGGACAGCTTGCTTCACAAGGCTATTTAGTTAAGGCCTGCTTTCGACAATCCGAAAGCAGCATCAGCCGAGCCTGGTACTTGTTTGAACGCTACATTAATTCGGTTCCAAGCATTAATCGCCATAACCGAGAAGGTTAGGTCGGAAATTTCTTTTTCATTAAAGTATTCACGTGCACGATTATAATCTTCGTCTGGCACTCCATGTGCAGGCAGGTTGGTCAGAATTTCGGTCCAAGCCAACGCAGCTCGTTCACGTGGTTCAAACAAGGTGGATTCTCTCCAAATCGAAGTATGGTATAGACGAAGTTCGCTCTCTCCATTGATTTTCGCTTGTTTAATATGCATATCCAAACAGAATCCGCAGCCATTCATTTGCGAAGCTCTGATGTGCACAAGATCAAGAATTTTCTCTTCAATTATACTATCCTTTTCTGCATGACTGAATTCCAACATTTTCTTAAAAAGCTCAGGTGATTGCTGCATATAATTTAAACGTTGTGTCATTCGTATTACCTCCCGTTTTGTTTGACACTATATAGACAATTAGCGATCTATATTTGTGACATGGATTACAGAAAGTTTTTTAACTGACGAGCCTCATCAGCCTCTCAGCAACCTCCCATTAAATAAATTTTGTAGTGTTCGAACAAATAGAATGACCAACACGATACTAAGCAAAGCCAACAGGAATCCAGAAATAGCGATTAACAGCCAGGAATCAACGAAAAGTGCGTATTTCAATGAGGCATTGCTGAGCGCAGCCATCGGGAAGCTTACAGCCCACCAGGAAGCGCTAAACGGGATGGTCTTTTTAAACACTTTGAAGAACAAAACGATAAATAAGAACAATCCGAAGTAAAACAAAATCGATCCGAACGAATCAATTCGCTGCTGGAGGTTTGTAAGCCCAAGGAAACCAACTTCAAACGGGGCAATCATAATCATCATGGAAGGTACTAATCCGGCTGGCAGTGGTGCCTGATGAATCAATCGATATAGGATCAAGGTGAAGAATACTAAAGCTATAATTCCACCTATTGCAAGTGACATCAAATTAATTTCGTGAGCCCATGGAAAAGGCATTGTCCCGCCAGCAACAGAAATATCAAGGGTCCCTACTACGGGAACCAGCAAAGCCGGAACGATGTTTCCGGGCTCATGGTTTCCATTCAATAAACGTGCAACAAAAACATAACTAAGTACTAATGTTAATACCGTGCCGATGATCCAAATAACCTGTCCGAATACTTCGTTGTAATGACCAACTACTGAGGATAACAGCAGCATGGCAACCGTAATTGAACCAAAAAAGTTACCCGAAATCGGGTGTATAAATTCATTTTTTACTTTCTCTGGGTATAAGGCCCATTTAAAAATATATCCGATACTTAACACGATAAACATTACAATGGCAACAATACCGCTTATATCGGCAATAACGGTGGAAGTGCCAAATAACTTGTTAGCTTCTCTCCAAGCCAATGAAAGACCTGAGATACCCATTACTGAAGCAAATAGATTAACGGGTAAAAATTGTACAGATCCGAGGCTTCTTTGTTTCTCTATGATAGCCATAGTTTGCTGCATGGACGGACACCTCTCTCCTATCTTTGTTGCGGAGGACTTCCTCCTCTTTGCCATTGTATGAAAATCAAAATGATTGATCAATATGATTGTTTCTATTAAAACGATAGATAAAAACTATGATAGGAATTTTTCATACGGACAGTGAATAGGGTCCGAGAACCGTATAAATAGATAGCGGGACGTCAATACTTGGAACACCTTTGCTAGGAAATGGAGAATTCAAGATGCAGTCAGCAATTGAAAAAATAACAGGAAAGCAATTGAGCTTTTTAATATTTACTTTTATCATCTCCACGAACTTATTAACTTCTCCTTCCTTAATGGTCACGTTCGCTAAGCAAGATGCATGGATGTCAGCCCTGCTAGCCTCTCTTACGGGATTCATCAGCATTTGGACGATGATTGTGCTTGGGAATCGATATCCTGGAAAGACGATTATCCAGTATAGCTCGACCATCCTTGGAAAATGGTTCGGGAGTTTAGTCACGGTTAATTATATTTATTATTGGTTTATTTCAATTTCGACAATTACAATGCAGCATACTGGGTTTATTAATACCCTTCTGCTCCCAAAAAGTCCTACCCTAGTTATTAGCCTCACCTTCGTGGTGTTATGCGGTATAGCTGCTTATTTAGGTATCGAAGTCATCGCCAGAAGCAACGAGTTTCTCACGATACTCCTGCTTGCTTTTTTTATTCCGCTTTTAATTCTGACGATTAGGGAAGCCAATGCAAATCAAATTAAACCGATTCTAGATGAAGGAATAATCCCCGTTTTACAAGGGGCTGTTAGTCCAGCAGGTGGGTTTATGAATCAGCTCTTTATATTGGGATGGCTCTTGCCCTTTTTGAATCAGCCTGGCAAAGCCCGCAAAGCTTCAATGATTGCGCTTGTTGGCATCACACTTATAACGGTCAGCATTGTCATGCTTACCATTATGATTTTTGGTCCGATGACAGAAAAATTAACCTATTCTTTTCTAAGCGTTGTCCAATATATCGGAATCGAGGGATCTTTCGAACGACTCGAGGCCATTGCCGTTTCTACGTGGGTGATCGGCTGCTTCGTGAAAGTTTCGGTGTCCGTGTTTATTTTGAGTTTGTGCGTAAGCCAGCTGTTTGGAATTCGGAATTATCGCGATCTCGTACCTCCACTCACCCTGCTATCCCTTGTTGGATCGGTATGGATTTTCAAAAATGGCGCAGAACTGCTTAATTATCTTGCCTATACATTCCCACTCTTGGCTTTTATCAACCAAACTCTAATTCCTTTATTGCTTTTGGTGATAGATTCGATAAGAAGAAAACCCGAAAGCTCATTGCTTTAGCAATTGCTTTCCTACGGGCTCGAGAAGGACTTGTAAGATATGAACAAAGCTTGGCAAATTAACCTGCGCTATCAACAAGGAACCGATCAACAAAGAAATACCTAAAATACCGCCATTCACCACCGCTTCTTTATTTTTTTGCTTACTCAGCATGAATCGTATCCGAATGATAGACCAGACTACCACAAAGAGTACATAGCCCAATATGTAAGCAATCATTTCTTAATCTCCTCTTCATTTAACTGTAAAGGTGGACCCACCATTCCGAAGCCCCCGATTGTCAGCTTCACCTCAACGGTAACGTCTGCTTCCGCAAACTTCTGGTCCCATTCTTTTCGTATCGCTTTCCATTCATTTGGCTTATTTCTGTATAGTTCAAGACCTAAACCGATAGCATCAGCTTTGAATTGCTTTTGAAGTTTAGTCACTGCAACATGAATTTGTTTCTCTGCAGATTTCTCCAAGGCATGCTGCACCAGAGTAAGATTCTTCGGCAGACTGACATCCAAATCGGTATTATTTTCGATTAGAGTCCCTTTCCCATGTAAAATGATCTTGAATTGTATTCGATCTCCATGTAAATCTGTCTTGATCATACGGTTAGCATGAGCAACAACCATTCCGACATTCCCTTTGCCGTCCGACAATTCGGCATTAATTCTTCCATCCTTCATGTGACCCCTTGCCCAATTCAATCCATCCGTTTCATTACTATCCAATAAACCGACTAATTTTAAATCCTTAAATACAGCCGATCCCCCCAATTTAAAAACATTGGTTTTGCTTGGATTGCTTCCTTCCGAATCGGCTTCAATAACCCCCATTATTGGATAGATCCCTTGGCCTGATGACGCCATAAAAAAATCTCGTAAGGAAGTAGCGATTTCGGTTTGTTGCGTTTCCATTTCTTTGACGGCTTCCATTGGTAACTGGTCAAATGGGTAGCGCGTCTGCAGAACTTTCTGAGAGTCTCCTCCTTTTACAAGCATGATATATGTTTTTAATCGTTGACGTGGATCATGCGAGAATATGTCAAGCAAATCGTTAATCCCATGTCGACCCAGCGATTCACCAATCAAAATGACACTGCGGTGGGCGGTAAACAGCTTACGGGAATTTTTCTTCTGAATTTTCTCAAATGCTTCATTTGCATTCTTCCCTGTAGCCGATAATACGAAAAACTTTTGCTGCTGTCCTCCCGATCCCCCATTCTGCGAAGCAGAAGGAATAGCAAATTGCAGGGACAACAGATATTTACCATTATCCGTTAAATCGAACGCCGTACCTGTAATAAACGCAAGATCGTTTATTTCCGTACGGTCCCAACAACCGCTGGTCATGAAGATTGAAAGGATCAAGCAGATCCGCAGGAATGGTTTCATGTTAGTTCCCTTCTCTTCCCTCCCGGAATGGACTTGGTTTCTGCCCTGCCTGTTCCCGAACCGAATCAGAATTCCCTGTTGCCAGAGGTCGTGGTCCTCTCGCCCAGATAGGTACGCGAATAAGGATATCCTTAAGACTTGTAACCATGATGGGGCCAAGCGGTGCTAAATACGGAACCCCAAATGATCGCAATGAGGCAACGTGTAGCACAATGCATAGAAATCCAAGAACTATTCCATAAAGACCAAGTGTTCCCGCCAAAAACAGGATCGGAAAGCGAAGCAGCCGAATACCGCTCGCAAAGTTATAGCGTGGAATCGCAAACGTAGCAATACCAGTTATAGACACGATAATGACTACTGGTGCGGAAATAATTCCAGCCTGCACAGCAGCCTGCCCAATGACCAATGCTCCTACTATACTGATGGCTTGCCCAATTTGTTTCGGCAGACGAATTCCCGCCTCCCTCAGCGCTTCAAAGACGATTTCCATAGACAGTGCTTCGAATAGAGCCGGGAAAGGTACAGCTTCCCTAGAAGAAGCAATACTCAGCACCAGATTTGTCGGAATCATTTCCTGATGGAAGGTTGTAACCGCTACGTATAAGGAAGGAGCGAAGATTGCGATAAATATGAACAAGAATCGAATCCAGCGCACGAAAGTTGCGATAGGCCATCGAACATAATAATCCTCGCTAGCTTGAAGTCCGGTCCAGAACGTCATTGGGACCATTAAAACAAAAGGACTATTATCAACAAGAATGGCGATTTTCCCTTCTAAGAGCTCGGCGGTAACGACATCTGGCCTTTCCGAACTATGCACTTGTGGAAAAGGAGAATAAGGCAAATCCTCAATGAATTCTTCGATATAACCGGAATCAAGGATTGCATCAATTCGGATCCGTTTTACTCTTTCGCGGACCTCATCAATTAGAGTTTCAGTAGCAACACCTGTTATATAAGACAGCACCACTTGTGTTTGTGACAACGAGCCAATCGTAACGGCTTCCATCTTAAGACGTGGTGTTTTGAGTCTTGCGCGAAGCAAGCCTATATTCGTAGAGATATTTTCGATAAACCCATCCCTAGGGCCACGAATGACAGGCTCTGAGGAAGGCTCTTCAAGGCTGCGCTGTTTGACTCCGTTTGCCTTAACCAGAACTGCCTTGTTATCCGAGTCTGTTAGAATGGCAGCATGGCCATCTAACAGCTGACGAACGATTTCATTGACGTTGGATGATTGCTTAGTCGAGCCTGCTGAGATGATCGCATTGTCCAGGATCGGACGCAGAATATGATCGTCGATTAACTCTTCGTTAACGAGAGTGGCAAGATAGATGACAAGCTGCTTCTCTTGTCCGTCAAGACAGATTTTACGGAAGTTGATATCGGAACAGTTTTCGAAAATGTCTCGGAAAGTCATCTCGTTTTGATTCAGATCTAAGGTTAAATCAGCATTCTCCTCATTCTCTGCATGAAGTTCTTCTGGTATAGAAGCATTTCCAGGTTCTACACGTATCTATTTCCTAAACCGTTTCACTTGAAATGCCCCCTCCAGCTTGATGGTCGTATTTTCCCAATTTTTGCCCAATATTATACGACTGGTGAGGAGCATCAGACTAAACGGCTGCTTGTTTGAATAAAAGGAAAAGACCATGAGGCAAGCTCTGCCTCATGGTCTATTTAAGATGTCTACAGTATGGTTTGCTTGCTTCTAGACTGACGGTAAGCTGCGGAAATACACATCAAGCCTCCTGTTGCGATGAAGACACCGATTGGGAAAGCCCATGTCCCCCATTCAGGAACAATAAGAGGCATTAGCGAGACACCAAAGGCAACAGGTACAGGCATTTTAAACAACTTGCAGAGAATGATTGTAATAAATACATTAATCATACCGGTCAAAATAATTGAACCTGCCAACAAATGATACACTCCGACTGATAAAATAGCCGTTACCGTCAATACCGATAAACGAGGGGGAATCATTTTCCAAGCGAACTTCTCTGTATGAAAGACTTCAAAAATAAGGGCAAATACAGGCGGTATAATGATAACAACCAGATTAGTTGTAAAGGCTATTCCAATCCAAAGAGCTAATATTGAAGTTATAATAACCGTATCCTTTTTATTACGAAATCGTTGTGAACCACCTGGAATTTTATTCGGATCTCTTAGTTTAAAAGCCGCCAGCATAATCACAAAAGTAAAGACGGCCGTGGAGATCGCAAACACATAATCATGCAGTCCTAAAAAAATCGGCAGTAAAGCAGCTGGAATGGTTGGCCCAAAATTCACACGGAAGATATGCATTAGAATAACCATAATGATTAGTCCAATCCATAATTTCAACAAAACCGGCATAGACAAATAATTCAAAGTCGTTCCAATAAAAGCAGCCAGCGTTGGGGACAGCCACTAATGAACGGGATTCTTAATCCAATGGGCAACTGGAAACACCATCACCCCCATTGCCATACCAGCGATTTCAGGAAATAAAACATCTTGTTGTTTTAAAACGACAGAACCAATCAGCATTAGAACAATTAAAATGTAGGCAGCGAAAAAGCTTTTGGATGTAAGAAAATTCCAAAACATCTTCATTGTTCTCCTTTTTTAAAACTAGTCCATCATACTGATGAAATGCACTAGTTCAATTTTCACTTAATATCCACCTCTGGAATACATCTTATACTTTTTGTCTACCAGCTTATATCGATATCAAGCGGAGGCATCTGAATGAAAGATGATTTGATGCGTGAATGCTTCTTCCCTCTTACCCAAACGCACTTGTCGTCGTATCCTTCCAATAATCCCCCGCAGGTGTATTTCTCATTGGTTACAACCATTACATATTGGCCGAAGAATAAGGCATTATCAAAGTCAGCATCAAATTGGAGTCTAGTTTGATTCATGTCATCCCATCCTTTCTGCACCGTATGGTCTCATTCTATTAAACTTAGAATGATAGATCAATATCGGTGTTTCTATCGTAATGATAGATGGGATGCACAGTATATTTATTGTTCTTCATGGTCACATTGCTCCAGTTGGTTATCTTGCTTGAGCTCCTTTACATGAGCCCTGAGAGCCTGGATAAAACCTTGCGAAGCCTTCCCCATATATTTGTCACGGAGATATACAATCCCCACTTGTCTGCACAGGGCAGGTCCCTGTATCGGAATATGAACCAAATCATCGAAATGATACATTTCTATAAGGGTTTTCGATAATACAGTGCCCCCGCCACCTGAACGAACAAGCTCGAACAACGAATCAATCGATGACGTTTCGATTAAGGGATCAAGTTTCAAACCGGCGCTCGAGCAAGTCATATCAATTAATTGGCGGCAGCGATGGGTTTCAGGGAACATGACGATCGGTACATGCAGGATCTCGTTGAAATCAATAGCCTTTCGGCTTGCATAAGCATGCTCCTTTGTTGCAACAAAATAAAATCTTTCCTGATAGAGGGGAATGGAATCAATTCGGTCATCCCCAACTGGCAAAATCGTTATAGCCAGATCCAATTCGTTTTGTAAAATTCGCGTTACGATATCTTCAACCCCAAAGACCTTAATCCGTACCTTAGGATATTTGTTGTGAAAATCGAGAAGTATAGAGGAGACTAATTGGCTGAGCTCCCCTGGGAGGGCACCAATCGACAACGTTCCTCGCTCAATCTGCATGAGTTCTTCAATTTGCTCTTTAGCGTTTAATAAATTGCTCAATGCAAGTTTACTTTGGTTATACAAAATCTTACCGGCTTCGGTAATTGAGATTTTTTTCCCGATACGATCAAATAACTGGACGCCAAGCTCATCTTCAAGCGTTTTGATTTGATGGCTTAAGGAAGGCTGGGTAATGCCCAGCTTGACAGAGGCTCTTGTAAAATGTAACTCTTCGCATGTTGCTATAAAGCACTCCAATTGTCTTAACTCCATTTTATCGCCCCTTCCATTTGCTTACTCCTGATTATTCTTCCACATTGTAGGGGATTCAAAACGATTGATCAATATGCTTGGCTGCGCTTCTTTACCTTTTCTTATGGTAAACAACAGCGTAAGAATGGAAAGTATGCCAATGATCACAGCCATTAACCAGATCGCGGAGCTGAAGCCAAGTGCGCTCGATGCAACTCCCCCACCATAAGCACTTGAACCTTGGAAGAAATAGGCGGCGACTAATACGGCTGACAAAAACTGAACGCGATTCTGAACAGGTGAGTTGATTACGGCAAGCCCAATTGCTCCAGAGGCTGAGAATCCGTATGCAAGTCCGCCAAGAATAGATGAACTCATAAATAACACGAATGAATGGGATTCCGCCGCAGAAATAAGCAGAACCATTGCAACGGCAATCGATGCCATCCCTATACGAATCGAAGTTACAGGTTTTAATCGTCCTGCAATGGTTGCACTAACCGATGCTAGCAAATAGGAAATGGACAATACCGTTCCGATAACAAGAATGTCCTGTGTACCAATGACATCACGAGCAATTTGTGCTCCTAACGATAACAACACTGCACCATTTGCAAAGCCAGTGCCGATTGCCAAGGCAGCCAAAAGGTAAACTCCCCAAAGCCCTTTCGGTACTTTAACACCTTGCATTTTAAAGGCAGGTTTTGTTACAGATTGCGTAGTTGCTCCCTTAGGAAGGAATAAGCACAGAATGATGCTGACAAGTACAAGAACAGCTAATACCCAATAGCTGAAATACAGCGGCGAAGGAGCATATTTAATGAGTGCCGCTCCAACAATTGTTGCAAGAAACAGACCCACTGCCTGCGTTATGGTGTTAATGGATCCCGGCAGTTTTTTGTTGGACGAAGGATTGTACTCCACAAGCGCAGCTGCACCTGATCCAGCTGTTAGCCCGACACCAAAGCCTTGAAACACTCGACCGGCAAACAGCCAAGCTACATTTTGAGCGGTTGCGAAGACCACTGCCCCAATTAGTAAAAAAGTGAGTCCGGTGATTAATGTATTCCTGCGTCCAATGTAGTCTGAAATATTCCCTAATAAGAACAGGACTAAGATAAGGACGATTGGGTAAATCGAGAATACGCCTGTCGTTACAGCTTTAGAAAGATGCCACTGTAAGGCGTAGATAGGAAACTCAATTGACGGTGCTGTACTGGACCACAAGCTGATGGTTAGTACCCATGCGACAATCCAGAAGGATGTCTTCGAAGATATAGTTTTCATAAAATGTCCTCTCTCCGTTGTGTTTATTTTGATCAGTGCTAAAAATATTATTTAAGAATAATCATTCTTTAATATCCAAAAAAAATGTCATTGGCTTGCCAACATCATATGCCAATGGCAGCCAAATAACAGGTTTTTTAAGGAATGTTCGTTCTTAAAATAACAGACAGACATGGTTTCCACATGTCTTACTATATGAATTTAAGAACGATTAGTCAACTATCATTTTTGCGAATTAGACTAGGGCTGAATGCGCTACCTTAGCAGCATCCTCCAACACTTTACGATCCGTAGCGATTTTCGCAAGCACATAAAGCCCGTTTCTTGTATTTAAGAGAAATCTGGCTGCCTCTTGCACGGTGTGCTTTGTTTTCAATTCGCCATGCTGCTTAGCACGCATCAGAAATTTTTGAAAGTTCAATTCCATTTCCAAGGTATACGCCTCAATACGAAAGGAAACAACGGGATCTACTTTCCCCATCTCCATAGCCGTGTTCGCAATTAGACAGCCTCGCCGTCCGTTGTCATCGCTCATCGCGATATCGATTAATCTCTCAAAATAGCGCCATAATACCTCTTTAGCAGGTCCATCCTCTTCAAGAATTGTATGTGCACGGATCTTGGTTGTATCCCGGAACCTATCCAAGCAATTCAGAAACAGTTGATTCTTATCACCAAACGTATCGTACAAGCTGCCTCTGTGAACTCCGGTATGTTCGACCAAATCTTGTATCGAGGTACGTTCAAACCCTTTCTGCCAGAACAGCTCCATTGCTTTCTGCAGGACAGCATCTTGATCAAATGTTCTTGGTCTAGCCATATCTCATACCTCCCTTTCCTCCATCATAGACGTTTAAGAACGATCAGTAAAGTATTTATGTATTCTGATTTCTTCGTGATTCGATTGAATACGGATTAAAGCCGCGAAGACTAATTCGCGGCTTTCTAGTGTGAAACAGTTGCTATCTTATTTCAAAGTGATGTTTTTCTTCCAAGTGAGCTCTTTACCTTGGTCATTAACGAATGTGAAACCGACCTCACCTTTCTCGCCTTTCATTTCATCGGGATAGAAGAAGCCCATAAACTGACCGTCACCGCTGATGTAAAACCCATTTCCACCACTACCGCCATGCTCAATCGCTTCCTGCGTGGTGTTGACGATATTATTTTTCTCGGATTTCCAATACATTTTAGATAACATGTAGCCTTCGGGGATTTTATTGACGACAAAGTCGAAGCTGTTCCCCTCGATTGGCTTTTCCGTTTGGTCGATAATGATCAGAATCTCTTCTGAGCTATCTGCCGCTGCATCATCTGATGCTGTAGCGTCCGGAGTTGTAGTAGGTTGTTCGGAAGCTGGTTGATCGGTTGGTGCATCCGACTCCTGTACATTCCCGGCGTTATTACTTGACTGATTTGTCGCGGGGGCTTCCGTATTGTTCGGGGCTCCCACTTCCCCTTTATTACCGCATGCGCTGATGACAGCCAGAATAATTAAAGCGGAAACCAGATAACTTATTGTTTTTTTCATTATACAAACTCTCCTTTGTTTTCTTGTAAGGTGAATGAAAACGCGACGCCTTTTTTTGTATTCGTCACATCATATTCACTTCCGTGGAGCTCTAAAATATGTTTAACAATGGCGAGCCCTAGTCCAGTACCACCAGATTTACGGTCCCTTGAGCGCTCTGCCCGGTAGAACTGATCCCATAACCGATTCAGATCTTCCTCCGCAATGGGAGGCCCGGCGTTCTCGACTACGGTCGTGATTGTACCGTCTACTGAGCGTTGTATATCTACTGTAATGATACTGTCTTCCTCTGCGTGCCGAATAGCGTTACTCAACAAATTGAGTACAACCTGCTCAATTCGCCTGCGATCTGCCTCTACGAATAGCTCTTGTTCACTGTTCTGCTGTATCCTCATCCGCAGACGTTTGCTCTCAAGCTGCTGTGTGAACGAGTCGGCAACTTCCCGTATCAGATCTGTAAGGGAGAAGCTGACTATTTGCAGATAGACTGCCTTCACCTCGAATTTGGACAGCTCCAGCATATCCATGATGAGGGCGTTCATCCGGTCCGTCTCATTGACAATTAAGGCCAGGTAACGTTCTTTCTTATCGCCTGCCACCCCGTCTTGTAGCCCTTCTGCAAATCCCTTCACAATACCAAGTGGTGTTTTCAGCTCATGAGAAATGTTCGCGACAAGCTCTTTGCGAAGCTGTTCGGACCGCTGTTTCTCCCGTACATCCTCCTGAAGCTGCTCATTTGCAAGCTGGAGTTCCTTCAGCGCTGAATCCAAGTTTCGTGATAATAAGATCATGCTTCGGGACAACTCGCCGAATTCATCCTTCGAGCGAATCTCAGGCTGCTCGGTGAAATCCAGCTTTGCAAGTCGTGCCGCTGAGCGGCTGAGCGTTACTAGTGGTCGTGAGACAATTCTGGAATAAACCAGCGACAGAGCGAGAATGAGCGCCAGGATTACCGGTGCCAAATAAATGACATACTTTTTCAAAATGTCGACCGCTTCTCCAACGGGTTGGAGCGAAGCCATAACGAACATATAATGTCCGTCCTCTGCCCCTCCATCAAGCGATCTGACTAAAACGGCGTATTCGACTCCGCTCCATGGATCCTTCCATTCGCTCTGTACGGTCGCTCCCTCCCGCAAGCGAGACAGATGCGATTCTGCCTTTGCTATCCATTCCTGGAGTGCCTCTTCTACAAGCGCATCCTGATAAAGAGGGTTGAAAGATCGCTGCTCCGGCAGCATGTAATCGGTCACCGTTCCATTCAAACGTATCAAGCCGTCTTCAAGGGGAGCGGTGTCGTCCGACCAAAAAGCAATCGGGTGCAGGACAGTGTCCTTTTCGTCCATGAATATGCCGTCAACGATCAGTTTATCGCCTACTGCTATCCCTCTCGGGATTGTGTTGATTGTTGTTCCGTCTGTCGGAATCGGTGCAATAACAATCCCTTCATTCGTCTGCATCTTCACATAGTAAGGATTAATGTTAGCGCGAACGAAGCTTTTGTTTAACACGGCGGTGCTGGTATCATTCCGATTCATGAACGACCCAAGCAGCTTTGAGAGCTCGTGTTCATTTGTCTCAACTTCCTTATATTGCTCCGTGAACTTGCTCATAGCTGACTCGAGTGAATCAATTCGTGACATTCGGTAGAACCGGTCAAAGAACAGTCCTTCCGCCAGCATGACCAGGGAAAAAATGAATAAAATCAGAACGGACGTGACGACGAACAGCTTGAGTATGACACCATGTCTTTTCATGCTTCGGATTCGAACTTGTAGCCCGAACGGATGACGGTAGCAATCAGCCTGCCGGCGTCTCCGAGCTTAGCTCTTAATTTTTTGATATGAGTATCGACCGTTCGTTCGTCTCCCAAGTAATCGTATCCCCAAACCGCGTTCAATATATATTCACGTGCTAACACCTTGCCGTAATGCTTGATCAGGAATAGAAGCAGGTCGTACTCCTTCGGTGACAGATTGACCAGCTGACCTGCCACCGTCACCGTATGTGCCTCTCGATTCACTGACAACTCTCCGTAAAGAAGCGTTTCAGCTTCCCGCCCGACAGTTCCCTCCGTCCTCTTCATTAAGGCGGTTGCACGGGCAACAAGCACCCTCGGACTTAGCGGCTTCGTCACGTATTCATCTGCACCAAGCTCGAAGCCCATCAATTGATCCTCATCTTCAGACCTTGCTGTAATCATGATGATCGGAACGTCGGATTTTTCTCTAATACGTCTGCACACCGACCATCCGTCCATTTCCGGCATCATGATATCTAGGACAACCAAATCGACGGAAAGCTGTTCGAACAAGTCGAGAGCAACTCTGCCGTTCTCCGCCTCATGTACATCCCATTGCTCTTTTTTGAAATAATCCGTTATAAATTCCCTCATTAAGCTATCATCTTCAACCAATAAAATGCTTCGCTTCATATTGTACTCTCCGCCTTTGTCCGGATTTGAACCCATTATATCCGAGACCGGAATTGATTTAACGTTATTCTATTTCATCTTTACCCGAAATACGGCTTTTTTATCATGTGACTGCACCTCCATTTGTTCTACAAGTCGAAGTATAGGAGATTCTTGTGTCCTTCGTGTGTATTTGAGATGGCATTTTGCGTCAAAGCTGATTTGATAATATAAACAAAAAACCGCGCAGCAGCGCGGTTCTGTTCGATGTATCATCTCACAGATGCCAAGAGGTCATATATTTCCCCTAAGGTTGTGATCGTATAGGTACTACGAATATCTGTAGAGTTATGACGGGAATGGTTAATCCAACAGGTATCAATGCCAGAGAGGATGCCGCCCTTAATGTCGGTATTTAATGAATCTCCGATAATAAGGGCTTCCTGTTTATTGAAGTCAGTAATGTGATCCATCACGTAATCGAAAAATTTGGTTGAAGGCTTTTGAAATCCAATGCTTTGCGAATCAAAAATATCTTCAAAAAAATCATATAAGCCTGACTGCTTCAAACGCTTTATCTGAGTTTGGGTTATACCATTCGTGACAACAAACAGTCTATGGGTGGCAGATAAGCTTTGACACATTTCCAAGGCGCCTTCCATCAGCTGACTTCCGTTACCCAATAGTTCACGATATTGATTTTCCCATTCCGTGCCATCCACTACTTCTCCCAACCTCAACATGGTATCTGAAAATCTTGAGTTTAGCACAACATCTAAACCAATTTCCCCATTTTCATAATCAGCCCAAAGTTGTTTGTTGACGGCATTATATACTTGAAATAGTTCATCTGTGAACGTATATCCGTGCTGCTGAAACAATTTCGTTAACGAATCGGTTTCATTAGCAGCGAAATCCAACAACGTATCATCTACATCGAATAATAGGATTTTATAGTTCATTTTTCTCTTCTGCAGGGAACATCCCCGTGGAGATGGCGATTCGATTCCATGCATTAATCGTATTGATGGCCATGATGATTGCTACATACTCTGCCTCATCCACATGTGCCCGAACTCGTTCGTACAAATCCTGCGGCACACCTTGTTCCGAGATCCGAGTTACGGCTTCTGTAAGCTCAAGCACAACTCTTTCTTTATCAGTATAAAAAGGAGCTTCACGCCATGCGCTTAGCAAATAAATCCGCTGCTCCGTCTCCCCCATTTTCCGCGAATCGCGTGTATGCATGTCCAGACAAAAAGCACACCCGTTAATTTGGGACGCTCTCATCTTGATCAGTTCGTATAACTTTTCGTCTAACCCCGTTGTCTTAATGAAACCTTCCAGCTTCAGCATCACTTGCATCGCACCTGGGCTTACACTCATATGATTTAATCTTACCTTCATTGTAATCTCCTCCGTGTACTGTAAATTTAAACTTATCTAAATACTAAACATGGATAATATTAATCGTCGATTAACCTTGTCTACAATATAGTTCTTTGAATGATAGCTGTCAACCAAAAATCATGGATCATTTAGCTGAATTTACCCAAATCCCCTTATTTGACAAGGGGTTTAAATCCACCTAAGATGATTGATAACAACTTTTGTATTTAGAAAGCAGGTGTTGCATGCAGTATAGTATTGGCGTTGAATATGGACTGCATTGCTTGGTATATTTGATTGATATTCCTCCTGATGCTACGATCGGAATTAAAGAGCTCTCTGCTTTTCAAGGTGTTTCGGAGACTTATCTTTCTAAGATTTTTAGTAAATTAACAAAAGCAGGTATTGTCATTTCTGTCCCTGGTGTAAAAGGAGGCTATAAATTAGCCAAGTCACCTGAGGATATTTCTTTTTGGGATGTAGTTGAAGCTGTTGAAGGTGCTAAACCCATTTTCCTATGTAAAAACATTAAAAATAACAGCTATTTATGCCGTGATGAGGAGTATGCAGCATGCTCTCTAGCTTCTCCTTGTGTGATTAACCAAGCTATGCTCGAAGCTGAGGATAGTATGCGCAATGTACTTCGTAACAAGTCACTTACATGGTTGAATGAAGAACTTGATCGAGTGTTAACCCCTCAATCTCGCAAAGAAACTCGTGAATATTTTGCTAATAGCAATAATGTTTAAAATAAAAACAAGCAGTTGATCCATTGCGATCAGCTGCTTGTTTGTGTCATTTAACTATTTATTAGGGCATAGCTGTGAAATGATTATTTGTTATGTTATTTACCCATTCATAAGTGAAAAAGCCCGTCAGAATAATAGCTGAAATACATGCTGTAATCTTATTGACCTTTGGGATCAATCTAATCAGGCACCAACATGAAAGTTTTCCTCCTATTCTGCACTAGACACACCCTAGTTCCCTCCATATTTCATACAACTAATAGACGGAAAAAGGAGAAAATGGTTGCGCATTTTTTTCCAAAAAAAATCACAATTGATTGAGCAGCGCTAATATCTGATTTTTATGATGATTGTCGTGTTCATTAAACTCGTGGATGATATAAAGAAGAGAATAAGGGGTACCGGTGTTAGGGCAATTGCTCACTCCGTTCACGGTAATGTGCTTAGTGGTAATGTCCGTCTCAGCCAGCAAAATCTCAACCAACTGATGACGGGTTTGCCGAAATTCATCAAGCAGACGTTCCTTTGATATTCCCGATCGGGCATATTCATAGGCTATCTCATTAAATGAATCAAAATCCGGGAAAAATACAGCCTCTCCCCTTTTAATAGCTGGGATGACTGTTGTAATTAAGTAACTATCCCAACCTTTAAGATGTGAAATAATCTCTCCTATGGTTGCTTTCCCTTCAGCAATGGGTTGCAGCCATAAGCTTATCTGTACATCATGTAAGGTATCTGTCCAACTTGTAAATTCTTTGTACTGGGGAAGCGTTTCATCACTCAAGTTAATCATTCGATAACCTCCTAATTAAAAATCATCCTCCTTCATCATAGAACATATGTTCCCTCGTGTAAATATGGGCATTTGTTTGAACCTGTTCAACTAATAATCCCTGTATTGGTAACATGGATTTGAAACTCCGGACGTATCTTAACATCTTTATACTCGCTCTTCCAGGTGATGTTCTTCCACAACTTTGGATGGTGCGCTCTCAGATTTCTGCCAATGCCAAGCGCATCACAATTAGCTTGAAGTAGTAAATCTACTACGGATGCTGCTTCCTTGTTGACCTGTTCAGCTATCTCCTTATTCATCTTGTCTTTATCTACTACACTGCTTAGCCCATCCGGGTAGCTGGCAATAGCACCATACAGGTGAACCTTAATGGAGCAAGCGATTTCTGATGTTTTTTCATCAACAGATACAATTACAGATCTCTTTAATTTCCGCACTTCAAATGTAACTACACCTTCTTTAGTTTGAACATCCAAGAATGCATGTCTAACCAATTTTGCTTTTAGGAGTAATAAAATCTTACTGTATTCCGTGGATAGAGAAACACCTGAATATCGGTCACCATTGAATAAGGCGATGTTGTTAACCATTAACGCCTTGTCCCCTACTTTATGAATCATCGGTACAATTGCATCTTCACCAGGATCCGTGATTCGACTCCATAAGGAATACAGCGATTGTTCTGGAACAACAGTAAGGAGTCTTGATCCATCCAAAATTTGCTTAATACCAAACGCAATAGGCGTATTCTCAATCTTCTTGAAGGTTAGAATATCTGCTGCGGTGCCCTTACTAATTAAAATATTTGATTTTAGATATCCTTTCGGATCACGGTAGAAAATCTCTAAAGGAGACAGTATCCCCTTTTTCGCCAAATCCTCCCCGATGATAACAATATGAGTTTTGCTTGCTTCAGCAGTGCCAGGGAGCATACTGTCTATTTTTAAGCCAACATTGTACACAGAATCCCCTACTGCTTGCACCACATTATCCTTCACATCAAATTGTCCTCCTCCTTTATTCTCTAATATGACCGCTCTCACTGTCCCCATTATTTCGTTATCTTTTGTGGTATCAATACTAATTCCGTTGATCATCTTTTTGTTGGTTAAATATTGAACGTCCCAGCAGCCAGTGAGATTCGTTAACAAAAACCCTATGCAGACAGTGAGGATAAGTCCTCTTCTCATGTTGACCCAACCTTCTTCATGTTTGTCATTAGAAAAGATCCCAACCACAACAATACGGGCACAGCTGCAATCATGATCAGGTATCCATACTCTAGCCACTTACTATAGAGGTCCACATTTTCTAGCGTTGATAAATACCAGCCTGCCAGAAAAACTAACCCCCCGCTGATCCATACCAGTTTTCGATATGAACTTTGTTTACGGCTTAAGCTTTTTCCGGCCATGCACAAATAAGAAACGATGGTGACCGACATCGGTATAATCCAAATCGTCAAGAAGATTAGATCAATGCGGTCAAACAGTTGATAAGATAAACCTTTTAAGATATACAATACGGGTTCGCTCACCATTTCTAAAACCTTAGGGCTTAATCCGATTAAGCAAATGAAGACAAAATAGGCATAAAACAAGGTAATAAAGCAATTGGCTAAGGTCATTATGCGAAACATCCCTTTATGATTACCTTCCACTTGAGCGAAGAAATAAAGAGTCACCTCAAAACCAAGCATAGCAAAGAACGTCTTCTCACTCCCTGTGAAAATTTGCGTAGCACCTGCTTGGCCTATCGGCAAGATATTAGTGAAGTGTACCTCATTGGAAAAGTTCAAAATACTGATCAATAGCAATACCCCGATCAATACGGAGGATAATACAAAAAATCTTGCGATAACGCGCAAATTATCAATAGCCAAATATAAACAAGTGCCGATAATGAGCAGAAGCAGCACCCACACCGGTGTGATTCTCAACATCCAAGTATTCAATAAACGCACGTACAGCATACTTGCATAAGAAGCTATGAGTATGAAAAATGCAAAATAGATCGCGTTTATTACTTTGCCTACATATGGTCCAAGCATTCGCACTATAATCTCACTTAAGGTGTGATTAGGGAATTTTTTAAGCAGCTGCCAATAAACAATTAGCAAAAGCTGAATCATGACCCCAGCCCAAATAACCGAAATCCAGGAATCTCCTTTCGCTATTCGCTCCGTTTCGGAAGGCAAAGATAATAAGCCTATTCCAATCTGTGTTTTGATGATCAGAAAAAAGAATTGGGATTTGCTTATCGTCAAATTCACCGCCGCTTCCACCTCCCGAATACAGTTTGCTTCAATGAACTTTTCCATGGGGTCTTATTGACCGCCCATATAGGAAGTCTGAGGAAAATATCCTTCATGTTCTCCTTTCCCTGAAAGGGTCCAAATGGCGCAAAATACGGAACTCCGAGAATCTCAATCTTGCATAAGTGAATGAAAACCAGCATCAGCATTATGGCTATTCCGAAGAAGCCAAACAACGCCGCAGCAATCATCATTGGAAACCCTAATATCCTTAGGCTAGTTCCAAATTCATTAATTGGAGTCACAAATGAGGCAATTGCAGTCAATCCGATGATAACAATCATGGTATTGGACACCAATTGGGCTTGTACGACAGCCGTACCTATGACCAAACCACCAACAATACCAATCGTTTGCGATATAGATGTAGGCAGCCTAATCGCAGCTTCCTTAAGCAGTTCAAGAATAATCTGCATAAAGAATGCTTCAAGGATTGGCGGTAATGGAACATAGGTTAAAGAAACTTTCACGGAATACAGAATGCCAATTGGAAGCACTTCGGAATGGTAGGTTACGGTTGCAATATAGATCGCTGGCAAGCATATAGCCATAATAAAACTAATCAATCGAATGAACCGAAAAAAGGAACCCGTTATCCAGCGGCTGTTGTAATCATCCGATGATTGATAGAACGAAAAAAACGTGATGGGAAGAATGAGAACACTTGGATTACCATCAACAAATATCATTATTTTCCCTTCCATTAGATAGGAAACGGCCCGATCCGGTCTCTCGGTCTGTAACGTTTGTGGGAATGGAGATAATGGATGTTCTTCAAGCATTTCATCGAGATTACCAGCGGTATACAAATAATCCAGATCGATAGCACATAGCCTTTTCTCACATTCCGCGACGATTTTGGGATTCGCTATATTGTCCATATAGACCATCGCTACTTTCGTATTCGTAACGTGGCCAAGCTTGAAATATTTCACTTTCATTTTTGGGTTTTTCATTCGATGACGGAGCAGATAAAGATTCGTGTTTAAACTTTCGACAAAGCCATCATGCGGTCCCTTAATGACTTGTTCACCTGTAGGCTCTTGAATGGACCGGCTATGTGTCTGAGCGGCTGGCAGCATGATGGTATCACAATCCATCTCCGTAACAATCATGCAATAACCTTCAAGTAAACATTGACCAATTAGAACAAGATCAGACGATTTTCTCACTTCGACCGAGGTCAAGCTCTGTTCGATTCTTTTTTCACTCGAAGCCAACATCGGCTTTATGACGGTGGATTGAATGAGCTCTATATTAACAAGGGCATCTATGTAAAATAACGCACACGCTTGATCGGAACAGACAAGTTTTTGAATGTTGAGATCTTCTGTATGTGAGAAGTACTGCTCAATCTGAGTAATCTTTTGATCGAGGTCTCCAGGCAGCAATTCTATTCGATTTGATTTCTTAGTCTTGAAGTGATTCATGCAATCACCACCTGCTGTTAGTAATCATTTCCTCTATTATTCAACAAAAGAGGTTTTTTTATCACAGGAAATGAACTGTTATCGTAGTTGAGGATTCAGAGGAATAATGATTATTGGGTTGTATAAAAAGGAGCAGCTGCCGCCGGCAGACTGCTCTTTACTTTGTTGAACTTCTTTATGGCTTTACCGCATGATAAACGAACTTCTGACTCCCGCTTGTAGGCGTTTTACCATCCTCAAAATCTGCAATGACAGATACAATGATGAATCCTATGCTTTCAAGAATGTACTTAAACTCCTCTACCCCGTACCAACGTAATGCAAACCGCTGCAGCTCCGTTTGAACCAAAGCGCCATTATGCCATTTTTCATATTTCAAATAGTTGACACGGTATTGTTTGAAAAACAAATCGGCTTCAACACACTTGCCCTCCATCGTAATGATGTCTCCATTAGGCAAATGGTAAGTTGAAGACCCTTCCCATCTTCCTAGATCCGTGCTGTTGAGATCATTATCTGGTAAAAACAAATCGAGCATCAAGCATCCGCCGGATTCCAAATGTTCATAGAGACGATGCAAAGCGAGTATCGACTCTTCACGGTTTTCAATCAACAAGAAGGAACCACCAGGAATGATGATTGCCTCATATTTATGCGGCAATGAGAGCTCTTGTAAGTTTGATTCATATAAATCTGGACTTAAATCACGTTCTTCACAACGTTTTCGACAAGAGGCCAGCATTTGTGGTGAATAGTCCACTCCGTCTACAGTCAGCCCTAATTCAAGAAGAGGGATAATTACTCGCCCCGAGCCCACCATTGCTTCAAGAATTCTGCCTTTACAAGATTTAAGTTTATCGCTGTAATACTCGATATCCCCATTAAAGGAGTATCCAATCTTCTTCGTGAGGTCATAGACCTCGGTACAAAGTTCACCGTAATGACTGAATGACATGTATGAATTCCTCCCTAATGTGGTCCGTCATATTGACCTATTATTGCTTTTCATCTGAACAACTTTCCAATTCGCTTGGTATAGATCAAAGGCCTGAGCAGCAGCCATCCTTCCAAATCCTCTTCTCCTATACTTACTTAGAATCAGAAAATCATAAATCACATGAGTAGGATCTGGAACCGTATCATAGTTTTCAAAAAGTACAATCACAAATCCAACAATTTGTTCATCCCTACATATCAAAAAAGGATTCCACCTAGGGTCATCCCAATAGTGATCCAAATCTATATTAAACCGTCCATTTAAGCCTAAATCCATTTCCGTATAATCATAAAGGTAATATTGATATAGATTGTAGAGGGTCTCTTTCTGCTCTACCTTTACAGGCACAAGTTTAACTTCCATATTTTATCTCTCCTCAAGCTTAGACTATCACAATCCGTATCCAATGTTTTGGAAAAAATCATTAAAATAAAGAAAGCTGCCGATCACGTCGGCAGCTTTCTTTTAGATATTATTTTTCTAAAGGAATGGTAATTTTCTTATCATATGTTTTAATGTATTCTAATCCTTCTAACAGCAGAAGTTCTGGTTTATCCGTTGTGTTAAATGAATACGTTTGCTCCCACAAGATGTTTCCGTTCTTCAGATCCCAAGGACGTGACGTAGAAATGGAGGACACAGGAATGGTTTTACCATTGGCCTGAACGGATAGACTTTCTTTCTTCAAGTAAGTAAACTCTTTTCTCGCGATTACGATATCATAGCCTTCATCGGTTTTTGTGACGCTTCGTATCCACAGCTTTTCAGTACCAACCTTGATCGATTGATCTGATGGTGAAGCGAGTGAGATCGGTTTATCTACCTTCTGATAGCCCGAGAAACTTTCTAGAACAAGTTCTACACTTTCCAACTTGTCTGTAGGGAGCACATCATACTCATTTTCAAATTCCAGGATACCTGTGTCCTGAGAAAGTTGTTCCCTCATACCCCATGATTTCACTTCTGTTCCATTGACGTAAAGCTTTGTTTTACCACTAAATCTCGGGAGCTCCTGATCATCCATTTCATAATGTCCCTTCACAATCGTTGAAGTTGGCGATGCTGTAATCGAGTCATAATGGACTGTCCCTTGGTCAACGTAAACGGATTTAGAAATGTCCTCCTTAAGTAAACTTTTCATTGCTTTATTCGCTTTAAACTTGAAGGAGATCGGATAAATGGCCTGCTCCCCATTATCCAGTCTTTCACTGAATGTAACGGTTAATGTTCTGGAGAAGGGACTAATAGGTTCGAATTTATCTACGCCAACAAACTGGGTCTTGTCTTTATTAAAATTGCCGCCTCCACCCAATATGGAAGAATCAGTCAAAAACCCTTTTATTTTATTCTTACTGTAACGTACAAAACCATCGTCATCTAATACAGAGCCTGTGGGCCGATCAATTGTATAATACAAGAGTAATGCGTTATCATCCGCTATAACCCCGTTAATGGTAATGACTGTGCCGTCATCAAGTGTTTTGCTTTTGTTGACCGCTTGTCCGTATCCTTGCTCTGCTACCTCCGAAAAGGCAAGAGAGTTCAATTCGACTTTATTAAAAAGTTTTCCGCCAAAATAAGCAAATGCAGGATATTGATAAGTCCCTACAATAAGAACAATTGCTGCAGCAGCAGAAACAATCCATGTTTTCGCTCGATTCGTGTTTCTTTTCTTAGCTGGAACCTTCTGAAGTGCTTTTCTAAGTCGATCCTCAAGCTCTGGTGGAGTCTGTACTTTATTCAATGTCCGCTTATTTTCCTCTAATTTCTCCTCGATCGTTGTCATAACGATCACCTCCGATCGTGACTTTTAGTTTTTGAATACCTTGTGAAATTCTTGATTTGATTGTCCCAAGTGGTGCCCCGGTGATGTCCGCAATCGTCTGATATGGCAGGTCATGTACATAACGAAGCTCAATCGCTTCCCGCTGCTGTGCATTCAGATGAGAGAGCAGCACCTGCATGTCCATTTCCGACTCCGAAGAACGATATGGATTATCGTCAGTTAATGCTTCAACTACTACTTCGCTCTCTTCTTCCAGTGGCAGGTATCGCTCCTTTTTGCGGAGCAAGGTTTTACACCGATTAACGAGAATGGTTTTACTCCACCCGTAGAAGGCTTCACCCTTTTGCAATTGATCAATTTTTTCGTAAAGCATAACAATCATGTCTTCCATTGCATCCAGCGCATCATGCTTATTGCCCATATACGTGAAGGCAAGTCGATAGTAAGCATCCTGATCGTCTAAGATGAGTTGTAATAAAGCTTCTTTATTTCCTTTTTTAGCTTGTTTGACCAATCGGCTTACATTCATGTTCTTCCCCCTATTCATAGATAAGAGTTATGAAAGGTTATAAAAGTTCATTTTTATTAAAAAAATATTATCTCGAGTGAACTTTTCCTTAAACTCAAGCGTCATATGTCCGATTACAAAAGATAATGCTGAATTATAAAACACCATCTATTATCTATTTACCGAAAGGAGCCTCGTCAGCCATGAGCACGAACGAATTCGATGACTCGGCCGAGATACGACTTGCCGTTCGCGGCGATGAACGTGCGTTGGCGAGATTACTGCAATCGAATTATGCCATGTTATATCGATATTTGCTCAAAGTAACAATGAACAAAGCATTAACGGAGGACCTTGTCCAGGAAACGATGCTGAAAGCGATCGAACGGATACGCACATTTAAAGCCAAATCGAAGTTTTCGACCTGGCTGATCGCAATAGCATCGCGGCTTTACATGGATGAAATGCGCCGTAAGGGACGGGAGCGCAAATGGCGTACCGACGAGCAAGCCCTACAGGCGATTCGATTCGACGCTTTAATGGCCAAAGAGGAATGGCCTCACGCATTAGATGCCTTAGCGGACCTTCCTCCAAACATACGCGTCCCCATTTTATTGAAATACTATTATGGCTATGCCTATGAGGAGATTGCCGAATGGCTGGATATTCCACTAGGAACGGTAAAGTCCAGACTCCACAATGGATTAAATCGATTGCGAAAGGAGCTCAGCGAGAATGAAGAAGCAGATTCCGGAACTTGATAACTTGAGATTATCTGAAAATAAGAAAAAGCTCGGGGATTCGCCGGAGCAATCGGAAGAGTTTATGAAGCTGCTTGGAGATTCCCTGCAAAGCTGGGATGAACGTATCCAGCCGCCGGTTCCACACCTGATTGAACTGGAACAACTCGTGACTCGCCATAAGGAGCTGACAGGCCGAAGGCTTTGGCTCGATCTGTTAAAGCTGTGGCTGCTTGGTATCCTCGTCATCGGCGGCATGGTTCTCCTGTTCAATTGGAACGTCTACGCATTCTGGTTCCTACAGATATTCGCAGTGGCAGGTGCTGTCCTTTTCTTCACGATCTTATCTCGCAAGGACCGGGAGGCGAAACGCAAATGGACGACATAAAAATTGTGACATTAGCGGCAGCCGCTCTTCTGCTGTTATGTCAATCTACTTGGCTTTATACAGATTCACGTCACCGCAGCCGCTATCCGTGGCTCTGGGCGATCTGGGGTCTCATTCAATTCCCGATGCCGCTTATTTTCTATTGGTTCATCGTTCGTATGAAGAAACGTAAATGAGGAGGTCATTCCCTTAATGGATATACTATCAAACACAAAGGTGATTTCCTTAATCGCCCCACTCTTCCTTATTCAATTATTGCTAATTGTAATTGCACTTATCGTGCTATTCAAGGCAGAGCGAACTCGTGGGCCAAAATGGCTTTGGGTCATTATCATTCTGTTTGGTAATTTACTTGGCTCGATCGCCTTCTTCTTGTTCGGCAGGAGGTCGGTTTAATGTCGGTATTACTCTCAGTGGAGCAATTGACGAAACGGTTTGACGAAGAACTGGCTGTCGATAATATTGGATTCGAGATTGGAGAAGGTCGTTGTGTTGCACTTCTTGGTCCTAACGGTGCAGGCAAGACAACAACAATCCGTATGCTGACTGGCCTGTTGCAGCCCACCTCTGGAACAATTCAATTCTCAGGGATGAAGCATGGCCAAGACCGTCGAGAATGGATCGGTTATTTGCCCCAGACACCTGCGTTCTATGGATGGATGACTGGTCGCGAATTTCTTGTGTACGCTGGACGACTGTGTGGGCTATCTGCCAAGGAAGCGGCTTCCCGAAGTAATGAGCTGCTGGAACGTGTCGGGATTGGCAGTGCTGGCAAGCGAAAGATAGCTGGTTACTCTGGCGGCATGAAGCAGCGGCTTGGGCTTGCACAAGCTCTCATCCACCAGCCGAGGCTGCTTGTCTTAGACGAGCCCGTGTCCGCTCTTGATCCAATCGGCCGCCGCGAAGTAATGGCGATGATCGGTGAACTAAAGAATGAAACGACGGTATTGTTCTCAACACATGTGCTCCACGATGCAGAGGAATTATGCGATGACATTCTTATTATGCGTAGAGGGCAGCTCTCGCTTGCAGGCTCATTAGCCGCTCTTCGCGAGGAGAATCGTGAGCCTGTGTTGTCTTTGGAAATTGAAGAAGATGACCATTCACGGCAATGGTTAGCCGGATGGATTAACAAGCTTCCGAACGGCATTCAGGCCACATCAGAGACACGAGGAAGTGTCAGGCTCATCGCTCAAGACCTTGAGACAGCACGCCGAGCTGTTCTGAAGGAGCTTGCGAAATCTGAAGTTAGCGTATCTAAACTCGAGATTGGACATTCCACACTGGAGGATTTGTTCCTGAAGGTGGTGACTGCCCCATGACGAAATGGCTCATCTTATTCCGTAAGGAGTGGCTGGAGATGATACGGAGCTACAAAATCGTGTGGCTGCCCATCAGCTTCATCGTGCTGGGCGCTTCTCAACCGATCGCAACTTACTTCATGCCAGAGATTCTATCCAGCGCGGGCAATATGCCCGAGGGTGTAATCATCTCGATCCCAACGCCGAAGCCCTTCGAAGTGATGGCAAGCTCGCTTCAGCAGTTTGGCGTAATTGGCTTACTGTTGATCGCTCTATCCAATATGAATGCCTTGTCGCTTGAGAGGTCTTCGGGCACTGCCGCAATGATTCTAGTGAAGCCTGTTTCCTTCGTATCCTTCGTCACAGCGAAGTGGGCGGCGATCCTCTCCCTTTCCATGGTCTCTTTCTTATTCGGCTACAGTGCTGCTTGGTATTACACAATTGCTCTCTTTGATTCTGTCCGATGGTTAGAGGTTCTTCTAAGCGCAATGTTATTTGCTCTATGGCTCGGGTTCGTTGGTACGCTTGCATTAATGTTTAGTTCACTTATTCGCAGCGCTGCCGCTGCCGCCTTCAGCGCACTTGCTGCTGCAGCTTTACTTTCCATTGTTTCAAGTACCCTTCCATTCAAGCAGGTATGGAATCCCGGCCGACTCCCTAGCCTTGCTGCCGGAAGTTTGGATGCAGCACAACAAATAAACAATGGCACACTCTCCGTCTGGATGACTGCGATCGTCACAGCGGTAGCTATCGCTATGGCCCTCATCATTGCCACGGGTTCCATGAAGAATAGACCATCTGACGTTTGATGTGAGACGTAGTAACTAAAAATGAAAATGAGGAGTCATTTAAAATGCTAATCGTCACAACTGAAAAAATCCATGGTTACGAAATCGAAAAAGTGCTTGGTCATTCATTTGGTGTAGTTGTGCGCAGTCGAGGGTTGGGTGGAAATATTGTGGCCGGTTTTCGCAGTTTGGCAGGCGGTGAAATTAAGGAATATACAGAAATGCTAGAGGATGCTCGTAAGACAGCCATCGATCGATTGGTTCAAAATGCACATGCCATGGGTGCCAATGCCATCGTCATGATGCGTTTCGATTCCAGTGAAATGGGTCAATCCATGTCTGAGGTGGTCGCCTATGGAACCGCAGTCATTGTGCGTGAGGTATAGAATGTCGTGATGAAATTTATAGTTTCTTATCTTGCTATTGAAATCATAATCGTAGTTGGTGCCTTTGCCTTCTCCCTTTGGCGTCGACATAAGCGCCTCAAGCAGAAAGATCAGAAACCAAGCGAAGGATTTGTGATGACTGCAGAAGTTTTTATAGATCCCACGACAGGAATTAAGCAGCAAGTGTGGTTTAATCCTATTACCGGTGAAAGACGTTATAAGTGAAAATATCTGAACAAAAAAACTGCGCCATTTGCGCAGTTTTTTTGTTTTCGATTTTACCACCGGTCAAATGATTACTCCCATTCCCTCCAATAAAAATCTAACTTAACAATAAAGTTTCCTAGAAACAATATTGACAAAGGAGATCATCGTGTTGATAATGTATCTATGGAAACTAAATTAATTCACAAGAAACATTAACGAGAAATTATAGGAGGTCGATTGGAATGACTGAAAAATACGATATCGACGTACTCATCGCAGGAGCCGGTCCAACGGGTTCAACACTTGCAGCGGACCTGCTGCGGCGAGGTCTTCGCGTTAGGGTGGTAGACAAAGCACCTCACGCCTTCAAAGGTTCCCGTGCCAAAGGCGTACAGCCGCGCACCTTGGAGGTATTTGAAGATCTTGGCATACTTGACGAGGCTGTTGCAGAAGGCGGGGCATATCCCCTCTTAGGCGTCCATTTTGGACCATTCACCATGCCGTTTCGGATGTTTAAGAAGTACAAAGTAATGCCTCATACTCCTTATCCAAACCTTTTATTGCTAGCCCAGCACCGTACGGATGCGATCTTGCATCGTCTGCTAGGGAGACTCGGATTAAGTGTTGAGTTTGGCAATGGTATTGAGGATTTCGAACAAGATGCAGATGGAGTAACAGCGCTGCTCTCTTCTGGCGAAAAGGTCCGCTGCAGATATCTAGTTGGAGCAGATGGCGGGGCGAGTACAGTTCGCAAGGCTGCGGGTATACCATTCATCGGAGAAACCAATGACTCTGATCGTACCCTTCTCATCGATGCTAGTATAGATGGACTCTCTAGAAAACGGTGGCATATATGGCCTCGCAGGCAAGGCAAGACCGTTGGAGCATGTCCACTGCCCCACTCTAATCAATTCCAGATTATGATTCGGCTGGCTCCTGATGAGACACCTGATCTAGATGAGGCTGCTTTAGCTGCCCATTTCAATATTTTAACCGGATTAAGTCTTAGCAATATCACTTGGACCTCAGTGTTTCGTCCCAACGTCCGCCTCACTGAGAGATATCGGGCAGGTCGCGTATTTCTGGCTGGTGATGCTGCCCATGTCCACACACCTGCTGGTGGTCAAGGACTTAATACAGGTGTGCAGGATGCCTATAATCTTGGCTGGAAAATCGCTCAAGTCATTGCTGGTACACCGGATAGCCTTCTTGACAGCTATGAAGCCGAACGGCTTCCGATTGCTGCCCGCGTTCTCCGCAAGTCCAGCGAACTTTACTCCAGCCTAGATAACAATCGGATCTCTGGAATGAAACGTGGTGATGAAGAAAGACAGCTGAGCCTCTCCTATCATGGCGGACCACTTGCTCCCTCCAACGCAACAGCTACGAAGACATTGCAAGTAGGCGATCGCGCACAAGACGCACCAATTATCGGACCAAGTGGAGAGCGTCGTCTGTTCGATGTATTCCAGGGCACTCATTTCACTCTTCTGGCCTTCGGCCCCACTGCTGCCAAAATACTGCCTGCGCTTAACTGGTCTTCGGATGGAGCTAAACTGCTTCGTTACGCCGTAGGTACTGGGAGCGGTGTTGAACAACATGTTCTAAATGACACAACAGGAAATCTAAACAAAACCTATGGTATCACTAGCGACACATTAGTGTTGGTTCGGCCAGATGGTTATATTGGCAGCATTATTACAAATGACTGGCATGCTGCCTTCGACAACGTAACCAAGACACTTACTTCGGCACGGTGAAACGGTATTGAAAAAAATAGGGACATAATATGGCGTTGTGTCCCTTTCTACTTAACGATAACACTACGTAGCAACCTCATACTGCATGACATGACAGCATGCTAGAAAGTCTGAACGATCTACTTGATACAGATCATATTTCTGTTGTTCCTTATTTACGGATTGGTAAATTTGCTGATTAAACTCATTTGCTAATTTGGCATACGGTAATTTTTCTACCGCCTTCTTTGATCGGATATTCTGTATCCGGACTTTCATAAATATGGTGTCGATCGGATGTTCCAGAAATAGTTCAGTAAAGAAGGCTTCCTTTGCTCGTTGGTTATACCCTTGTCCAAAATACGGAATGCCAATCCATGTGGCCAGAAATCCTGTCCTATTCACAATATTATATAAATCAATCGTGCCGATGGGATGTCCGACATCATTAAGTATCGTTCTGGAAATAGAGGTCTTCTGTTCTTCTTCCACAATCAACTGTTTCGTTGTGAACAAATACTCTTCATAGGATTGAGACTTATAACGAACGTAAGGAAAAACGGCAGGATCAATCATTAAGTTATATAGTGATTGGCATTCTTGCAGATCACGTTTCTTTAACATTCTATCTATCACCCTAGTCCTTTTTGATTCGCTAGTATGAAGCAATCTTAGTATATAAAAGGACTTAAGGATTTAGATAAACGCTACATTTTCTCTATGTAAAATGTTGAATAGAAACATGGAAATCTGACCAATCCCGCTCCCCTACGAGACATAAGGCAGGCAAAATAAAAACAAGCACATCATACGCATGTGCTTGTTTCATGATCGAGCTCTATTTATCTTTTGAACGCCTCTTCCAGACGTTCTCTAATGAACTGACTGTTTCTCCGTCGATTCGCCCGCTGCTCAACAATAACTTGGGCTGCGCTCTTCTTGGAAGGTGCAAACAACAACGCATCCTTAGGCTGCGTGCCTACTGCTTCCGTAACAACTCCGTTCAACGATACATATACCTTAGTCGCCATGCTGCATCGCTCCTATCAGCATTCGCACGAAATCGAACGCCAATGCATTTTTATCAATTATAACACGTATAACACTGTCTTTGGAAGCCATGAACTTGTCTGTGTTCCAATCTGGGCCACAAGGCAAGTGAAACGTCATGACATGCTTAGGAAGTCTCAGGCAGTAATAAAACGTACAATTGGATTCCTTGAAGAAAACCTGGTCATTAGGCTCCGGATTACTATAGGTAAGAGCAATGAAGGAATCCTTATTATCAAGTAAGTAATAATCCTCTCCAATTGCAGTACCCGTCTTTCCCCTTACGACCAAACGATCCTCTTGCAGCTCATATAAGGTTACTGCCGAGCAATCACCAAAAGAACCAACAGGCTCCTTCACGTAACCATAATCATGTTCAACGACATCGCCAGTCACCGAGCGCTGGAAGGATTTTAATAAGGCTTTAAGATTGCGAAACCCAGTGATGTCGAGACTTGGAATAGCGCTGGTCAATATATCGTAGAAATGATCATATTGATCCAGTTGACGCTCATTGGTTTCGATAGCGTCCTTGAACGGCATCAGCTGTAGACCTCTTCGCAGCAGATCACTGAAATACATTTTCCAATCTGGCGCGACCGCGAGGTTCAAATCTTCGAAGTAGATGCCCCGGCCAACAATATCATGGAGGAAGAACCAAACATAAGGATCAACGCTAGGCGACAGATCGGCACGACTTAGCACCGCAACGATGTCTGAGGCCTTAGGAAAAGAAGATGTTTCTGCTTTATAGCTCTCTACATACTCCTCAATAATCCACTTTGCCTTAGCGAAATATTCTGCCTTCACCATACGATCTACAAATACGAGAACGGTTTTCCGTTTGGCACAGGCTTCAATGAGCTCCATATGTGTGACGGTACGCTGGGATCGCTCATAAAACGTGCCTGCCTTATTGGATATAAAGAGTAGCAACGCATCCGACTCACGTACGCATTCGATGCACTTCTGAACCGGATTCGTGTGGGAATCCCACGCCCCGAAGTTTCGCTCAAACAGCATCGGTTCATGCCCAAGATCACGCAGGATGTCCCACATGCTCTCTCGCAGCTGTTTGAGAGAGTCTTGAGCAACCGAGCTTATAAAAATCTTGGCTTTCGTAAACAAGGTGAGTGTCACATCCTATCAGCCACATTATCAATAATTTACCTAATTATTAATAGAATAGCGAATGTATGTTTGTATGTAAACAGGAACCTGCTCAAGGAAGCTATTTAGAGGGTAATTGGTGATCTGAAGTGACAAGTCATATCTAAGATCTTGCCTATTGGCTCATTAAGATCGGTTGCTGCCTGAAGCCCCGTGAAGCTCCACTGTTTACTCCATTTATTTACCATCATTAAGTAATCTTCAAAGGTCATACCATTCGTCTTGAGAGTAGCGCCAACTTCATAGCATCCATCAATCTTCCAGTATTCCGTACACTCAAGTATGGAGTACTCTCCACTATACGGAGCGAGCTCAATCAGGTCTCTTAGAAAAATTGGAGGATCTCCTGCGCTGTCAGCCATGACAAATAGCTTCAAACCCGCTTCATTGTCATTTTCATTTAATGCAGTTAAATAAAATAAAGGAACTTCAAAGGTTTTATTGTAATTCTCCAGTGCCGTGGTACTTGCAGAATGAAACGACCAATTCCACTCAGTTGTAAAGGAATTCAAAAAGCTTACGGCGCTGGTAAAGGCGAGTGGCGTTTCGAATTTCGTGAATTCACAAGTTACCTTACCAAATTTCCCATACTCGTTTTGTATTACTTCGTTTGCAACTATCGTAAAGCTCTTGTTATCCATTCTAGAGGATAAGACTTGTTTCATAATTTTTTTAGAATCTTCTTTGGTCGAACTGTCTAAGAAAAAAGTAGCTTGAATCAAAGTTGGTTCACTTCCTAGTGGGATAAATACTCTACATTTCTTTTTCCATAATAAAATCATCCATGACGTATCCGTTGCCGATGTCCGCTGCTAGTTCTCTAATGCTCCGGAAGCCTTTCTTCTCATACACAGCGATACTGGATTCATTATGTCGATTGACAGTCAGCCAGATGTGGCTTAGTTTTCTGTCTACACACAGCTGCTCCAAGAACGCCATCGCCTCACTAGCGTAACCGTGTCCCCTGTGCTCCAGAGCGATATAGAACTTACTTAGGAAGAGCTTCCCTTCTTCTTGCCTAACAGATAAATACCCTACAGTGGAGTTATCCTGACACATCATCAAAAAATACTCATATCCTTGATTATGAATCTGATCCGTGATAGCAGAGACTGTTTGGAATTTATCAACCATGTAATCAATTTGTTCGATTGAAATGATAGTTATATAATATTCGTGCCATATTTTTGACGCTAATTGTGCCGTTTCGATGATTTGTTCCGTTGTAGTCACGGATAGAATATTAAGCTTCATGTTTTGTACCTGCCTTTAGCTTGTGATGTTATGTATAGGCATGGATATTGTATCATTTCATCTCACAATTTGTCGTGTCGATTGATTACTCCATAGCCTCATCCATGATTGTAGAAGATAAAATGCTCCTTAAACAGCTTAAAGTCTGCTTGAGGAGCACTATTGATTGTACCGTATTCACTACCTTTACCACTCTCGCCATTCTTCGGTTATATCTTCGCCTTCTTCTATTTCTAGTCCAGCCAACCTGGCCTCAACACATTTCATAATCTTCTCTTGTTTAGGTGCTGCTGGTAATTGAATAAGATCGGATTAGCTCATCGCATTGTTGTAAACGTTCCGGAGTGAACAAATCATCTTCGTATTCGACCATTCGATCATGCCATAATTTTGTTGGCTTCTCATTCAACATTTCTAGTACCACAGAAAACACCCTCTTCTGTTTTAATGGTAAAATAAACCACTAAAAGTATTCGTCAAGAATAGAGTATTTCCTTTAATTTTCCTCTTTAGATAGCTCCTCAAAATATGCGATAACGACTTCGCGGAATTCCTTAGCAGCTTGTGAAAAATACCGGTTTTTGTGCGATAACAATGCAATTTCTCTAGCCAATTCATGATCTTCAACCGGGATATATTGAATATCTCCCTTTGAATTTCTAGCTGAGCTTGGTATGAAGGCTATACCGATTCCCGCTTCCACTAGAGCGCTTAGCCTTGCTGGTTCATCTCCCTCATACACGTATTGAGGAACAAATCCAGCCGACTCACATAAAGCGTCCACTAAATCACGGGCTCCATAGCCCCTCTTAACGCCAACAAACCATTCATCTCTTAGCTCTATTAACGATATACTCTTCCTGTTTGCCAATCCATGTCCTTTAGGTACAGCGATAAGAATCGGATCAACATATACGACCTGACACTCTATATCATCGCTTTGCAGCGGTGGTGAGGATAAACCGAAATCGACTTCGCCACGTTGAAGAAGTGTAACCATCTCCTGTGTGTTAAGCATCTGAACATGAAATTGAACATTCGGCATCTTCTTCCGAAACTCTCGAAGGATATTCGGCAGCGTACTTGCCGTGGTAACAGCAAGTTCAAGTGTACTATGCTCCAGGCTAGTCAGATCCTTAATTTCCTGCCTCCCCTGTTCCAGCTCGAACAATGCCCTTTCCGCCCGGCGAAGAAAGCTGTGTCCATACGCATTCAACCGCATTTTTCTCCCTGTACGATCGAATAAAGGGCTCCCCAGATCTTCCTCCAGCCGTTGAATGGTCTTGCTCAGCGACGATTGGGTCACATGCAGACTTCGTGCCGCTTCAGTCACATGTTCCATTCGGGCTACGGTAATAAAATATTGCAATTGCAGCAGTTCCATCTCTCCACCTCGTCATTCCTTTCAGTCAATGAAATCATAACATGAAATGCGTTGGAGTAAATAACTCAACTCATGTACGATATCATTAACATACAAGCAATGCTTTCGAAGTATGAATTGCTTCACAATTCATTTGAGGAGGACTTATATGAATGCCCGCAGCTGGTGGCTGATGATAGCCGTTTGTCTCGGAATACTCCTGAACCCATTAAATTCTTCCATGGTTTCAGTAGCTATCCCAAGGTTACAAAGCACGTTCCAACTCGACTATACCGCGGTTTCCTGGATTATATTTTCATTCTACATTGCAAGCGCAATTGCTCAACCTGTCATGGGGAAAGTTAGTGATTTATACGGCCGCAGGAGGATCTTCCTGACTGGACTTGTAATATCGTTCATTGCTTCCTTGATCGCTCCACTATCGCCAAACTTTGGGTGGCTTATCGTGTTCCGTATTGTACAATCCATTGGAACTAGCATGATTGTTGCTGTCGGATTAGCCATTGTACGAATTCACATTACGGAGAAACAAGCAACTGCGTTATCCGTTTTGTCCATCTTCCTGTCCGGCGCGGCAGCAATTGGCCCCTTTGTAGGCGGGGTCTTAATACATTGGTGGAATTGGCATGCTATTTTCCTCGTCAATATACCATTTGTAGCCGCTAGTTTCCTACTCGCGTGGAGGACGATTCCTGATGATCAACCAACAGTATCGAAAGTAAGCCATAAATGGATGAAAAGGATCGATATGCCAGGGATCTTACTTTTTGCTGGTGGTCTGGTCGCCCTTCTTGTAGGGCTGCTTTCAATCAAATCATCAGGGCATATGTCACTAATCAATATGTTTGTCGGATTGTTTGGACTCCTATTACTCGTTCTATTCGTAAGACATGAGTTAACAACAGAGTCACCCTTCATTCCACTGCGCACCTTCGGCAAATATCCCGAGATGACTTGGGTGAACGTTCAGTTCATGCTTGTTAACATCCTTTTTTACTCGATCTTTTTTGGACTTCCTTCCTACTTGCAGCTCGTGCGTCAAGTTAGTGAATTCCATACCGGGATTCTGATGTTGAGTTTAGGCTTATGCTCTCTTGTTGTCTCTCCACTTGCAGGACGCTGGATCGACAAATCAGGAACCCGGCCGGTTTTACTTAGCTCTGCTATCTTAATGACATTTGGTGCCTTGTGGATCGTAACACTTACTCCAACCTCATCCATGTTCAGTGTTAGTTTGGCTTTAGCTGCTTTCGGAATTAGTAACGGATTAAACAATGTGGGGATGCAAGCTGCTTTATTCAATAGCTCCCCGAAAGAGATAATTGGTGTCGCATCCGGCTTATTTAGCACATCAAGGTATTTGGGAACCATTCTCTCTTCCTTGTTGATAGGAGTTGTGATGGGAAGTACGTTTAGCTTTGAAGGATTCCGTGTGCTCGCCATGATCCTTACGGCAATTGCTTTATCCTTGGTAATCATGAACTGGCGCCAAGTCCAGAAGTTTAAAGAAAGATTACAAGCCTGATATTTTATTACGACTCTCCGGTTGCTGGCCTAGAACCTTACGCAGGGCCACAGCTCCAGCTGTCATGGAAATTAGGAAGAAGAAGCCGGCTACAATCGGAAGCAAAGACCATTCCATAATGGAGTGACCGTTCATCGTCTGCCAGCCAATTGCAACTAGGCCAAGCAAATAGGCGCTGCCAGTAATGTGCATCAAGGTATGCCGTACAGACACTTTTACATGAATACGTTCTGCGATTAAAGCAACAAGTGGTACTGCCTGGAGTGCATGGAAGCCAAGTCCATGAAGCCAGATGATATTTCCTTCCGCGCCAATGAAACGGCCTTGATTGGATGAGATCCAGATACCGGCAGCAAATGAGATTACAACGGCGATCATGGCATAGCGTACACTAAGCGCCATCTCCGGTCGTATGCTGTACGCTTTTTTACGAAAAAACTGCACGCCTAAGTAGACATAGAACAGTACGAGAAATAAGGCGACGAAGGTAAAAATGTTCCCAACCGCCTGATCGAACGCGGCGTCACTGTCAACAAACCTTGGATTGACGCCGCGGAAATTCTGGATCGTTTCTGCCCCATAAGAGTACAGTGCAAGGCCAATATAGACGCTCCGGAACCAATTCCTGCCCCGCTTCCCCAATCCCGAGAACGGTACAATCGCTGCCGTTGACAGTAGGAAGATGCCAAGTGCCGCATCGAAGGAGAATGCTTTCGAGACATCACCTCCCGGAGTTACTTCCCCTCCATTAATCAATGTCCAACCTCCACAAACGATGGCTAGAGCAAATCCGAGTAGTCCGGTCCAAACAAGCCATTTCTCCCCTTCAAATAACCTCACCTTACGTATCGCTGCTTGATTCGTAATCCTTTGCATAGTACCGCTTCCCTTCCCGTTAATTGGTACTTTAACTTTACTGGAAGGGACTGTAAGTCCGTATCGGTCCTATGACTGGAATTCAGCTTGACTTGAGGCGGTTACCTTCATCCATCGGAGGTCTCTATGGCATCCGTCTTACGGAGGAGAGGATTGAGGGGCCATTACAGAAGATCATATAGACGAAAAAAAAAGGCCGAAGGCTCATATTCAGAACAAGATATGCCAACTCCTAATAAAACTAGGAGAGGAACACCTCGAACCTTTGGCTTCGGCCTTTGTTATAGGACAAGACATGACACGCCCGCATTACCCGATATACACGACCGCTCCACCTCGACGAAAAGCTTCTGGCAGCCCAATTTCCAGCAGCTTTAACCTGCGCAGCATGTGCTCCTGGGCATCACCGCTCATCTTAACAGCTACCCAATCCTTCAAGAGGGAGATTTCTGCCAAGATCGTTGGCACATCTTCTTGCTCAACATCCGTTCCACCTTGAAACAATACAGTCCATTGGAGACCAAGCTCTTCCGCTGCAGGCTCCCAGTACTTTGTGAAGAAGTCCTCCGTCGCAACCGGCAGCATGAACGAGCGTTCGAATTCATCTTCAGGATCAATGATAATAGCGCTAATCGACATGTTTACTTCACTCCAAATCTAATTGTAAATGTGTAGTCTGGGAATTCCTGCCGCAGTCGATTCAGACTGTTCTCTGCTGCGGCACGCAGCTCTGGTGTGTCTCCGTCAAGCTGGAACTGGAAGCTACGGATGCTCTTAATGTCCTCCAAGGACGGAATTTCGGATGTTCCATCCGATGTTATTCGCGTACCAACTGCCTTCTCCATCAGGTTGTTGATTCGTGTCCGTGTTTTCTGATAAAGCTGTTTATCTGTAAACTGCTGAGGTGTCTGCTGCGGTTTGCCCGTTTTAGGGTGAATTTTATCTAAGCCCTTGGCTGATTTGGCTTCATAGAAGATGCCATTCTCGACGTCAATACCATCGAATTCGCCAAGCGGCCCGTGACGGCTGTCGTACAGCTCAACGCCTTTGTACTTCGCCTTACTCCAGTGTACATAATCATCCGAGTCTTTGGGAGTGGTCTGATCTGGCTTATCGGTATCAGGCTTTTCTTTTGGCCCATCCATATCCGGCTTGCGGGGAATATCAGGATCAGGCTTGTTCCGGCGTCGAAGCAGCTTCTCCAGCCAGTCCTTGAACCTCTCCTCGCCTTTCTTGGCGAAGCGGCCAAACGGAATACGACTTAATGCAATTCCGATTAAAACTGCCGCAGCGTTCTCAGGTGTGAGCAGTCTCTTGGGATCCCTGATGTTCTTCGCAATTTCATGGCCGCTGCCCGGGAAACTCGCTGCTGTCAGTGCGAATCCAAGCGCAGGCCAGAAACCAACAAATAACAAAGCGAGAGCAAATGCTCCAAGCACGATAACCGCCTGTTCTCGGAAGCTGAGGCGATCCCACCAATTTTGCAGCGAGTCGAACATGCAGGAGAAACACGCTGTGTCGTCAGGCTGTACAGGCGTCTGCCAATAAGCTGCTAAGCCAGCAAGCAGACCTGCTCCAATTAACAGCACTGCCAAGCCTGCCGCCTTCCGATAATGAAGCTGCATCCGGCCTTTAAGCTCTTCTTGAACAGAAGCAGCCTCGGAATTGCCGTAAAGCAAAGAAAATCCCATTTCTCGGCGTTCTCTCGTCCAGGATAATACACTGGAGAACCTCTCCCTCTTCTGAAAGAAGGCCAAAGACATATGCCATAGCTCAGAGAGCGGGTCTATGATCCGATCACCTGTCATCATCGGAAGCTGACTCCTTACCCGATTGAGCGCAATATAATCCAGTATTAATCCTAGGATCAGCATCAGCAGAAAAACATCCTTTGTCTGATAGCCGCTCCCTGTCCAATCATTGATCTTCATGACCCAATCCGGCAACGTGTTCTGACCGTTATATGCGGCATGTTCTAGAATCGACCAAGCGAGCAGCAACGCAGGCAAGAAATAAATCGCATTTGTCAGCCGCTTGCGGAAGCGTATAGCGAGCCCAATTCCTAGAGCTACCATCGCTGTATGTACGGGATGACTGACGGTCATGAGGGTTGGGAAAAAGCTTTCTTCGAACCGGCCGGGAAATAGTGTCCAGAAATCCCAGTGGATCGTCTCTCCTCCCAGCATGGTCGTACTGTAACCGTATGTTCGGCCAATGATCCCGGAGTTAAGCCATCTGCGGCTTAGCTCCTCCATGAGCTGAAAGCCAACGCCAGAAGCTGCTCCCGCCAGTGTAAAGTCACCGAGGCTCATTGAAGATGCCCGGCGTGAGAAGAACAAATATAAGCCAAGCGGAAGCAGCTTACATACTTCCTCTACGATTGGGGTGACCACCGCGGTTGACCAGGTGTCCGACGTCCTGCCGCCAACAAAACCGTGTACCGCCATCAGCGTCCAAGCGGTAATCGGGATCACAAGAAAGATACCAAGCAGCATAAACATCGCTGTCTTCTTCCAGGTAAAGGTTTTACTACGGCATAACATCCAGAACTGCAGCATGACGTAGAATGACCACAGATACTGCACCAGCATCGTTCGCGAATCACGATAAAAGAACAAGCCTACAAGGAACAACAGCAGCGACAACCAGCACCATACTGAATAGATCGTTTTGAGCCAAGGATAACGCTTCGGTATTTCTCGTACGAATTGATAAATAGCTTCCGCGTAGTCTCTAACCCCGCTTCGAATCCGCCATATCGTATCCGTGTCTATCCCTCCTTACCCGCTTTCCATTTGAAAGCCGACAAACCCTCTTTCCAAAGATAATACTCGATAATCCGTGAGTTGAAGCATGAATATGAAAAGATTTCTAAAAACTGGACTTTGTTCCCAATTCGATTGAACTAGAATTGCTACAAAAAGACGCCTGTTCCGGACTAGTCCGATACAGGCGTCTTTCGTATATAATAATCGTTTATGCAAGCAATTCCCGTAATTTGGACAGCTCGAGGTTTGCCTGCGGATGGAAATCATCCGATCTTACATAATGGAACATGCTGTGCAGGAATTGTCGTCCTTCTACCGTCTCACCCGCTTGCTCAGCATCGAGAACGCAGACAAGCAAGCTGCCGTTTCCAACGCGACATTCGAACACCATACCAAGTTTATGGTTTCGTTCGAAATTATCGATGGTTTGCACCATTGGCTGAAGCTCTTTATCCGTTCCGTCGAGAATAATCGAGCGCGAGTTCTCCACAATCTGACGCCATGGCTCTGTAGAATGCATTTCGCTTGGGAAGCACTTAAATAGCGGATGCTCATGATCGATCAGGAGCCCCATCGTACCAACAGGCACTGGCTTATTCATACTTTCCGAGATGGACCGGAACATCGGATAACACCAGAAGTCAACGCAATACGTACCTTCGATAGTGTTCTGAAGCTGGTTCAGCTTTGGCATGATGACAACACGTTCGCCCTGCTCAAGTAATACTGCAGCTTCATCTGTCAGTTCCTCGAACAACGATACACCACTCTTATCAACTTCTATGTGGTTAGGGTAAATCCAAAGATCATACGATTTCCGGATATCTGTCCCAGCGATTCGCAAGTGGAGCGATGTCTTCGTCATCGAGGATACACTCGGCATGGAGAATTCAATTTGGCAGATGTCCAAAAATTCACCCGAGCCAGACACGGAAGCAATTGCTTCACCGCTTGCGAGTGGTGAGTCTCCTGCTTTTAATTCCCATTGCAGCTTAAATCCGCTGAGTGACTCCGGTCTCAGGTAGCGAAGCTGGACGGACGCCTCGAATCGCTCTTCTGCCAAGTAATTGTACTTTGGAAATCTTGCGAGCAGCACCGCATCTGAACAGAACGTACGCCATTCCTCTGCCGAGATCAGACCCTTCGAATCCATAAAGGCATCCAGTACGCCTACGAGCGCTGTCCCCTGGCCGCTGAAGTCCTGGAGGTCGAGCAGTTGGAAGCCAGCCAAATGCTTCGAACGGAACGCCGCTTCAAGCTCCTCCTTATAGCTCTCGACCGCCAGATGACCTGAGCTTATATGATATTTTTCAGCCAGATGGTCTAGCCCTTTCTCCTCAAGACGCTGCTTAAACATCTCAAAGTTGCGAGCTTTAAGTGGTCCGGTATACTTCGTAATCTCATTGAAGTCAGGGTAGGTTTGGAACTGCCCGATCTCGTGAGAGACAACAGGAATGTGTGGCACTAACTCTCCTTCTGCTGCATCAGCCTTCACTGTTTTAGCTTCTGTGCCATATTGGATCTGGATGGTGCCGCCGTCTGTTTCTTTATTTACTGCGTCAACACTATCCAAGCTCTGAGGAATGATTGCATCATCGTAATCCTTCATAGTGCCCTGCGGCCCTGTCTGCACATGACCAAGTGGTGCATCGCACATCGCATAGGAACCCCGAATCAACCGGTCTCGCGAGAACCGGACGCCGCAATAGAAATCTTCATGCTCCAGAATGACTGGTACAAACTGAAAATTATTTGAGCCTTGCGTATACAATGGACGGTTGTCGTAAGATTTGTAGCCTTTGAGAATATTATCAATCCGTTCCTTACTGCCCCACAATTCGTTACCAAGCGACATCATGACAAAGGATGGATGGTTGGCAAACGTCTGCAGCATCCGATAGCCTTCCTGAATCAAATATTGCTGCTCAGTCTCGTTATGATTCTCGTATGTCTCATCCGTTACCGTTCCCCAGAATGGCAGTTCAGGCTCCATATAAATACCAAGTCGATCTGCGGCTTCGAAGGCGGCCTCAGGCGGGCAGCAGGTGTGGAACCGGTAGTGGTTAATACCGAAAGACTTCGCAGTACCCAGTACCTCAAGCCATTCTTCTACTGTGGTTGGAGCAAAGCCTGTTAACGGGAAGATTAGTCCGTCATGCTTGCCACGCAGGAACGTTTTCGCACCATTTATCGTAAAGTCTCCGCCTTCTGCTTTGAATTGGCGCAGTCCCATTAGGGATTCGTGAACGTCAGTCACTGCATCCGCCTGCTTAAGCTCAAGCTTCAGCTCATACAGATTAGGCGCCCATTCGCTCCAAAGCAGCGCATCTTCTCCAAGTGGATAGATGAATTCGAACTCACCGCCTGAGACCGGATATGTCCTCATTGCCGCCTCATGCTGGCTTGTACTGTTCACACTAGCCGCCGAGACGCTGAGTACACCTTCAGATGCTCCAATAAGCTTTGCTTTGACGGTGACTGACCGGTCTGCGATATTAGGGAATGTCCGTACGTCATCCAAATAGGCAGCTCCATAAAATTGCAGCTCCATCCGGCCTGTAATACCATTCCAATTGGTCTGGGTATCACGCGATGTCATATGTCCACCTTTTGTCGGGTAATTAGTATTATCGACCCGGATAGTGATCGTATGGACACCTTTCGTTAAATGGCCCGTTACGTTATATAGATGCGGCGCGCTTAGGCTATTTTGAGTGCCAAGCTCTACCCCATCGATCCATACCGTTGTAACACGCGTCCGCTCTAGGTACAACATCACATTTGCGCTTGCGAGCTCTTCAGGAATATTGACAGTACGAGAAAACCAAGCCCATCCTTCGAATTCATATTCATCCGTAAGAGAGCCTTCATGTGCGGCTTGGTTGCGCTTACCTTTCCTTGCATACGAAGTTGTGCCAGGCAATGCGATTGTATCGTTCAACGGCTTTTGGAAGCCCTGTTTCTCTCCATCCAGTTGGAACTCCCAAATGCCTTCTAAATTGATTGTTGCTATCAAAAATATCACGTCCTCTGTAGATTTCAGCTTGATTGCGACAACTATAGCATAACCAGGAGGTTCAAAATACCGCAAAAATCAGTCACTTTTTCATGCTAGATTTACATCGCCTCAAGTTAGATCATGGAATAAAAAAGCCGCGCAGCAGCGCGGTTTTCATGAGAGTACATTATGTACGAAAGTAATTCTCAACATATTCAAAGTTTTCCTGTAACGTTTTACTGCCATCCACTTTTAATACATTTAAGTTTAAATCAGATGCTTCTTTTTCTACAAATTCAGCAAACAAGGCATCCCGAGACATCCAGTTGTTAAAAGCCACAGTAGGGTTCTCAGTGCTTTGTAATACCCCTTGTATCCATCCCCTTCTGGAATATTGCTCTCTTTGGAAGTCCTCAGTTGGAATGATCCATATAGCTTTATGATGTTCTTTTAAATAGGGTGCTAGAAGAGAAGGTATTATTTGATTGCCTTCAACAACAACGGATGTGTCTGTTCTCTTCGCAAGATCCTTGATAACAAATGAAAAGTCTTCTACAAAAGATTGTTTATATACTCTTAGCTGCTCTTGGACTTCCCTTGTATAAAAAGCTTCATTAGGGTTCATCGTAGACACTTTGTGCATGGCTGGATGCTCATTCATTGAGACATCCTTCAAGTGTCTATCAAAATGTTCATCACAAGAATAAAGCTCCAACCCATGCTTCTCTGCAAACATCCTGGCTAATGTACTTTTTCCCGCACAAGCGGAGCCACCTATCCAATAAATCATTTTATCTCTTAGCAATCATTCACACCTCTTTTGAGACATTGTAACTACATTACTTTATCCTATCCGATCTTCGTACTCTTCCCCTTGAGTCTCCCATTTAATAATGATCATGATTCCTTTTTTTTTAATGGTAGTTAACGTTGTATAACCCTTCTCTGCTTCCATCAAACCATATTCTATAGTAAAATCTTTCGTTTCTCTCTTTTGAATTTGATCAATAATAATCCCGTATTGTTCTTCGTGCTCTTCCTGGTAGCTGCCAGCGGTCATTAATTTTTCTTTGTAGGAAGGGTCATATACGCTTATGACTTGTGTTCCCAATTCTGTTCCTTGTGCAAATGTGATTCTCTTCACTTCATCAAGGTCTTTCAAGTCACCTATATACTGGTAAGTGATATTAAAATACCTTTTCCCATCGCGCTTAATTTCATCGTTTAGAATTGTGGCTTTCCATTGACCACCTTCGGAGTTGAAGATGATACCACCACTGTTACTATTATCTTCTTCTTTTAAACAAGCCAGTAGTAATAGAAATGTAATAATAATAAAGACGTATAGTATCTTATTCAAGAACTCCCCTCCAGTGTTAAAGAAAATTATAGCGTAATTACCTTCATTCTGATTCTATCAGATCTCCAAATAAATCCTGTGACACATTCATGTAACTTAGCTGCTTCATTCCCTTTAGGAAATCTGGCTTCTTCTTGATCAAGCTCATTCCAATGTCCAAGACTTGCAGGTTCTCCAGCTTCGCTAGTTCAAGCGGCAGCTCATGGATCGACGTGTATTGAATCGTAAGCTGTTCCAGTTGTTCCAGCTGACCAATCTCCGGTGGAATGTGGTTTATGCCGATCTCTTCCTTAGGCTTCGCCTGATAGCCGGGAGTCGGCCGATCCGAGCTTGCACATTGGATGGAAAGCTGTCTCAGGTTCTTCAGCCTGGCTATAGAAGCGGGAATACTCTCCAAATCAGCAGTCAGGATTTTCAAACGTTCAAGTTTGTTTAACTCGAACAATTCTTCAGGTAGACGATAAAGATCCTGTTCAAAAATCTCCAGTTCACGAAGCTCTGTAAGCTCCCGGATTCTCTCAGGCAGCTCTGTTAGTCTATATCCACTGATATACAGCTTATCAGTCTGATGCTTAATGGCATCATCCAGCAGTCGATTTAGATCCTTGTGAGCCTCTATTTTCAAAAAGAGCCCTGTTATTCGATTCATCAAATCAATTGCTTCTTGCTCCGTTACATCTAAACCATACATATCTTCATGCACAACCGAATAGAGGTAATCTCCCCCGCCATCTTTCAAGAAACACAAGTCTTCCGGCAGGTTAGGATAAATCCAATCCGAAAGACGGTTTGCTAATTGCTTGAGCAGGTTCCCGCTTCCTTCACAGCATCTATAGATATAATAAGTTCCCGCAGAATAAAAGGCATGACTGTTATAACTATTTTTTATTCGTATAACTTCATCCATATTTCCGTTTTGGATAACGATTGTTTTCATCAGATACGGCTCCAACGCTTCTAATACCTTTATGTACCTACACTCGGCCATATCAACAGGCATCTTTTCCCCCAGTACAAAACATTCCGAATTACGTATTGCCAAATCAATGATCTGCTCGTAGGCTTCGCCTCTAGGATCTGTATACATTCTCATCTCATTAGTCACCTTTCCTTACAATCCAATACTTTCCATAAATTCCTTTATGAACATTAGACGTAATGGATTGAAAAAAGTTCAACTTATTCTTCCTTTATTAGCTTCCATAATTTCTGTGAGTAGACTAACCAGAGCTTGTACTCCCTAACCTCTTCCTTAAAGTTATATACTTCGTCCATATCTGTGAAATGGCCGATCGTTGTTATAGGTATTTTCAACTCAGCTCTACTCTTTATTAGTCTTGATAAATCAATGAATAAACCATCATTTGTGTTTTCCAATAGTGCTGATGCAACATCCTGAGGGATATCTTTCATTTTTCTTCCCGTTAACTTGCGGAGTTTCGAAGGAATCACATTGGCTAATAGAATCTCGTAATCTTGTAAATCGGTCACATAAAGCTTGTTAAACCAGCCATCATCATGTGCATGATAGGCAAATCTTATTTTGGGTATCCGAGTAAGCGGCCTGGCAAGGTGACTGAAAAACAATAACTCCGCAATGGCATTGCTGCTTAATTTATCTAAATCCTCTTCTTTCGAGAAGTCCACCCAAACAAAATCTCCATAGCGATAAACGTTATCTTCGATCAGTTCATTAATTTCTTCCTTTGTTACATAATCAAATCTGGAATGCTGATTCCAGTTTTCGTTATGAAAATCATGCTTTAGTAAAATAAGATTCTCCGGTCTATTCGTTACCCCATTCATAAATTCATAGAATTCAATCCCATAAGAATAAAAACAATTCGCCTCACGCTGGTTTTTGCTTATATAGATTAAATCTCTAATTTCCTTTTTCTTCATCCGTTATCTCCTACTTATGAAAGCTTATTTCGAAACTCGAATTGAATATCGTGATTCGATACATCAATAAACTTCACCAACAACGAGATTTTATTTTCCTTATTAATACGTTCCCAGTAGTAGTCTGCTATCTCATTAATAAAATCGAATAATGGCACCTCGAAAGGTTCCCCTTCGAATGGTTTTAACACACCATCCTGCTCGCCGTTGTAGGTGTGAATGCAGTGACCAATACCTCTTTTGAAATTACTGTATGAATAACTTTGTCGTAAGCAAACGGTTGGGTCGTTATCCTGTGTTTTTAGTATCGACAAAGCGTACTGTTTAAGTTCTGTGTTAATCACCGCCGAAATTCTTGGAGTAAAATGAGGGGCATCCGGCTCAAACTCTCTGAGCAGTAATGATTGTTCGAAGGTTCGATTATGATGAAGCCCCTCATAGATCGTATCCGTTTGATCACCATTCGAGACAATATGCATGTTCTCCCAATGACGAATAGGGTAATAAATAATGAGTGATGGATCTTCCATTTGTGCAGGATCAAATGCTTGGTTCTTGACGCTGTTTCCTTCTCGTTCGAAGACACGGTTACGACTGTTCACGCTTCTGCCCATAATCCAATACACCTGTACATAATGCGTTCCAGAAGGAGTCATCCCTGCAATAAGCGTCCTGCCGGGATATGGTTTATCAAATAATTCGGTTTGTGCTGTTTTCACTTCGCTTGCTCCTCTCGGGTAAACATAAAGAGGTAAGGGGATAATCCCCTTACCTCTGCCCAGGCGTACGGCCGTAGCTTATATGCTTCCTCATGGATCCCCATGTTCGCCAGTCACATATAAGTTTTAAATTACTTCACATCATACTAAGTACTTCCAGAAAAATCAATCAATTAGTTATCGGATCAGCCGGTGCGTAACGGTATTTACTCGCTTGTTCGTAGGCATAGGCTAATCGGAAAAGAACAGGCTCACTGTAGGCAGTTCCAACGAATGTGATACCTTGAGGTCCTTTGGTTGTGTATCCACCTGCGGCTATGATGCCTGTTTCCGCGTATCCGCCTGGCACGGTAATGGCAGGATACCCTGCGCGTGCAGACAAATCGAGCCCATCCTCATTGCCCAGAAACAACAGTGCATCCAGCTGATATTCCCGTATCGCATGGTCAATGCCTTGTTCCCTTGAAAACTCGTGGTTAAGTCGCAAACTCTCGAAGTACTCCGGTTCAGACAATGTACCACTTGTCCTATTCGAGAAAATCAGTGTGCCTTGACCATATTTCAACGCGATATCGCTATTTGCTTCATTATAGGCGATGAGTTCATCTAAGGTCCGTACAGATGCGCCGGGTCCAGCGTTAGCCAAATAATCATTTAACCCTTTTTTGAACTCGTATTGCATGACATCCCAGTCCCATTTTGCACTTTCGCAAGGCAATGTTACCGGGTCGATCACGATAGCACCTTGTTCCTTGAACAAAACGATCGCCTGCTCTATTATCTCGGCCCTAGCTTTGTCCAGTCCTTGAAAATAGTGACGCGGAACGCCAATTCGCGCACCTTCCAAACCTTTTGCATCCAAGAAAGGGGTATAATCCTTATATGCTATTCGCCTATTATCTTGCATGGCAGCATCCTGTGGATCAACCTCCGTCATGGCTCCGAGCAAAATTGCAGCGTCCCTTACCGACCTTGTCATTGGACCAGCTGAATCTTGACTTTGCGTAATTGGGATAATACCTGTTCGACTGACAAGCCCAATGGTCGGCTTTATACCAACAATGTTGTTTTGTGAGGATGGGTTAATAATTGAACCAGAGGTCTCAGTTCCGATAGAAGCGGCGCACAAATTCGCGGCAACTGCTGCACCTGAGCCAGAACTTGAGCCACCTACGAACAACTCTCCAGGACCGTAAGGATTCAGTGTCAGGCCGCCTCTGGAGCTATACCCTGCCCACATCATATATGACATATAATTGGCCCATTCCGTCATGTTTGCCTTCCCAAGGAACACTGCTCCCGCAGCTCTTAGTTGTGCGGCTACACCCGAATCTTTCGGAGCGAAATGTTCTGCAAGAGCGACTGAACCTGCACTAGTATGCATGCGGTCACCTGTGTCGATATTGTCTTTAAGCAAGATCGGGATGCCATGTAGTGGTCCACGGGGTCCCTGTCCCTCCCGCTCCGCATCTAGCGCCCTTGCTACCTCGATTGCATCCGGGTTAACTTCTAGAACAGCTTTCAGCACCGGATTTAACTGCTCAATGCGGTCCAAATACCAGCGAACGCAAGATTCCGACGATAACGCACCTGTTTCCATAGCTGCTTGCAAAGAAACGATGTCCACTTCTATTAAATTTACATCTATTGTATTGTCCATTAGACTTACTCTCCTCTTGTAATAACACTTTATTACCATCTTACCATTTATAGCCAGATTGTAGAGAGAAAAAAATAATTATAGCTATGCTAATCTGAGCCTAATAACGAAAAGTCATATGTCATGTGAAAAAAGCGGCCCCACAATGGGACCGCTTCTTCCTTCTATCAACTTATTTAGTTGCTCGTCAACGAATAATCGTCGAAGAAGAATGTACCGCGCATGTCTTTGAAATACGTATAGACGCGGACCTTAGCCGTATTGGCCGGTGCGGTATACGTACCATGCACGTTCTCAAAACCGGAAGTCGTTGTACCGCTGTAAGTTGTAACTGTATTGTCAGCTAATACATTGCCCGATGCATCAAGGAACTGTACCTTGAACTGCAGTGTGCTGCCCGTGTTGGACGTGATATTCACGTACCCGTCAAAGGTATAAGATGTGCCTGCCGTTGCATTCACATCCTGATACCAGCCGAACCAAGGACCAGTATCGCCGTTGATTCGAATAGACGCAGAGCCCGAACGATACGTTGATGTATTACGGGATACGTAATAATCCTGTTCGTATGTCCATGAGGCTGGGCGATTGCTGCCATTGTCCGTCTCGAAGCCGGCGTTTGTCAGCAGGTTGCTGCCTCCCGAAGCAGCATCAGTTGTAACGTTAAGTGTAGTACTTGCTGCAGAAACGTTTCCTGCTGCGTCCTTCGCTTTGACTGTAAAGCTGTACGCTGTGTTTGCCGTTAGGCCTGTTACTTGGTAGGATGTTGCACCTGTTGTGGATCCAGCCAGCGTCGTACCTCTATAGATGTCATAGCCGGTTACACCTACATTGTCTGTTGATGCTGTCCACGATAGATTAACCGTTGTTGTAGATTTAGATGGCGCAGTTAAGCCCGTTGGAGCTGTTGGAGCTGTTGTGTCAGCTGCGGCAGTTGTTGTTACGTTCAGTGCACTGCTCGCCGCCGATACATTACCTGCAGCATCCTTCGCTTTGACAGTAAAGCTGTAAGCTGTGTTAGCCGTAAGGCCTGTTGCTTGGTAAGTTGTTGCTCCTGTCGTGGAACCAATAAGCGTCGAACCTTGATAGATATCATAGCCAGTTACACCTACATTGTCTGTTGATGCTGTCCATGACAAGTTAACGGTTGTTGTGGTTTTTGATGGTGATGTCAATCCCGTTGGCGCTGTTGGAGCTGTTGTATCCGCCGCCGCATTTGTTGTAACGTTCAGCGTGCTGCTGGCTGCAGAGGTATTGCCTGCAGCATCCTTTGCTTTAACCGTAAAGCTATAAGCTGTTGCAGCTGTCAGACCTGTTGCTTGGTAAGTTGTTGCTCCTGTCGTGGAACCAATAAGCGTCGAACCTTGATAGATATCATAGCCAGTTACACCTACATTGTCTGTTGATGCTGTCCATGACAAGTTAACGGTTGTTGCGGTTTTTGACGGTGAAGTTAAGCCTGTTGGAACCGTTGGTGCTGTCGTATCGGCTGTACCTCCACTTCCGTCCGTCACCGAGAAGTCATCGAAGTACAGGGAGCCTTTGAGATCCTTCATGTAAACATACACACGAGCTTTTGCCGTATTTGCAGGCGCTGTACGCGATCCATTTACATTGGCAAAGCCAGTATTTGTACCCGTATGTGTATACAGCAGGTTATCCTGCAGGATGTTGTTTGAAGCATCCAGGAATCGAAGTCTGAACTCGATCGTCGTACCGTTATTGGCTGCTGCATTATAGTAGCCATCGAAAGTATAGGCTGTACCTGCTGTTGCTGCAGCATCCTGATAGAAGCCAAGCCATGGTCCCGTATCACCTGACATCTTCATCGAAGCCGTGCCGCTGCGCTTAACTGAAGTGTCACGAGAGCAGAAATAATCATTTTCGCAGGTCCATTGATCCGGCTTGTTGTTGCTGTTACTCGTATCGAAGCTTGGGTTCTGCAGCTTGTTGACTGGAATTGGTGCAAGAGTCGTTACACTAATCGTGCCGCTTGCGGAGGATGTATTGTTACGCGCATCCCTTGCTTTCACATAGTAGTTATAAGTAGTGAGCGGTGTCAGACCAGTATCTGTATACGTTGTTGATGTACCGCTAACCGTACCCGCTATATTGCCATTCCGGTAAATATCATAGGCAGTTACACCGACATTGTCTGTCGATGCTGTCCAAGAGAGATTCACTGAAATGTCCAGTTTGGACGGTGATGTCAATCCTGCAGGTGCCGATGGAGCTGTTGTATCCGGCGGATTGGTCGTCACGTTAAGTGTGCTGCTCGCCGAGGATACGTTGCCAGCATTGTCTTTCGCTTTTACCGTAAAGCTGTAAGCCGTGTTTGCTGTTAGACCAGTCGCTGTATACGTTGTCGCGCCTCCAGTAGAACCGATCTTTGTTGAACCCCGATAAACATCATAATCCGTAACACGAACATTGTCCGTAGAAGGCGACCATGACAGATTCACTGTCGTATCTGTCTTCGAAGGTGAAGTCAGGTTCGTTGGTGCTGATGGTGCTGTCGTATCCGGTGCATTACACCCTTCACATTCGATCTTTACCGCAATATCACGGCTAAAGGATGGTACGTTGTTTAATACAAGATTGCCGCCTGTCGCTTGAACGCTGCTGGTTGTACCATATGTGCCTGTATACGTATTGTAGTAAGAAACGTTGTAGTAATTGTTCGGCATTGGAATGGTAAAGCTCATACCACTTACCGTTCTTGGATTCGTTACCGTGTGATTAGCCTGTGTATCATTAATCCAGAGGTACGCGCGGGAATTGTTCTTAAAACCACCAATCTTCGTGCTGTTCGACTGCAGACCGTAGTCCACGAACGGCATGTTGATCAAATGGTCTTCCTCTGGCTGGATGAAGTTCGCGAGCTGCGTATAGATTGCTTTGAAATTGGACGGCAGTGCGAAACCGCTTTCAAATATCCACCACAAACTGCCGCCTGCTGCTCCTGCTCGGAATATTGGACCCCAAAGTGAGTTATGCATGTATTCGTCTATCGTCGGATCCGTCGTTTGATCCGTATCCGCTTTGCCGACTTCCCCGATAAAAGCTGGTTTGCCTGGCGCAAGGGTATGCAGGTTATCAATCTGCTCTTCCCAAGCGTCTACAACTCCTGCGCTGGAATCGTAACGATGGACGTTCGTAGCGCTCAGTGTTGTGAGCGTCTCCCATGATTGCTGCCCAGAACCGGCATGGTCCTTCCAGGCGAAGCTTGTCGTTGTCGGGTGATGGTAGAAGTCTAAGCTCTTCCAGTAGTTATCCATGGTCGCATGCCAGCTGGCACGGATTGCAGGCGTAGTATCTACGCGGTTGTCGGACTCATTCCAGTACTCCAGCATGCCAAGTGCTCGGCTATAGCCGAAGCGGGCGAACATATACCGGAGCAGTTTTTTCTGATACGAGATCGCTGTTGGATTGGTCCAGAAGTCGGCGTTGTTCTCCGAGTAAGTGGACGGTCCTCCGTTCGCTTGGTTATAGGCATTAACATTCCATTGGTAATACATATCGCCAAAGCTGTTCATGGTCAGCATGATATACACATTATTCGCTGCCGCAGTGTCGAGCATTTGATCCATACGAGCCTGATTATCCAGTTGATACTTGCCAATACCGGCATAGTTGATTGACAATCCAGCTTCATTAGCTGTGATTGGTCCCCACTCTGCCGCAAAGCTGCTCCACCAGCATGAATACCAGACACGGAGGAAATTCATTTTAGCTGGCAGCAAATTAGGAATCTCAGTCGTGACTGCTGTCGAGTCCGATGTATTATTCCAAGCGAAGTTTGTTCCGAGCAGTGTAAGCTGGGAGCCGTAGCTGTCCACAAATCGATCACCTTGTGCTGTCATGAAGCCGCGATTGTTGCCTGCCCCACCTGCTGTAAAGGTGTACGAAGAAGATGTCCCAGTTCCGCTTGCGTCAGTGACGCTCAGCACAACACTATGTACACCTGCCTGGCGTGGGGAATAACGGACAGCCCATTTGGGCGAAGAGTCCGACTTATAGAAGCCCGGTACGGACTCCACTGCTCCCGAAGGCGTCGTGAATGTCGCGGTTACATTGACCTCATCCGGATTGAAGGGGTTTGTATATGTGGTGCTTAAGTTAAAGGATATTTCCAATTTGTCGTACAAGGCTGGTGTCGAGGTATTCATAGAGACATTGCTGAATGCCGTTGCAGCCGCAACCGAACGGTTCGCAAGCGGCATGCTTCCAAGTGCCAGTATAAAGCTCATGAAGAGGATAAATAGCGGTTTGTTTATCATTCCCGTACTGCGCATGAATGTTCACTTCTCCTTCTCGATTGGGTGGCGTGAATGCATTGGTGGCTGGGTTCTGGGATGCCTATCTAAGCTGCTTCGCTAGTGATTGAACGATTAACCTCCCTTCAACGGTTGTGGTTCCCATTCTCTTCGATCAGGGCGGTTATCACAACCTAATAAAGCAAAGATTATCACCCCATAAACAAGTGATACCATACTTTTCGACTCCTTTTATACCCTAAAAATAACAAAAAGCGCATTCGAACGCCTGTGGCGAACGAACACGCTTTGATAAATACGAGATAAGCTGATTCTATTAATTGAGCTGTTCCTCATAACGAACCTTGCCAGCTTGATCCAAACCTCTAAGCGATCTCATCGGATTGCCTTTGAAATCACCTTTGAAAATAAATAAAAACATTCTATCACTCTTTATATCTTGAGTTATTGTCGTCAGATTGTCCTTATCTTTTTCCTTCATGGTTAGTCCAATTCGGGTAATTTCTTCATCGGTCACATATCCAAAAATTTTATAGGTCATAAAAGAACTGCTCTTAGAATTGACGCCTTCCCAGCTATAGGAGAACCCTTTGCTGCGATCAATTTTATTACCAGCTACACCGCCACCTGGGAACCATCCTCCCCTTTTCTTTTCAACAGTGTCTGCCGAGAACCAGTCTTTGTAAGTTCCGAGGAAGATGACTTGATCCATATCAAAAGGGACGGTGACCTTACGAACAACATTCGATGGGCCATAATGAAAGCCTTGCTCCGAGAGTTGATGTGCCTTTTCAGGGGTACGACTTCCAATAGGTAAGAAGTTAGCATGGATAAATAACCAAAGTAAGAAAACAACCAAAATCCATTCTATCGTCGTAAATATCGTGTGTTTCTTCATGTTACTCCCCTCCCTTCATCAGAGGGATCTCTAAGGTGAAATGCCGATCGTAATGATCGTATATTATCGTTGCTGACTCAACTGGTTGCTCAGGTACATCGAACCAGATATATCCTCGTTCCCCCCAGCTGGTACCATTTGAACCAGAACTATGACTTTCTAAATCTTGACCATCAGAAGTCTCAAGCTTAAGGGTCATCGAGGGAAAAGACCATGAAACCTTTTGATTGGAATGATAAGTATAAGTCAGTAGAATGTGCTCCGATGTTACGTAGACTTCATCAACAGTAAATGTACTTTCGTCAATTTTCATCGTCTTGCCAATCTTCATTTTCGTGTACTCGCCATCTGAACTCACTTCTTTTATCGGATCATTGATTCCCCTACTACTGTCCGACAGCCAATCCTGGATATAATACGGCAGCAGAATGAGGAGTAGGATGACGAGAAGTGTTCTTCTTACTATCATGAAAAAACGATTAATTCGAATCATATTTATGTGTAACCTCACTTTTGTTTTCCTTATTTTCCCTTACACCATTTAATAAGACGTCGTTTCATTAGAAAGGTTGCGGGATAAATTAACTCAGCCACAAACAGAAAAAAGAGCCGCCTCATGGCCAGCTCCTCCTATCTCCTATTCGGCGAGGTTGACTTTATCCCGTAATATTGCTATAAATAAGGGTCGCAATCCATAAGGCAAGAGGTAGAATTAGACTTGTAAGAGTGATTTCTTTGGTGAGTGGTTTTTTTCGAATTAATGCAATGAGAGTATCGGAGATTAAGAAGATGACGGCTGCTAAGAGGCTGATATACATTAATATTAACCCGAATATACCATGCAATAAGGTCGTGATAATCAGTCGTAGCCATTGGCGATGAGTTACTGCACGTGCAATCCAATCACTAAGTAGAGAGGTCGCTGTTCCGTAGATGTAAATAGCTGGTGCGGCATACATCAAGTATACCCAAGTTACGCTTATTGCTTCGTGTAAGTGGGCACCGATGGATTGAATATTCTTCACATCGAAGAGATCGGGCTCCAACCATGCATAGATGATGGAGAATAAGAAGCTTGCTATTGAAGCACTGATGATTTTTCTCATAAAAAGCTGACTAAATGGAATTTGCATATGATGTTCTCCTCCCTATCACAGTATTGAATTACTTGCATCATACTGCGCGGAGAAACCGTTTGTAAGTTCTAACTTATGTAGTACCCTATTTCCTTATATTGAATGATTCCTACATAGTTGGGGCATCCTAGTAACTCTAATGCTGGATTTCTCAAGTTGCTGCACGATTCACCTGTTGCTACCGTTTGCCTTAATAAATTGATGGAGGTTTGTATATGATTGAAACACCTCAGTCCTCAACTGTAAGAGAGTTGAAAACGGACGCTGAAATTCGTAGTGTAATGTCTGCAAAAGAACCTATTATGGTTTATCAGGATCGCATGAGATTGAGACCACCATTGCCTATCATTGCATACAACGATGATATCGTCCGTATTGCTGATGGTACAACCTTCCTTCGCAGTGCTACAACTTTTGTCACTCTAAGCGACGAAGAAAAAGTTGCTTACAAGTTGACGCCTCAACAGTAGAATGAGACACCAAATAAAAAGCAGCAGTCCAGGGTATATTTTCTCACCCTATGGCTGCTGCTTTTTTATTCATATATGTTAGAAAATCGTCGGCACCATTCCGCCGTCCATACGGATTGGAGAACCTTTAAATGCGGAAGCATCTGGACTGCAGACAAACGCAACCAATCTGCCGATCTCACTTGGTCTGATAAACCGCTGGATTTCAGATTGAGGCAGGTTTGTAGCCATGAATTTCTTTTCTCTTTCCGCAAAAGTTAATTTATCTTCTGGGTAAATGCTGTCTATGATTTGATAGACGTTTTCGGATAGTGTTGGTCCTGGCAGAATTGAATTGACCGTTACGTCCGTACCAATCGTTAATTTAGATAAGCTTTTGGACAAGGATAAGAGCATCGATTTGGTCATTGCATATTGCGGCATCTGACCCGATGGCATGAGTGCTTCTTCGCTCGCAATAAAAAGTATACGGCCATAATCGGTGTTTAGCATCTTGGGAAGATAAAATTGACTTAATGCATTCCCAGCGAGTACATTCGTATGGAAGTATCTCTCCCATACTTCATCATCCACGTCTTCATATTGCATAATTTCATAAATGCCCGTATTGTTCACTAAAATATCTACTTGAGGGAACTTCTTAAATATGGCTTCCCTTTGGTTCTTATCTGCAATATCGGCTGTCGCAATCTGTGGTGAAGTGGTGGGAAATCGTTTTTTAATTTCCTCTACGGTTCGTTCTACCTCTTCCGCGTTACGCCCATTAATGAGTACATGTACGCCCTCTCGAGCTAATTCGATCGCAATCGCTTTGCCAATCCCTCTCGTGGAACCTGTCACAAGTGCCGTTTTATTCATTAAGTTCATATCCATATCCTCTGTCTCCTCTACCGCTTGTTGTTTGTTCGGGATACAGACTATACTACCTTTTTAGTGGCATTTGATAACTAGTCCCTAGCGACATTCTTCTTGCTTAACGCGCCAAGCTGAAGGTGTACTTCCTTCCCATAAACGGAAGGCGCGATAGAAAGAATTCTGATCCTCATATCCGGTTAGAAAGGCCACTTCTTTAATTTCAAGCTTAGGATCTGCCAAATAGGCCAATGCCCGCTCATGCTTGACCACCGTTAATAGCTGCTTAAAGCTCGACCCTTCCAGATGGCGAAATATTGCTCATTCGTTACTCCTGCTGCGTCCTCAATAATATGGTGCGGCAGTTGCGCTTGACCCATAATATCCTGAACCGAAAAGCCTAATTCTTGTAGACCTGACCAGAACCCTTGCGGAATTTTGACAGTGTCAGAGGTAAGTGATGTCATCTATATAAACCTCCTTTAAACGTTAATTATACAATAAAAATACTTGTAATCCGATTGAGCCTGAGGATCATCATAAGGTTGGAAATATATAATAGTTAACATAATATATATTTTGTTAACTATTAGTGAGCAAGCTAGTGCCCCCTTCTAAAGGCTCACCAGCTTTTTATATTATAAAACTATTAAAATCCCATTATTTATTCTGAATTCTTGTAATAATTATTTCTCAATATGGAAAAATAAGTGTCAAAAACATGAGGGTGAAAAATCATGGAAAAGTTGAAACAGAATTTGGACCAGAAGAACACGGCTGTCATTGTTGTAGACGTTCAAAATGACTACTGCCATCCGGAAGGTGCAATTGCCAAAACCGGCATTGATGTTAGTGCTGTCAATAAAATGATGCCGAATTTGCAGGCCTTATTAGAGTCAGCTCGGGAGAATGAAATTCCTGTTATTTTCCTGCAGACCAATCATGAGAAGGCTACCGATTCTGAAGTTTGGCTATCTCGCTTCAAGGATGGGGTCAACCCGATTTGTCATACCGGAAGCTGGGGAGCTGAATTTTTCGGGGTTGCCCCACTCACTACCGATATAGTTGTTAAGAAACATAGATATAGTGGTTTTATACATACAAGACTGGAGTCAGTTCTTCAGACCTTAAAGATTGAGACCCTTGTCATGACAGGTGTGAGCACCAATCTATGCGTAGAATCAACGGCGAGAGACGGTTTTATGATGGATTATCGTATTGTTTTCTTGAAAGATTCCTGTGCTGCATTTTCGCAGGAAGAACATGACATGACGATTAAGACCATTGATACTTATTTTGGGATGGCCGCTGATACAAAAGATGTGATTTCCTTCTGGCAGCACCAAGCGAAGCGTTCACCACAACTCCAAGACTAGATGTTTATAGGAAGTCGGATGGTTGCCATCGCTTCCTTCTTCTGCTCGTTATTAACGTGGGTATAGATCATTGTTGTCTCGATAGAAGCATGACCAAGCAGCTCCTTGACGACACGGATATCGACCCCGTTTTTGAGCAAAATCGTGGCAAACGTATGACGCAGCTTATGGCAGGAAAGCTTCTTGTTCGCGGCATTCGGATATTCACTCTTGAATGCTTCAAAGGTTTGACTGGCGATTTTCTGAATTTGCCGGATCGATAGCCTTCTGCCTTTCTGCGACACAAATAAAGCATCCTCTTGTTCCTTGTAAGGGGTAATACGATCTTGAGCTACTTCGGTAAGCACCGACGCCAGCTCTTCCGGCACAGGGATTTCATTCCATTTGCGCCCTTTACCAAACACCTCGATTATCCCTCTTACCGAATTGAAATCGCTCCGGTTCAACCGATGTACCTCACCGACCCGCAGACCGCAATAACTCATTAGTAGGAAAATAGCGATATTGCGGGCTCGGTAACGCCCATCTATGAAAGCGAGACTTGCCGCCAGCTCATCCTCTTCCAGATATACCGGCTTCTTATTTTTCTCGGTCTTTGACTTCTTCACTTCCATTGCTGGATTACGTACGGCGAGCTCGAAATCAATCAATGCTGTATAGAAAGATCGAATCGCCGATAATGTCCGATTCCTTGCCCGATCTCCTGCTCCGCGCTGTTTGGATACAAGATACGAAATAACATGCATTTTCGCGGCTTGCTCTACCTCCGCTCCCTCCAGCGATTCCAAATAGCCATATGCCTCTCTCATATATTCCTTCTGAGTTGTATCTGTATAGCCGGCTTGCTTCATCCAAATACGAAAGGCCTGAGTCATTTTTCCATAATGTTCCTCTAATTCATGCTGACGCTTCAACTCAATCCCCACCTTATGTATAAAAAAATCGATCTCAAATGAAAGTGCGCAAAACTCTGATTTTGCGCACTTTATTATAGCATAAAAACAGATCCAACTCCTATTTCTGCTGGATCTGTTTATTAGTTTACATAATATTTATTTTGTAACCTTCTTTAGTATTCAGACTACCTAAGAATTGGATTTAGCAATTTAATGGTTTCTGAAATCGATAATCGTAGATAGGATAGCATATATTCCAAGTTATATATCTCGAGCGGTTCCGTTGGCTGCTCAACTTGAAAATCATCATTTAACTGCTTCACAATAACCGGAAGATATTCTGTATATAGGCCATCTATCTTGATGTTCTCTACTGGAGGTATCTCCCCTGTTGGGTTTAACGGATAATAAGTTAACAGCATCTTGTTCAATCGTCTAAAATCACGATAGCCTTTTTCGATCGCACTTTGCTTTTCGCTCTCTGGAAGGTATTTTATTTGTTTCAAATAGATCATGTCATACCACAGGGAATCTGCAACAAGATGGCTTAAATAACCGACGTAAAAGGAATCATCAAAATACTCCTTGTACTTTTGGATAAACAGATTGTAATCGGTTCGCTTCCTTCCGTCCTCGCTGACTTGTACAAAATGGGTAAGTGCTTTCGGCGCATAAATGGAATGTGTTAAATCAGGAGCAAGTCCCCCTAAATGAATTCTGATTTCTTTAGATTGATAGAAATGTTTGTTTATCTCAGTTGTGATACAGTAATGCATCATTCGTGAGCCCATCTAGCTCTTCTCCTTTCGAAGAAAAGCCCCTGACATTTGTTTTGTCAGAGGCTTCTTAGGTGTATTTCATTTCATTGTGATTTCCCTTAATTATCGTAACTGAAACAAACGATCTTTAACATCCTTTTTCCACTGATAGCGCACTCACATTTAAATGACTGTTAACTGTAGTTGCGTTGGTAATCCATTACAGTTAACATAACACTTATTATGTAACCAAATTTATATCCACCTCATAAAATCTTTATTGACAATCTTCACATTGTTCATTTCTGCCCAATTTGCGATATCCATATTTCCCTTATCTTCATTCTCTGCAAACCTGAAACACAAACTTAACGGGACAATTTTCTTTCCATAAGGCTTTATCCCAATAGTTGGACTGAAATATCCCATAATCATGATGACCTTAATTTCTTCTGCGTGAATTGTACGTCCTTTCACAAGTATTTTGCTATCAAGAATAGATAGCTCCGTTGGTTTCCTAGTTGTTTTATACAAGACCAATACCGTTGGAATTAGATACAACAGCAACATAATTATTGGATTTGAAAGTCTCGCAACGCTTGCCTTTTCATGATATAAATCAATGAGACGATATAGCCAATACATAAGTACTACTGTCATACAAATTATCATTTTGATCCCCGAAGGATTTTTTACGGAATGTTTTGAAACTTCAATCATGATTCCCTCCAATGCTAAAATCGTTACCTGACTTCACCCAACTTTCTTACCTTATAATGTTTTGCAATATTTGTAAAACATTTTTTTGGATTCCTGGTACTTCTCCCTACGTTATGAAATCATCCGTTCTCAACTTCTTATATGCAGTTCTCAACTTTATGCTAGAACAACATTGAAAGAATACGCTTACAAGTTATACTTAAGATAAACTCTCCTAAAGAAGTAGGTGTCCGGTGAACATCCTGCGTCGACTGACTCTTTATCCCAAACTTGTTTTGACTTTCCTTGTCATTATTGTTCCGTTCGTTACGATCAGCCTTCTCATGAACGTTCGAAGCGAACGGCTAGTGCGAAATGAAATTACCGGGTCCATGCAGGCAAAGGTAAATTATTATATGAATGCACTTGAAGACGACTTTGGTCCACTCGTGACCCTTCAAGAGCAATATATGCTTGATGATGATATTTTTAACCTCGCTTACTCTTCGATCATCATGTCAAGCGAACAGTATACGAAGTCAATTAAGGATATCCAGAAGAAGCTGCTTATCCTTAAAAACATGAGCCCTTACGTGGAAGATGCATTTGTAAACATCCCTGCACTTAATCGAAAAATATCAGCCTTATCCTTTAATGATTTGAACGCGGAAGAAGCAGCTGCCTTGAATCAAATGGCCAATACGTTCGAATCTCCTTTTCTCATCTACCAAAATCATTTATGGATGAATCTCCCCTACCCTAACAGTCCTCCTGTCGGCAAAGGATTCACGTTAGGACTAGAGATGTCCAGCCTCGCGATTAAGAACTCATTAGCTGACTTCCTCGTTGATGGCAACGGTGGCGCCATGATTATAAGTGATGATTTCACTTGGAACGAGACAAGCGGCAATGTTCCTTCCAATCGGGAGAAAGTCAGATCTCTTATACATGGTCAGCTGGAGAATGGAGTTAAGAGCGGCTATGAAATAATAAAAGATGAGAACGCGACTTATTACGGCTTTTATGAAAAGTCTAATAAATTAGGTCTCACTCTTGCGATATTCGTTGATGAGAACAGCTTCATCGGTCCTCTGAAGCAATATTCGTATTGGCTATGGGGAATTAGTATCGCGGCCCCGTTGTTGATTCTTCTCTTCTCTTATATGCTGTATCAGATCATCCATACCCCGCTCAAGCGGCTGGTTGGCGCATTCAAAGGGCTCGAGAAAGGCAATTTGTCCTTCCAGCTGAACTACCGTTCCAGAGATGAATTCAATTATTTATATCTGCAATACAATCGAACCGTATCTAGACTACAGGAGCTCATAAACGAGGCTTATGTTCATCAATATCAAATCAAGGTCGCTGAGCTTAAGCAGCTGCAATCACAGATCAATCCGCATTTTCTATACAACAGCTTCTTCAATTTGTACCGACTTGCCAAGTTAAATGAGAATGACAAAGTAATCGCCTTCTCCAAGCATCTTGGTGAATACTTCAAGTACGTAACCAAGAACGCGGACTCCGTCCCTCTCGAGCAAGAGCTTAAATTTTGCAGATCCTACGCTGCTATCCAAGGCATAAGATTTGATGATCATGTCCGCGTCGAATTCGGAGTTGTCCCTGATCGAGTAGGCCAGCTGAGTGTACCTAAACTATTCCTCCAGCCATTAGTCGAGAACGCCTACCAGCATGGTTTGGAAGATCAGATTGAAGAAGGGCTGGTCATCATTTCGTTCGAGGATTGCGATAATCACGCAGAGATCTCGGTTGAAGATAACGGAACGATGAGCGACGAGAAATTGAATCATGTGGTTTCCTTGCTTACAGATCCTGACTACAAGTCGGACAGTGAAGGGTTACGAAATGTTCAAATGCGCATTCGGCTCAACTTCGGTGAAGAAGCCGGATTACGGGCGGATCGCGGGACATCCGGGGGCTTGCGATTGACCATTATGATTCCATATAAGGGGGAGTCTACCGATGCTTCGACTCATGATCGTAGATAATGAGCCTATTATTGTCAGAGGATTGCAGCAGCTTCTTGCTGAAGAAGCGCCATTCGAGCTGGACGTATACGGCGTGCATTCGGCCGAAGAAGCGCTGAAGCTGCTAGGCATGATAAAGATGGATATTGCCCTGCTAGATATTCGGATGCCCGGAATGAATGGACTTGAGCTGCAAGCAAGAATCTCCGAGCAGTGGCCGCACTGCAGGATCGTCTTTTTGTCCGGCTATGATGATTTCAACTACATTCAGACAGCATTCCGAAATGGCGGAGTCGATTACGTTCTTAAGATGGACGGTGACGAAGCGATTCTGGAAGCTATCCAGAAAGCGATTGACGAGCTGTCGCGTTCCGGCGAGATGAATCAATTAATCGATCAAGCCAAAGACAAGCTGCAGCAATCACTTGCCCCACTGCAGAGAGATTATGTGAAGCAATTAATTCATGGCCTTGCAACTGTTAAGCAAGAGAAAATGCACGAGCTTCAAATCCCTATGGATCTATCGGTATCTCCCCTTTTCCTGCTTTCTCGAATTGATAGTTGGAGTCCTTCCCATTCGGATTCCGACAAAGCATTAATGTATTACGCACTGCAAAATATTGCCGGAGAGCTATGGTCGGGCTGTCAGGCCTTTAGCGTTATGCTCGATTCGAATGACATGGTCACCTTCATCCAGCCTATTCCGGGTGGTCGATGGCAAAGCAGCAGCCCACAATGGATTCGGTTTGTCATAGGTCAGCTGGAGACGATTCAAACCGCAAGCAAGCAATATTTGAAGCTGCCCGTATCACTTGTGGCGAGCGCTGAGCCAGTTGATTGGAGTCTGTTGCATTTGAAGTATTCGGAACTGAAGCAAATGATGTTTTATGGCTTCAGTCAGCGCACAGAGATGCTGCTCACGGATGTGGTTAACCGCAATTTCACAAACGGCAGCTCTATAATGAACGAGACAATTATTAAAGCGCAAAGCCGGCTGAAGCAGCTGTTAACTTCGGAGATGGCAATGGAGAACCGTCTGCTGCATGATTTCGATGAACTCGCTGAACTCTCACGTAAGCTCACGGGAGACCACCCTTTCCTGTACGAAATGTATAACGGTGTCGCCTATATGCTTCTGTCGGCTATTAACCAGCAATCGCGTAAAGATGAATTTCCAAATGACTGGCCAAGGAAGCTGATCTCCTTGGAAGCCCATTCTACTTGGGAAGAAGCACTGGACTACTTAAGGAGCATCATCAGCCGTATCCTTCAGTTTCGTAATCATGAGAGCGAGGCTGGAACGCATCTACTGGTTGCGAAGCTGAAGTCGTTTATCGATGGTCACTTGGACGAGGACTTGTCTCTCATCCGGCTCGCAGAAACCGTCTATCTCAACCCAACCTACTTATCCCGTCTTTTCAAGCAGCAAACGGGCCAAGGTATCTCCGAATATATTGCTGAGCTTCGTCTGTCTAAATCCCGTGATCTGCTCAAATTTTCTAAGCTTAAAATTCAAGAGATCGCTCTGAAAGTCGGCTTTGACTCAGCCACTTCATTCGGAAGATTCTTCAAAAGAGAAATGAACGCAACACCTCAAGAATATCGTGATTCCGCTTCATGAGTGTAATGAAATGCCGCCGGCTAGTTGCCGACGGCTGTTTTTTTCGCCTATTGGAACACTCTGACATAATCGACGAACATATCAACCTGATTGTTGTATCTCGCCAGATCGATTGGCCAGCCACCACCGAGTGCCAAGTTAAGCATGAAGTACATAGGTGTTTTCGCTTGCTCAAATGTCGCATGACGCCAAACTTCAACGTTATCAATGTAATAGATCGTATCGGTTGGCGTAATTTTGGTGCCATAAATATGCCATGTAGATGCGTTGTCGCCAAAGGCGAAGTTGGAGGATGAACAATGAGTATCATGTATTTCCGGACTGCCCGACCACCAGTGCTTCGCCTGGCAAGCCCCGCTTGGATCTTGTCCGTATGCTTCAACCGTATCGATCTCCGCTGTCGAAGGTACACCTTGTGAGATACTATTCTGTGACATCAGCCAGAAAGCTGGCCAAGTACCTTTGCCCGCCGGCATGAGGATCCTGGCTTCGAAGTAGCCATAAGTTGCCGCGACACCTGTTCCATCCGTACGTACAGATGACAGCAAGCCACCGGTGTAAGTACGGTTCCAGCCCATTGGGTCTACGGTGCCTGCAGGTGCTTTACTCGCACGAATACGCAAATATTGGCTGCCTAATATAGCGAATGGATTGTTAGCACTGCCATAATCCGCAAAGATTGCCTCACCGAATTCCGTACCGTTAGGTGCATCAGGTTTGGATGTTGCATAAGTAGCCCCTGCCCCAGTTCGGGAAGCAGACAGTTGACCCGTGAAGTCATCCTGGAATAGTACGCTCATACCAGATGCTTGAGAAGGCGCGGAAGGAATACCTTGCTTCCAAGTGACTCCACCCTCATTGTATAGTTGCAAATAACAATTATCGGAATGAGTAAAGTTCGAGTCGCCTTCAGCCGAATCCCAGGAACTAAGTACGACAGAAATCGGTCCATGCGGGAATTGGTTAGCCTGGAACGTCACTTCGCCATATCCGTTCGCATCAGGGGTGACTCTTGCAAACCAGGAATCATAACCATTAGCGCCTGGATTCGCGGTATCCGGTTGATGCCAGGATCTTGCCCATACGTTCTTCATTCCCGGAGAATAAAACTTAATGGTGACTGCGCCATTAATAGATGCCCCATAGGAAGGCGACACAACGCTAAGCTGGTATTCAGGATAATCACCACCCGGCGGTGTGGTAGTTGCACTACCGAAATATTTGATCTCCGTCACACCGGAAGAAGAACCTGCCTTCGGAGTGAATACAACTCTTAGCTTAGAAGTCGTTACCGGTGTGAATGTTACTATATTGACTTGATTACCTGTCGGAGCAGTCGGCGATTTGGATTGATTATCGGTATTCGTCCACATTGACCCGTTCCAGTACTGAACATTATAGGAAGCTGGTGCTTTGACACCTCCTCCGTCATCGAACAAGTAAATTTCCGCTTGTGCGACAGTAGAGCTTGCGCTGAGGTCCATTTGCAGCCAATCGGTGGAATTCGGTGACTGATAGCTGGTCCATCGATTACGTGGAGAATCATTATAGGAGATGATCCCATCGTTCACATGAGCAGCGTTATCTGCACTAAAGGTGTAGGATGCAGAAGATGTGCCTGCAAGGGCTGATCCTGAAGGTGTCGTTGGCGGTGTGACTGTCGAAGTATCCGTGCCGTAGCTGATTTCTGTAACACCAGATTTTGACCCACTTTGATGGGTGAACACGATTCTGAACTTTGAAGCTGTGACAGATGTAAAGGTCACTTTGTTTAATTGGTTGCCCGCAGGAGCAGCTGGTGATTTCGACTGGCTAGTTGCATCTGTCCATACACTGCCATTCCAATATTGCACATTGTAGGAGCTTGGCGCCTTGATGCCTCCCCCATCGTCGTACAAATAGATGTCTGCACTGCTTCTTGTCACTGCTGAACCAAAATCCGTCTGTACCCAATCCGTAGAGTTAGGCGATTCATAGGCCGTCCAACGGTTATGCGGTGTATCATCGTAGGACATTACACCGTCGTTCACATCATCAGCCTGATCCATAAAATACGTGTAAGATGCGGTTACGGTTGCCGTCGTATCAAATGCATAAGCCTGGAAGTTGGACAAGAGAAGTACCGAGAATACGCTTACAATTAATAACGGCAGCATGGCTTTTTTAAACCAAAATTCCTTTCTTAACATCAATCATCACTTCCTCTCACATTTTAGTTGCAAGAGTATTATATCGAAGCGGCACCTTATCGACATCATCCGTACACAACTTTTACTCTACCGATATCTACTTCTTGCTCTTATAGACAACAAAAGCTAAGGGTGAGACGAGATTAACTCATCGCACCCCAGCTTTTGTTAGGCCTTGGCCCCATATGCAGCACTAGCGTTCCTCCGCTTACCATATCCTCGTGATTAATCCACGCATATTCATAAGGTTGGCTGTTTAATTCAGCGGATTGAATGTATTTGTTAACATCTGAAACATTTTCAGCTCGAATCGTAAAGATGCGCCCGTTCTCCTGCCGGATTCGGATTTCGTTAAAGATCGGGCTGCCAATCTCATAGACAGGCTTACCAGGACATACCGGGTAGAAGCCCATTGCCGAGAATACGTACCAAGCTGACATCGCACCGTGGTCCTCATCCCCACATATGCCAAGCGGCCCGTCGTTAAACCACAGCTTCATAATTTCCCGGACTTTGCGCTGCGTTTTCCAAGGTGAGCCTGCATGATTGTACAGATATGGAATGTGGAAAGCTGGTTCATTACCCATGCAGAATTGTCCAATCAACCCTGTTGAGTCAGGGAATTGATTCAGAAATTCATACTTTGATCCGCTATATTGCTCGACGAACAACGCATCCAGCTTCTGCTCAAATTCATCTCTGCCTCCGAATAGGCGGATTAGTCCTTCAATATCATGCTGAACATGGAACGTATAGATCCATGCGTTACATTCCGCGAAGAAGTCTCGGCCCCCTTGCCCGCCGCCGCGCTTCGGATCATAACCCTCCACCCAGTTGCCGTCTGATGACTTCGGTGCCATAAAACCAATCTGTTCATCGAACAGATTCTTGTAATTGGCCGCTCGATTCATAAAGTACACATAATCCTCTTCCCTATTCAACTCTTTGGCTAACTGTGCAACACACCAATCATCATAAGCGTGCTCTAATGTAACAGATACCGCTTGCCGTCTCTCAAATCCATGAACTTCCGGAACCGATTCTAGTTCATCTTTTGCTAATGCAGGAAAAAAACCTTTTTCCGCATAAATACGGTCCAGCTCTGTCAGTGGGCTGTTATCTGTCCACGGAAGCATCGTAGCTTTCATTGCGTTATGGCGAATCGCCTCATAGGCCTTCTCCACATCGAAATTCGTTTCTCCCTTGAGATACGTATCCGCGAAGAAGGCCGCTGCATGATTGCCCGTCATATAAGGGCGATCACCATGAAGACCTGGAAATTGCGGCAGCCAGCCATTCTGCTCGAACATACGTATGTAGGAAGTAATCATATCAGACTGTCTGCTTGGCTCAAGCAGAAGCTGCAACGGATGCAAGCAGCGATAGCTGTCCCAAAGATTGTCCATGGTATAGTATTCATGTTCCCCTGCTTCATGTTCAGCATGATCGAAACCGCTGAAATACCGACCATTTTCCGTTATATTCATCATGGGAAGAAGCGATCGGTAGAGCGCCGTATAGAAAGTCGTTCGTTGTGCTTCCGAGCCTCCATCCGCTTCGATTCGGCCAAGAGCCTCGTTCCAGATGGTCCGCGCTTCTTCTTTCACTACATCGAAGCCTTTATTTCCTATCTCCAGCTCTACATGGCTGCGCGCCTCATCGGTTCCAAGATGAGAGATTCCTATCTTAAGCTCAATCACCATTTCTTCGACAAGATCACTGAAGGTTATGATTACTCCGGAAGCTGTTCCGTTCGTCCATGAACCTGCCACAGTGAACGGACTCGAAATCTCTATATAAACCTGATGAGGGACATTGTCTATCGTCGTTTGACCAATGATTGCCTGTTCATGAAGCACCTCAATCTCTGACTCCATCGGCAGTTGAATGAGAATCCGGGCATCCGTACCTTTCTGATAAGCAATGCGGAAAAACCCACTATGGCTTAATGCCGTATAATCCGTACGAATCTCGGAATCTTCCAGCAGTACCGAGTAGAAGTAAGGGGTCGCTGTCTCCAGGTCATGATCGAAAGACGATGTGTAGGAAGCTGAATCGGACTGATTGTCAAAGATATAAGGCATAAGAATGGTGCAACCTACTCGGAATCCATGAATCCGGTCCGCCAAGTATCGATCCATCACTCCAGGGCTCATCACAGGAATAACTTGAGCCATTCCATGCGGCAGTGACACAATGGGAGAAGTCGAGGTCAGCAGATGACCAATGGATCCGATATAGGGATTTACATAATCAATGGGGTCTTTATATCCCATGAGCTTCACTCCTTTCATTTAGCGGCAAACTTGTTGCAAGTGCAATACAGCGGAATTCGCCATTGCTATCCATTATTGAGGCTGAATCACCAGCTTTTGAAGGTCTGCAGGCGCAATAGAAATGATAGAAGCGATCCTTCCAGTAAAGAACTGAGGATTTGTGTGCGTGTGTCTCATCGAGCTGTCCCGGTTCTCCATTCTGGATCCAGGGTTCGGAAATTGTTGTCCATTCAACGAGATCATTCGACACAGAAAGCAAACCTTGCGCGTGCTTGCCGTCAAAGCCGAAGCCGAAGTTTACCCAGCTGCCTGTGTGACGATCGAATCGAATATAGGGGTCGCTGATATATTGACTGTAGAAGGTGTTCGCCTCAGTAACTAAAGCTGGTTCATCAGATAACCTCTTCCAGTTCCTCATATCTTCCGATACGGCGATGCCTGTCTCTTCAATCCATGGCCATTCAGGTCTATCTTTGGCATTGTAGAACATCCAGTAACGCCCTTCGAATTCAAGGAAACAGCATTTGTAAAGACCTGCCTTCTCCCACTCACCTCCATTCTCATAGGAGAGGATTGGCTCGCTCAGCCGATGCCATTCGAGCAAGCTCTCGTCCTCGCACCATGCGAGTCCCATCTTGGCCCCGCCGGACTCGTAACCGTATTCCGGATACGAGTGATAGATCATCCAGTATTTGTTGTCTACTTTTTTTAATCGAGGCAGTTCGTATAGATCGTTACTCTCCAGTAAAATCCATGAGCCAGCTGCACCAACATGATCCCAGCGCGAAGGATCCTCGTCTCGATCCAGGATTACTCCGACACGATTCCATTCCACAAGATCATGACTTGAAGCGAGTGCCGTTCGATAACCTAACCCGTCGAACCCAATATGCATCATGTAAAACTGTTCATTATGATAGAATACGAAAGGACAGTCTACAGCCCAAGCATCATAGGCACCACTCTCTCCTGATCCTTGGAGAACGGGAACAGCTCGTTTATAATCCGTACGCAGATGCTCGAATCTTTTTAAGTTGCTCTTAATCATTCTCTACTCCCTCCCTCGGTCATTAATCCTTCACACTGCCTACAACAACCCCTTTGATAAAGAACCGTTGCAGGAACGGATATACGCAAATGATAGGCAAAGCAGCCAAGAATATCTGCGCACTTTTAAGCGTACGATCCGAAATATCCCCCAGTGAGTTGGCATCTGCCATCGATACGAGACTTAAATCCCGATTGATAACAACCGTTTGCATATAGCTCTGTAAAGGATATTTTTCCGGCGAGTTCATTAGAATAAGACCATCAAACCAGGAATTCCAATGTCCAACCATGGAGAAGAGAATGAGAGTTGCAATTGCAGGCATCGACAACGGGACGTAAATGCTCCATAGAATTTTCCAATGGCCGGCCCCATCTACGAAAGCGGCTTCTTCTATTTCCTTGGGCAAGCCACGATAGAAATTCAGCAGCAGAACAGCGTTAAATACATTTACCGCTCCAGGCAGAATAAGTGCGCCGATTGTTCCAAGCAAGTGAAGCTTCTGGATGACGATGTACCACGGAATAAGCCCGCCGCTGACTAACATCGTCAGTACGAAAAACCATACATAGAACAGTCTTCCAGAGAATGCCGCTCTCTCCTTCGAAAGCGGGTAAGCGAGTGTAATCGTCAGCAGCATATTGAGTGTTGTGCCTAATAATACCCGTTCCACACTGATTCCGAGCGATCTCAAGAACTCCGGCTTTTGTATGACAAAATGATAGGATTGCCATGTGAAGTCAACCGGCCATAATGTCACCTCCCCCGCGCTTGCAGCTGTACTGGAGCTGAGCGATACCGCGAGGATATTAATGAGAGGAAACAAGCACAGAAAAGCGAGCAAAATGAGAATGATGGAGTTGCTTATATTAAAAATACGACCGGACACGGACATTGTCTTCATCTGTTCCCCACTCCCTCCCGATTAGAAAATTCTGTAGTTGGCTACTCGATAAGCCAAGTAATAGGATCCGGAGATCAAGATAATGGAGACCACCGATTTGATCAGTCCAACTGCTGTTGCAAGACTAAACTGAGCTTGCTCTAGTCCAAGCCTGTATACGAGAGTGTCAATAATATCTCCGCTTTCATAGACAACCGGACTGTACAAGTTAAAGATTTGATCGAATCCGGCGTTCAGGACATTACCCAAGCTTAAGGTTGCAAGAAGAATAATAATCGGGATCATGCCTGGAAGAGTAATATAGAGCGTCTGTTTCCATCGATTTGCCCCGTCAATTACGGCTGCTTCATACAGAGCAGGATTAATTCCGGCTAGTGCTGCCAGATAAACGATCGTGCTAAATCCGAATTCCTTCCACACATCCGAGATGACGACAATACCTGGGAACCAGCGGACGCTCCCGAGAAAGAAGATGGGTTCGATCCCAAACAAACCGAGAAATTGGTTCACAATTCCGGAAGTTGGCGACAGAATATCAATCAATACTCCGCCTAGAATGATCCAGGAAAGAAAATGAGGCAGATAGATAATCGTTTGTATCCATCTCTTGAATACTTGCTTACGCAGTTCGTTAAGAAGCAGCGCAACGAGGATCGGGACGAATAAGCCAGCTACAATCTTCATTACAGCGATGAGTACCGTATTACGAATGACCTGCCAGATCTCCGGCAGCTTGAACATATAATCGAAATTATCCCAACCTACAAACGGTGATCCGAACATACCTTTGACAATCGAGAATTTCTGGAATGCGATCATGAGCCCTGCGATTGGACCATAGCTGAATATGAGAACTAGAATAAACGATGGGGCTACCATCAGATGTAATGGCAGCTGGCGACGCATCTTTGGCTTGAACATTTACGGACACCGCCTTTCTACCTTGAAAAGTCAGGAAGGCCGGAAGCGAGTCCCGGCCTTCCGAATTCATTTATGAAGAAGGACAATTAAGATTTCTTAGCGTACCAGTCGTTAACTTCCTGTGTGACCTTCTCGCCGCCAAGCTTATTCCAGTCGCTGACGAACTTGTCGAAATCGGAGATTGGAGCACCTAGAATAATTTTAGTGAACGTTTCCAGGATCAATTTATCCAAAATCGCTTGTTTTGCCGTCATTTCCGGGGTAGGAGCTCCGAAGAATTCGCTCTTCATTAAGAGATTTTTATCCACGTAGTTGTCACCAATGACTGCCCATGAACCGCCTTCTCCAAATACTTTGTTTGTACCCCAGTTCGTTCTGTCTCCACCTTTAAACAGGACAATCTTGTCATAATAGCTCTTCTCTTCCGGATTCAGTGTAGCTGCATCGTTAGATTGAAGCGCTGCGACTACATTCTTATGAACAGTGAGCAAGCCTTGCGGTGTACCGAATCCGCCTTGCATAAGGGCATATTTAAAGAATTCGATTCCGTCTGCACTGTGGAATTTAGCTGGTTCGGCTTTTTCGCTAATGATTTTCTCATTATAGAGATTAAATAACTTCACGATGGCTTCCGGATGTGCCGCACCTTTCTTCACTACCCAGAAAGCATTGAAATCAGCTTTGGATTGTGCCATAGCCGGTGTGCCGTCTACGGATGGGATTGGGAATACTCCCCACTCTGCATTTGGATCCTTCGTGACACCATCTTGCAGCGGCCACAGCGGATTCCACATTGCTCCGAAGTTCATTCCTATTTTGCCTGCTGTTTGCAGCTCGGCTGCCTTGCCGCCATCCTTGACACCAAATTCCTTGTCAATGACTCCTGCTTTATAGAGTTCTTGCAGTTTGGCAAGCGCATTCTTCATCTCCGGCTGTGTGCTGCCGTTAACGAGTTTGCCGGAAGCGTCTTTGATCCAGATATTCGAATAAGCATGGAAGCCGTTCATGAAGCCGGAGAAGTCCGGGTAACCGCCGAACAAATCCTTCGAAGCAGCCAATCCGTACGTATCATTCTTGCCGTTGCCATCAGGGTCTTGTGTCGTGAATGCTTCGGCAACCTTAATAAAGTCATCCATCGTTTTTGGCTCTGGCAGGTTCAGCTTCTTCAGCCAATCTGTTCTAACGAACAACAGCGGTGCACCGCCCAGATAGTCTTCTGCCGGTGGAATAGCGAGCAGCTTGCCGTCATAAGTTGCAGCTGATTTGGCATTTGTTCCGCGGTCAATCATCGCCTTCGTCAGGTCTGAGCCGTAGTCTTGAACCACTTGAGTGAGATCCTCCAGTTGTCCCGCTTCAGCAAGCTGCCGGAATTGTAAGGAATCAACTTGGAAAATATCCGGCAATGAATCCGAAGTGATAGTCAAATTCATCTTCTGTCCATATTGATCGCCATTGACAATCCAATTGTACTTAACCTTAATTCCTAGCTCTTCTTCGTAAGCTCGCGTCCATACGTTGTTCTCAATCGTGTCTCCATCCTTGAACTTGTAAGTAGGATCCGTGTAACGTACGGCGGTCACTTCAATAGGCGGATCGTATTTGGCATTTGGATCTATTGTTGGAGCAGTTGACTCGGATGGTGATGCAGATGCTGTCTCTGTAGCTGGTGACGCTGATGGTTCTGTGTTGTTGCCATTATTTCCGTTATTATTGCCATTGCCGCAAGCGGTTGTAACCGCTAGTAAAATCGCGAATGAAGCAGCTAAACTTCTGTTTCGCACCTTCTTGTTCATACTGTGCCCCCCATTAATATGTGATAGGTAATGTTCCTTATATGCTTAATGATATTACAGGTTTAGCGCTGAGCCTATCATCCGTTGTTTACATCGGATCGACTGATTTCAACCTTTTTGCAGGAAAGAATAGAGCTGGTAGAGCAGTACTGCGGTCTCTGCTCGTGTCGGCATATGCGAGAGCTGTTCGAGCTGGCTTGCGCCGATTGCAGGCAAGCTGATCTTCGCTGCTGCTAATGCCCTCTGCGTAATCACGATCATTTCTTCACTAGTAATTGAATCATTTGGCTTGAATTGATTATTTCCGCTGCCTTTGATTACACCCAGTGCTCTTGCACTTCGTAACGCGTCGCTGTAATAAGCATTGACGGGTACATCAGTGAACGAGCTGCCTGTTAGAGCCTGCCAGTCTAAGATCCGTGATAGTAACAGGACGAAGTCCGCTCTGCTGATCGTTTTGCCCGGGCTGAATCGGTTCTCTGAAGTTCCTTTAATAATTCCTTTAGACGCTAGTACTTCTATTGCCTTCTTAGCCGATCCTGAAGAACTACTATCCTCGAATGTTTTATGCAGATAAGCTGCTGCATACGTGCTGAAATGAGTAACTGTAAAGACGACCGATTGGGTCTCGGAATCATAATGACCATTTGGAACAGCAATGATATTACCGGACTCGTCGATGTACCAAACGACGATATGCTCGGGATTAAGCTTTTCTTCTGCTTTAGGTTGATAAGGAATACGGATGGTAACAGGTGCTTTCGGATTATTCCAATTGATCGTTTGCCCGCCAGCCATTGCCGTAAGCTCAAGTACTGGATGCTCACCAACCTTCTGCTTCACATCATCACTTAAGGTATCGGCATCGCGGCTGCTCAGTTGAATTGAAACATTGTCCGCAGACAAGGTTTGGTTAGCCAACATGTTGGCAGGCAGCCATACCGATGCCAGGGGGGTTCTTACTTCAATGAATAGATCAGTCGTGTCACTTAGTGCAGCTGACGGCAGATTTAAGGTATAAGCAGTTACAGTTTTTGCTCCAGCAGGCGTTTCTAGAACAATTTTATGAATCCCTTTTGCTAATGCTAGTTCCTTAACTTGTTTCCAAGCTTCGGCGTTTAGTGTTAATGTTCCATGCCCCGTACTAGAATCGATGGAAGTATCAAGATTGACGACAACGGTGTCTCCTTCGACCTTAAGATCCAGCTTTGAAGTAGATGTTGGTCCGGGATTTGGCGTAGGAGTAGACGTTGTAGTGTCCGGCTCGTATACCCGTACATAATCGACATACATATCAATCTGATCCCCGTATTTGGCAAGATCAATTGGCCATCCTCCGCCAAGTGCGAGATTAAGCATAAAGTACATCGGCGTGTTCGCCTGCTCGAAAGACGCATGACGCCATACTTCAACGTTATCGATATAATAGATAACTTCCGTTGGCGTAATTTTGGTTCCATAGGTGTGCCAGGTTGAGGCGTTATCACCGTATGCGAAATTGTCAGAGGAACAATTGGTTTGGTGAGATTCCGGATTGCCGACCCACCAATGCTTGGCTTGGCATGCCCCGCTAGGATCATGACCGTAAGCTTCAACGGTGTCGAGCTCTGCTGTAGAGGACAAGTGATCCGCACCTGTGCTGTTCTGAGACATTAACCAGAATGCAGGCCACGCCCCTTTACCCGCAGGCATCTGAATTCTCGCCTCGAAGTAACCATTGGTAGCCGCTATACCTGTTCCATCAAGCCGAACAGATGACAACAAGCCTCCGATATATTTGCGGTTCCAACCTTGCGGATCAACGTAGCCATCCGGTGCTTTACTTACTCTAATTCTCAAATGATCGTCACCTAGGATGGAGAACGGATTTACCTGATCAGTTGGATCGGCGAATATCGCTTCCCCAAATTCCGCCCCGTTCGGCCAATCTGGCTTAAGGGAAGCATACGTAGTGCCGACACCTGTCTTGGAGATCGACAATGGACCGGAGAAATCGTCCTCGAACAGGACATGCATGCCATTTGTCTGCGGCGGCGCTGCTGGGATTCCGCTGTTCCAATGGATTCCACCATCGTTATAAAGCTGCAAATAACTCGTCATTGATTCTGTGAAGTTCGGGTCTCCCTCCGCTGAGTTCCAGGCATTCAAAATTACAGTAAGCGGGCCATGCGGTAATTGATCCGCATTAATTGTAATGGATCCGAGGCCCTCTTCATTAGGCGCTGTATTCTGAAGCCAAGCATCATAACCGTTAGGATCAGGATGATCTTCATCCGGTTGATGCCAAACTCTAGCCCAAACATTTTTCATGCCTGGTGCTTTGAAATCGATCTTAACCGAGCCTGACACAGATGATCCGATTGCTGGGGATAGGATCTCAATGGTTGGTTCTACCTCAACTACTGGCGGTTCTACCGGAATCGGATCTTTGTTCGTGTCGACGAACATGATTTCAGTCACCCCTGTTTTGGCGTCCGCTTGATGCGTGAATACAACGCGATAACGTTCAGAGATCACCGTATCGAAGGAAACTAAATTCATAGCCCCGCCTGCCGGTTCGGCTGGTGTCTTGACTTGATTCGGAACGCTGAGCCAATCGGTTCCATTCCAATATTGGACATCGTAGTCGGAAGGTGTCTTGACTCCTCCCCCATCATCATAGAGATAGATCCCAGCCATATTTTTGGATATCTCGTGTTCGTATTCCGCCTGAACCCAATCCGTCAAGTTAGGGGATCCGTACGATGTCCAGCGGTTACGTGGGAAATCATTATAAGAGATGATGTTATCAACGACATAATCTGGTGAATCCCCATTATTCGAATAGGATGCTGTCGCTACGACAGAATTGGTCTCCGTCGGCAGTGACTGTGTAAGAGAATCGACGTATAAAATTTCCGTAACACCAGTCTTGGCATCGCTATGCGTGAATAAGATACGGAATTTCTGAGCGTTCACCGGATCGAACCTGACCAAGTTCAAGGAGTTGGCGGTCGGATCTACTGGCGATTTCACCTGATTGTCTGCACTCACCCAAACGTTGCTTGTGTTAAGGTACTGTACATCATACGAGGCTGGAGCTTTTATCCCTCCCCCATCGCCATACAGATAAATACCAACTGCGTCCTTCCGCTTCGTCTCGCCAAAGTTTGTTTGCACCCAATCTGCTTCGTTAGGCGATTCGTAAGAGGTCCATCGATTCGCAGGGGTACTAGTGTAAGACACAATACCGTCGTTCACTTGGCTAACCTGATCAAGCCGGAAAGTATAAGAGGCTGATGTAATCCCAAGCGGCGATACGCTTGCACCAGGAACAGGTTCGGTGTTGGAGTCAACGAATGCGATCTCCGAGGCGCCGCTTTTTGATCCGGAATGCGTGAACACAACCCTAAATTTCGTTGAAGTCACCGAGTCGAATGTAACAAAATTAAGCTCGTTGCCGACTGGTTCTGAAGGCGCTTTCACTTGATTTGGCACGCTTACCCAATCTGTGTCGTTCCAGTATTGAATGTCATATGAGCTAGGTGCCTTAATCCCCCCGCCATCGTCAAATAAGTAGATACCAGCGACGTTCTTCGAGCTGGCACTGGCATATTCGAACTGGACCCAATCCTCAGCATTGGGAGATTCGTAGGAAGTCCAGCGATTCTTCGGCGTATCGTCGTAAGAAACGATTCCGTCATTCACATCACTTAATCGATCTCCATGATAAGTATACGAGGCTGACAGCGTTACAGCCTGCTCCTCCGCAGCGTTCGCTGTCTGAACGGGTATGCAGTTTACAAGAAGCCCCAAAATCAACACTAGCGATAACCAGTTACGTAGTCTTTTCATTGCTATTAGACCCTCCATTCTAATTGGTATATTATCGACAATTCCGTAGCCTGGAATGCCAACAACTTAACAATAAAGGAGGTCTCGATCTGGGGAAATCATCCATTACCAACATCGGATCTACAATTATTTACTTCTTGATTTGCTGGCCTCATTTCTTGCTCCTATAAAATAAAAAAGCCGCGATTTCCGCGACTTCTTGATCAGACCTATTATAAAATGATCTTTGCCATTTATTCACCTCTTTGCTAGGTCTAGTTCAGTACTCTCTTCGATTTCCCTTCTTTACACTGTCCCAATCGATTTCTACATTTTTTCTAACTCTTTGAAGGAGTTGAAATAAGACTTCCGATTCTTCTTGAGAAAATCCGGATAATGCCACTTTATTAGAGTGATCCCCTTCTCTTTTTAGAAAGGGATACGCTTTCTCACCTTTTTCCGTTGAATACAGTTTTTTGATCTTTTTGTTAATCTCATCGCTTCTTCGTTCAATGAATCCTTGAAGCTCAAGCTTCTTTAAAGCACGTGCTGCTGTTGTACGATCTACCTTTATCATTTCAGCCAGCTTTTCTTGAATAATTCCTTGATTCTCGCAAATACGAACCAAATATAAATACTGACCTTTTGTCAGATCATATTCCTTAAATTCAATATTGCTTATTGAATCCAAAGCCCTTGCTATCATTCCAATTTCTCGAAGGATCTCCTTCATTCTGCAATTCCCCCCTGCTTGTCTTTTGTTGCATTTACAACAATTAAAGTTTCCTATATACTCAAATAGTTCTTGATTTCATTATATATTCCAACACTAAATCCAGAAAGGCTGAGAATGAATGAACACAACTAGAATCACAAAGACTGAGGATTTAAAGGCAGCCTTTGATATAAGGATTAAAGTTTTTGTAGAAGAACAAGGCGTACCGCTTGAGGATGAACTAGATGAGTTTGATACACTAGATGGACGTTGTGAACATGTACTCGTACATTACAATGAGCAGCCAGTAGGAACCGGCAGACTTCGAATACATGAAGGTTTAGGCAAGTTGGAGCGCATTTGCATTTTAGAGCCTTACCGAAAATTTGGTCTAGGTAAAACCATCATTAAAGCGTTGGAAGATATCGCTCTAGAAACAGGCGTGTCCAAGGTTAAATTACATGGACAAACGCAGGCTGAGGGGTTTTATTTAAAACTTGGCTATCAAACTTCATCAGAAGTTTTTATGGAGGACGGTATCCCACATATTCTAATGACGAAGACTCTTTAGAAAAATCAAAGCATCTGAACATAAAAAAGGCAATCGGTTTACAAACCGGTTGCCTTTTTCGTACTCTCTATAATTAAGCCGCGAGACACATAAGCGGTGACGAACTGCTGCGACGAGTGTTCGTACCGGAAGCACGCAGTCTTCTACTTTGCAGTACAGAGATTGCCGGTGCCGGTTCCATCTCCCCTTGCTGCACAAGCGCAAGCATCGCTTCTGTATCGCCAACTTCGTAAGCAATAGCGAGCGAGCGTAAGACATCACGCAGCCCTTCGTCATTCGAGACCTTCAAAGTGCCACCATCAATGGCTTTCCTCACAGCCGGAAGTGCTGTGCGAGCCCGGTGCAGGGCAGCTTTAACTGCGCCTACCGTCAAGCCGAGCCTCATCGCTGTCTCTGCTGATGAATAGCCGCAAACGTCCCTAAGCAGAAAAACTGTGCGTTGAAGCGGTGAAAGATAAGTCATAATCGCCTGCATAACTAACTCCGTTCCGATTCGACTGTTGTCCGGCATGACCTGAGACTCCATGGATTCTTGTACAGCCTTCATCATACGGGAGTTAGAGGATTGTTTCCTCATTCGATCGATCCACGCATTTCGCGCGATTCTCATTAAGTAAGCCTCTGGGTTTATATGCTCCAAGGGTTGCAGGGAATCTAATGCCTTCAGCCAAGTTTCCTGTGCCAGGTCTTCTGCTTCCCAGCGGGATTTCGTTAATGATAGACAGTAACGGCCAAGCACTCCTTGCAGCCGTTTAATCTCTACGTTTTCTTTAATCGCTTCCACCATTTCAAGCACCTCCGTTACTTACCATTATACGCATCCTTATTACCGTAAACGAATGAACCCTAGAAAAAGATACGCGATGTTCAGAAATATTTATGCCGTATCTTTTCCGATACTCCGCTCGTTTACGAATCGTAAGTCACATCACAATAAAGCAAAGAAAAGAGGGATTCCATGAGCAGTTTTATTCCGTATGTTGTTGAACAATCAAATCGCGGGGAACGTTCTTACGACATTTACTCCCGGTTGCTGAAGGATCGAATCATTTTCCTCGGTTCAGCCATTGATGATCAAGTCGCGAACAGCATTATCGCACAATTACTGTTCCTTGCGGCCGAAGACCCTGACAAAGAAATCAGCCTCTATATCAACTCGCCTGGAGGTTCGACCACAGCTGGGTTCGCGATCTATGACACGATGCAGTACATTAAGCCAGAAGTTCATACGATTTGTGTTGGTATGGCTGCTTCGTTCGCGGCTATCCTACTGATGTCCGGAGCTAAAGGTAAACGATTCGCTCTGCCAAGCAGCGAAATCATGATTCACCAGCCACATGGTGGCGCACAGGGTCAAGCGAGCGACATTGCGATCAGTGCCAAGCGTATTCTTGATACTCGGTCACGGCTGAACCAAATTGCTGCTGAACGAACCGGACAGCCACTCGACAAAATCGAGAAGGATATGGACCGCGACTACTTCCTCTCTGCCCAGGAATCACTGGAGTACGGCATCATCGACCAAGTCGTTCAGAACGCCTGAATTCATTGAAAATGTAAGGAAGCTGCCGGCATATAACCGGCAGCTTCCTTGATAATACTGTCTACAACATTCTGTTTCTCTTCTCATCCAGATAAATATCCAGCGCCGCAATTCCCCGAATCATCAGTTTAATAAATAGATAAAGAGCGTATATCCCAAGTAAAATAAACAATCCGTATACGACGATCATGATTATAGAAAAAGCCGAGAAAACCGAAACAGTTGTATTTACATCCATAAATAATAACCTCCTTATGTATTAAAACTTTGTGATAAAGCCTATGCTTCTATTGACCGGCTCCCTAATTCACTTTGTTCACCTCATGTAAATTTAATAAGAAGACCAGTGCAATGACAATAAGAGATAATAGTAAAAAGATAATCGCAAGCGTAAATTGTCCAAGTCCCCATAGTGCAGCAGATGCCACAATAAATACGATTAATTTAAGGGCTGTTCTTACTGGATAGGAGAAGATTGGAACCGACGCTTTTGGTGAGAGGAACATCCCCCATAGAATGATGGTAACCAATGGTGCTCCTACAGCTAGGATGATTTTAGTCACCATTGCAGCATTAATCTGATAACCCCAAAAGCCAAATACAGCAATCGCAGCTAGTTCCAGTAGGAAAAATACCGTAAGCAGTATCGCTTTCAATTTGATCCCCCCTCTACTACCTAACCAACTATTCCGCCTTAATTGGTCTTTCGAAAATAATTTCAAACGAGCCCGGTTTCCCGTGCCCATCATAATTTAGTGGTACCACTTGTACGAATCGCCAGCCTTCAGCGGCATACTGTTGAATTGTTTCCTGATGCTCTGGTCTAGACCAAACACCACCAAATGAGGTTTCAACAAAAATGTATTCATACATGCGTCAACCCACCTCCTCCAATTAATATGTACCATTTTACTTTGATTTGGGAAATTAAGCCATTCCTTTTCATTCATCATGCTTTTACGCAAAAAAATGCAGCCGTTTGAACGGCTGCATTTCTCAAAACTTTTAGCTATTAGTGTCCGCTGAAGCCTTGCTCTTCCATCTCAGTTGTTGGGTCAAGCTTGCTTCGGCCCATGAAGAACGAAACAAACAGAGCAAGAACGGCAGGAATAACGGCCCATGCGAAAGTTCCAACAATTGAATCGGACAACGAATGAACAATCTTATCTAATACATCAGCCGGGATTTGCTCCCTTGCTTCCGGAGTGAGTACCTCACGTGGATCTTTGAATTCCATACCGCCTTCCGGCGCAGTTTGACCGCTTGCGATAAAGGCATCGGTTAATTTACTGGAGAAGAGATTACTTTGTACAATGCCATAAATCGTAATACCAATCGTCATACCAAGCGATCGGATAAAGTTAAGTGTCGAACTTGCGGTACCACGCTGCCTTGCGGGCAGACCATGGATAGCTGTGTTTCCAAGTACGGAGAACGATGCTCCGATACCAAGTCCGATCAGGATCATATAAATCGTAACAACTAATCTGGATGATTCAGCCGTAAGAGTTGTAGTCAGAATAGATCCAATAACAAGGATGATGAACGTCGCAACCATGATGTTCCGGTAAGGAATCTTTGTCATCAAGAACCCGCCTGAAGTAGCCGTAACTACCGTACCTAACATCATCGGTAGCAGCACGAGACCGGAATTAGTCGCCGACCCACCTAGCACACCTTGAATGAAGATCGGAATAAACACGGAAGCGACAATAAATGCCGCACCACTGAACAACGCACTTAGAATACTGGTGGAGTATAACCGATTCTTAAATAAAGCATAAGAGATGATTGGCTCCTTGACCTTTGTTTCCACGAACAGGAATGTGACAAGCAAGACAGCAAAGCCTGCGAACATCCCAAGAATTTGTACCGAATCCCATGCATAAGTCTTACCACCAAGCTCAAGAGCAAACATGAGACAGACGATTGCTCCGATTAAGGTCACCGCGCCATACCAGTCGATTGGCTGTTTGGAGTGTTCCATTGATTCCTTATAGAAGAAACCAATCATACAAAGAGCTATGACGCCAAGCGGAAGATTAATGTAGAATACCCATTCCCAAGCGAAATTGTCTGTAATATAGGCTCCGAGCAACGGACCAAAAATAGAGGACATGCCGAAGACTGCCCCGAACATACCGCCCATCTTGCCTCTGCTCTCCAGTGGGACAGCATCAAACATAATTGTGAACGCTACTGGCATCATGGCGCCTGCCCCGATCCCTTGAACAGCACGGAACATAGCTAGTTCCGTTATCGATCCAGCCGTTCCGCACAGTACTGAACCAGCCATGAACATGATGATACCAAAGAGGAAGAACCTCTTACGACCATACATATCGGACAACTTGCCGAAAATCGGCATGCCTGCCATTTCCGCTACCATGTAGGCGGATGTGACCCACACAAATTTGTCCATGCCGCCAAGTTCTGCGACAATATTGCCCATTGCTGTAGCGACAATGGTGTTGTCCATCGAGGCCATCAGAATGCTTAGCAACAGACCTGCGATGACTAGTCCAACGTTGCTTTTCTTATTTGCGATCAATTTGCACGCAACCTTTCTTCATTAACATAAGTATTAGTAAGTTACCCTTTGAAGCTGACAGTAAACACTGCATACGCCTCGAAACAATGTTACGAAACTCCATTTCCCTACTCTCAGTGCTTCTAATAACAACCTCGATCCTGCAGATTGAGAGTTTAGTTAAATCAGGTTTTCGCGCATCTCACCCGAAAAAACCGCCACAAAGCCCGAAGAACAAGGTAACGTTCACCTTCGAGATTCGTAACGATCTAGACTTTCAATATCTGTAACCTTCGTATGTCATCGTAACATAACATTGTTCTGTTGTATAGTCCGGAATTCATACTCTATCGCTTCCATTTGGAACTAACGCACAGGAACATACGTTCTTTATCTTCAAATATTAGCAAATTATTGGTATATCGTCAATCAAGTTTCCCCTATTCGTCTCTTAAGCAACTTTAACCTGCTCGACACCTTCGTACTCTCGCTGCATTTATAATTAGGGTTCTCTGAAAGTGGACGAGGATTCATCAAATATTCCAACCCAGGCCGCTGTTCTTGGTGCTGAGGAGGAAAAAACAATCGGGACATTGGTACACTGCTGCTTCAATCCAATCTTCAACTTCATTCTAAATTTTATTCCTACTGCTTAATTAGATGCCTATGGCAATATGTATCGCTAAGCAGTTTACATAATGTAAATTACGTAAACAAAAAAAGAGCATTCAGTTAATATGCCATTAACCGAATGCCCTAACTATTTTAGCCTTGCAGATTAATCATATCCGGCATCTCCCGACTATCCAGCTCTCGGATAGAAAGCTTAGCACCGATGGATCGGAAGTTGCCTATAACGTCCTCATATCCACGCTCAATATGCTCGATCCCTGTAATACATGTGTTGCCTTCTGCTGCTAAACCGGCTAATAGTAAGCTGGTACCTGCGCGCACATCCGTTGCATGGACCCAACCACCCTGCAGTGGAAGTCCGCCTCGGATAAAGGCACTTTCTTTCCGCAGCTCTATCTCTGCACCAAGCCGCCGCAGCTGCGGTACGTGTGCGAATCGTTTCGGATAGACTCTTTCTGTCACAATACTCTTCCCCTTTGCCTGCAGAAGCAATGCAGTCATCGGCTGCTGTAAGTCGGTCGCAAAACCTGGATACATGCCTGTACGAATCCGTGTAGCCTTTAAAGTCCCCGAACCGTAAGCAGTAATATGGTTTTCACCGGTTTCGATATGAATTCCTATCTCTTGAAGCTTGTATAGGCATGAGCCTAAATGCTCAGGAATGACATCCATAACGGTAACTTGACCACCATTGATCCCTGCCGACATTAGAAAAGCCCCAGCAATAAGACGGTCCGGAATCACTGTATGTGTTCCACCGTTCAAATAAGAGACACCTTCAATGCGAATCCGGTCCGTTCCTGCCCCATAGATTCGAGCCCCAAGCCGATTCAAGAAATTTGCCGTATCAACAACTTCTGGATCAACAGCCGCATTGCACAGCAGCGTCCGCCCTTTGGCACGCACAGCTGCCAGCATGGCATTGATCGTCGCTCCCGAAGTAATCGTATCGAAATAAATCTCTGCACCATTAAGCTCTGAAGCTACTACTACATAATAGTCCTCGAAAATTTGAACCTGCGCTCCAAGCGCTTGAAACGCCTTGATATGCTGGTCAATAGGACGTGAGACAAAATTGTCTCCACCAGGCATACCGATCGTCACACTTCCGAACTTCGACAGCAATGCACCAGCAAAATAATAAGACGCACGATAGCTCGAGGCCTTGCCCGGGTCAATGACGGCAGTATGTATCCAGCGCGGGTCAATGGTAACCGATCCGCCTTCCATCTTCATCTCCATACCGATATCCTGGCAAATCTCTGCAATAATTCGAACATCATCAATACGAGGAATGCCTTCGAGTGTTACAATATCATCGGCCAGGCAAGCAGCGGCGAGCAGCGCCAAAGAGCTGTTCTTCGCACCTGGTATTTGCACCGTTCCGTTTAACGGTCCTGAGTACTCTGCTTGAATATATTTCATGAGGTGATCCCCACTTTCGTTATAGCGAATTAAATTCTGATTCCAGCATATAACCGCTGCCGCGCACTGCGCTAATAAGGAAGGTATCTTTGCCGAATTTTTTCCGCACCCGGTAGATGAGTGTGTTAATCTCATCAAGCGTAACGTCCGGGATACCTTCTTCTCCTGCAGGACGTTCCGGCCATACTTGAGATTTAATATCTTCAAGTGGAACGAGTTTGTTTAAACTCTCGTTCAGGATGCGAAGCAGCAAATACTCTTTCTCAGACATCGGTATCCGCTTGCCTTCAACGACACATTCTCGTTTTTCCCAATGAATCGTAGGCAGAAGGTCTGAAACATTGAGCTGCATCGTGATGCTGAGCGGTTCTATCTCAAGAGTCTGATCGGCGAACATATAGGAAAAGTGAATAACGCTCATCCCGTTGGCGAGTCTGATGATGTCAAAATTGTTCAAGATATATGGAGTGTGCGGCGTTACTCGTACTCCGTTAATTTCTGTTCCATGGCGGCTGCCCAGATCATACAATACCGCTTTGTCCTGTTCTTTGCGAATAACAACATGCTGCCTTGAGATAAATGGATTCGTAAAGGCTAGATCCGGAGTCAACTGATTAGATTGTCTTCCAATCTGCGTTTCATCCGCGGTAAGATTCACACAGGTGCCCGTTCGGTAGGGTTCGCCTCGAATGATATATAAGCATGCAAAATTTTCCAAGTCTTGTCCCCTCCGTTTGCGATGACTCCTGCCATCGGTGTTCGGAATTCACTTCAATCTGTATCGTAACTCAAACGGTGGATGATTAACACTATTTTGTACTGACGTCACACTGACATTTCAGTGACACAGGGATTCATCCTATTCCTTGTATTAACAATATCACCATTTACGGACAACGCAAAACCCGCAAGAAGGGCACTCTTGTCAAAGTGCCAACTTGCAGGTGACTGACTCCATTTATAACAAGTTCCTGTTCTTTGAAAAAACAAGAATTTGTTTGGCGCTACTCATTCAAATACGTCATTACTCGATTCTGAATTAGTTTGGCAACATTATCAGCAGATTTCTGCCCGGCGAAAAACGCTATCACTTCCTCTGCGATTATCTTCTGAATCGTCGTCTCATAACCAATATTTCTTACGCTGGCATCGGACAGCATTTGTCGAACGGCATCTAGCTTTTCTTCTGAAGCTTCCAGCTTAACCCCACTGCCCTTTGCAGCTACATTTTTATCAACACCATTCTCTTTTACGAACTCGATTGCCCTTTCATTTACCGCATTATTCATCGAGAAGCCTGTCTGATGAGGATAACTCTGCACCTCTTCAGACAGCAGGAACTTCATGAAGTCCCAAGCATCTCGTTTGACTTTTGAATTAGCATTCATGGCGATTTGATTCGTCACGGAAAATGAAATGCCCGACTTTTGATCAGCAGCTTGCGGTTTCTGATAGACCTTTCCGTTGTTGTAAAACAAACCAAGGCGCAGGAGATAATCACTAGGAGAAGTAATGATGGAATAAGTAAAGCTGCTTTTAGCGTCATCCACATAGTTTTCACTTAATGCCTTGTCATCGTACATTTCTTTCACTTCTTCAAGTAATGCTTTGAAGAGAGGTGAGTCGAACGATGCTTCTCCATTCGCCCCATCAACCAATTGATTATAGTTGTCTGACACGAGATTGTTGACCATTATTTCTGGTGCCATAAGCCCCATTGCATAGGATTGTCCATTCTTCCTTGCCAACTGCTTACTTATATCGGCGAGTTGACTCCATGTCCAGCTCTTATCATCTATGGAAACGCCGGCTTTCTCGATCTCTTCCCCATCTCCAAACAAAGCTTCCAAGTAGAATTCAAGTGGCATGATATAGAGGCCGCCGTTCATCCTTGAGCCTTCCATAATGTTCATCGGGTATAAATCAGGATTAAATGCGCGGTCTCTTTCTATCCATTCATCCAAGTTAACGAATTTTCCTTTATTAACGTAGTTATCGATAGGCAAATCGATACCCGTAAACGCAAATAAATCTGCTCCTTTGCCGGATAAAACCTCTGTTGTGGTTGATTTCACGTATTTCTCTACATCGGCAGCACTCATCAAGCTGCCAACTTGCGGAAATTCCTTCAACTCAATCGTCGTATTCCGATGAAGCGCTTCGTATTTCTGCTTAGCCTGCTTGTAGAGATCAGTAGCCGCAAGAATAGATACAACGATCGTTTTTGGTTTATCATCCAGTGGTTCCAGCTCTTCTTGAGATGAATCGGATCCAGTATTTGTGGAAGGACTTGATTCATTTCCTGTCTTTTGCTGCGGCACTTGTGTTTCACTTTCCGGAGAGCTGCCAGAAGGGCTATTAAGGTTATTTCCATTACACGCAGCACAGAGAATCATCATCACACAGGTTATCATGGCTATCCGTACATTTTTCATAAACACGCCTACTTTCCGAATGAATGATCTTTATTTCGTCATTACTCTTACGCGCACCCCATCTTGAATCGGTTCATTACTTTCTTGAATGATAGCCGAGTCTGGAAATATCCCTTGAAATACGATGGTATCGTATTCATTGGAATCTCCGATCTTAATAAAAGTCTTGCGCACATGGCTTGTACTTCCTAATGGACCTTTATTCTCTTCAACTACATACACGTAGGCATCTTCACCATCCTTATGTATGGCTTGGCTAGGAACCAGAATGCCTCCTTGATCGGAAGATGTTAAGCTAAGCTCGATCCGTGCTTGTTCACCTCCACGAAGCGATTCATGCTTCACCGCTACGTTGATATTCATTTGCGACTCTATATGTTCAATCGCGGTAAGGTCTCCTTCCAGACTGGTAGAACCAATTTGAACATCTAGCTTCTGACCAATCTTCAAATGCTCGCTAATAGCTGTTGGTACCTGTATTTGACATTGATAACCTTGCGCAGAGGAGGCGATCTGAACATCAGGACCTGCACTGGCCGCGGTCATTCCGCTAAAGGCATTAACTTTCATAACGATTCCATCAAACGGAGCTTTGAGCTCGCGATTCTGGATGACATTCCTTTTCATTCGGCTTAGATTACGCTGCTGGATTTCCAGAGTAAGGTTTGCGCTCTTAAGCTCACGTTTTGTCGTTCGCAATTGGTTATAATCACCGCTAGTCGAGGCTTCTACATACCGATCTTGTATATCTTCAATGGATAATCGTTGCTGCTCCAGCTGTGCCTGTGCGTCTAAGTAACGATCTTCCTCTTCCTGATTTTCATATACGACAAGCGTCTGACCCTTTGATACCCTATCTCCTGCCTTTACTTTTACCTGATTCACTTCCCATCCTGCTTGGTTTGATAAAGAAGCCTCTGTAACAGGTACCAGAACACCACTTCCTGTAAAGCTCTGTACAAGTTGTCCTGGTCTTCCGACCGTTGTATACACCTTCGTTACATTCATCATCTGCAGTGTATTGCTGAACAAAGTAAGCAGCAATAATCCGCCAACGAACAAAGCAGCAAGCAACCGGATCTTTTTCTTCCTGCTTCTATTGGCTTGTTCGGTATCTTCCCTCTCCACTTGGGTGATCCTCCTACCCTTTGATACCAGACGTCTGAACGCCTTGGATAAAATGAGATTCCGCATACAAAAATAACAGCACCATCGGCAGCATATAGAATACGGATGCAGCGAATCCTACACCTCTCGCCTCTTGCTGGACAACTGAGAGGTATACCGACAACGGCTGTTTAAACGAATCATCAAGAAAAATAAGCGGTTGTTCGACCATGTTCCAATAATCAACAAATAACAATACAACAAGTGCAGCTACACCTGGTTTAATAAGAGGCGCTATGATTTGAGAAAAAATCCGCCAATGACCCGCTCCGTCCATGCACGCTGCTTCTACAAAAGCATTCGGAATAGACAACATGAACTGCCTTAACAGAAATACGCCAAATGAACCAAAAATACCGGGTAGAATAATAGCACTTGCGCTGTTCAGAAGGCCAAACTGATCCGCTATGATATAGTTTGGAACAAGCGTTACTTGAAACGGCATTAACATAGCGATCAGATAAATGAAGAACATCCGGTCTCGTCCGCGAAATCGGAGCTTTGCAAAGGCGTAAGCTGCAAGAGCGCCAACGATAACCTGCCCCACGATAATCAGTACAACCATATAGACCGAATTCCAAAATAGGTTCAAATAAAGGGGGGTGACAATCAGTACTTTGTAGTACTGTTCGAACGAAACCCAATCAGGTATGAGCTTTAAATTGACAAACTCATCTTTACTGTTCGAAGTTGTATCTGTCATCTTCCCGATTAGATCATAGTTAGACCCTATCTCTTGCTCTGTCATCATTGAATTGGTGAAAGAGATGATAATCGGCAGCAGCATTAAGATCGCAATCAGAGCAAGCGTCAGCGTAATTGCGAGTCTAGAAAGTGAAAATTTGAGTTTCATGATTCCTCCAATCAATCCAAAAAGCTTGTAAATCGTCGTTCAACCGCAAACATCACCGAAATAAGTACGACCAAACAAACCACCATTAAGGTTGCTGCAGCTGTAAGCTTCTGAATGTCCAGCGACAAGAACATATTGTTCATATAATGCTGCAGCATATAAATGCTGTCGTGGGGATAATCGCCTGCGATTAGATACGTCTCTCTAAATATCCGGAACGAGCTGATCAACCCCATCAGAACGACAAAGAACATCATTGGTGTCAAATAAACAAGCGTAATACGAGTTAATTTATGAATGCTGCCTGCACCTTCTAGCTCAGCTGTCTCATAATAATCTTTGGGAATTCCCTGTAACCCGGCTATAAACAAAATGATGTTATAACCAATATTTTTCCACGCATAGACAATCGAGAGTACACCTCTCGCCCAATCAGATTTCATCCAATCCATGCGGGACAAGCCAAATTCATGAAGCCAGCCGTTTAGCGCTCCGTTCCAGTCGAATAGAATTTGCCAGATCAACACGACAGAAGCGACGGGCACAACAAGAGGCAATACGTATGCTGTTCGGATCCAATTCCGGAAATAAATAGTTTGATTTAATAGCAGGGCTAGCAGTAATGATATGGTGACCGTGATTGGAACACTAACCGCTGTAAACAGGAAGGTATTCTTTGCTGCTGTATGAAAGGATTTGCTTGCCATTAACTCCTTATAATTGACGATGCCAACAAATGAACTGTCTGTCGTCCCATCTTGAAAGGAATATAATACGCCCATCACAAACGGTATTAGATAAAATATCGAGAAACCAATTACACTTGGAGCAAGAAACCAGATGGCAACGACGTTGTGTCGACGCATCATTTTATGAATCATGGCAGCTCCCTCCTTTCTCAAGCTAGCCAAGACCATTGATAACCCCGTTGACAATATTAGTTGATATTTGTTCTTGGAACGACTCGCTTTGCATTCTCTTTTCTTCGTTTGCATTCGAAATGTATCCGAGTTCTAGCAGAATCGCAGGCTGTGTGTTTTCACGGATCACATGGTAATCTCCAAACATCACACCTCTATCTTTTATTTCCGTATCCAACTTAAACAGCTCGTCATGTATAGATTGTGCCAGATCTTGATCCTGCGATTTGTTGTAGTAGGTCGTCATTCCGTGAACATCACTGCTCTCAAAAGCATCAAAATGTATACTAAGGAACAAATCCGCATCCTCGATTTGCGCCAACTCTGTTCTGTCCTCCAGCGAGATAAAGGTGTCGTCAGCTCTCGTCATGACCACGTTTGCTCCTTGCTCAACCAATTTACTGCTTATGTTCAGCGCTGTAAGCAGCGTCACGTCCTTCTCATAAGTCCCTTGACTGCCTGTTGAACCTACGTCTTTGCCTCCATGGCCGGGATCAAGAACAATTGTTTTTCCTTCTAGAGGAAGCTTCAATTCTTCGTCGATTTCGATTGTTTTAGATGGTTGATTCCTTGTTTTTGTTGCTCCTTCCGAATGGGTATGGAGAATGATAGATGATAAAATAGCTCCGACAGTTGCGACTACTAAGTATTTGGCTGTTGTTTTCATAGGTACATCATAATGACCACCTATTAAGACGAGATGGAGCCGAAATAAAGATGGGATAAAGATTAATGGCCACACAAAAACACCCGTCTCGGAGGTGGATTCACCTTCCTGACGGGTGCTGATGACCAGAGTCATAGATTAGCTCTTCTTCTTCAAGCAAAAGTAAAACGCAACGCCATCCTTCGTATTAGCTGCGCCGTATTCAGCGCCATGCAGCTCTAGTATATTTTTGGAGATAGCAAGTCCTAATCCCGTTCCCCCATCAGATCGCTGCCGGGCCATATCTCCACGATAGAAGCGATCCCATACTTTATCCAGCTGCTCCTCATCGATCCGTGCTCCTTTGTTTTCCACACAGACGATAATTTGTCCCGTTTCTTCGGTTGTTGATACGATGATCTCCTGGTCCGCTGGCGTATATCGAATCGCGTTGGTCATAAAATTCGTGATCACTTGTTCGATTCGATGCTGATTCGCCATGACTTGAGCAGGAATAAGTTGGGTTCGTAACTGCAACTGTTTAGCTGATAATTCAGGTGCCAACTGAGCGCAGATCGATTCGATCGACTTGTCGATGAAGAATTCATCCATCTGCATTTTATAGGTTCCGGATTCGTATTTCGCGAGCTCCAGCATATCTACGATGAGATGGTCCATCCTATCGACTTCTTTTTCCATCGCCTCGAAGTAATGGTCCTTCTTATGCGCAGCCACGCCGTCCTTCAGAATCGAGATGCAGCTTTTCATGACGCTAAGCGGTGTTTTTAACTCATGGGATACACCTGAGATGAACTCTTTCCTCGTATTTTCCAGTTGCTTTTCCCGCTCAATATCTTCCCTTAACTGGCCGATATAAGAATGCAAAGTCGCCGACAATTGGTTGATATTAAGCGACAAATCGCCGATTTCGTCTCTGGAACGAACAGGAATGGTCTCTGAGAAATCAAGATTTGCGATTTTCTTCGTCGTTTGATTTATTTTCAGCAGAGGCCTTGCGATCTTCATGGAGTAGTACAGTGACGCGATCAGAATGAGTACGATGACAAACAATACAATATAGACGTAATAGTCCTTCACCATCTGTACCGCTTCATCGACCGGCTGCAGGGATGCCATAGCAAAGATGTAATTGGTTGTCCCATTATCATAATGAACTGGCTGGATGAACAGCTTGTACTTTACGTTATTTTCCTCGTAATCCTGAATCACAAGTGAGTCGGTTAATTGAATCTCATTAAACAAGTGCTTTACTTGAAAAATGTTGATCTGTTCCAGAAATAGCTTATTGGAGTAAATAAAATCCGATGATCCTCCGCCATTCGGAAGCTGGATATCTGTGATCTTGCCAAGTAAAGTTATAATGGACGACTGACTAGAGGAAGCCATTTCCTTTTTTGATTTATCACTAAGCTTCTCCTCCTTATGACCATAAACTTGATGCATGAGCAGCTCATTGGAATACAAGATATTCCCCGACTGTTGATACAGCTCGATTGGAATAAGCATAGACTTGTTCCTAATACCCGTGAAAAATATGCCATCGGCAGCCTTAATCAACGCTTGTTCTGAACTTGCTTCCTCTATACTCATGAGGTGATACAGAGGAACTCGAATTCGCTCCTGCTTATCCTCGTCCGTTACAGGCTTAAGCAGCTTAAATTCCAAGTAAAAGTCATTCGCAGTCTTAAGATTTCCATCATGATCCAGAGTCGTAATCATTGTATTGTTATTCCGATAGAAATCCTGCTCTAGCCTCTCAATACTCAGTGAATTAACATCCATTTTCAAGTAATCCGTCTTGAAAACTTCAATCTTTGCTTGTAAGTCGCTTACTTTCCGATTCGCATAATACTCTTTGAAAAAAAACGTCTGACCGATATAGATCACCGCTAAGATGAGCATGCACAATGCTGTTGTTAGCAGAAACAGCTTCACTACAATGGAAATCTTCATGTATGTGCCTCGAACTTATAACCTGTCCTCACAATGGTGACAACCATCGAGGCTTTATCTCCAAGCTTTGTTCGTAGATTACGCATATGTGTATTTATAGTGCGATCGTCTCCTGCATACTCATAGCCCCATATTTTCGTAATCATCTGCTCTCGTGTAATAACAATCCCTTGATTCTCCATGAGGTAGGCAAGAATCTCGAATTCCGTATGTGTGAGGTTAACCATTGTTCCATCAATCGTAACGCTCCGCGATGGAAAATGAACCTTGATCCCATTTATGATTAATGAATCCTCCGAAGGCTTCGCCTTCCCTCTCCCGCTGCGGCTCTCAAGGAGACGCTTTGCTCTTGCAAGAAGCACTGGGGGACTATATGGCTTCGTTACGTAATCGTCAGCACCTAGCTCAAATCCAAGCAGTGTATCCTCTTCATCGCTGCGTGCCGTCAGCATAATAATTGGGGCGTCTGATATCTTACGGATTCGGCGGCACACCGACCAGCCATCAAGCTCCGGCAGCATAATATCAAGCACAATCAGGTCCACTTCATGCTCTAGAAATAGTAAAAGGGCCGCCTTCCCATTGGCAGCCTCAATAACCTTATAGCCTTCGCTTAAGAAATAATCTTTGCTGATTTCACGTAATATTTCCTCATCTTCAACGATTAATATCGTTTTCATCCCTATGCTCCCATTTCATGTTGTTCTAGAATCAGTGTATCAAATCATCAAGCCGAAACAAAAAGTATCGATAATTCGACCACATCTTCATTTTATAGCGGGCGTATGAAGATTTTATTCAGGTGATGTAAAGATCAGATGAAGATACGAGGATATCCACTTGTCAAAGCGCCGACTTTCGAGCTAAATCAATCAATTCAGCTGGTCTCGTCAGCTTCGGATAGTCCGTTATTCGTTCACTGATATACGGAGGTATAAACCATGTAGCATGATAGGCATTCATTCCAACTTTAGAGGCACCACTCAGCTCATTCGAACCTCCATCCCCAACAAATAACGATTCTTCAGGAGAAACCCCCAATCTGTTGCAAGCAAGCTGATAAATTTGTGGATTTGGTTTAGCAAGTTTAACCTCATAAGAGAACAAAGCATCATCGAAGTATTTAGCCAGCTCTGAAGTACGCCATGCGGTTACTTCTTCTGGTGTACAGTTACTTATAAGGCAGATTTTTAAGCCAAGCTGCTTTAGTTCTTCAATCATAAGAATGATGTTCTTATCTATATTGCTAAACGGGATTGCTTTCTCTGTTATGCGCTCTTTATGTAAGGTTTCAATGATTCCATCATCCACACGATGATCGAGTACATGTAATATTTCTTTCACAACGGAAGGGAAATCTGTGTAGGTGCCATCCATTCTTTTTCCTTGCCGAGAGTTCCATTCCTCTCTATACCTTTTGGCATCCACCTGTAGCTGTTCTTCCAATAGCGTTGAACGAGGTGCTTTCCTGCTGCCATTCTCAAATTCGGAGATAAGTGTTTCAAACAAATCAAAGAAGATGGCTTTGATTCTCATGGAATCCCTCCTGCATTTTAGATTAACAAAGAAAAAAAGCCGCTTTTAAGAAGCGACTTTCACATTAATACCTAGGGTAATCAACCTTCATAATATCCATGAAAGGAACTTTATCAGTTCCTGCAGCAGTCTCGACATGAACTTTACCTGTACGGGAATCCATATGATTAATGATGCCTTGAACGGGCTCTTCTCGGCCCCAAATCGTCAGAACGATTGTAGATCCTTCATGGAAGGCTTCAGAAAGTTGGTTCCCTATCTCCTCTAATACAAACTCATCGCGAGTAGGTCGTTTTGGGACTTTTGATTTAGCCATTCCGTTATTCCTCCAATAATTTATTTCTTTTACAAAGTATACACTAGTTCTCGTACAATTGGGGTAAAAGACCACGTTATTTTCATCTCTAAATGAGATCAATGGAAAAATAAAATTCCACTCTGTCTTCCCCCACCTCATGTCCGTAAGACGCTTTATGCTTCTGCAGAATCGTGTCGGTAATGGATAGTCCTAGTCCTGTCCCACTAAGCTGTTTACTACGGGATTCTTCCATAACGAAAAAGGGTTCCCACACCCGTTCCCATTTAGCTTTATTGCTTGTATCCGCTTCGTTTGCAATCCGAAAATGAACAGCATTCGATCCCACTTTTGCAGATACAGCAACCCAATTACCTTCCGTATATTTCATCGCATTTGTCAATAAATTACGAAGCACGGATTCAAGCTTGCGGTGATCTGCCATGACCCAAACCTCAGGAGGGAGCTCGTCTTCCACAATTAACTTCAGGTTTCTCTGACCGAAAACAATATGATAGTCCTCCATGGTTGAGATTAGAAGCTGGTGGAAGTCGGTTGGTTCCAACTCGTACGATTCCGTCTGCAGCTTAGACAGCTCTAACAACTGATTAATCATAATACCCATCTCTTCCGATTGACGCTTGATCACTTCCGCAAATGTGCCATCATCCAGTCCATCCTGTATTCCAGCAGCGTAAGCCCTGATCAGAGACAGAGGTGTCTTCAGCTCATGTGATACATCGGCAATAAAGGTTCGCAAATTCGCATTTCTTACTTCCAGCGATTGCTGAGATGCTTTCAATTTATCACTCATCTTATTGATGCTGTCGGCAAGAGATTCAATCTCATCACCTGTACGGATATTTGCATGAATGAAGGATAATTCGGCGATTGATTTGGCCGTTTCATTCAGCTTGGCCAGCGGTTTCACGATCCTTGTCGTGTACAAAACTGACAGAAGAATCAATAACAGCAACATACCTGACCAAATATATAGATTAAACCGATTTACGATGCCAATGGTTTCGGTTGAATAGGATATCGATTCTCCAACAGCAAGCACATTCCCACCTGATGGCAAAAAATTAACCAGAAAGCTGGATTTTAATTTAGCTTGATCAAAAAGCTTATTTACCCGCTTGCCTTCTCTAAGTAAATTAAGATTTTCCTCAGTTAACCAAAACTTGCTTAAAGTAATTCCTTTCCGGTTGAACTGAAACATCATTTGATCATTCAAATCATTTATCCCTTGCGACATAGAGGTATACGCGATTGTAACGTGATCACGCTGCTCCATCTCTTTGATCTGAACGTTCAGCGCGTCAACCGGAAGCGCTGATAACTCAGAGGTCAGCGCTGCCAATTTTTCTTTCTTCTGATATAAGAAATACTTCGGCAAGAAATAAGTATTCATCGCAAAGGTGATGATAAATACCACACACAGCGACAATGTAATCTGTGTAATCAGCTTATAGGAGAGCTTACTCATCGGTATAATCCTCCAGACAATAACCCATTCCTCGGTAAGTACGGATCCAGTGCTCGCCAATTTTCTCTCTTAGCCTGCGAATATGGGTATCCACCGTCCGCTCATCTCCGAAATAATCAAATCCCCAGACCTGATCCAGCAGCATTTTACGGGTTACAATCTGTCCTTTATTTTGAATCAAATATTTCATAAGTTGAAATTCCTTGGATGTAGCTTGAAGATCCTTACCGTCACGGTACATTTTCTGCGCATCCATATCCACCAGCAGATCACCAATACGCACCTGTGTAGCCCAATTCAGCAGTTTTTGTGCTCGGACAAGCAGTACTCTTGGATCAAATGGCTTCCGTACATATTCATCTGCACCTGCGTTTAAAGCATACAGTTCATCCTCCGGCTCGCCTTTGGCGGTCAGAAGCAGCACCTTGGTTCTGCTGACTTTTTTGATTTCCTTACATACCTCTACCCCATTAAGCTTTGGCATCATCCAATCCAATATAGCTATATCAATCTGATGTTCATAGAACATCTCCAGTGCCTGTTCTCCATCCCCAGCTGTCAGTACGTTAAATCCGTCTTTTATAAAATAACTGCTTAAAATCTGCAGCATCAGCGGTTCATCTTCGGCAAGCAGCACATTCATAGGACTTCAACCTTCCTGCTTAAGTTTTACCAAATGCCATTCATGTTTCTACTATATAAAAATAAGGTTACACCAATGTGACGAACCTAACTTATTAACGGATACCTTCATTATCTCCATCTCTATTTGATTTTGGCACATTGATGTAACATTCATCCCTTACAATAACCTCGATTTCAAATTTTGAGATGGAGGAATACAAGTATGAAACCAAAATTCACGTGGATGGTCACATCTACTCTGCTTGCCGCTTTATTATCCGGGTGTACGAATAGTGGAAACAATCCTACCCCACCCAATGAGACAGGGACCGCTGTTATACCCGTCCAAAACCCCGTAATACCTGCAGGTGAACCATTTGAGTTCGAGGTAGATCCAGAAACCTTCGCACTCACCATTATCAAAGACGGTGAACGGGAACAAGCATCCCTGCCTCTGCCGAAGGCCAACGTGAGCAACCTGGTTAAGACCGATGATTCTGTGTCCTGGACTTACCCAGGGCAGATGAAGGTTACGATTGCCAAGAAAAATAATTACCTCGATATTAAGCTTCAATCTATAGGAGCTGATTCGTTCCAATGGCCAGTTATACAGGCTGACAGCTACATGCTGCCGCTGGGCGAAGGAAAGCAGATCCCTGCAGATGACAAGGATTGGAGAACATTTCTGAAGGATCAAAGCTATACGTTCAGCGAATCCTTCTCGATGGATTTCTTCGCCTTGAACAATAAGTCATTCTCGATGGTTTATCTGGTCACCAACAAATATAATGACGAGGTCCATTTCGATACAGAGCCGTCTGTACAAATGCAGTTCACGCATGATTTTCCATCGATTAATCCAGACAAAAGCTATGGCTTCCGCCTGTATGTGACGGGAAATGACCCTCAACAAGTCGTTCAGCCCTACAAAAATTACGTCATTGAGAGTGGTAACTTCGTTACTTTAGAAGAAAAAGCATTGCAAAACCCTAATATTCAAAAGCTGTATGGAGCACCTCAAATTTATCTGTGGAGCCCGTCTATTCTGACAGATGACAATGTGAACTGGCCAAATATGAGGACTGTGCTGGCCGGTAAATTGGGTGTATGGCTGAAGCATCTTATGGATGAAACAGCCGACGGCAGTAACGAGCTTGCCGATACCCTTGAGCGGATTGCAAAGCAGGATTATCTGGATCAATATCAGAAGAAGGTTATTTTGAACGCGATTAATCAGGCTGTCAGAATGAAGGATTTTTACTCGGTTGACATGTTCCCTGATCCAGGAAAAGAGGCCACTGCCCTAATTCAAGAAAGGGGGTCGAGCCTCAGTGAACAAAAGCTGTACGAATTAAATAAGCTTCTTCTAAAAGATGCTTTAGGTGATGCTGCCACTGATCTGAAAAGCTGGGGCCAAACCGGTTCAACTGGGCTGATCCAAGACATGCATGAAGCTGGTATTGATAAAGCATGGATTGGTCTCTCCAACTGGGCAGACGGCTTAATAAATCCAGAGATGGTTGATGAGGCAGTGAAAGATGGTTATCTCATCGCACCGTACGATTCTTACCATTCCATTCAGGAGAACCCGGATCCATCCTGGAACACCGCGTCCTTCGCGGATTCAACCTTGTATGATCAAGCAACTATTACCCGCAAGGACGGTTCGAAAGTTGCTGGTTTTCTAAACCGTGGGCGCAAGCTGAACCCAACACTCGCAATGCCAAGCGTCAAGCAGCGAGCCGAAAGCATCCTGAAGGAAGGAATTGCATTCAATTCGTGGTTTGTAGACTGTGATGCTACAGGTGAGATTTTCGACGATTACTCACAAAGCCATACCACCACACAAGCGGAGGATTTGAAGGCACGACTCCAGCGTCTTAGTTATTTTGCGAAGGATAAACAGATGGTCGTTGGATCCGAAGGCGGCAATGACTACGCAAGCAGCGTAATCGCCTATGCCCAAGGGATAGAAAGCCCAATTATTGCCTGGGGAGACCCTGATATGCGCGAAAATAAAGACAGCCCGTATTATGTTGGCGGTTATTATGCCATGACAGGAGTTCCGGAACGTTATAGCAAAGCGGTGCCAATTAAACCGTTGTACGATAAAGTCTACCTTGACCCAACATTCTCTCTCCCCCTATACAATCTGGTCTATAATGATTCCATCATTACAACCAATCACTGGGAATGGGGAAGCTACAAAATCAAAGGTGCAGAAGCAGAGCGAATGCTGTATGAGCTGTTGTATAACGCACCGCCATTGTACCATCTGGATTCAGAAGCTTGGGACAAGCAGAAAGCAAGCATTACGGGTTTTCTGAAGATATGGTCCCCTTTCCACAGCAAGGCTGTTACACAAGAGATGACTAATTTCTCGGTCCTGTCTAATGACCGATTGGTGCAAAGCGCGCAGTATGGTGATCATTTAAAGGTGATTGTCAATTTCTCTGACAAGGATGCCGTCGCTCAGGATGGTCAATCCGTGAAAGCAAAGTCAGCGATCATTATCGAGGATGGGAAAAGCACCCTGTTTGATGCAGAAGCTAATGCAAAATTACTGGCAACCAATTAATCACACAAAAAAGCTGGCTCCGATAAGGAACCAGCTTTTTATTTTATTCTTACAATGCGCCTACTACGCGATGAGAAACATACAGCTCCTCGAGGAATTTAATCTCATCCGGTGTTAACGTAACCTCAATTGAGCCAATTATCTCCTCAAGCTGTGCATTGCTCGTTACGCCAATAATCGGAGACGTCACTGGTTCCTTTTGCAACAGCCAAGCAAGAGCAACTTGTACACGAGGAATGCCACGCTTCTCTGCGATTACAGCAACACGATCTGCTACCAACCGATCCACGTCAGCAGATGAGTCATACTTCATTTTTTGCGCTGCGTCGGTTTGTGATCGATGCGTAACCGTATCCCATTCACGGACCAATCGTCCAGATGCGAGCGGGCTGTATGGAATGACACCGATTTTTTCTTCTTTACAAAGCGGCATCATCTCCCTCTCTTCTTCACGATACATGAGGTTGAGGTGATTCTGCATCGCAACAAAGCGCGTCCAGCCGTTCTGCTCAGCGACATGCAGTGCCTTCTGGAATTGCCAAGCATACATGGCAGAAGCCCCGATGTATCTTGCTTTACCTGCTTTAACGACATCATGCAGAGCTTCCATCGTCTCTTCAATCGGTGTATTGTAATCCCAACGATGAATCTGATACAGATCTACATAATCTGTTCCAAGACGTTTAAGACTATTGTCAATTTCAGTCATAATGGCTTTGCGGGAAAGCCCGGCACCATTAGGTCCTTCTTGCATACGGAAGAAAACTTTTGTAGCGATGACGACTTCATCCCGATTAGCGTAATCCTTGAGCGCTCGACCAACAATTTCTTCACTTGCTCCAGTAGAATAAATATTCGCTGTATCAAAGAAATTGATTCCCAGGTCCAAAGCCTTTTTAATAATAGGACGGCTATTCTCTTCATCAAGAATCCACGGATGATTCCATCTATCGACATCACCAAAGCTCATACATCCAAGACATAGTCTGGAAACATCTAACCCCGTATTTCCTAATTTCACATATTCCATATGTATCCCTGCTTTCTGATTGATATTGGTTCATCGTTTTATATTATCTCACTTGGAGTTAACTCCAGGTCAAGTCCTTTTATTGGACGAGTACTTCCTGGCGTCTTATTTTCCAAAAGATAAAGAAGGTCAGGACAGCAATTGCGAGACATACCAAGTTTACATAACGAAACCCGATAAACTGAGCAAGGAAGCCGCCTCCTAGACTCCCCACTAATCGTCCGATGGTGGAGCTGTTAGCATAAAACGTGGTTGCGAGCCCTGGACAATCAGGCAGCATACTTGTAAAATAACTGAGCCCATTACCCATAACAATGGCAACAAACGTCGCCTGCAGGAGCTGTGCCGCTATCAACTGCCAAGATTGACTCGATACACTTAGAATCACATAATATAAAACTGCTATTATGCAGCCGCTGATCATCAGCACTTTGTTCGATATTTTGCGATTCAAAGCCCCAAGTACAATCATAATAGGGATCTCCAGGCCGGCACAAATACTCGCCACTAGCCCAACTTCCGTATGTGATCCCTTCAATTCATTCACAATAAATAATGGCGTATTGATACTGTTAATGGCATTAATAGCAAACAGAAAAATAAAAGCAATAACAGGCGTCCTAATCCCTTTGTTATTAAAAAAGGAGACGTTTTTTAATTTGATTTTCTTCGTATTACTATATACTCGTTTTTGCAGAAACAGGAGTACAAGTGATGCAATAATCAAGTAGATAATAGCTGTCCCCCAGAAAAGCCCCTTGTAATCCAGAGCTCCCAGCAGAATTGCCCCGCCTAATGGTCCAATTAGGAATCCGAGTGAAAACAACGAACGCATGGTAGAGATAGCGAACGTCTTATCATCCGATTTGCTGTCTGATGCCGCTTCATGCGCGCTGGCGTACAGCTGCGGAATGGTAGAAGCCCCCACCCCATTAAATAAAGTAACGATGATGATGAGAACAAAATAATTATGGAACAATAAGTACGAAATGTAAGCTAATGCGGAAGAGACTGTAGCTAGAATTATAATTCTTTTTCGATCCATTCCTCTTTCCGAGCGCCTTGCAATCAGTGAATTGACTATAACACCACTTAAGGAACTAACCGCCATAAATACACCAAAGGCTCCTGTGCTCATCCCCAATACTTCTGTACCGTAAAGGGATAGATACGGTGATGTTATCGATATTCCGGTCCCTAATAGCAGCATACATAGGACAAATAAACGGTAGCCTTTGATCGCAAACAGGTTTTTAATACGGATGTACAAGTGATGTGCCCTCTTTCGATTTTTTTGAGCTTCTCCTATTATGCACCAAATGAAATAGAGAACAATATCCCTATCTTCCCATATGATTGCCTAATCCTCTCACAGCACTTTCTCATTAGGTGAATGTTGCTTTATAATGTAACGAGTAATGAAGTTGTGGAACGGAGTGAATGTATGTCTGAAACCATCGAGCAAAAGCGAAATGAAATTGCCCAGCGAATCAGAAGTTTTTCCGATCAGGACGGCGTTTACGAGACAGCTGTTCCGTCCCTTTATTTTGTTCAACGTTCGACTGTAACGGAGCAGCTCCATAGAATATACAAGCCTGCCTTCTGTTTCTTGGCGCAAGGGAAGAAAGAGTTATTACTGGGACAGGAACGATACGAGTATGGTCCTGCCGACTACCTGATTACCTCTATGAACTTGCCGGTAATTGGCCAGATTGTCGAATCATCCCCCGAAGCGCCGTATCTGAGCTTGAGATTAGACTTCACGCAAAATCAAATCTTAGAGGTAATGAATGACTCCGATCTTCAAATCACCTCAAAAGATAATGCTTCCCGTGCTATGTTCGTCGGCCAGATTGAGTCCTCTTTACTCGATGCCGTCCTTCGACTCGTTCGATTGCTGGAACAACCAGAGGATATTGCTTACCTCGGACCGATCTACACCAAAGAAATTTTATATAAACTGCTGCAAGGGCCAAATGGAGTTGCGCTGGCACAAATTGCCATGGAAGGCAGCAGCACCTATCGAATCAAAGACGCCATCGAGCAAATCATTCAACACTTTGATCAGACCTTACGAATTGAAGAACTTGCAGACGCAGCAAGCATGAGTGTCTCTACTTTTCATAGACATTTCAAAGAGATCACAGCGATGAGTCCCATACAATTTCAGAAAAGGCTGCGTCTACAGGAAGCCCGGCACCTGTTATTAACCGAATTAGCAGATGCTGCTGAAGTGGCGTTCCGAGTCGGCTATGAAAGTGCGTCCCAGTTCAGCCGTGAATATTCCCGTATGTTTGGCTTTCCACCAAGGGAAGATATCAAACGGTTGAAAGCGATATTAGATCAAAGGATTCACGCTTAGATAGCTAAGCGTAAGGGCAAAAAACCTGCATGCCATTAAGGGCATGCAGGTTTTTTGCGATCTATTTAATTCGACCATTCACTTTCATACTCAATATCAACTTGTTTTCCGGTATTTGCGTTAATATAGACCTTTGTAACCTTCTCATAACCTTTTACAGCAATAGAGTACACCAATTTCCCATTACGTTTCATCAATGTTGGATCACCTGTAACTTCCATTTGATCATTAACTTGTTTTAACGCTTCCTCTGGTGTCACTGTTGCTTCCGATTTGGCAATTCGATCTTTATTCAAATAATAGATGCTCGAATCAAAATAGTTCAAGATCCCTTTTGCCATATCAATGGAAACATCCAGGTGTGCGTCCGTATTATGAACCCCTCCAACTTGAGGAACAAAGGTTACATATAGGACAGATCCTTTTGTTGAAGTATGATCGACAACTAGTGGAGCCTCTCCCCAGCCAGTGACGAGAGATTGGGCCAACTGCATGGCCTCGCTCGAAGTAAGCTTGCCATCTTCAAGCTTCTTAGGCTCGTCTTCAGCTGGATAAATACGTAAGATATGCCCGCCTGCAACACTAACTTCAACCTCATAGAACATTTTTTTACCGTTGCCAGACCAGAACTTAAGGCTGTCTCCAAAGTCGGGTGCAGAGCTTCCTCCACTGGACGTAACCTTATTATCACCTGTATCTATCCAAAGCAAATCCATAAATGAGGTTACTTTAGCTTGCAATTGAGATTTAGAGAATCGTTTGTCTGAATGAAACACTGGAGTCTGATCACGAGGCTGATAAGGATGTAATCTGTAAAGGTACTCATTAAACAAAGGTTCCTTATTACCGAATGTGAGGTAAGGTTTTAGTTCTGTTGCTAAAGAGGTTAGGAGTTGACTCAGCTCCTCAGAAGGAACTTCCGTTACATGCGGAGCAAATAACACATCCTTGAACATTTGATGCATCACCGGAATTGTTTTGAGTGTGTAGTTCCGCATTTCCAGCAAGTTCTGACGCTGAACCTCAGATAGTGTATCTGCTTCATCATCTGCTAAGTACCCTAAATAACTCGCTGCTTCTCTCCAAAATGACTCCGCATAATTAAACTGAAAATCACTAAATACAACTGAAGGTGGATTAGACCAGGACGATTTTGTCATATAAGAAGCTGTGTCATAAGCAGATTTCAAATATTTCTTGTAATAGGAAGAAGAATTGGAGGCTAGAACATTGGCCAGTTCACGATCCAACACTTCTGTATACATCATTTGCATATGTAACCATGTCCGTGTATCTTGGAGTTTTTCTTTCTCGTATACGTTCAATTTTTTATGTAACGAATGTCCATGCACCATGATTCCTATCAAACCGATTGCCAATATAATTGAAATAACTTTGTAAATTCTAGCCTGATTCAAGTTTAGTAGTCCCCATTTCTAATAAGCAGTCCCTCCTATTAAACGTTACCTCCGTATAGATGTCATCTACTAAATTATGCTAGTAAAGCTAACCAATCAGCTTGTTCGCATGCTTTTCCAATCGATGAATACACTTAAGTATTCGATTGTTTCTCAGGAGGATCGCATGGCACAACCCAAATCTTCATTTGTAAAAGGTACGTTAGTTCTGTCGGCTGCCGCTTTCATTAACCGGATTCTCGGTTTTATTAGCGGAATGTACATTGCCCGTGCTCTTGGTGCGGAAGGCATTGGTCTGTTAATGATGGCACATCCGCTTGTTCCGTTAGTTATTACCATAACAGAACTTGGACTGCCTGTGGCGATTTCCAAATTAGTGGCCGAGGCGAATGAACAAGGCGACCGCGCGAAAATCAGACGGATTCTGCATATATCACTCGCCATTACTTCCGTATTAAGCGTAACGCTCACAACATTCTCACTGCTTGGCTCTGAATGGATCGCCTCCATCTTACTGAGTGATCAGCGGGCTTATTATGCGATGCTTGCCATTACCCCAATAGCGCCAATTGTTGCCGTCTCGGCGGTACTCAAAGGCTACTTCCGCGGCATGCAGCAGATGAAGGCAATCGCCGCATCCGATGTTCTAGAACATACGGTGCAAATCGCGTGCGTTCTGGCATTAGTCCACCTGCTCCTGCCTTACGGCGTAGCCTATGCAGCTGCAGGCGCTATGGCCGCCTCTGTCGTTAGTGAAATGATCAGCCTTCTCTTCCTCGCGGCTAGTTACAAGCTTTATGGCGAGAAAAAAGAAGCTGGCGAAACGTGGAAAAGCCACATTAAGCATGGAAGAAGTACACTATCCGAGCTGCTTCATCTCGGTTTACCAACGGCTGGTCAAGGTGCGATTCACTCGATATACAGCGCTTTTCAACCGTTACTTATTACAACCAGCCTAGCTCTTGCCGGCATCAGTACGGCCTTAGCAACGAAGCAGTTTGGCCTGCTGGCCGGGTACGCTTTTCCGCTTCTATTTATGCCTAGCTTTATTACGAATTCATTGTCCACAGCACTCGTACCTGCCATCAGCGAAGCTGCAGTCAGTAAGAACAGTTTACTAATCCATGAACGCATGAATCAAGCTATGATTGTTGGGCTTTTAGTAGGCGCTCCGGCTACCGTTATCTTATTCCAATGGGCTACTCCGTTGACCACGATCATTTACAATGCTCCAGATGCCGGTCTGCTGCTTCAAATATTAGCTCCGATGTTTTTCTTTCATTACTTTGATGCACCGCTGCATGCGATTCTGCTTGGACTTGGCCGCACCAATGCTGCGCTCTGGAATTTTGTTATTTCCACTGCCTTTAAGGCAGTCTCGATCTTTGTATTTGGCAGCCAATTCGGAATCGTAGGTGTCGCATTTGGCATCGGGATTGGCATGGTCCTGCAGATGATGCTTAATTTCTTCTCGATATCAAGCTCGATCGGTTTTTATTGGCGGGTAGATCCTTACATCAAGGTTGGATTATGTATGGTCATGATGGCACTCTGCGGACGATGGACTATGCATTACTTTACCTATCAAGGCTGGACGATGGTTTGGAGTACTGTCGCCTCAATTGTCGCATCCATGCTGTTCTATTTCTTCACCCTCATGCTGACTAATACAATTAATTGGAAAAGCTTCCGGCGGGTTATTCCGCTGCCATGAGATTATGACGATTCGTTAAAAAAAGGGGACTGCTCCACTAGTCATCGACTATTGGTGGGCAGTCCCTCTTTTATTACTAACTATTTTACTAGCCTTTCCCCTTCTCCCCCATCCGCTGAGCAAACTGCTGCAGATCCATCCCTTTTAGCGCGCCTTCGATCAGTTCGGGCAATCTGTCTGGCGTACAGCCAAAGCAAGGAATGCCGTATTGGGCAAGCTTCTTCGCCACGGATTCGTCATAGGACGGGACACCGTCATCTGACAGAGCCAGCAGACAAATCGTCTTAACCCCTGACTCGTGCATTTCTCTTAAACGACGAATCATCTCTGTCCGGTTGCCGCCTTCATAGAGGTCAGAGACGAGGATAAAGATGGATTTCTTCGGCTCCGTAATAAATGGCTCGCAATAGATAAGAGATTTGTTGATGTCCGTTCCGCCGCCAAGCTGAATACCAAACAACATATCAACCGGATCGTCTGCACACTGTTCGCTCAAATCCACAACTTCCGTATCGAACGCGACAACTCTCGTATCCAGTGATGGCATACTTGCAAAGATCGAGCCAACTAGTGAAGCGTATATAACGGAGTTAGCCATGGATCCGCTCTGATCAATATCCAGGATAACCGTCCATTCCTTACTCTTACGGGCACGGTCGAAGAAGTATACCTTCTCCGGAATCATCAGTTGACGCTCTCGGTCGTAATGCTTCAAGTTTTTGCGGATCGTTGTGCGGAAGTCCAGACCACTTATTGAAGGAAGTGGCGAGTGCTGTCTGCGGTTGAGTGCGCCTATCACGGCCCGGGTAAGATCTTGCTCAAGCCGTTTCATAATGTCATCAACCACTTCACGAACGAGCGCTCTTGCCGTCTCTTTTGTACGCTCTGGAATTTGTCCGCGCAGCGTCATCAAGGTGGCAACCATTCCAATATCAGGCTTCACCTGAGACAGCAGCTCCGGCTCAAATAACAGCTGGGTTAACCCTTTCCGTTCCACTGCGTCTGCTTGAATGACGGATACAATATCCGGTGGGAAAAAGGTTCTTACATCGCCAAGCCACTTGGCTAGTTTTGGTGACGATGATCCAAGTCCAGCTGAGCGTGCTTTTGATCGACTTCCAGCACCATTTCCTCCAAGATCTGCGCCTGTGCCGCCATCCGGCGTTCCATCATAAATAGCTGCCAGCGCTTCATCCATCAGCAGGTCCTCATCGCTTAACTGAAATCCACTTGCTGGACCACCAGCACCTTGTAAATTTTGCTCAGCAGCTGCTCCCAATATAAGTCTCCAACGTCTGATCTGATCCTGATCGCTTGTCGTCATAGGCTATAAATCTCCAAAGTCGAAGTCATTAAGTTCATCCAGCTGCTCCTTCTCTTCTTCGTTAAGCGGTTGCTGCAGCGCTGAGCCAGTATCCTCAGCGCCAGTGCCCCATAGATCACCTAACAGTTCCGCAATCGCCGCTTTCTCCCGAGGCTCGAACCCGCCGAATGCCCGGCGGAGAAAAACGAGCGACCGTTTGAACGGCTCCGCTTCGAGCGATTGAACATAAGCGTCAAGCTGCCGCCATAAGTAGTCTCTGGATAACAGGGCATATCGGTTTCGCATGGACATTCCTTCAAACCAGCCAGAGCCGATATCTGCCGGAATGCCGGGCGACAGCCGCCGCGACACTTCCCTTGCGCAGTCTTCTTCGCCAGCTTCATTCCGCTCCAGAACAATCGAGAAAGCGTAGCCTGACAGCTTCGCATTGCGGTCGTCGCGCTCCGCGAGTTCCTTCAGCTTAGTCATCCATAACTGACCATCCAACTCCTGGTGATGCTCGCCAGCCGCGGCATCCATCGCATGAATGGCCGTAAGCATTCCAGCCGCGGCATCGTCGTTACAGCCTGCGGCATCCTGCAGCATAAGGGTTCCACGCAAAAACAATTGCTGCATGATAGGTACCAGTGTTTCCGTCTCGATTCTCCGGATCGAACCGTATTGTAACAGAACGGACAACTCATGAACGGTTTCCGCAATCTGCTCGAAGCTGCCAGCATCAACTGCTAGAGCTTGAAGGGAGCTGGTTGCCTGCCCCATTACTTGCGGAAGACCACATTCGCAGGACTTGCGGATCAGCTTGGCCGCGTCCGCGATATTGCTGCATGCGAGCAGCTCCTCATGAATGACATAAGCGGCTGCAAGCTCCACGGTTTCCCCTTTTAAGGTCGACTCTACGGTCTCAATCTCAGCTTCCGGTGACCATTGCAGTACCCAATGCTCTGCCCAAGTAGCATCAGTCTGGCTGACACGCTGCTTACGGGCGAACCGAATGCCCAGCGCCTCCAAACGATGTAGAAATACAGAACGATTCAAATCCAGATAAGCGGCTTCTTCGGATTTCACTCGCCTGTTCTCCCGAAGATCGAGTTCCAATCCTGCTGCAACTAGCGTCTTATACTTTTCCAGCTTGAGCCTTTTAAGCTCACGGTTCAAATCATCCTGAACAGGGGTTTGACTGACTCCTTCAGGGAGACTTCCGATCGTGGTACCGATATCCACTCTAGCAAGTGACTCTGCAACGACCGAAAATTCTCCAAATCCAAAGAGTACCGTTGCCGCATCCCGCAGATCCTTCCATGTTGGCTGTAGACCATCATGCATGGAAGCGAGCGCATCGGCTAGTCTAACGGCTTCAATGACAGATGCGGTTGAACGCCAGGTTCCCTGCTCACGCATTTGAGCAGCAACCGAGGACAAGTATAGGGCTGGCAATTCATCCATCTTCCCTTGCTTCATGCATTGCCACAGCAAAGTGAAATAAGCAGGAGCCTGATTGCCGGCTCCATAACCAGAGTGCGATGACAATTTATAATAGGAATAAGGCATTAGTGTCATTTTAGCAGGTACACGTGGCAGCTTCTTCAGCTCAGCATCTGTCATCGCAGGAAGCGCTAGGGAAAGCGCTGATGTGTGATGAGCACCGCTCACGACAACAATCCGGTCAGGCTTATGCCCGGCGGTAATTGTCTCCTGGATTTTTCTCCGCATGTAAGCTTCGCGTATTTCGTTATATGCATAAGCATTAGGCGTCAGTCGCTGCTCATCGCCTTCCGTTAAGGCTCTCATCTCTTCTGCATAATGCCTAATATCGCTGCGATACGTATCCGGCTGTAAATGATGCTCGAAATGCCTCTCCCAATAAGCTTCATAGTCCGGTTCCCCGGATAACTCGGCTATCCGAGAGTATAGGTCGACAGACCGTTCTGGCTGCTCCTGGCTGCTCTCATCATTGACAGGTTTCCAGTCATATTTCACGTCAGCGAGCGCAAGCGAGACTTCAGTCGGCAAATCGATAAACTCCGCTTGGCAATCATTCCATCTGGCCCATTGCAGCGCCTGATATTCCGGTGAATATTCGGCAAACGGATACAATAGCGTGCGAACGGGCAGCCGATCGGTATAAGCAAGCATCGCAACCGGCGGAACAACACCTCGAGCTGTCAGCTGTTCTGCCAATATACCTGCGTCACTAGGACCTTCAATTAATACGGCTGTGGGCTTTACCTCCTGAAGGAGGGCGAGAAGATGATAAGAACCGGCAGGAGACAAATGCCTTACGCCAAAATAATGGGGTCCATCACTCAACCGTTCATCTCCGTGCAAGCGTTGTATAGGCTTCGCCATGACGCCCCCCGTTTTTTCATAATATTGTCGAGATATTCCTTCCACACCTGCTGGTCCTTCGTATCATCCTTAACGATCGCTCCCTGCAGGCCAGCCGCAATATCATCATCAGATAGTTCACCCGTGCCAAAGCTTCCGGCAAGTGCCATACTGCCTGTCAGGAGGGAGATGGCTTCGGCCGTGGATATGACGCCGCTTGGTGATTTGACCTTCTCTTTGCCATCCAGCGTCAAACCATTCCGCAGCTCACGGAAAATCGTAACAACCTTGCGAATTGACTCGTCATCCGGCTGTGAAGAACGAAGTTCATAGCTGGCAGATATTTCGCTGACACGGCGGCGAACAATATCAATCTCCGTATCGAGGCTTGATGGAGCCGGAAGCACAAGAATGTTGAACCGGCGTTTTAATGCAGCAGACATTTCATTAACTCCACGGTCACGTGTATTGGCCGTAGCTATAATCGAGAATCCGCGCTCAGCCGGCACTTCGCGTCCCAGCTCTGGGATTGAGATCGTCTTCTCGGACAAAATGGAGATCAGCGCATCCTGCACCTCGGAAGCGCAACGCGAGATTTCCTCGAATCGCGCAATACCGCCGCCCTCCATGGCACGAAGAATTGGACTGCGAATCAGCGCTTGATCGGAAGGCCCCTGCGCTAAGAGAAGTGCATAGTTCCAGGAATAACGGACATGCTCTTCGCTTGTGCCAGCAGTACCCTGGACAACCTTGGACGAATCACCGTGAATAGCTGCGGTTAGATTCTCAGACAGCCAAGATTTTGCTGTACCTGGTTCCCCAATCAAGAGTAGAGCACGATCTGTGAGTAAAGTGGCAATAGCCATCTCCACCAGTCGTTTGTTCCCGATATATTTTGGAGTAATGACCGTCTTACCTGCCTCTCCTCCAGTGATAAATGTAAACACTGCTTTAGGCGATAACTGCCAGCCAGTTGGTTTGACATTATCCTTATCAGCTGCTTTTAGTGCTTCAAGCTCGTGTGAATACAACTGTTCTGCAGGCAATCTTAATACATTTTGTTTTTGATCCATGCCCATACTCCTTTTCCACTCTCCCCTGCCGGTTCGTCAGGCAATGCTTCCATCGCCTCAACGATTTCCAGCAATTCATTTTTAACTGCTGCATAAGTGAGCACTTCTGTGAATGCGCGCAGGCGCGGTATATAGCTTTTGGGCATCGATGAGAAGAGCAGCTTCATCCGCCAATCGATGTAATAAAAGCTGCGTGAAGACTTATTTTCCAAGATACTCATGAACAACTCACTTGCCTCTTTATAACCGATTCGGAATAAGGTGAGCAGTACATTTTGCGTTCGATAATCATTCACCCGTGAGCCGTCTTTCAACTTAGACAACAGATAAGTCGTTACCTCACGATCCTCTTTATGAGTGAACATGCATACAAGCTCGGTCAGATCCTGCGCGGCTAACGTTTTCGCCCACCGAGGATCCCAAGCATCAACAGGTACAGCCGCCGCACTATCATAATCTTCATCCGCTAGTTGACCGTGTGCCACTTCCTGCAAGGCAGCCTGAAGGAGCTTTGCCGAAGCTGACCGCCCCTTGATCGCATCAGCATAACGATCGTAAAGCTCAGCCTTTGACAATTGCCTATATGCAGCGCGGAAGCTGTAACCGATAAATTTTCCTTTATAAGCTGAGTGCAGACCAATTGTAAACCGATCAGCAGGCTCTGCATTCAACTCTAGAAGCAGCTCTGCAGCTAACTCTTGCACTGCCTCGGATTCCGCTGTAATAAATTCGTCTGTCGCTAGAAGCTTGCCAAGTAAAGGGAAAGCCTCATTCGAGAGTGCATGACCATTCCCGTTCAAGCAACGGAGATTAATATGCAGCTGCTGAAGCGCATTACTCTTGTCCTTGCCCTCACTATTCAAATAACGGTCAAACTGTATATCGGCGTGATCAATTATCCGTTTATGAAGATCAAGTGCCTTGCACTTTCGTATTGGATCAACAACCAGTTCAGCATCCTTGGACGTTACAGCCTCGAATAACCGGTCCTGACTTGGCAGAGAGTCCAATTGGGATAAAGCAAAATAGGCAGCCTCGCGGACTTCCTTTCTTTTCTCACGGCTTTGCTCGAGCAGAAATGGTTCTTGCCCGTCATATCCACTCAGCAGTCCAATTGCTGCCACTTTAAGGTCTGGCGATCCTGAAGAACCTGCTTCCAGAACGAGCTCGAGCGACTCTTCCCCCAAGCTGCTGTGAAGAAGCTGCAGACGTCTCGCATCTCCCTTTCCACCTTGCAGATCAAGCTGGTTTCTTAGAACGGGTACGGCTGCCGAGCCAAATTCGGGAATTAGCTTTTGCTGCAAAAAATCAGGAATTTCCGCATACACGTCATCAAGTGCACGGCAAATTGCAGGCAGCGCTCGCAGGTCGAGGTAGCTCCTGTCTTCATAAGCTTGCCTGAGCTGCTCCAGCCTGCCGGAGCCTTTGGTCGTTAAAGCTTCGAGCAGCGGATGTAATCTTCGGTAGGTAATGTCTGTCGTTAAACCAAGACCAAGACCCTTCAAAGGCTGCTGCTCACCAGAAACATCTGTTTTTCCCTGCGTATATAAAATGGCGCTAAGAAGTGTTGCAAGCTCCAGAAGCTTTGAAGCACTTTCTATGCGAGGTGCCGTTAAGAGACCTTCTGCTGAATCAGCCAAACGATTAAAGACCGGCGCTGCTTCTCCGGCTTTTCGCAAGGGTGGGAGAAGCTTCGACAGCCGCAAATCCCCTTCTGCCAAGGCACTTCCGGCAACGAACAACCGGCGGACCTCCTGCTGCAAGTCTAGTAATACATTTACGCTCATGCTGGGCCTCCCTCTAATACAACAGCCGAATAATTCGGCTATCTGTGATGATACTCATTGGCTGCGCTGTCAGTCGACCGCTGTCCACATCATGGCGGAACATTACAAGAGCAGCTTGGTCCTGCAAATCATCTGCTTGAAGCAGCGGTAAGATCGTCTCCACTTTAGCAGGTGTTTCTATCATTTCTGTGTTTATAGGAAGCGGTTTGCCCTGCACATCCTTAAATACAAAGCTGTCTCCCACTTTCACTAGGGAGTGAAAAGCGATGAGCATAACGGGATTCCGGTCAGCGAGTGGATTTTTGATTACATTCTTCACCTGTTTGACCACATCCGGGAACGAAGCTGTCGCGAATGCTTTCGCTGCTTTATAATCCAGGCCGCTTGCATCGCGGAACGTACCTTTTTCCCAGCGAACTCTAGCATTTACTTCGCCTGGATATTGAAAGAGTTCCTCGGTTTGAACAACCGCATGGACGGTGTCTTCCTCTTTAATCGCCTTCGCCGCCCGGAAAGGACGCAGATTGCGGGTCGCATGGATGGTACCATCCTGCAGATTAATCCACCATCCGGCATCCACATATTCTCCTTTTGCCTGATCGGTATAGGATAAGAACGAAAGCTGTAACAGCTCTGACGACTGTCTAGTGCAGCCATATTCTTTGAGCTCAGCTAGCTGCCAAGCGTGTCCAAGAAGCTCCTCAAGCGTTGTCTCGGTATCCATCGGCAAATCCGGATTAGCAATTCGCTGCTCCAAATAGCTTCTACCCTTTTTCACCAGAGAATGAAGACGGATCAACTGCTCAATCGCCTGTGAATAGACAGCTTCCCGGTTACCTTCCTCTTCCAAAAGCAAGAGCAGCCCTTTCAACTCGGCTTGCACACCTGGAATATAATAATTGCCCAGTTCCTTCGCTTGTTCCTCGATAAGCTGAACAGACTTTTTATTTAAGCCTCCAAGTCCAGCCTGCACCGTTTGAAGGATCAGCTTCTCTAATAGACTTAGACCTTCCAGCTGAGCATTCATTTTCTTCGTTAAGGCCGACTTATTAACCTTTCGTTTAACAGGAGCTGCTCCATTTGCTTCAGCAGTTTCGGCCTCTTTCTTCTTCTCTTCTCGTTTCTCCGCCTTTTCCCGCTTCTCAGCGATATCCGGTGGAATCTCCGCCTGCTCGAATGGCTTGCCAAGCGCATAGGCGTACATCAAGCCAAGCGTGTGTTTGCAAGGGAATTGCCTGCTTGGACAAGAACAGCGTGACAGGGGACTATCTGGTTGAACAAAATCAACTGAACAGCGGTACGGCTCCTTGCCGCTGCCCTTGCATTCCCCAAACAGCAAAGTTCCGTCCGCCGTAATGCGAAGTACAGGGAAGCTGTTCTTTTTGACCAGATCCCGGCCATTCTTCATTGCTCCTGCATTAGGAGCCAAACTATCAATGTAAGCTTCCGATAATGACGTCATAATCTACCTCTCTGTCTGTAAGGAGTTATATTAATTTCAACAAAATAAGAGTTATCTCCTGTTAGAGGAAATCAACAATTATTGTATGAGGAAGGTGATTCAAACATGTTCGATAATTCGTCTGCTTAAAGGCAACAAAAAAAGAGCCCACTTAAAAATATGGGGCTCCAAATAGCTATGTAATTTGATACTTATATTTTAACTTCCAAAATTCATGTTTTCATTATACATTCTGCTATAGAAATCAATTTCACTTCGGAGATTCGTAATCATCTCTGCAGCTGGATATTGATAAAGGGGTAAAAAGTTAGACTTATTTTCAGGGTTACAAAGGGAAATTAATAAATCACTTGCCATATCGTAAGAGAATTTATTAAGAACATATTTCATCTCAAGCACAGCAATATTCTCACGATTAGTCATTTGTTGATTGATTAGAGCCGAATAGATTCCCTTCAACTCAATCAAGTTCTGTTTAATATGGGACTGTGCCTCTTCCAATAGACTCATATGCTGTGATGGTGAAAGGGTATAAACCTTATTACCAATAATGTGATAGATCAAATCAAATACCGTGTTTTGAGATTCAGCTAGAAAAGCGATACTTTTCATGAGGTTCCCCATATAATCTGCTTCAGCGGAAAAACGTTTTCTTTTTGTTATTAATAATTCTTGTAACCTACTTTGATAAATATGTTTTTCTTCGCTACAAGCTAGCTGAAATATGGTATTTGAAATGTCAGAATCCATTTCACCAGGCAAAATAGTCAACCCCTCTAATTAATTATAGGCCCGAAGACCCATTAATAATCATACTAAGTATCCCAATATAATACAATATAAATATTATTAGGGATATAAATTTGTGTTCGAATAAAAAAAGGAGCCCATTAGGCTCCTTTTTTTATTACTTTTTCACAAATTCCTGTCCATCCCAACGAAACAGATCCTCAACATTTTTGCCAATTGCATTATCGTAATAAGATTTCTTAAATGTGGTTGCATCCACCTTTTCCAAATGGGTCGAGTATCTCGAATCGCTTGCCCCTATGAACATTTCGTTCATACCGCGAACCTTTAGCTCTTTAATCTCATTGTTTGCTGTCAAGGTAAACAGCTTATAATAATTCCCGTTGCTGGTCCCGTATTGACCGATAGTAAAATCTAAATTCCCATCTCCGTTGTAATCATCGAATGCAAGCTCAAATTTTGAATTAAATAGCAAGGCTTCTGTGAAAAAATCATTTAGTCTTGCTTCAGTAATTGTATTGCCACTATCGTCTCGTAAAACAATCTGAAATTCTCCAGTTAAGCTTGTCCCCATCAATGGTCCAAGAGACCAATCCTCCGAATAGGTTCCGCTCAACATCTCTACGTCTAGAAAATACGGCTTATGCTGCCATTCATGTATATCATTCCGCGATATCGTCATTGCTCCTGTAACCTTGATGGGCTCGACAGGCAACGCAGTATCCACTGATGGAAATGTATTCTCATCATCAATCTGAATATCCGTAGCGAATAAGTTCGAATGACCAAAAACACCCGTTTGATCCGTAGTAAGCATGAATCTCCATTCTCTCTTAAACTCATTTGGATACGTGGTCAACGACTGCACATGCTCCATTTGATACCTTTGCTCCAAGGCATTCTCCAGCCTCATTTTAAATCCGGCTAAAGCACCAATGTAGAGAACAGAAATGATAACCCCAGCCCATACCATCCTCTTCCCATTTCGAAACCAAACACCAATAATCAGGGCAAGAATCAGTGGGAACAGGACGATAACATCATCACGCTGAACGATACTGAACTCATATTCATGCTCAATGATCGGATACAGGAACGCTACTCCATTGCCTATGTAATCTATAAAGAGATGGGTACTCACGCAAATAGAAAAGATCAGCCATAGCTGCATGAGTGAACTCTCTCTCTGAAAAATCCGATAGATAACGGCAAAGAGCAGACCAGCTAGAGGCATCAGTATTACAGAGTGAAAGAAAATATCTCCGAAAAACTTCGTAAAATCAGGAAATAATCCTGCAACCCCGCCAATGAGCAGCAGCCAACATCGCTTTAAGAAAGATTCCGGCACTTTCCAGCAAAGCACATATACTGCGCTTGCACCAGCTGTTAGATGAATTAGACTATGTAACAATAATTCCAATGTTCTCCCCCATTATCACGAGTATATTCCTTTATATGTAAACGAGGAAGATTGTCGAAATGTTGCGGAGTACTGCTTGCGTCACTGGGAAGGATTTTCACCGCGGGAATACCGCAAGAAGGCTCAGATTTATTAAAATAATAAAGCCACTATCCAGCTTGTCGGCCTGGTTAGCGGCTTTTTTCGGTTAGATGATTTCTTTTCGTTTGGATAAATAAATATAGAGGATAAGTCCAGATACTGCACATAACGCCGCGCATAGACCGATAAAGCCATAACCCGCTTGAAGTCCACGAAGCAGACCGATCTCGGTATCTTCACCAACCATATGTTTCACAACTTCAATAACTCCTCCGATGAGATAGTTACCAATTACGCTGCCGAGTCCCATTAAAGTAACCGTGAAGGTGATAGCTGTGTCGCTTTCTTTCGGATATCGCTTGGCGATGAACGCCATTACGGTCGGATATATCATAGCAATCCCAATACCGGATGCAGCAAAGAGGAACGCTGTTCGCTCGCCTCCAGCAATTGCCGCAAAGGTACAGATTGCAGAGAATGCGGAGAATATGATTAGCGATAATACGAATCCGATTTTATCAGTCAGCGGACCAAGCACAAGTCGCGCAATCGCAAAGCATAAGAAGAATATGGATAACATCCCCGAAGCATTAACGGTATCCCAGTCATAAGCTTTCTCCAGGAAGTTGACCAGCCACCCTCCAACTGCTAATTCGGATACAACACCAAATGTTAGAACAAGAATCATTAACCACAACACTTTGTCTTTCAGCAATGTATTTAGCGGGATTCGTTCTTCATGTGAAAAATCATCACCAGGAAACTTACTGAGTAAGGCAAAGACTATAGGGATCACAGACAATAACAGCATAACGAGATACATGCCACGCCAATCGAGGGTATGCCCACCGATCGTAACCTTCATCAGACCAGTTGCAATAAGCGGGGCAATGGTGGAACTAAGGCCATAAAAGCCATGCGTCATATTCATCATCGTTCCTGTATTTCTCACAAAGATTCTTGCACTTAGAATGGCTAAACCGATCTCCAGCATCCCGTTCCCGATATACATAAAGAAATAGGAAGCGGAAAACATCGTGTAATAATGGGAGAAGAAAATAAGAACTCCCGAACCCGCCATTGAAGCAAATGCAGTAACCGTCACCCACTTAATTCCCCATATTCTAGTTAGATACGCGGTAAAGGAACACGCAATTAAATAGCCTAGGGCATTCAAGGATAATAAGGTGCCAAGCTGTGATTCATCTAGCATAAAGTCATACTGAATACGTGGGATGGCCGGTCCTTTAATATTTTCCGAGAATCCAAAAATAATAAACCCAATAAAGATGGTGGCCAGCTGCATCATGTAAATCTTGTTGATCTTGCTTTTTGTATTTTCCACTTTAAGTGTGCTCCCAACTCGTTATCTTCTTTAATCATCCTACAGTCGGTAGGACAAGCTTTCTAAGGTTGCTGTCACCATACCTTTCATATATTCCTTGTGTATGTTGTTCTGCAGCATAAGCTGTGGCATATGCTCCTCCGGAATACTCTTTAAGCAGCCCTTATAGAGCTTTTCCAGCTGTGATTCACGAGGCAAATCGCCGGTAATCGCAATGGAAACCGGATTAATGATGGCAATGATCGAGGTTAATGTCTGAACAGCCAGCTGGATAAAGCCCTCATCCGTATGCAGTTGTTGCAACTGCTCTTCTCGAGTCATACCAAATGGCAAAAAGGAGACCTCGCCGGCAAACGTTGTATTACCGGTAATAATCCGTCCATCTACGATAAAGCCTGCACCAGGAAAATGGTTCCGAGGAAAGGTAACAACAGCAAACGTTTTTTCCTCTTCAAAATCTTGAAGATGATAGAAGCCATATACCGTCATATTCATATCGTTTTCTATTGTAATAGGGATCTCATATTTATCTTCCAAATATGGCCCTAGCTCCTGTCCGGCTAGATCCGGAACATCACATACGCCGATAACACCTTGATGGACAACACCAGGTATTCCAATTCCAATGGCCTGAACATTCTCATTGCCACTGATCATGGTCTCAATGAAGCGGTCGATCGTCTTCACGTCAATAGGCGGAAGTTCAACGGTGGATTCATGGACCGTGTCACCGATCAGATTCACGATGCTGCTGCTGATGGAGTGTATACCTCCTTCTGTTTTGACAAGCAGACAGATCACGCAGCCGAAATCCTCATTATACCTATATTGCTTCGCTGGCCTCCCTCCATTTGGCTTATCTGAGTCCAATTCAATCACTTCGCCTATAGCTAGAAGCTCATTCAGAATCGTGCCGCATGTGGCTACGCTAAGCTTAGTTAGATTGGCAATCGAAGCTTTGGTTCCAACTCCTTGTGCTTTTAAAACATTCTTAACGAGCTCAACATTCATTTTTTTGATATGAACCGTGTTATGTGTGTGAGAAGACATGTTCCGACTCCTTTATTACGACACTTTTTAAAACTATTTTAATAAGTGGAGTATACGGTTCCATTAGCCATAAGTCAACATGAAAAAAGCCGCGTGGCCGCGGCTTTTCGTTTGCTTACTATTTACTCTGTTCCAATTGTAACACCAAGCTCTTTCAGTCTGCGCCTGTAGGCGATGCTGACGCGATCACATTTGAGATGCAGCTCCGCCTGCAGATCAAGTGGCAGCAGCTCTGGCTTTTGCTCCTCAACAATTCGCTTATCCTGTTCAAGTAAAGTGTTCTGGAAGTCGATAAAGACTTGATCCGGTACATCAGGTGCGTAATTGCGAAGCTGCAGCATAAACGCCGTACAAGTCTTCCCCGTCTCCGGCAGCACGATCAAGAACAGATGGAATATTTCATCCGAGCCTTCACTACGTTTAACCAGCTTCACGCAGCATGGGGTGTAAATCTCATAAATATACCGATTGTCGACGCCTACACCACGGCCATCCGGGTCCGGCTGATACACAACAATTTCGTCTGTGATAAGCACTCCATCTACATCGCTCACGCTGTAGTCATTAATTTCGGCAAATGCACTGTCACCCAGCAATCCTTCATGTACAAACATCAAGTGGGAGACATCCAGGAAATTCTCGACCACGCGAGGCGCTGACGCCGTTACCGGATAAGGCCCCATCCAGATTGGCAGCAGCTTCTCATCCACTTTTCCTTTTAGCGGCGGGAATTCCTCCCTTGGTTCACCGAGACACACCCACACAAATCCGTGCTGCTCTTGGCATAAGTAGGTATGTGTTTTCGCTTTTAGTGGTATCGCTTGGGAAGCAGGCAGGGATGGAATACAGACACACCGGCCATCGCCATCATAACGCCAGCCGTGATAGGCGCAGACGATCTCATCATTCTCCACTCGCCCAAGCGACAACGGAACACCGCGATGGATACAAAGATCTTTCATCGCCCGAATCCCTTGTTTGGTGCGGAATAAGACAACCTTTTCCCCAATTACAACAACCTGTTTAGGGATATCTGTAATATCGGCTGCGATAGCAACCGGATGCCATTCATGAAGTAGTACAGGATCATTAAGTATCATGCCAGTCACCACTCTTCCCTTATCGTTATTGATTTCACTTAGATGAAATTGAATGATTGCTTTACTGAGGAATCGTGCCTTCAATCCCTTTTACGAACCAGTTCATGTTCAAAATCTCATCAACTGTCATCGCTTTGCCTTTTGCTACTTTTTCCGCACCGGTCTGATCGGCAATTGGTCCGTTAAAGACATCAAATTTGCCATCCAAGATTTCTGTTTTCTTCGCTTGAACCAAATCTTGTACATCCTGCGGAACGTTTTTACCAAATGGCGCGATGTCTGTAATGCCGTCCTTCATAGAACCAAAATAACTTTCCGTCTTCCAAGTGCCATCCATGATCGCCTTCACCGTCTGTACATAATAAGGACCCCAATTCCACTTCGGATTCGAAATGTAATTGTCTGGTGCATACTTGCTCATATCCGAATCATTCCCGATACCCCATACGCCGCGTTCGGCAGCAGCTTGAATGCTGGCTGGCGAATCTTGATAAGCAGCAAGCACGTCTACACCTTTATCCAGCAAGCTTGTTGCTGCTTGACGTTCAGCCGTTGGGTCAAACCATGTATTGCTCCATACTACATCTACCTTCGCTTCTGGATTAACACTTTGTACACCTAGAGTAAATGCGTTAATCGTATAGATAACTTCTGGAATCGGATAAGCACCAACATAGCCCAGATGATTGTTTTTCGTCATTTTGCCTGCTGCCATGCCAACGAGATAAGCACTTTCATATTCCTTGCCCAGATAAGTGCCGAGATTATCCAAAGTCTTATATCCACTCGCGTGAAGGAACTTCACATCGGGATGCTTCTGTGCCACAGCATACATGGCATCCATATAACCAAAGCTAGTGCCAAAAATAATATCATTATTCTCGGCAAGTTCTTCAAATACGCGTTCAGCGTCTGCTCCTTCAGGAACATTCTCCACTGTAGTTGCGGTAATGCCAAGCTCTTTTTCCATCATCTTACGTCCTTGATCATGCTCGTAAGTCCAGCCCCCATCACCTGGTACACCTAGGTAGACGAATGCAACGCGCGGCTTTTTCGATTCTGCTGCTCCCGTTTCTGCTGAATTGGTGTTCGTTGTTTCCTTTGAGCATGCAGCAGTGAAGACAAGCAGAGCTGCCGCAACAACCATCATGAGCTTCTTCATACGAGACCCTCCCCTATTTGCCGAACCCTATCTTTCGAAAAGCTTAGAGAAAATATAGGTCATTGTTAGTTCTACGTCAATATTACTGACATTAAATATAGAGTAGTCACTAAAAAGAAGAGATTCATTTGTGCATGATGCACATTAACTGAAATTGCATGTCAGATTAACTGTCGGAAATTAAAAAAGCTGCGGCGAATGGCCTACAGCTTCATTACTCTATATTGTTTTTCTAGTCTTCCAATAGCTCGGGGGAGATTTGATGAAGGTGATGCTTCATATGCTCCAAATAATCGTTAATGAGCCATTCCAAAGTATGCTGTTCTCCACTTGTAAGCCTTATTTGTTTAGCTCTAATCAGATCCTCTGACATTGCCGTAATGACTCGTAACAGAGCACTATTTAAACTTGCCCAAAAGGTGATGATCTCATCTACAGATGCATCCGCATACCGCTGAGCTTCTACCCATTTATCTTGGTTGTACGGGGTTATGGCCAAGGGCTCTGAAGTGTACTGAGCTTGAATCATTCTTGTCAGATTATTTATAGCCGAATCACAGAGATGACCAAGAATTTGAAGGTTTGACCATTTTCCAATGGCATGTGGGGTTACCATCCTTTCTTCAGGCCATGCTTTTAGCTTATCTGGTATTGCCTTGATCAGCTTTTCAAGATGCGCAACAACATTCGTCACCAACAATCACTCCCTTTACCTTTTCTCTTATCTTAACACCCAACCAAACCTGGCATTATGGGGAGAAATCGATAAGAGCCATCAATCGTTTTGATAACGCAAAGTAAATACAAGTGCCCATTCCGTCTTCTTAATGATTCGGAAGTAAGCTCTGCTGTGGACATGTTGTTACCGCTCGAAGCCTGCACACCAAAGGCATACACAGGTTCATCGGCTGCAAACGACGTCTTCTCATTATGCTGAAGCAGTCCCTGCATAGTCAGCTTGCTATTCCAAGGAATCGTTGTTGTTGCAAGACTTGAATTTCCTTTATCATGAACAACATTCACTTTAATTAGTCTTATTTCATCATTCCCCTCGATTGGAACTGTATCAACCGACATAATAACTTCGACTTCACCACTGCTCGGATTTTCCTCTGAACTGTAAAATAGTTGACCAATTGAACCCTTCGTCGCTGCCTTCTTTCCATTCTCCCAAACGTCCAGATCCAACCATACGTTTGGCTGGCTTCCTTCATAAGACAATTTGAAAGCCACTGACATCGAACCAAGGAATGGCTTGAAAATCGCAGCATCTCCTGCAAATAAATCAACAGGGGTTAACGTTATTTTGTTTTCTTTCGCTTTAGTAGTGTCTTCAGTCACTTTGTTCTCATCAGAAGTTCCCGGTTTATTGTTAGTCACTATTTGATTACTTTCATTAGTACACCCAGATATGACGAGTAAAATGATGATCATACCCATTGTTAGCCGCATTGTTAGTAAGCTCCTTTCAAGACAATCGTTTATTAGGAAATTCTACCATATTATTTAATTACTAAATAGAATGAAATGACAATTGAATAAGTTCTAAAGGGCGTAAGATCCTGCTGGGGTCTTATACTGTGCTCATTATGCGAAACTAATAATCTCGAAGGTCCAATAAGACCCCACGAGGGTCTTACGTAGTAGTAGTTATGTGAATTTAGTGATCATAAGACCCTGCGAGGGTCTTATCGCTGCTCCGTCCAGGTGATATTCGAAAAAAAAGAGCTATACCATCGTCATTTTAATGACTAAAGGTATAGCCCTATTGGAGTTTATTACCGTTTGCTTCTTTCCGCAGCCTCAACAGTATGCTTCAACAACATCGCAATAGTCACTGGCCCTACTCCAGCAGGAACTGGAGTGATAGCAGATACATGAGGAGTGCATGCCTCAAAGTCAACATCCCCCACATTGCCTGGATTATAACCGGCATCCAGTACGACAGCACCGGGCTTAATCCAATCGCCTTGAACAAATTTAGGCTTACCTACGGCGGCGACAACAATATCAGCAGTTCGGACATGTTGTTCCAAATTGTTCGTTTTGGAATGGCATGTTGTTACTGTCGCATCTTTGTTCAACAGCATAGCTGAGACTGGTTTTCCTAAAATCGGGCTTCGGCCGATTACGACGGCATGCTTGCCAGCCACAGGCAGCTCGTAGTACGCCAGGATTTCCATAATTGCTGCTGGTGTACAGGAAGGGAATGCCGCGATGCCAAACGCATTTTGAGCAAAGCCTTGCATCGTCACTCCGTCTACATCTTTATCTATGGAAATAGCTTCAAAGGAAGCTCGCTCGTCGATGTGATGTGGGACCGGATGCTGCAAAAGTAAACCATGAACGGATTGATCATCATTTAACTGCATAATCGCTTGTATCAATTGTTCAGTAGTTGTTTCTTCAGGAAGTTCGATCCGAATAGATCGGATACCGACCCGTGAGCATGCATTACCTTTCATTCGGACATACGTTGCTGAGGCAGGATCTTCTCCAACAAGAATCGTTGCCAGACATGGGACGATATCTCTCTCATTGAGCTTGGATACACGGCCTACTAATTGGTTCTTAATATCTGTGGCAACTCGGTTTCCGTCAAGCAATAATGGACTTGATTTCATTAGCTGTCATCCTCTCCACTTGTTATAGAAAAACAGAAAGAGGCAAGGAGAAATCTCCTTACCTCTGCCCAGGCGAACGGCCATATGAAGTATGTGCTCCACCGTGGTACTCCACGTCTCGCCAGTTACACATACTGAACGTTTGATTTCATTTTGCCAGAAACTATTCCGTAGTTCAATAGCTAGCTGTAATTCTTATGTCATTTTGAATAATCGTAGATGTCGACAACTTCTCCATGCTCTATATCTTCTTTAAACAAAAATGCAATGATCTGTTTCGCCGTTTCCTCAGGTGTAGTTAGCATTCCTGATTCCATGACCTGCTTAAACAACTCTACTGTCGGGAGCATAGCTCGATCCATGCTTCTAGCTTCACTTTGCAAGCTGGTGTCAATCATACCTGGCCAGATGGACACAATCTTAACTGGAGCATTTGAGTTATTTTGTTCAAGTGCTACACATTGGGTGAAAACATCTAATCCAGCCTTAGCCGCAGAGTACAAACTCATCCCTGGATGAAGATTTTTTGCAGATGCAGAAGAGATATTAAGAACCCTCTTCTCTACGGACAGTTCCCTTGTATGTTTAATAAAAAAGGATGTTAGAAGGATTGGGGCGATCAGATTCACCTGTATATTACGTGTTATTTCACTGATATCTGCTGCATCTATTGGGGCCACTGGCGCGATCATAGAAGCGTTATTTATGAGATAAAGCCCTTCTACTTGGGACAGATCAATTTGACTGAATATCCTCTCCATTAAGGTTTCAATCGCATCCGTTTGCCCTAGATCGAACTCATAATAAGCCATATTCTCGCTGTTGCTTATTAGAGTTGTATTCCTCTCTCGAGAGACACAATGTAGAAAATGACCTGATGATTGCAGTTGATAAGCGATGGCTTCCCCAATTCCTCTAGAAGTCCCTGTTATAATGAAGTGTTTCATCGTTGCTCCTTTCATTATTGCATCAACCAAGATATGAGGAATAACAGTGCACCAAGGATTAAGACTGCATAGAAGAAATACGCAAACCAACGCAGAACCTTAGGCATACTGTTTAAATCTGTTCTTTGGGCAGGAACACCCATTATTTTCTGATAGTGATCGGTCACATCATTAAATGAAGTTACCGTAGCGGCTGTTTTTTCCTCGACAGGCTGCCCCTTCACTTTTTTATTCAAGTTTTCTAACCCCCTAGTATGAAACGATGTCATTTCGTAACATCATTTTTTAAGCCTCATCGTATACAATTTTCTATTCAATCTGTATTTAATCAGTTAGACGTACTTGAAGTTAATAAAGTTTCCATTTTATTGTAAATATTTGGTTTGAGGCATTGACCACAAAAACCCCATGTGATATATTGTGCATACACAACATACACAATTAATTGAGGAGGTACGTTATGCTGGCATTAGACATTCAAAATTTAAATAAAGCTTATCCAAATTTCCAGCTAAAAAATGTTTCGTTCCAACTGGAACAGGGTTTTATCATGGGTTTTATCGGTGCCAATGGCGCAGGTAAAACAACGACAATCAAATCGATCTTAAATATGCTTCATATCGATAGCGGAGAGGTTCTAATATTGGGCAAGAATATTGCCGAACATGAAATCGAACTAAAACAAGAAATCGGATACGCATTTGGCGATATCAATTTTTATACTCGCAGCAAAATTAAAACATTGACCGATGTGATTAAGAAGTTCTATAAGAACTGGAATGATGAAACCTACTACAACTACCTGAGAAGATTCAAATTAGATGAGAATAAAAAAATTGCTGAATTGTCGACAGGTATGAAAGTGAAGTACAACTTAGCCCTAGCCTTATCTCATGGTGCTAAGCTTCTCGTCCTTGATGAACCAACAAGTGGACTTGATCCGGTCGCAAGAGATCAATTGTTGGAGATTTTCCAAGAGCTCGTTGTTGATGGTGAGGTCAGCATTCTATTCTCTACTCACATTACGTCTGACTTGGAGAAATGCGCGGATTATATTACCTTTATCGCAAATGGCCAGATTGTAAAAAGTGCGGAGAAAAATGAATTTATTGAATCCTATCGCCTGGTAAACGGGAAAGAAAGTCAGCTGGATCAAGTGAAAGACCATTTGATTTCCTACAAGCAAAATTCCTTTGGCTTTACAGGCTTAATTCACTCCAAAGACTTTGATCCTTCTTCCGAAATGAATACCGCCCTGCCAAGTCTCGAGGAAATTATGATTTATTTCGCGAAAAAGGAGGATATGTATGTATAATTTATTGATGAAAGAGTTTAAATTAGGCGTACTTCCTATGTATATTATCATGCCTTTTTTGACAGGCGCTTTAATGTTCATTCCCGGTTGGATCTATTTTTTAGTCCTTCTGTATTTTTGCTGGATCACGATTCCAAATATGTTTGGCGGGTTTCGAACGCAGAACGATTTGATGTTTACCTCCATGCTGCCTGTTACCAAAACTGACATTGTAAAAGCCAAGGTGTCCGTTATCGTCATTCTTGAATTATTGCATATCATCATTGCAATGATCTTTGGTATAATTAGTAACCAATTATACTCCCATATAACCTACTATTTCTTTGCACCACATATGGGGTTTTGGGGATTATGTTTTGTTATGCTTGCGATCTTCAACATTATCTTTATATCCAAGTATTATAAAACAGCTTATAAATATGGTGAGGCGACATATGTGGCAGTTACAGCCGCTATGCTATTTGCCGGAGTTGCACAATGGTTAGGGATCCAGAGTCCATTTTTGCACGATGTTTTTTACGGTGATGGTCTGGACAATATGGCACTTCAGTCATCCATCCTGATTGTTGGAATAGCCATATTTGTTGCTTTCACCTTAATAGCTTATCGAATTGCGATTAAACGATTCCCGAAAGTGGAGATATAATGAATGTAGCTATTTCGAATTCGTCTGATAAACCGATCTATCAGCAGCTTTTCGAACAAATCAGTGCTCAAATTCTAAAAGGCGAGTTAGAAAGCGGCTATTGTCTCCCCCCCATTCGACAAGCCGCCCAAGAGCTCAGAGTAAGTATTATTACCGTAAAGAAAGCTTGGGAAGAACTCGAAAGATGTGGCTTAATCAATACCATCACGGGGAAAGGCTGTTTTGTAGCTGAATTCTCACCCGATGAGATATTGCAAATACGTAACGAAACGGTCTTAAAGCAGATGGTTAGTGATGCTTCCTACTACAAATCTTTTGGCCTAACGATTGATGAAGTCGTAGAGCTGTTGAAGAAGATTTATTAACTCCCTATTTCACATGCAAAGAAGAGGCCCCAAACATAAGTTTGGGGCCTCCTCCATTTCCATCTGCTATTCAATTACCATTCCGCAATACTGCCGTCTTTGTGACGCCAAACGGGGTTTCTCCAGTTATGTCCGACAGCAGCCATTTTTCTCACATACTCTTCGTTAATTTCAATCCCTAAACCTGGACCCTGAGGGATTGCAACATGACCGTCTTTATAGTCGAATACAGATGAATCAGTTATATAATCCAGTAGATCACTGGTTTCATTGTAATGAATACCGAGGCTTTGCTCTTGAATGAACGCATTATGTGCTGTCGCATCAACCTGCAGGCAGGCTGCAAGGGCAATCGGGCCTAATGGACAATGAGGTGCTAGCGCAACATCGTAAGCTTCTGCCATTGACGCTATTTTCTTACACTCGGTAATGCCGCCAGCATGTGATAAGTCAGGCTGAATAATATCGACTGCCCCATCGCTAAGAAGCTGCTTGAAATCCCAGCGCGAGAACATTCTTTCACCGGTAGCAATAGGAATCGAGGTATGCTTAGCAAGCTCCTTCAAGGCTTCGTTGTTCTCGGATAGAACTGGTTCTTCGATGAACATCGGACGGAACGGCTCCAGCTCCTTGGCAAGAATCTTGGCCATTGGCTTATGTACACGTCCGTGGAAATCGATGCCAATTCCGATCGAGGAACCGCATGCTTCCCGAACAGCTGCAATCCTAGCGACAGCTGCGTCAATTTTGTCATATGAATCAATATACTGCAGCTCTTCCGTCCCATTCATCTTGACTGCGGTAAATCCAGCTGCTACAACTTTTCTCGCTTCTTCCGCCACTTCGGTCGGCCGGTCTCCCCCAATCCAGGAGTAAACTCGCATAGTATCCCGGCAAGCTCCGCCTAACAGCTGATAAACAGGTGCATTATAAAACTTCCCTTTAATATCCCAGAGTGCCTGGTCAATGCCAGCAATGGCACTCATAATAATGGCGCCGCCCCGATAAAACCCCGATCGATACATCATTGACCAATGATCTTCAATTCGCAGTGGATCTTTGCCAATCAGATATTCCATTAATTCATGAACACAAGCCTTTACCGTTTCTGCACGTCCTTCAACGATAGGCTCGCCCCAACCTACTAATCCTTCATCCGTTTGAATTTTCAGAAACAGCCAACGCGGCGGTACTTGGAACAGTTCATAGCTTTGAATTTTCATAATAGCCTCCAGGAAAATGAATTGTTCTAATCATGCACAGCATCTTATTTCATCATAAAATCAATAGACTCCTAGAAAAGCATATCATGTCCACGGAACCTGCCACAATCAAAAAACGCGCCATCCAGCTGGACAGCACGTTTTATTAGAAAGATTGAGCTAATAATTAATCATATGAGCTACAACCATCAGAACAGCTCCGATCACAATCCACATCAGCATGAGCGGCCAGAAAAACTTGACCCACTTCTGATACGGAATGCCGGATACTGCCAGACTGCCCATCAGTGCCGAGGAAGTCGGCAAAATCATATTCGAGAAGCCATCGCCTAATTGGAAGGCTAGTACCGTTGTTTGACGTGTAACGCCAATAATATCTGCCAGCGGTACCATGATTGGCATCGTTGTTACTGCCATACCTGTACCTGATGTAATAAAGATGTTCATGACGTTCTGGAACAGGTACATACCAAGCACTTGCACCGGTCCTGGAAGCTCGCCAACCAAGACGGATAAGCCATTTACAATGGAATCGATGACGTTCCCTTGATCCAGAACGACCATGATTCCGCGTGCAAAGCCAATAATCAACGCTCCGTAAGTAATCGCTTTGGCTCCCTTAACGAATTCCGTAGCAACTCGGCTTGGCCCATAACCGGCACAAAAGCCACTCACGATGCCCATCGTCAAGAATAACGCGGCCAGCTCTTCCATCCACCAGTCTTTCTTGGATACACCCCAGACAAGTGTTGCAAAGCCTGCAATGATGACGATAATCGTCAAATAATGCTTCAACTGCATGCGTGGCAGCTTAGTCAAATCGAGTTCCTTCGATTCCACTTCACGTTCGAGATCGATAACAAGACTTTTCTCAGGATTCGCGCGCACCTTGCCAGCATAACGAACGATATACAAGCTTGTAACCGCGATAAGGCAGATGAGCAATATGACTCTCAACCATGCCCCGGAGAACATAGGAACCTCAGCAATGGATTGGGCAAGTCCTACGTTGAACGGATTCAGTATGCCGGCTGTAAAACCACATGAGGCACCCAGTGAAACCATTGCCGTACCTGTCAATGCATCGAATCCAAGCGCCCTTGCTACCGCGATCCCGATTGGTACGAATACCATTACTTCCGTCGACATGCCCATCGTGAACCCAGCGACAGAGAACAGCATAATAAAGATCGGGATGACCCATCTGCCTTTATTAGAGAAGTTTCGAGCTACCCTGCCTGTGATCGCTTCGATTGTCCCCGTGGAAGAGATAATCTCAAATGTTCCCCCGATAATGAGGATGAAAAACACAACGTCCGCGGAGTCAATCAGTCCGTGCACAATTAACTTTGGAATACTGAAGATACCAACGGGATTGGAATCTACCTCATGATAAGAATTAGGTACAACTAACGTTTTACCAGTCGCAGCATCCTCTACCCGATCAAATTCGCCTGCAGGGACAACATAAGTCAGAGCTGCTGCCACTAGAACAAGGAAAATAAGAATAACATACGTATGAGGCATCTTAAACCACTTGCGGGATGTTGATTTAGTCGAGTCGTTCATTGCCTTATCCCCCATTTTTTTGTTTCTTCCACTCTTCGAATTCATCTCGCACGAGCTTCATCGCATCGCGGTCAGCACAAAGGTCATAAACGGTCATAGCCAGAGCTTTGGCCGCATAATTCAACTGAGTCATACCTTCCTCTGAACCTGCCAATGCTGCGAATTCAGGCGTATGAGTAGTCGCGTCTCCAAGTCTGATGTACGGATGGATGACTGCCGTAACTTGACTGACATTGCCAATGTCAGACGATCCAACCCCGCCTTTTTGCGGCGGATCACAGACCTCAAGACCAAGCTCCTCTTCCAGATTACGGGCGAATAGACCAGCTAACTCTTTATTGTTGTTCCGCTCGGCATAGATCAACCCTTCGTTTATATCAACGGTTGCGCCTACGACTTCTGCCGCACAACGTACCGCACGATATACCTTTTCTCTAACGACCTCAAGCTCATCTACGGTAGATGCTCTCAAAATAAACACCGCTTCTGTTAGCTCCGGCACTACATTTGGCGCGTCTCCGCCTTTTGTAATAATGCCGTGGATCCGCACATCTTCCTTCATAAACTGCCGCAGTGAATTGATCGCTACATAAGCATTAACAAGTGCATCGAGTGCACTGATTCCTTTTTCAGGCGAAGAAGAAGCATGGGCTTGTCTTCCGTGGAACGTAAACGTGGCATCTACACATGCCAAAGCCCCTCGAAGCACCATCGTTTTGTTTTGAGGATGGACCATCATAGCCGCGTCGATCTCGTCAAAGACGCCATCATTGCACATGATGATTTTGCCGCCACCCTCTTCTTCAGCAGGCGTACCCAGAACGATGATTTTGCCTGGCAGCTCAGGATAAGTATCCTTCAGTGCCAAAGCCGCTCCAACTGCCGCTGTACCAATGAGGCTATGCCCGCATCCATGACCTAGTCCCGGAAGTGCATCGTATTCGGCAAGCAGCGCGATTGTTGGTCCGCCAGCCGTTCCTTCCCAGGTTGCACGGAAGGAGGTTTCTAATCCAGAGATCCCCTTCTCTACCGTAAAACCGGCTTCAATCAGCGGCTCGGTCAGCCATTGTTGTGCTTTATGTTCGTGAAAGCTAAGCTCCGGATTTGCATGTATGTTTAGTGAAAGCTCTCGCAATTGTCCGTCACGTGCGTCAACTGCTTGCGCGATTTTAAGTTTCATTTCTTTGTCTTGTTGCTTGTTCATGATTATCCCACCTATTCGTTTCAACCCGTATATTTATGCATCAATATGTATCAAATAATAAGGAAATAGTCCCGATAAGTACAATTAATTGTTTTTTGGGGTGCTCCTTAAGATTTTTTATGGCCCGTGTATGATTTTCAAACAAAAAAAGAAGCCCTTCATTAGGCTTCTGCAGGACTTCCTGGTTGTTCCGTCTTCATAAACGCCACGAATCGATCCACGATTGCAAGCTCACGGGAATGTTCCCGGTACAGCATCCATGTATTCCGGCGGATTGCTTCCCCATTTTTCAACTTAAGCTCCAATGTATATAGTTCATCCTCCGGTGTTACGAAGACCCCGGGAATAATCGAATATCCGAGACCTTGCTTCACCATTTCCTTACAAGTCTCATGAGCGTCCACTTGCATCGCGATCATGGGAGGTGTGCTGTAATGCTCATGCCACCAGCCTTGAATCGTATGATCAAATGTTGTCGCCGCTTGGCGGATGGCTTTCGCCTTAGGTGCACTGTAATGAATTTGAGGCAGCCTAGGCAGCTCCTTCAATTGAATCGGCTCTCGGGATATGAGGCAGATCGGCTCATCATGCAGCAGATGTTGCGCTTCCAGCCAATGATAATCCCCTCGGACGATACCGACGTGGATCTCCTGCTCGGACAACAGTTCGATAATTTCGGAGCTGAGCGCACATGTCACACTGAATTGCACCTCAGGATACAGATCTCTGAATTTCCGGAGCAATGGCGGCAGCTTATAAAGTCCATAATAGCTGGCAACGCCAAGTCGCAGCGTTCCTTTCACATTACTTCGCATATTGATAAGATAATCTTTCATCGCGTTAAGCTCATCCCGCATTTTCCTGGCATAAGATGCAAGCGCCTCGCCCTCCGGCGTCAAGTACGTTCCTTTCGTGTGCTTCACGATGATCGGAACACCAAACTCCCGCTCCATTTGTTGAATGCGGTAAGATAACGCCGGCTGCGTCATATACAGCCTCTCTGCTGCCTTGGTCAAGCTTTGCTCTTCGGCCACATACTGCAAGATAGCCGCGTCCTTATCATCCAAGATTAAACATACTCCTTTGTATAGCCCGCAATATTTCTACCTATCTTACCACGTGTTCATAATAAAGTATTTATTTCACCACATAACTTCACCCAGTCGAAGTGCTCCCTGGCATCTTGCTGAGTGCTGTAACATACGTCTTTAAGCCGTTCCTGATTGTTGCACGCTTCGATCATTCGATGTGCCAACTCCATATAATCGCCAACTGCATGAACCGATCCATAGTCCAAATGACGATTTACGATTTTGAACGATTCATCCAAGAGATCAAATCTTCGTTCGTGCTTGGTTATGGCTTCCCGGCTCGACTCTATATCTGATGTAATGAGATAACAACCAAAGGTTTTTGCCTCAGAGACGACATGGGCAGATCCTTCATATAACGAAGGAAGCGCGAAAATTTTCGCTCTGCGGTACCAATTTTGAAGAAGGTCTTTATCTTTAATAAATCCAGTTTGAATGATCCTGCCCTCAAGCTCAGGATTGACTTGTAGAAAATCATTCAAATAAGGTCGAAATGACTCATCCACATTCCCTACCAGAGCAAGTTTCCAACTATCAGGAATACACGGAATAGCCATTTTAAAGGCCTCTAATAATTGATCTGTAGCCTTAGCATGATTTCCTATTCGACCAACAGTGAGGATTAGATCCTCTTTACTCTCAAATGAAATAATGGTTTCGGTTTCTGGGCCAAACGAATAATAACCATTCGGAATATAGCAAATAGGAACAGACCATTTCTGTCTGATGTATTCGATCATGGATTCGGTACTGATTAAATTGCAATTAAGAAGGAAATGCACAAAATAATCATTTAATGGGGTCCGATTAATCCAATGAATATTGGCATCCAGCTTTAAGTAAACCTTTCCGGCAGGATTAAGCTTCTTGAAACGATCAACCGCCTCATAATAAAAGGGATAAAACCCAAATAAAAATAAAACATCGATATGTGCTGCATGATCCTCTATGTATTGAACCAAGTCATTACTGCAATCATGTACGTTGGCGCCAAATATCGTCTCAATGGCGCGATCCGGATGATAAGCGAATGCTGGCTCGAGATAATCAAATTCAACCTCCTCTTCGAACATGCCAAGGGAAGGCCAGTCCATGTATCCATCGCTGTTTCTATAGGTGACATAAACCGCTTTATATCCATAATACTTCTGCATGATATATGGAATAATGCCTACATCCTTCGTTAAGAGTGCATCAGTGAAGCATGGTGCCAGCAAATAAAAGGTTTTTTTCTCCCTCACAAAAAATCCCCCCATTACATTCAATTAGATCGTATGTTCCTTAATATTTGGATATACCCATTGAATGCAAGTCCCTCTCAAGCATTTTACTCCAGCTGACAGAATAAACATAAAGGTGGATAAATTCTAATTCGGAGGTTATTCGATGGATAATAATCAAGGTTTTTCTGAAAATAATGCCCCTATGCCTGACAAGAAGCCAAGTAAACAGGAGCCTTCTCATGGACTGTCACCATCGCAATGGGAAGCAATTGACCAACCAGCCACTCTTCATTCACAAACCGTTGGCGCACGAGGTCCGATTCTCGAACAGGATAGTGTTTTACATGAGACCATGGAAACCTTTATACATACTAAAATTTTGGAAAGACCTGTGCATGTCAAAGGCTACGGGGCATTTGGTTATTTCGAAACTGTGCATTCGATGGCTGCTCATACGAAGCTCTGTTTTTTACAACAGCCTGGGTGTCAGGTTCCTGTAACAGTAAGATTCTCACTTGCGGTAAGCAATAGAGGTACTCCAGATACGTCCCGCAATGTGCGCGGATTCGCCACCAAGTTTTACACGGATGAAGGCGTATTTGATATGGTCTTTAATCACATTCCTGTGTTCCTAGTCAGAGATCCTATGCGCTTTCCAGAGTCGATTAGGGCATTCGAGCCTTCTCCAATCAACAATTTGATCGATCCCGAACGTTTCTGGAGCTTTATCGCACGAGCGCCTGAATCAACCAATTTTGTGCTTTGGCTGTATTCCGATGCTGGAACCGTTAAGAGCCTTCGCCACATTCCAGGTCATAGTGTTAATACGTATGTGTGGAGGAATGCGCAGGGTGTTCGTACGTATGTCAAATACCACTGGATTCCTTATGCCGGCGTCCAGTACATTGATCGCCATGAGTCGAATGAGCTCAGTTGTCAGAACCCGGATTATGCCGGTCAAGATCTATACGATACGCTCGCTGCTGGAAAAACCGTCGAGTATGGACTTTATGTCCAGCTTATGGATCCTGCAGATGAGGCGAGTCTTCCATATGACCCGCTTGATGACACGAAGATTTGGGATGAAGATCAATTCCCGCTGCTGCCGGTTGGCCGTATGGTCTTAAACAAAAATCCAGACAATTACATGGAACAAGTTGAGAAGCTCGCGTTCTCCCCTTCGAACTTACTGGAGGGAGCAGAGTTATCCGATGATAAAATGCTTCAAGGACGTGCCAATATTTATACGGATTCTCAGCGTCATCGGATTGGTTCAGACTTCCGTAAAGTGCCAATCAACCATCAGGCGAATTGGACTCCCGACTCCATGCAGACTAGTGGTAACGGCAGATACGTAGAAGGCCATCTGGTGCGCTCCGAAATTCCGAAGCCGGATAACTTCTCGCAGGCCGGTGAGTTCTATGATAGACTGCAGCCTGTGCAGAAAGATCATTTGGTCGAAAATCTTGCCATTGACCTTGCTGCAGTATCTCAGGAAACACAAAACATTGTACTTACTTATCTAAACAATGCGTCGACTGAATTGGCTGCACGAGTCGCCCATCATATTCATTCTAAGAAGGCATAGGCCTGCGATAAAAAAATCCGTTCCCGATGAGGGAACGGATTTTGTGTTTTAAACGGTAACTTTTGCCGCAGCTTGAACGTTATAAATCCCAGATCCAAGCGTAAGCACAAGCTTTCCATCCTGTTCTTGTGAAGCAAGCACACCTGGCGTTTGACCGATAGTGGAGCCATTAATTGAAATCCCAGCAAGAGATACTCCAAGCAAATTTACTTCTGCTGTTGTATTGGCTGGAACCTCGAATTCATATGTCGCCGCTCCCTCTTCACCGGTGCCCCATTCACTGCGGATCAAGCCGTACGCTGACTTATACGATGCTTTGGCATAGGAAAGTCCCGAGTCCGTACGTGGACGGAAAACAATATGTTTGTAACCTGGCTGAGCTTCATCCAGATCAAGTCCAGCAACAACTCTATACAGCCACTCGCCTATGGAGCCATAAGCATAATGATTGTACGAGTTCATGTCGTCGCTCCAGAAAGTGCCATCAGCTTTGATTCCATCCCAATGCTCCCAAATGGTTGTTGCTCCTTGATGAATCGAATACAGCCAAGATGGATAATCCTCTTGCTGTACGAGCTTAACAGCCACGTCATGATAACCGTTCTCCGACAGAACATGACACAAATACGGAGTACCTACAAAGCCAGTCGTCAAGTGGAACTTCTGCTCTGTCACATACTCGGCGAGCGTTTTTGCCATCCGTTCACGTACTGGTCCTTTCACAAGATCAAACATCAGCGGCAGCACATGTGCGGTTTGGGTGTGAGCCGCAAGCCGTCCATTAGCAGTTACAAACTCCTGCTCGAATGCCGTGATGATCTGTTCATACAACTCGCGATACGACATCGCGTCTTCTGTGCGGCCAAGTACCTCTGCTGTTCTTACGAATAGCTTGGTGGAGTAAGCATAGAAGCACGTTGCGATCAAATCACGAGGAGTAGCGCCTACATAATCGCCTTCCTTGGCATCAAGGCCAAGCCAATCACCAAAGTGGAAGCCCGTATTCCACAAATGCTCATTTTCCCCTTGCTGGCGCATGTACTCGACCCATGCTTTCATGCTGTCATACTGCTCCTCCAGCACCCGTTTATCCCCGTAACTCAAGTACACGACCCAAGGACAGATAACGGCTGCATCACCCCATGCTGCAGAGGAATAGGAACCCTCATCCAGTACATGTGGAATAACGAATGGCACTCCTCCGTCACTGCGTTGATCAGCCTTCAGATCTCGAAGCCATTTGGCGAAAAATGGTGCAACATCGTAGTTAAACGCAGCTGTTCGAATAAACACTTGAGCGTCGCCGGTCCATCCAAGCCGTTCGTCCCGCTGTGGACAGTCCGTTGGCACATCAAGGAAGTTGCCTTTTTGTCCCCAAGTAATATTTTGCTGCAGCTTGTTCAGCAGAGGATTCGAGCATTCAAAGGTACCTGATGGTTCCATATCGGAATGAATCACGTGGCCAGTGAACAAATTGAGGTCCAGTGTAACATCTTCAGGCCAGCCTTCGAGCTTCACGTAGCGGAAGCCTTGGAAGGAGAAATGTGGCTCGTATGCTTCTCCTCCCCCCTTACATACATAGTGGACGGTCTGCTTTGCTTTGCGCAAGTTACCGATGTAGAAGTTGCCTTCGCGGTCCAGAACTTCCGCATGTTGGAACGTGAGAGTTGTACCGGCTGGAAGATCCACTTGGAAATGCAGGCGTCCAACCATATTTTGACCCATATCCATTACAGTTTCGCCTGAAGGCGTCTTGATAAGTTCGATTGGCTTCAACTTCTCCGTTATACGAACCGGTTCATTCTCCTGCATAATAAGAATGTCCTTCGAATGAGGCAATTCGCTTACACTACTCCAGTCCTGATCATTGAATGCGGCAGTTGCCCAATCTGTTATTTCCAAACGGGCATCATACGTCTCGCCATGATACAACTCGGACATTAAGATTGGCCCCGTCGAAGCACGCCATGAGCTGTCACTTCTGATAACTTCTGTAGTCCCATCTGCATAATCAATATGCAGCTGAAGCAGTAAGGCACGTGTATCGCCATAAATACTCTTTTGATTATTCCATGCCAAATCGCCCTTATACCATCCGTTTGCAAGCGCTGCTCCTATTGCATTACTCTCTCCGGCAAGGAGCTGTTGTGTCACATCATAAGCCTGTACTTGGAGTCTATTTTTGTAGCTCGTCCAGCCCGGAGTGAACTGCCAATCGCCTACTCGCTGTCCGTTTAATTCCAATTCATATAATCCGAGCGATGTCGCGTAGATCGTCGCCCGACTAATGCTTTCGCGAGTATTGAAGGTTGTTCGTAAGAGGAAAATAGGCTCGGCTTGCGAATCGATAGCATTGCTATCTGGTGTAATCCATGCTGCAGTCCAATCCGCAGAACTTAACAAGCCCATTTCCCAGCATGCTGCTTCGCTCCAATCCGATTCGCGTCCTTTGTTGTCCCATACTTTAACCTGATAGTGGTAACGTCCTCTTGCCTGAAGCGGCTGACCGCCATATTCCACCAGCACTGATTGATCTGATTCGATCCGACCGGTATCCCATACAAGCTTTGTTTCATCTAATCCCTCAAGACTACATGACACTTGAATCTGATAAGCAAGCTGAATCACATGAACATCATCCGATTGAAGCTGCCAACTGAGTCTTGGTGTAGTGATACCTAAGCCAATTGGATTGTTTTGGTACTCGCACCGCAAGTGTGTTACTTGTAATAATGTCATATTGAATGCCCCTTCCAGCTTCTCATATATGCCGAACGATCGTTGGCATCTTACCTAGATTGTATGGCAAATGAGAAAGACATTCAGGGGACGATCCGGACATTTTTATAGGTTGATCTAGACATATTGCAAACGGTTTCGTACGATAGATACAGATATTTATGTGAGGTTATAGAAGGGGGTATACCGATGAGCATCAAACGAAGCACTTATGTCATGTCTGCGGATTCCTTTTTCGAACCCGGTGTACCACTCTATGTAAACCGCGCTTATGAAAGCTTCGATATGGATGAGCATTCACATGAATTTGTCGAAATAACGTATGTCAGCGAAGGAGCTGGCGTTCACTATATTGCCGGTGAAACCGTCCCCGTCGAGCATGGCACTTTGTTTTTCATCCCCGTTGGGCAAAGTCATGTGTTTCGGCCCAAGACGCCAAAAAAGGACCGGCCTCTTATCGTCTATAACTGCTTACTTCCAGCTGCGTATTTGACCGAGTTGCACAACGGGTTCCCCTATGCTGCAGAGATTTTTAATTGTTTTGCAGATGAGAGGCTAACCTGGTTTTCCATAAAAGATCCTACAGGCGAATATCATGCGATGTTTCGTGAGCTCTACCAAGAATTCGCGGCCAGACCTCCAGGTTACTTAGTTGTTCTCACCACTCTCGTCATGCGTATATTAACTGGCTTGTATAGGCACAAGCTGCAGATCGAATCACCGATAAGCGAACGGCCGCAGTGGATAAGCGTTGATGAAGCAATTACTTATATTGACCGTAATTATGCTTCTGAACTTAGACTTACCGAGCTGGCTGCCCAAGCGAGGCTTAGTGAGCGGCAATTCAGCCGCCTATTTCGTCATCAGACAGGTATGAGCTTTATCGAATATGTTCAAGGGATCCGAATGGATGCTGCATGCCGATTGCTTGCAGGCAGTCAAAGTCAGGTGGAGGAGATTTCTTCCGCGGTTGGATATGCTGACATGAAGTTTTTCTACCGGCTTTTCAAGAAAAAAACCGGGGTTACCCCCCGGCAATATCGTGATTCTATACGTGGGGACTAATTTTTTCTACAGATGATTAAGCCATGAGTACTCATACCAAGAATACTGCTCTCTCTGCATGTCAGATAATGATAATTCATCCAGGAATGAAACTCTACATCACTCAATCCATCTACGTAGTCTTGTATCGTATGACTGATTCCATCAGTACCTACATGATCAACGAGTGAAACATCGTAATCTAGCATGAACGCTTCAATCTCTGGTGGCGAGGTGAAATAGGCATCTGTCCAAAAACAATCCTCGTCCCCAACTTGAATTACTCCTTCATTTATAACCTTATGAATTACGCTGTCTCTAATAAACTTCTTATCTCTTGTAGCCAACATTGGCAGGACAGGAAACTTGTTAATATAAGCGATAGCAAGAATCCCACCTGGCTTTAGAACCCTGAGACATTCGCTAATGCAGCTATTGCGGTCATTTTCACTCGTCAGATGATACATCGGTCCAAAGCAGAATACAACATCAAATAGGGAGTTATCGAACTTACTTAAATCCGTAGCATTAGCTAAATGTGCTTGTATAGGAACACCTGTGTCCTGACTCTTCTGCGTCATATATTGGATATGCTTCGGAGTAAGATCCACGGCAACAACCTCATGACCACGCTCTGCATAATGGAAAGAGTAGGCACCAGTGCCTGCACCAACATCCAATATCGTTGAACGTCCCGGCAGCATACTCTCCATGACATGATTGGTTGTGTAAAATTCAATCTTTCGTGAGTTTCTGGAGAATCTAGCATCCTCGTCGATCAACTCGTAATAATCGGATACGTTGTTCATCTAGCGACCACTCCTTCTTTTGATATTTCTACCACAATTGGGTATTTTGTGAATTATATCGGACGAGTATCTTTTTATCAAGAATAAAAATAAAAAGCCGCGGTTTACGCGACTTACAATACATATATAGCAGCTGCTATTGCAAAGCAGATTACTCCTAAACCAGCAGAAATCGTTGCAATCTTTCTCTTTATTTTTCTCTCAGACGGCACCTCTGTATTGAAATTCGCCCTTTGCTGATCAGCCGTTGTCCATGCTCCAACCATTAATCCACTAATAAAAATAAAAGCACAACCTATGTAAATGAACCACATCATGTTTTGTATTGAACCTCCTTACCCTTATTGTTTGTCCCTAATTTCAACTAGGACTTCTTCAATCCGTCTCATTCTGCTTATTCCACACTAATTTTAACATTTTAAAATAATTATACCTCCAACTTTATTCTCATTGTTAAAGTAAAAGCCCTGAGATCTAATGATCTCAGGGCTAGCTAATCTCATGACAGCGTTATCACAAATATACTTAATCCTGCTTGATTCTGAACGAATCCCCGTCATCGACGATATCATATATTTTGCAGCGTGATGCTGGCATCCGGAACGGAGAATGCAAGATTAGCTTCCACTCGCCTTCGAAGGTTTGGAACAACATGCCATGCCCACTGTCGTCAAAAACAAGAGGTTCAAGCTGCTCCCATGGTCCTTCCAGCTTACCACTCGTAGAACGTGCGATTGTCTGGACGTAGCTCCCTTTGTCGTATGTAGACCATAACATGACTAATCGATTATTCTTGGTTCGATATAACTGACAGCCGTCCGTGACATAGATGGATTGAGAGCCGTCAGCCGGATGATCTCCGTTATCCCATGGCGCTGCAGAACCATCAAAGAGATGAATTGGATCAGAAGCCCGATCGGTTAGATCATTCGTTAATTTTACTGCCTCGATCGTGCCATCTGCTGTCTGTACCCATTCATGGCAATAGACCATCCAAGGTACTCCTTCTTCATCTACATACAAAGAGCCGTCCAATGTCATATGCTGTTCCGGAGGTACTGGCGCTTCTTGCTTTATAATCTCGAATGGTCCTTCTAAGGAGTCGGATACGGCAATGACGGAACCTCGCCACTGGAGGCGATAACCGCCATGTCCTTCACCTTCGAGCGCTCTATCGTTATTATGAAGCGTAACAAATAGATAATATCGTCCATTATAAGCATGAACTTCAGGTGCCCAAGCGCCATGCTGCGGATTAGCCCAAATGCCGTCAGGGATAGTAAAGACAACATAAGGTCCTTCCCAATTATCCAAGTCTTTGCTCTTATAAGTTAAAACACCATATCGGTTCACGCCATGTATTCTTGGGCCACCGCCCGTATACAAATAATAGGTTTGTGTTGCTTGGTCCGTTACAATAAACGGATCATGAGCTGGAATATCGGTTAGAAAATGACCTACTTGCGGATTGGCAACATCAGAAGCGGAATTATACACGTTCATTAGAACAATCCCTTCTCATAGTATTTTATGCTTAACCTTCAGTAGATTTCTTTGTCTCTGCCCTTAATCCTCTTTCATGAAACTAAATATTAGGCTTGTTCTCCCAGTCTTACTTCACATCCAAGAACTGCTTCCTGTACTCCCCTGGGGGCAACCCCTTCTGCTCGGTGAACACGTTCGTAAAATAATGGACAGATTGAAACCCTGAATAAGCTGCGATTTCTTTCAACGAAAAGATGGATGTCTTCAGCATCATCTCCGCATGCTTCAGCCTCTCATTGCGCAAATAAGTGAGAAATGTGTCTCCACCATCGAGTTGAAAGAGCCGGGACATCTGACGCGTGGAGAGGTTCATATATTCGGCAACTTCCTCAATTTTCAGCGGACTCGACAGGTTGTCTCTTATATATTGTTTGGACAGACGTAAAATTGCGGAACGGGTCTCGCTACTTGGCTTGGCAACGTTTTGACTTCTATTACTATCGTCTTTGACAAACGGCCGTAGAAGACCAGCCAGCAGTATACCAGCCACAGTATGCAATTCTTGGAGTTCTCCATAAGGCCGAGAATCAGCATGTTTATAAAGGCCCAGCCAATAATGAATTACGCTGTTATCCACTTCCATGCAGACTGGTCCTGTATCCAAATTAGCACTGTACAACGCGAAGTCTTCTTCCCGGCACTGCTCTTTCTCCAATTCGTACGCCACATAGATCAGCCCAAGGCCCGTCGTGCTTCGAATCTGATGCCAGACGCCGGGTCTAGACACAAACAACGAACCTGAACGAAGCTGATAAACGGTATCCTCATCCTGGTATTCGCCTTCTCCCGATACGACGTAACAAACCTCGTAAAAGGAATGCTTATGAACATTGTTATTGTAATGAGGATCTCTCCAACCCCAATAATAGATCCGAAACGATAGGTTACTCGATTGACATTTCGTCAACATCTCACTAAGAAATGCACTTCCCGCTTCAAAGCCTTCCGTATTCATAAAAACACCACCTTGGCGTAAATTCTTAAAACAACGTCTCTTTTCAGTAAATACAGTTTCGTTTGAATTTCCTATAATTCGAGTATAAGTAATCGCTACCATATACTTCAATACAAGGAGCTGGAAAAAAGTGATTAATCAGGCTGATGTGGAATTTTACAAAACAAATGGGTATTTGCTTGTAAGAGGTGTGTTCTCCCAAAATGAAGTTGAGCAAATGAGAACGGCAATCGATGGCATCCTTCATCGTGCCGCACAAACGAAGTTTGATTCTAACGCAACTTGGCAAGGTGACTACCTTCCTCCTGAGCAAATGAAGAAGCTTGTCCTGAAAGGCTTCCATGATGTCCATTATCAAGATGCTTCCTTCACTCGTGCAGCTATTCATCCAAATATGGCGTCTGTTCTCTCCCAACTGATTGGTCCTAACGTTCAACTGCACCATAGCAAGATGCTCGTAAAACCACCTGAAAACGGTGCTGCATTCCCGCTGCATCAAGATGCACCTTACTTCCCTCATGCTAGTCACTCCATGTTGGCAGCAAGTGTTCATCTGGATGATTCCGATATGGAGAACGGTTGTCTCTGCGTGATTCCGGGCACTCATAAGAACGACATCATGCCGCATGTAGGCCGATATTACCTAGATCATAAGGAATACCCTCTATCGATGGCAACTCCCTGCCCTGCCAAAGCTGGGGATGTTTTATTCTTCAACTACTTGACGGTCCATGGCTCTGACGTCAACCGCAGTACCCGTAACCGCCGGAATGTGCTGTACCAATACCGTGATCCGATGGACATTCCAACAGCAGATGTTCATGTTAACTGGGGTCAAGGCCTTATGGTATGCGGCGAGAACCCTCAATACCGGGAATACCATGCGAACCATACGCTTGCAGCAAAATAAGAATAATAAAAGGCAGCCATCGTGGCTGCCTTTTCTCATAGTGCATTTCGCACATCGTAATCGCTCATATCCATATCTAATTCCAATTCTGCAGCTAACTTCGCTAGCTGGCTGCCGATAAACGGACCAGTTGTTAATCCGGAGGCACCAAGCCCGTTCGCTGTAATAAGATTATCCCAACCAGGAACTGTACCTATAACCGGAAGGAAGCCCGGCGTAAACGGCCGGAAGCCTACTCGTACTTCTTGGAAAGTACTATTAGCCAGATCAGGTGCTAATGTGATTCCTTTATTCAAAACTTCCTGCATCCCGCCTGCAGTAATTCTTGTATCATATCCCTCAACATCGTTTTCGTGAGTGGCTCCAATAACGATCTTCTGATGATCAAATGCAAGCAAGTACTGATCAGTAGGAGGAATAATAACAGGCCAACTGCCTGTATCTTCATAGTTGTCTTGAACCTGAACATGCATGATCTGCGCTTTCTGATAGGTGACTTTGAGATCTATACCAAGCGGCTGGAACAAGTGCCCTGCCCATGCCCCCGCACAGACAATCACCTTATCTGCTTCGTAGAGGTCTTCATCAACCGTAACTCCTGTTATATGGTTAGACTTAACCTCAAGCTCAGCATCCCCATGAATCAAAACTGCTCCATGCCTTTGTGCCGAACGAATTAGTGCATCCCGAAGCGCTCGACCGTCTACACGTGCGGCTCCGCTAATATGAACGGATGAGTAGCCATCCGCAAGCAATGGAAACCGTTCATGGGTATGGTTCTCATCAAGCTTCGTAATTTCACCGATTTCCGGTGCATCCTGTAATCGATTCGAGGCCCGTTCCACCATCTTATTAATTTTCTCTGTGTCCGTATGAATACTAAGGGCTCCAACCCGGGCATAGCCCGTATCGGTTTCCCCTTCTTTCTCAAGAGCTTCGATCAACTCGGGATAATAACGAGAGCCTGCTTTCGCAAGCCGATACCAAGCCTGATTCCGCCGTTGAGATATCCAAGGACAAATAATGCCGGCAGCAGCATCCGTAGCTTGTCCTTTATCTTTTCGATCGATTAGCAGCACTTCTGCTCCTGTTTTAGCGAGATGGTAGGCAGTAGATGCACCAAGAATCCCTGCTCCAATAACGATGACTTTCAATTATGTTCACTCTTTTCTACGTCTCTATTTGCTGCTTTTTAGTTTAAGGTAGGTTGCTTTATCGGACACGACGAATAATCTGGCATCTTGCGGAATCGGTTCGTTCAATTTGCGGTTGATCCCAAGATCACCTTTGTCTGAAAGAAGAGTTGCCCCGTATTCCAATGTCCCTAGAAAAGCATCTTTGTAAGTTTTCCATTCCCGCTTCACCGGAATCTCATATATATCATCGCCAACTTCTCGGCTGATCAGTTGGTTAATAATCTCTGAACTCCCTTGCTGTAAAGCAGCTCGAACAGCAAGACGAGATACGGCATCATACGACAGTACAAAATCATTCACTTTTACATGGCGGAAGTTTTTCGTATTCTTATCCTGAGTAATCTCAACTGTCGTGTGAACGTTCGGGTGGAGACGTTCAATGCTAGATGCAATTAACAGTGTCTTGCCGTCAGTAAGCGCAGGCTCATCAATACGAGTATCTGCGAAAATAATGACAGCCTTCGCTTCCCTAATCATTGCTTTCTCAAGGATCTCTTCCGAGGACGGATCGCCGCTTATAAAGTGAATCTCATGACGGTCCAGAATGGGATGCTTATCCGATTCATCTATTATGACGATATGCGATGATGGAGAGAAGGACAGGATTTCCTCGATAGCGTACTGGGCTTTTTTACTCCAGTTAATAATAATGATGTGATCTTTCCCATGAAAGTTCAATTTTCCTGCCTCCCAATGTTTGTAGATAGTTGCAAACATATCTATGACTTTACCAATAATCAAGCTGAGAAGACCAATGCCAAACACATAAATAAATATCGTGAATGCTTTACCAATATAGGTCTTTGCAAAGAAATCTCCGTAGCCAACGGTCGCCATAGTCGTCATCACCCAGTAAAGGGCATTAAACCAGTTATGAAAAGTGGATGGTTCAAGTGCATAAGCGATGGTGGCGCTGCCGAACACGAATGCGAATACAACAATTAGGATTGTCGTATTTGGTACTCGCAAGACCTTCAGCATTGTCCTCATAAAAAAAGGCAAGAAATAGTCCTCCTTTAATTCAATTAACGACCATTAAATAGGTAGCCGCTCGTTATGTGAGTCCAGCCAAACTTTTCATAATAACCTTCCAGATCAGTACAAAGATACAGGTTGTTGTATCCTAATTTATAAGTTTCTTTGCGCGCATGCTGGAGAAGATATATTAATTCTACCAACTGGGGATATATCCCTTTATATGTCTGCCTGTCTACTGTTTAACGTGTTCATAAATTATTAAATTATTTCATTTCCAATAGTGATTCTTTTAAACGCTTAGGAAGTTTTTGAACAACTAAATCATAAGAATGGTCAATCATAGCAAAGACATCTGACTCTAGCAAGGTTGATCCGATTGTAATTGTATTCCAGTGCTTTTTGTTCATGTGGTATCCTGGACTAACATAATCATGCTGCTCTCTCAAATTATCCGCAATCAATGGGTCGCACTTCAAGTTTATGTAAAAATTTTGACCTTTGTCTTCAAAAATAAGGGCGAACATTTTCCCTGCGACCTTGATCACTATTGGGTCGAATCCAAAAGGATATTCCTTAGTTGCGCCTTTCTTCTTTAAACAGTATTCAATGATTGTATTCTTCAATTTGGATCTCCTCCTTATCGATGACTATATATTACTTTACGTATTTTCAGTAAAAACGGTAGCCGAACTTCTGCCCGGCTACCGTATCAATTTTCAATTTATTGCTATGACTTCATTTCGAACCTCGTTTGGAAGCACATTCGAAATCGTCCCAAATGATTCGCTCTCATTTTTGTATCCCGTTTCGGTATACATTCCATCGATATCGATGCGCCCTGACCGATGGACCCCATTCCCGTAAGGTTCTATGTAGTGGTAGAGAAAAGGCTTGTTGATTTTAGGTGTCGCTCCTGTGCGATCCTTAAGTTTATCCGCAAATAATTGTTCAATGGCATTACCTTCTATTTGTTCGACGTGAGCCTGCCAAGTGGCCACAAAAAAATCATCCTTATACTCAAAATAAGTAATCGTTTGGTTATTTTCGATCAAGAAAAATCGTAGCGCCTCTCCTTCTGGAAACAGGAATGCCATGCTGGAAGCAGGTTGAACTGTTTTTATTGGGGTATGTTCATAATTGCGTAATCCATATGCACCCATATTACCTATCAAAATGTTTCTGCTTCTCCCTAAGTCACCCGAGAGGATCTGAGCGTAGTAATTCTCATTGTACTTACCTGCATACGGTGATTCGATGGATACGGTATTGTTTTGGTAGCTTACCTCATAACCAAGCTGCTGTGAAATAAACCGCAAAGGTACATAAACGCGATTATGAATGATTCTGACCGTAACATCTAACGGAAAATAACCGTTCATCTCACTAGCGGCACTATTCTCAACCCAAGCTGTCTTTTTCCCAACAGTCAACGAAGCCTTCTTTGACCACTTGGACACGATAGCCATCTTCTGTTGCTGCCTCCACTCGACTGAGGCTCCAAGCGATTCTGAAACCGTACGAAGAGGAACCAACACCCTGCCCTGAACGATAACAGGTGCACTGTCAGTTTGTACTAACTTATTCTTTACTTTAATACTGATATTTTGTGCTGCTAGAGCAGTCGAATTGAAACAAATCATACCAACTACAGCGCACGCAATGATGAACTTTTTCATTTTATTTAACTTCCTTTATGTTGTGATTACTACAACGTTGATTGTTGCAAACTTTCCCTGCTAATTCCAGTGCTTTTCCATAGCTTCTTCACAACGAGAAAAGCCATTTCTCGCATAAAAATTCACGCTATCGCTACTTGGCCATAGAATAAGAAACTCAACCTCATTCTCTTTTGACCATTTTTCCATAGCGTGATGTATCTTTGATCCGATACCTTGGTTTCTATAATTAGGGCATGTATAAACATTGGTAACGTATCCGTAATAAGGATCTTGGGATTTCCCTGGTCGCGGGACTTTATGTATTAATTGCAGATACATATGCGAGACGATACGTTCATTAATTTCTGCAACCCAAATATACCAATCTCCGCTTTTGATTGCTTTTACCAAAAACTCACTACAAACCTGGTTAAACTCCTCATATGTAACTTTATTATCTGTACATTCCCCTTCCGAGAAGTCCCAGCGCATTTGAACAAGCTGCGGTACATCTTTATACGTGGCCAAACGAATGAGTGTCATACGATCCCCCTCTGAACTGCTTACCATTTAGATTAATGACGCGTAATCAGTTGAAAAGTTACGCTAAACTCTATTTACTTCTGAATGCTTCAACACAGTTGTATCATAAAAGTTGGTTTCAGTACTTATCAACTACGGCACCAAGCATAGCTGCTTTTACATACTTTTGTCCCTGGAGCGCCTTTAGGCTGTCAGCCGTTCCTGTCACAACGACGCCAATTATACGCACGTCACTTATATTGGGCTTTTCCTTATCCTTACGTAAATAATTATAAATACGTTCATATTCCTGCTTATACTTCCTATTTGCATGCAGCCCAACTTCCAGCCTATCAAGGAATTTTTTTTCCGAGACATCACTATCCTCCGAACCAACTCCGAAACCATAAACACTGCGCTCTGAATCTGGAAAAGGATCTACAGAAGTACCATCGGGCATTTTATGGGCAAGATATCGTTTCATATCTGAATAAGTATCCACCCAGTACCAAACCGCATGCACATTTTGCGGCAGCATTGCTTTGATCTGCTCCACGGTGTAATTAGTGTCAAAGGATATACCCATCTCAACCAGCTTTTTCCCATCTATATCAGTAAGGTTAGTAATTTCATTCATATAATTTGCATACTTCACATTTGGAAGGTAGAACTCCATTTCTCGTTCTCCATTGTAAGGATTGAAACCACGTAAGTAATGAAAACCTTCCGCTTGCATGCCTGGATCCGATATAGACAGAGCAGAATTGTTGCTAGAGCGAGAAAAACTTCCCCACGAACTAAACTTGTAATTCTCCTCATCCCAAATAACTGGAATCCCTTCTATCATTTTGTAAATCCGGTATTCGAGCGTACCATGCAAAAATCCATAGTTAATTGTGGAGCTAAATAAATATTGATTGGGACCGCTGATTTCCTTTAGCATCTCAATGTCGCGCTGTGCTTTTTCCGAGCTTCTATTCTGCAACTGCTGATTGGCAAACCAACCCCCTACGAGAATAATTAGAGTAATGCCCAATGAGATACCCGCGTTTCTCGAAATTGTTCTACGCCGTGCTTTTTTTATTAGTGCCGACAGTTTTTCTCTATTTTCAAAAATCCCTTCATGATCGTTCATCGTATCGTCCTCCATAGTTTCTCTGAAATTGCTTGCGTGCCCGATATAGATAAGTCTTCACCGTTTCCTCGCGAATCCCTAATAGATCTGAGATTTCACGATAACTAAAGTCCAGCTCGTATTTCAAAATGATTAACTGCTTGAAAATAGGAGATAACGATTCCATCACGTGCTCAATCTCTTCTCTTTGCTCGTTTCGCAGCAAGATCTCTTCTGGGATCTCACTGCCTCCCACAACGTCCTCATCGATAGACCACTGTATTCGTTTTTTCTTCCGAAGCAAGTCGTAATACCGATTAAGCGCGACCCGATACAACCATGCAGAAAATTTATCAGGTACAATGGAATCCAGATAAAGAAGTCCTTTATATACCGTATCCTGGACAATATCTTCAGCGTCTGCATGGCTTGCCCCCAGGCGTATCAAGTACCTCTGAATATGCTTCATTTTTTCCTGCAGTAGCTGTAACATCTGCTCGTCCACTTCTAACCTCCCTCCAAGCTATACAACGTCTTGGTGAGCAATATGTATACAGTTTTCGAACACAAAAAAATAAGAAGCAGCTGCACAGCAATCTGCTCCTTTGATATAAAACTCTATTCAAATATTTTTCTCATCATGAAACTCAATACAAAAAGGTTGGATTTCAGGTCTTAAACAGTACTCTATTCTTTGTCTAAAATCTTTCCATTGCACTTTATTTAGTGCTTCATTAATAGGAAAGTATCCCGTCTCCAAACTTTCTTCAGAGGATTGGATTAATTCTCCACCTATTGGCTTCGCTAGGAATAAGGTGTTACAGATTGAATTTTCTACGTTTTGGAATATCCCGCAGAATTTGATAATTTCAATGTCTATCCCGGACTCTTCTTTTGTTTCTCTTATTGCAGCCTGACTTAAGGATTCCCCTTCTTCTACTTGACCACCAGGCATCTCCCAGCCTCTCCTTGGTCCCTTTATAAGTAATAATTCATTCTTTTCATTCACAACAATTGCTGCTGCAGAAACGATATGTTTTGGTGTACTCATTGAATTACTCCTTGAAAATAATGGGATTATTTATCATTTTCCTTATCGTGTTGTTGAGTCTTATTATTTTGTCTACCAAATACAATGGCAGCATGAAAGATTATTTCTCTATTGGTGATTTCTCTTTTTCCCATTCAGTAGGGCCTTCATTAATTGGAATGAACTTTCTCCAATACTCGCCTGTTTTCTGGTCGAAGAAAATTAGATTACTATCGTTAGCATTAATTAATTGGTAGCGATATTGCTCTTCATTAGTTGAGTTAGATTTATTAACAGTGACTCCTAAAATATATCCTATCAGTAAAGCTCCTATAATAATCAACACTAATGGAATTCTTTTGCTATTGTTGTTCATTTTTTATACTATCCCCTCGTAAGTGTTCCGTTTAGTATTTGTTATTCATAATTCCAAATCAGCTGACCTTTTCTTATTTTGGCAGCGTAAATCATTTGTCCCGTATGGTAATGGACCTCCCTAAACATGGCCATCATTAGATTCAATGCAGTCGTCTCGTTATTTACCTGGCTATATGTAAGAGGTGGCCGGTTTAGGAATGGTTGTGACATTAATAGCTTTGGTGAGGATTTCAGATGTTCAAGATATTGTATAAGGATGTCAAACGAATCTCTAGTATCTATCATTGCTTGCTCTTTAGACATCTTTAATCCTTTTTCAAATTCCTTGTCTCTATCTCTTGTGTCGGGAATATCTAAGAGAATAGTTTCAATTCGTGAATGTACAGCACCTCTAATATGAGCAATTAAGTTAGCAATACTGTTACTTTCCGATGTCGGACTCGAAGTAATGTCCTCCTCAGATAATTGTTCAATCGCTTGAAGGGTCCACTTCTTTTCTGACCTAAACTTAACTAACATGCTTTCAATAAGCTCTAAAGCTATTTCCATACGAGACCCTCCTAGTAGTATTTACTGCTTAATATAAGTATCTCCTAAATCCATTAACCCTCTTACAAAGATACGCTTATGATCTTTATCGCCTTTATACCCATACACCCATTCTGGCCAAATGTAATCGGTTATTCCCCTTTTTCTTCCTTCAAAAAAAGCAATACCGATTGTCTTGCCGAGTTTATCTGAGTCGGAATTCTCATATACATAATGATTTTTCTCAAATACTATTGTGTCACCTCTAATTTCGTACATATCTACCCAAACTCTAGTATTTAGAACATAAAATAAAGCGACCACAAGAACGAGTGAAACTACTGAAAGCCATATTCTCCACCTTTTCACTAACAAACCTCCTAAAAAAGCAGCCGGTCAAAGTTCCCGATTTATTAGACTACAATACTAAGTGAAAAGTTTCATTTAATAACCAATTTAGTTTAATGTTGACACTGCATAATCTTATTATGGGATCACTTTTTGAGGTAAGGGACTATCGATGGGTTTGAAAAATCTGTCGCATGTGATATATTTCAATTCGGAAAAGTATGGAAAACGAAAGTGTCTAATCATGTTTTATAGAAAGGATTATTTTAAAAAGTGAACAGAATAATGAAATTTACAACATCTGCAGTAACAGCTGCTACTTTATTGGTTAGCGTATCGTGTGCATTGACTACCGACAAAGCTTCTCCTTTATCAAGTTCTACTCCAAGCAAGAGGACTCAAGTTGAAATAAATACTAATAATACACAAGACGTGATTTTCAATAATGCCCTTAAAGATGGAGTAGAGCAATTTTTCACTATCCCAGTAAACTACGGTTGGGTCAAAGTCCGAGTTAAAAATAAAACGAAGTCGGCCATGACAGTCCGAGTTACTCGAGGCAGTCTTACAGGAACTCAGAAGATGTTATTTAAAGTGGCACCTGGTACTCAAAGATATGTCACCGCAGATAAATCATGGTCAACTGGAATTTTCTACGTTGCAATCTCAACTAAGAATAGTGCAGCCCTGACTGGTGAGTTGTCGGTTAAATTAGCGAATACAAAAAACGCTCTATAAATTATTACCAAACACGACAGCAACCGATTACTTGTCGGCCGCTGTCGTGTTTGATTTGGAACTATTGACTTTCAGGTCCATTATTACCTAATTGATTCCATTCTTGTGGTAGTCCGAACTCTTTTATTAGTGCTTCTATCTCGTTTTAGGTATAGACCTGGTTTCTGTATATCTTCCCATCTTGGTATCGCATCGTTGGAAACAAGTCCCCATAAGTAAAACTGATTGTATCCGGATTGAAATTAGTAATAGGGAAACGAAGTTCTCTACTTTTTTCATACCATTCTAAAAGCCAGGGGAAACTAATTCAGCTTATTCGGGTTCTAAATCAGATAAATTTCGAAAAGCTCCAGTAGATTCTTCATAATTGTGGTATAGGAAATCAATCATTATATCCCCCATTAATTCAGACAGTACCTGACTCAAAAACGAAGACAGGACCATTCCATTTCTCATTTTGCAGAAATTTCTCTTGATATACATTGTTTTTATATTTAGAAATTACATGCTTCCAAAAGGTATAAGCAGGCTGGTTTGCTGCTGTCTGCCTTACTTCCCAAGCACCAGTGAACCGTACAAAGAGTAAATTCGCAACATGACTGCCTACCCCATTACGCCGGTACTTTCTCATAATAAAAAACTCACTAATTACGTTTGTTTTTTCTGCTGTACTCAATTTCATATATTCCTTAGGCACATCTAGGCTTACTAAAACAAAGCCAGCAATCTCCCCATCAACCTCTACTATAAACGGACGCCGGTACTCGTCTGTCCACTGATGGTCGAAGTATTTGTATAAATATGAACCGTGATTATTTAGGACATGTCCATCAAACTCACTACTGTCATAACGGTATAGCTGAATAAGATTGTAAAGAACTGTTTTATCTTCATACGGAACCAGCACTATTTCAATTCTCATTTGACTTCTCCTCTGCTCAGTTAATTTTACCATTAACTTATTTCACTTCTAAGTTTCCAAGACTCTTCTGCCAAATTAAGCAGAGCTTGAGCGACTAACAATAAATGTCTTAATTTATCTTTCTGGCTTCTTTCACCATCTTCTTCTACGTTACTGATTAACTTATCAATAACCATGATAAACCTAAGTGATGCACTAGCAGTAAACCCGAATCGAGCAAGTTTGAGATTCCCCTCCCACCCTTGATCTCTAAGTCCTTGAATATAATTTAAAATTAACTCTTCCTTATACTCTTCTACCATTTCAATTGGAATTTTATTCTTTATTAGCGCATATCCAAACATTCGACCGAGCTCTTCTCCTACACCAGAGATACTTGCAAACTGCCAATCGATCGCTATTAACGAATCGTTACCATTCAATTGCTCTATAAAAATGTTATCCCAGTGCGCGTCTTGATGGGCAAAAACACGGGGCAATACTTCTATAGAATCCAGTAAGCTACTTACTCGTCTTCTATTGTTTAGATAAAGCCCCCATATAGAGCTATTACCATTAAAATCCTCCAGAAAAGAATCCCAAATCAGTTTTTGCTCCTCGATAGATTTAGCATAAGAAATACAAACATCTACCCAAGAACGCAACCAAGTTTGGCATAAAAAAGACTCAGTAGGAAGAGGTGTACCAGTCATGTAAGCTCCATTGTATTTTCCGAGTAAGTAGGATATGTTACACATGTGCGCGAATGACCAGTCCCTTTGAATAGATTCGATTGCTATATCCTCGAGCCACATCCAGACACTTCCATCGAGATGTTCTTCTACAAGATGGCAAATAGGGGCTTTAGTACCAAGTGGTAATTGACTGAGTATCCCTGAACGATAAACCAAAGCTTCTCGTTTCCAGTAGTAGTAGTGATCAACTTGATCTCGTATAGGATCGGGTTTTAATATTTTGAGTATAAGTGCATAATTTTGCTCTCTATCGTTGTCTAGAATTGTACAGGATACCCTATAAACTGCACTCTCCCTCTTGTTTTTTCCTAGTGGGCTGCAAGTCCAGGATATAATCTGTAAACTTGTAGAAGGTAGAATTCGCTGTAAAAGTGATTGCAAGTAAGCAGGATCAATGTAAAATTCTTCTCCTATGTTTGGGGTTATCATCATTATTTGACCTCAATTCTTGGAAATAAGCACCTATTTAGAATACGTGAAAAAGCCACTGATTCCTTCCTGACAATTTCATCAAACTTCCATTAACGTAAAAAAGCCACCGATCATGCTGGCAGCTTTGTAGAGAAGCGAATATAAAGTTACTTTTACAACTTATTCAACAGTACTAATTGTTCTTTTGTAAGAATATGCAATAACTCACCGTTACACTCCTCGTAATCACCTGTTAAACCCATTAGTTCGCGATCAAAGATAAAGCCTAGTTTTTTAAAGACTCCTAATGATGCAGTATTCTGAGAATTGGCCTTAGCGTACAATCTGTCTAATCCAATGACTTCGAAGGCATAGGATGCCAACGCGGTAGCCGCTTCAGTTGCATAACCATTCCCCCAATAGTCCCGGCCAATCAAATAATACAGTTCTTTATCAGGCGCACTAAAATCGAGTACACCAACACCACACCAGCCGATGAACGCGTCTGTTGCTTTGCTACGAATAGCAAATGAGTATTTAAATGGCATAGTGACGGGCGTGTTGTAACTGTCGATCAGCCACGTGAATAGTCCTTTATATTCTTCGAGCGATAAAACTCCCATATTCATATAAGTGAACAATTCTGGATTTTGCATCAGCTCAAATGATTCCATCAAATCACTTTCAATATAAGGGCGAATGATTAAACGCTCTGTTTCCAAGCGCATCGTAGATAATTCGGTTTGCATATTGTTTCTCCTCTTGTATGTAAATGTTAAATATTATTCATCAAAAAACTATAGTTCGAAATATGGCATACCCACTCCTCACTTTCCACGCATTTTATCTATTAGCATAATCTGTTATCCAGCTAAGATACAATGGATAATTTGATTTTAATTGAAGTTAACATAATCCAACGCCCTCAATTTTCCCGTTAGCGCAACGACCTCCTTGTTGTAGATGAATTATCCAGTATGGTATAATTTAAAAAAATGGAAGAAGGGATAAACAATGAACGCAAAAACAAACCTTCGCCACCAACGTTTTAACACAGCTCATAACAAGCATAATCAACGAGTAGCAGAGTTTCACAAACGTCACGCTGCTCAACTCGCAAACGGCGAGAATGGAAATAGTTTACTATCAAGATGGGAAAGATTTGTTTATAATAAAGCATTGGAAATTATGAAATTAATTAAAAAATAACTCAAATTAGAGGCTGCTCCTATGGGGCAGTCTTTCATTTTACCAATGCGTCAATAAATACCCATAAAAACTTGGTATACTATTTGTTCCGCTATATTGCTAATAAAAAGGAGCAGTTGCCGGTTTGACAAACTGCTCCTTTTTGGCTGAACTAACGTTCCCCTTAGCGTAATAAACTTTGTCTTAAGTGCGAATACATTGTTATACTCAGTTCTTGGCTCCAATGCTATCAATTAATTATTATCAAGTCTGTAATGAGAATAATTAATCCCACAGGGATCTCGACTAGTTGCCATTTGGTTGTTATCAACTAAGGATCATAGCACCTTCTTAAAGACTACCCTGATACCATTGCGACCATCATAATCAAGACTTACTGGCAAACCGTCAATTTCTTGTTTCTGTGGTTCAATTACAAATCCCATACGCGTATGGAATGCTATAGAATCCTTCTTTCTAGGAGCTGTAACACATCGAATTACATTTCTCCCCAGCAATTCGACGCTCTTAAAAAACTCTTCGTATAGCGCTCGTCCAACACCTTTCCCTCGCAATGCTGGATCAACCATTACAATTCGAATATAAGACTCATCTGATTCAGATTGTGACAAGAATCCAATAATAAATCCTATCATTTTCCCGTTTTCTTCAGCTAAATGGCAAGTATCCCGAAAGTGATGGATATACCATTTTGAAAACATGTCACTCGAATAATTGCTACCCCACCAATTTGAGGCTACCGCTAAAATTGTTTTGCAGTCCTCTGGTTCAATATGCCTTATGTTCAAAAGCTGTCCCCACCTCGTTTTCTTTGATAACAAATTACATACATTCGCTCAATTTCCCTGTAACGCTTAATGAAAAATGGAGCAGCTGCCACGGGAATACTGCTCCTTCGATTGTTGAAGAACTATCGTTCCCAGTCAGTTCAATAAAACAATGAAATCAGTCACAAAAACAGGAATTTAAATTACAGCATGTAATGTTTTAAAATCAGCATCCCATCGCTTTAGTAAATCATTGTTATCAGCTGTTAAAGTTGTAAGTAATTTATCTAGCTCCGCTTTTGCCAATCGATAATCGTCATTAGTTATTTTTTCGTTATTTAATGCATTTAATAATTCATCTTCATCCAGCACAAATATCTCTTTGTTAGGTAACACTACAACATCGAGGAAAAGGTCAACAAAAAAAGGTACTCCCTCTTTTGTCAGATCATTAATAAAAACAACAAGTGTTACATGTCCAGTAAAATCCACTTCATCGATATGCATATGTCTGTAAGTTTTCTGTAGTATTCCTCTCCAATGAGATAGATCACCATATTTTCTCTTCACTTTTAAATCCCTCTCGTTTATCACTTGTAAGATTAAAATATATTCGTCAAATATTTACATTCCCCTTTTTCACTTATCCGGCAACGACCTAGTGATCTAACCTCCCGTTGATTGAAGAACGTAACTTCACCAGCTAATTTAGAAATCAGGTATAAAATTATCTCTTATACTCATTAATCCATCTCCATAAATCACTTCTATTTCATGCTCTTTACCCTCGCTGTTCTCTATCACGAAAGTAAAATGATTTGTATAACGGACTGACATGTTACCCGAATCAAATAAATTCTTATAATTTCGTATTACCTCATCAGCTACCCAATCTGGGACAACAAGATCGTCGGGGTTTAGAAAACCAGCCAATTCGATTGTATTCTCTTTATTAATAAGGTTAATATATTTAAGGACCATTTTCTCTGCATAAGGAAAATACCGTAAATAAGGATTGCTGTAGACAATACCTCCGTTTTGATAAAGAATAACTAACGAATTTTTATCATAATACTCCTTAAAATTCTTATCCACCAAAACGAATTCATACTGCCCACCTTCAGGATACATTGCAAGTCCAGTATCATTGATTTGTACAGATAATGTATCTAGGTCAAAATTTAAATCGAAACCTTCAATTATTGTATTTACTTCTTCAAGATCTAGTGGAGAAGATGCGGAGGAATTGAGTAAATGCAATAATTTATCTGCATCTTTTTCTTTAATAATTTCTAGGAGCAGCTGGGCTGCTTTTGTCGCATTCTCTTCATCAGTGCTGATATTCTCATGGGTCGAAAAGGGAGTTTGCAATTCTTGTACGACGTTTTGTTCTATTCCTGTTGACGTCACTGTATTGTTTCTTCCTTCAGTGACATCATGAGTATTTGTTTCCAAGCCATCGCTTCTTTGATTCATACAGGCAGTTAATATCAACATCAGCAGACCCACAATGAAGCCCAAGCGAATCAATTTTACCACTCCCCTATATCCCAAATTTCTAGAGTTTTAAACTGGAAACATAGTTGCCCTAGACACTTGTAAAATAATAACAAATATTATAACGCTAAGAATGAACAAATGTTGCATTAATCTGCCCGTTAACGTGATAAAGCTGCCGATAATGCCGGCAGCTTCTGTCGTAGTTGTATTGGGAGCTATCGTTCCTCTTTAGCTTAATGGATCTTCTTGAACCTTCCTTTAATTCTCCAAATTATTATTAAGATTACTATTACGAAAGCAAAAGCGATTACAGTAAATACTTATCTTTCCATTCAGGTTCAGTTAAGCGATCTAGGATTTGAATATCTTTACTTGCCTCAGTTATCAATTTATTTCCGCTACAAAGGCTGGTTGTTTCTTTTCCTTTAGAATTGAATGTATAAATTAAATACTTATTTCCTACTTCAAACTCTGTCCCACACATACCATTAAAACCACTATATACATAACCATCTACGAGCGTACCTTTCCAAACCTTATCCACACTAAAAATATTTCCGCCTTCTTTATCTTTACTAACCAACTTACCTGTGAATATGACGCTAGCTTCTTCGAATTTTTGTTTAATACTTGGAGAACTGCAACTACATGCAAACACCGTGCTAGGGCGTATTACATTGAAGCTGATAATAATACAAATCAATATAAGAACAGATAAGATTCTTTTCATTCAAACTGTCACTCCGTCCCAGTTTGTGTAGTCGAAGATATTGACGTTACCTGGAAATTATCGCTGCGCAATCCTATATATTATTTGAGAAAAGGCAGCAGCCGGTCAGTATTGACAGGCTGCTGCACTGTTTTTGTTGAACTATTGTTCTTCGTTAGAGCTTATTAATTGATTACTTTCCACCAAATAAACCACTTCTTAATTAGATAAACATTTCCTTCCCACTTCGAATATTCAGATTCAAGTTGACTTATCATGAACTCGGTTATTTCACATAACGTGATGTTCACGAAGTTCAAATTTACTCCATCTCAAAAGTATTCTTGAAGTCGTCATTCAACTATCCTGCCCAATGATTAACAAACATTCCAAATTCAAAAGGCTTTAAAGATAAGCGAGTCATCTATCTGCAAATCACACCGAAAGTGGAATACTCCATCACGGAATACGAAATGAGCCTGTCTCCGATTTTGGAAACCTTACATCAATGGGGAGTGGCCCATGTTGAGCGAAAGCAGCTCAACATGGAGAACAATGAACAAACAGAAACGGACTAGCGTTCGACATTACGCTAGTCCGTTTCATTCTGCTCCTAGTCACAATATAACGAAAGTATTTACGAGGCATGTCTGGCACCCCGGCCTGCCAGAACATAAAGAAAATCGATCATATTGCAATTGTTTCAACTATCATTCTAATTTTCTTTTTTACCCAGGTTCTCACTACTCATGCCTAGTCGGAACACGTTTGCTTCTCCAGTTACTTCAAATTTTATTTTTGGAAATATCTCGTTCCAATCATTTCGGTATTTTGTAGTCCAAATTTTTGGATAGGCACGATACGCTTGCAATCCAAATCCTATGGCATCACTATTATTTTGCTGCATCTTATTTATAGCGAGATTAATATTATCGACAACATGCTGTGCAATGCTCTGCTCAATTTGATTTCGTTGCTCCGAATAGCTATAATTTCTTTCCAGATTTTTATCTTCTTTAATACTAACCTTCACTCTAGAGTGAATACGATAGGATAACTCTTCATTCTTAACTATCGGCTTAATACTTATTTTCGCCTGATTAATTGTTACTGTTAAATAACTCCCATCTATATTAATTGTCTCATCATAATTGCGAATTGACTGATTGAGCAGCCGAAAACCTAATGCCGAGTTCCCTGTTAATTCCCCAGTCATTCTTCCATTATGAAAAAGAACAAAACCATCACTCAGAATATCCTCAGATTCCTGCCCTTCTATCTTTGTTTTCACCTTCTGTACATATGGGAAATAGGCATCATCGCCTATAGTAATTAGTTTGTAGAGAATTTCCTTTAGATTAATACCAGCGCTTGTTTCTGATTGTAATTCTTCCCTCATCGATTCTGCAGAGAAACGTTCAAGGCGTGTATCGGCGTTAAGCATATCAAGGGCACTACCTTCAGAAACTGCAATAAATGTGGATAATCTCTTTTCTGGTGTACGGGTAATAGCATCTATAACGGTTTCAATGCCCCCTGTTCTTGCTAGCTCCTCGCCAACGATTATTACACGTCGATGGCCAAAAAACAGATGTCGAGAGAGACGAAATTGAAGTTTCGAAACTGCTTCGCTAACTGTTTTACCTGTCTCTGTCTTAATGCTGTAAGGTTTTTGTCCACCGGATCCACCTCCACCACCCGTATTTCCCATATTACCCGTAAGTGGGATAAGTACGCTGATACGAATATTGTCTCCTTCTTTATCAGCTCCACCTGCTAATACAAACGCAACGTCATTAATCTCACGACGATCCCAGCAGCCGGTCAGCATGAGAAGAATAACCCAAATTATACTAATGCTTATAGCACGGCTTAAATTTCTTATCTTCATTGCTGTATTGGTCAATCCTCCTTGCTTGCCTTCAAACATTAACTCCTCAATAAATTTGGATTAAATTGGAGCATCCTTGAATAACGTGTTTAACCAATCTCCCTACAGCGTAATGACACTATTTCATTCATGGTTATAATTACCTAAACTTTCTAAATTATGATTATCGTTTTTTATATTCGCCCAATAGTCGATTAACGTAGTTCCTTGTCGTCTTTGAAAATAATCTAAGGCATTAATCATTTTATTAATATCTTCTACCGAAGTATTCTTTGGCGTTAAACTTAGTTTCTTCCATGCAAAGCCAAACACTGTTCTTAACTTCTCTAAAACATCTTTATTATCATCATAATTAATTAAATGAAGCATTCCATACTTATCAATTAAATGTCTAGTTTCCTCTTAAAGGTGTAAATTGGGGTGTGTTACAAAATAGGGCGGAGTACCGTCTTACATATGTGTCAACGTTAAGCCTGGAGTTGTGAAAAGTATTTGCACATGAAACAGCCGCTTTGCAGAAAAGAAAGGATGTAATTATGTATCAAGGAAAGTTACGGAAAATTACCATAATACTGTTAGTATTATATACCGTATTGACCTTCTTTTTTTTGTATATAGGTTTCAACAGAGCTTCTTTCCTTCAAGGTTCTGGCATGCGTTATAGTCTAATGCCTGAAGGGATTCCTTTACATTTTCCAATGGGAAGGGACTTTCAAATTTGGTTTTTTGAGTTGGGCAATTTTGTAGCATTTATACCTTTCGGGATTGTCATCCCCCTTCTGTTTCGCTGTAATTTCATTCGATTTATAACCTTATTTATTCTGTCTATTACGATTCTTGAAATCTTGCAAATGCTTTCTCGTTTAGGATCCTTTGATATTGACGATATCATCATTAATACATTAGGAGCGGCGGTAGGATTTTGGGCACAGAGGTTAGTGCACCGTGACCGGGATAAATTTAAAGGAATTTTTCGAATCATTCTAACAGCCACCGTACTTTCGATTGGAGTAATTGCTTTTGTAGGCGGCATCAATAATTATTTAGAAAAGGGAGGCGGCCAAGTCGTAGCCCTGAATGAATTTGCATTAAAAGATGGAGCTGTAATCTGGGATGAAACCCTCTTAAGTTTTACAGTAGACCGACAAAAGGTTGAGCCTCATATCAACATTTACAGTAGAAAAAACACAAGAACTAACGAGTTTACGTATCTTTTAAATGGCAAATATACAAAAATGACAGGCTATGCCGCTATACCGGATGATGTAATTAACTCTGCAAGCAAGGGGAGAAGCGATATTATTTTCATCGCAGACGGCAATGAAATTTGGTCACTGGGTTTATCGGCTAAAAGTGGAGAGAATCAACCTGACTCTTTTCAATTCGCTTTAAACCGAGTAAATGAACTTACCATCAAATTAATAAACGATGACCCAAATCCGATTGCCAATGCCGTGATGTGGGACATTACTCTTACTGAAGTCAACATGGGGCAAAAAATTATCAACAGTATAAATGAAAACTTGATATCTCTGTTCTAACAAGTGTCATATCAAACTATCCTGCCCAATCGTATAGCGTAACAAGTCGCCAACTAATCGGCAGCTTGTTGCGCTAAGGGGCATTTAGATATTTATCAATTACCTTGCCATTTGAATACTATGAATCAACCATTTAACTCAAAATGAGCCTGGCGCTCCCCAAAGCTGATCCTCATTCATGCCCGTTGTTTCTTTCATTAGCTTCCAGAATGAATCCGTTGATCCAAAATCAGCAGGACAATGAATAATGACATCTCTCGGTACTCTCCCGTTATATTAATAACTCCACAAACAACAATTAATTATCCGCCGGATCATTTTCTCAATCTCATCATTCGACTCAAGATTTCTGTGCTATATCAATGCCAGATTAAACTCTTAAAAAGTTGTTTCCGAGACGTTTGGATCATTTTTAAATTAAAAAAATTGTATCTTTAGCATATAGCTGCTCCATCCGCAAATATAGTGACAAATTCCATATCTCTTTGTATGATTGTAATGGAATTATTTGGTGAGGATGTGTATCTATATGAAAAAGAATTCTCGTAAAATTGTGTTTGCAGTCTTGCTGTCCGTAATTATGCTTTTTCAATTTGCTCAGGTCTCGGCTGCCGATGGAGAAATCAAATATGACTTTGATCGAATTGAAGTCGTATATGCTGCTGAATTTGCTGTATATCCCCGCTATGCCGCTGACGATCATTGGCTGACTACAATTGCAGGCGGAACGGACAAGCCGGTTCAAATCCTATACGGTATCGTGCATTTGTTCACAGGCGACCAATACATCGAAGAGCAGTTTATAAGAATGTCCGGAGAAGGCGGATCGGAGCGCTTCTTAAGCAATTCAATAAACAATGAGTTTGATGAGACTAGTATGCTGAAGAAACAAACTTCCGTCCAGTTCTGGTCTGGAAAAAAATTGGATGAAAGTACGGTCGTAAAGGATTTTAATGAGCCAATGAAGTCGGTTACTCTTATCCAATCCTTCAACCCGCAAGGAATGTTGACTGAATATCAACTGAACGCCTCTTCACTCTTTTTGATTAATAACCCGCCTGCTCCAGACTACTACGTCAGCTCGTATATCTCCGATCTCTCGAGTCTAGTCCATACCGGAGAAATAAACGGCGTGGAAGTTGAACAAATATCGGAGACGCCAGAACCAAAGCTTGAAGAAGTAACCTCTAATTATTCAAAACAAATTCAATCGGATCAACTACTAGAAGAAGTATCTATCCTTTCCGCATTCGATTCCACAAATTCCAGCCAACGTACGCAACAAGCGGATACGTTGAATCAGCTTGGCCTATTTATGGGAACCAATTACGGGTATCAATTAGGGGCCCCCATAACTCGCGCGCAAGGTACCGTTATGCTGCTTCGACTTTCCGGCGAGGCGGACGACGCCGCAAGAGTACAAATGAAGTCCAGCTTTACCGATGTAAAAGGCTCACACTGGGCTGCTCAATCCATTGCATACGCAGCTAGCAAGGGTTATGTCAAAGGCATCGGGAATGGCTCTTTTGCTCCAGATCGTTTAATGACGGGCAAAGAATTTTTGACCTTAATCAACCGATTGCTTGGATATTCCAACGCAACGACTTCGAATGCAGCAGAATTGTCACATAACAACGGAATGCTGACAGAGGACGCCGCTTCGCGGCTTGCCAACGCTAAGCCTTTCCTTCGTGGTGATATGGTCGAAGTTGTTTACGCAGCTTTGCAGACAAAGCAAGCCGGCATGACCTCGACACTGCTCCAATCGCTCGTTGAAGATAAAGGTTCGATTAGCGTTGAGTTGGCCACTGCCAGCGGACTGTATAAGCCAAACGCGCCTGCTTACTTTATTCCGAAACCAGGCAGCAATCCGATGGATTCGATTGAGCAATCAATTCGGCAGAAGCTTGATAGCAGGTGATTCATTGGATGGAGTATCACCTTGCCCTTTCATACGAGTTCTCAAAGTTATAAGCTAAAAAACCTTCCGTCGAAACTCGAAACGGAAGGTTTTTCATTGTGTTACCATTTACGCTCGTAGCCAGGATATTCGTAATCGGTATTCTGCAGCTTATTAAGTATGTTCATATCATGAATATGAGCCTTCGTCTTGTCTGTCCCCAAATTGTAGATTACTTGATAGAGTTTGAGCAGATCATCGTTAAACTGATCCGTAGCTTTATCGTGATCCGCGGATTTATACGGAATTGGAGCTCTGAATTGGGTCACCTCATCGTCCCGCTGTAGATGTTCAAGCATTCGATGCAGTTTTTCGAGCTCCTCCTCTGTCCCACGGACCTCAAGCTGATCATTCATAGAAGCTTTCGTATCAACACTTTTGCTAGATACAGATACGTATAATGTTTTTTCTGACATTACAAACACTCCTTTTCGATATATAAGTTTAATTTCGAGTTGATACTTGCTCATCTAAATACCTCAATTCAGAGCTTTCTTGAATAGAGATATCACCACTGGCTTCTTCTAACAGATGTGCTGGGTACTTCCTGTCCAACATCAGAATAACGTGCTCAATCTGTCCCTCCTCCAGTACAGAAATTGTCCTTTGCTTTAACTCTTCAAGTGTTTGTTTAATGAAATCCAAAGATTGTTTATTCATAGAAAACTCCCCCAAATGATTAATTACGTATCCCAAACAAAATAAACACTTACTCCATGTATCAACAAAAAGGAGCAAATGTTCAACAAGACCTAGATCCAGGCCGGCATCAAAAGAATTAAATGACTCTGTCATTTCAATGTGGTGATACGTTGAATGCTGCTTCTTTTCTAAGATATACCCTCTATATCGATGTTTGAATCACTATTTCCGAATTCGTTCCAAATGCCAGTTTCAAGACGGGAGTGCTGTACCGACAGAGAATCAACACAACTAACCCACCTAGCAAACCGCAAAATCCGACAGATGCACCAGCTCTATTTGGGTCCCACGCAGCGTAACCCGCAATCTCACCGGCCACCCCACCTATAGCATACAAGACCATAAATAACCGCCAGCCGAAGGCTTTTTCCGTCGCAGCACCTAGGAATGCCAAGCACACCATGTTGAAGATGTATTGATCCAACCCGTCGGAATGGACAAGGAGCGGAGTAAATATCCGCCATCATTCTCCCGAATCCAATGCCGATGGGTTTCGCCGAAATGCACTCAGAACCTCGGGGTAAGTGAACTGCAGCATGGTTTTTAACACCAGTAGAGCGAAATAAACAAAACTTTTCAAAAGCAAATCCGGCATATAATAAGTTCTCTCAGGGAACTCATTACATGCCGGATTTGATATTAGAAGCTTAATATTCGTTTTTTACGATTTTCCATAAAGGATCTTCCCCATTGGTGAAGCCGTTCGTACCTTCCATCACAAGCACGATAGAGCTTGATATATCGTCCAATTTCTCTAAGGGCTATAAAATTTGGGATTTCATCCAACCATCCCTTTTCCAAATCATTTTTCAATTGATATCCTTCAAGAAAATGGTTTAGGAACTTCTCCTTCGCATCTTCCATAGGATTAAGCGCGGTTACGAAAAATACTGCGATGGCAATATCATCTACGAACCAGGAGTACCGGCAGGCATCAAAATCATATAAGTAGATTTCGTCTCCATCAATACAAAAATTTCCATGGTGGAAATCAGCATGAATCAATCCATAGCTGCTTCGTGATTTTGAAAGAGTTGCTATGTGTCCCCGTAATTCAGCGTAACGTTCTACGATTGGCCTTTCGGATTCAGGTAGATCAATATTCGCGATTAGATCCGCTTCTGCGGACCAATCCGCTCTGTTGAAATGTTTGGAAGGTTGTTCATAATATTTAGTGACGTTATGCATTCTTCCCATGTAGGCTCCCATGAGATGGTACAACTTAAAACTGTAATCGGCTTCAGATATGTACCGACCACGTGCGGCCTCAAAGCAAACAGCCGTATATGTAACTTCATCCACCTTTACTTCTTCCACCAACCGTCCACCAGCGGAACGAATTGGCCGAGATACACGTAAACCTTTATCTGATAGAAACTCAATCCAATCGATCTCTCCCCGGATAATATTGGTTGACCGATGCGCATCTCTCGTCATCCGCAGGAATACCTTAGTGTCTCCCAATGTGTAAGAAGCAATAAAGCTGTGTTCGGATTCATGATGGCTGAGTAAGCTGTCCGGATCAAGTTCGAACATGCGCATGCCGGTTTCGAGTAATTTTTTATGGTTACAAGTCATTCTACTTCCCTCCTATTTAATAAGTTGTCGGTCATAGAGTGGCCCTCTATTTAAAGTTCGCCGTTAATTCGATCATCACTTCGGAGGAGTCCATAATGCATTAGATCCTCATATACGTCTCCCTTACGAATATGATCACGCAAAACCCCCTCATACTTCATTCCGATTTTCTCCATAACTTTATACGAAGCAGGATTTCTTGTCATCGCTGCAGCATATACGCGATTTAACTCAAGCTCATTAAATGCAAACTGAACTACCTTCGTGGCTGCTTCTGTACAAAAGCCGCTTTTCCAATATGGCTTTCCAATCCAATACGCTAATTCAGCCATATTATGTCTTTTATTTACGTGTAGACCAACGACTCCGAGGAACAAGCCATCTTCCGTGAAAGTAATAGCGAACGAGTAGCCATCGCCTCTTGTTTCGGCTTCATGCCTTGCTTTGATAAACGTTATAGCTGAACCAATTGGATATGGATGTGGCATGCTTAATGTCGTATCCGCGACATCTTTCTCGCCAGCTAATCTTTCCAAAGCTTCAGCATCTTCAAACTCAAGTTGCCGTAATGTCAAACGGGCTGTAACCAACACCTTACTCATATTCAATAACCTCCATTTCAGTATTTAATTAGAAGAAGCAAAAAAACTCATCCCCTACTGGACGGAGTTACTCCGCGTTACCACCCTGATTAGTCATAAAGGAGCAATTTATCATTCTAAACTACCGGTTGATCTGAACTAGTGCTTCCAGTTAGTCCAATTCATGACTACCTAGCTTATTTTGTAATTTAGACCAGGTGACCGGAATTATAAGTAATGCCAAGTTGAACAAGGTCAGGTTTCATTTTGCCATTGACAGTCACACTTTTAGTTGATTCAACAACAACTCTCCTTCGTTGTGTCCAGCTGCTGCTGATACAATGGTTAACGTAACAGTCTGCGAAGATGTTTAATCCACCTAGGTTCATATGTCTCACTTATTGGTGACCCTGTATAATTCTTATGATATGGGTCCATCTCCCATAATTTCATAAGCCCCTCAGGTACTTCATATTTGCTAATAGGTGAATTTAAGTCCCCCCTATAGTAATACTGTGTACATTCAATACAGAATAATATCACCGATCTCTTTGAGGCATACGCGTAAACATTAAGCTCAGTATCACATACTTCGCAACGGCATATGCGGTTTCGGTTTAACCAATCAATGAGCTTTTTGATAGACAGTTGTACCACTCCTTAGCTCCAAGAGGATTACACTTATATTACCATATATTGTAATCGAAATACCCTTTACTTCAGCAAAAACAACAGCAGATTTCTTGCCAGTTGCTGTTGAGGTGTTGTGCTATAGATTGCAAGTTTTACAGCATCCGGCGCTTTCGTAGAAATAAAAAAAAAGCATTTGAGGTTAACACTTCAAATACTTTTCCCAGGCGTACAGCATTATGAAATATGTGCTCCATCGTGGTTATCCGCGCACTCTATTCACCTGAAGCGAAGCTGTCGATCTCCACGAGCGGGAGATGATCGGTAATAAGATGACTATAATGTGCAACCCGCACAATACCACTCTCATCAATCAAAAAATCGGCAGGTATTCGATTAAAATTTGAACCTTCCTCTGGAGTAAGAGGAAAGCCGGCAGCAGCAGCTTCTTTGGCGAGCTTTTTTGTGTTCGCATCGGCCATTGTCATACGTACTTTCTCTTCAGAAGTCTCAACACCATACAAATCGTACAAGTGCGCATTAGGGTCGGTGACTAGTGAGAACGGAGCATTTTGAGCTCCGACATATGTCCGCATATTCGCCTCTGTTGATTCGAAGACGACGATAACATCCATACCTTGGCGCTGCCAATCGGGATATCTGTTAATAAATTGATGCACCCGCAAATTACAAAGAGCACAAGCGGAGAAGCGCATAAAGGCGAGCAGTACTTTGCGGCCACGATAATTTTCAAACAAAATAGGATTGCCGCAGTAGTCGACTGCTTGGAATGTTGGAGCAATCATGCCCTGCAGGAGTTGGTGAGTCATCGGTAGGTACCTCCTGTATTTGGAATTTACTTACTGATCCAATTTAACAGAATAGCATTACCGCTTCTGTGACCTAGTCACCAATTAGCTCCTCCAATTCAGTACGGCAGGTAATTTGTACCCAACCTCTTCCAGTCTCCACCCATCCCTCACGCTGAAATCGCTGTAACATACGGCTCACGACTTCACGGGCAGTACCGATTTCAGAAGCAAGCTCATTATGTGTCATTCTCAGCATTGGTTGCTGCTCTGATGTGGAACGCAGTAGTACTTCAGCCAGCCGCGTTTCCAATGGTTTGGTCTGTTTCACTTGAAGCTGTTCGCCCATTTGCATAATTCCTTCGAGCAGGTTACCGAATACGGTTTTACGGATCGACTCGTATTTTTGCACCCAGAGTAAGAAGCTGCGTTTGGATACAAACAGCGTCTCGACCTCCGTCTCAGCCTCGATGACGCCTGGGTAGTCTCGTCCGCTCAGACCACTAAGCACTAGGAGAGCACATATTTGAGAAAACGGAAAAATGGATTTTTAAAGAAAACGAATTTTCAGAATGGAGACAGATATGACTTCAATCGTCACGGATATGAGGTTGCTTGAAGTATTTCCATGTTTGAGGGATGTATGCGAGGAAGATTGGGCTGAAGCAAAGCCGGAAATTCGGTCATTCTCCGCCAAATCTCGTCTTTTTAAGCAGGAGGAGGCAAGGTTCTACGGCATGTTCTTGCTGAAAGGTAGTGCTCGTATCAGCCAAATCGGCAAAGATGGGAGCGAGCGGATTGTCAATAAACTTAATCCTGGCGATTGGTTACTCGTTCTCGACCTTAGTGCTGTAAATTATACCATAATTACCACACCATCCTACCATTTTGTATAACGTAGGGAAGTGCTGGCATTTTACAGCACTTCCGTAAAAATACGATCTCAACTATCATGGTTATACAACACAGTCGATAAAACTACCTATTATGCGACAACGGAAAGTGACATTAATTATCCACCACCTTCTATATAATCGAGAAGCGGCATAAACTATGAATACCTGAAACGATAACTAAAAGTGTCGGGTATAATAGATTGCTGTCACACTAATATGAGGCACAGGAAAGGTGGAAATGCATGTACGTAAGTCAAACTATGCAACAGGTGAAAGAAGATATCTTAAATGGAGAATGGGTGGGCAAGCTCATTCATAGACGTGACACTACCAGATCGATTAAGGTAACGCTTGAACCAATACAAGCCGGAGTTGGGTTTTTAGAGTTCTTTGAGGGGCAAGGCTACGGCTTCTACAAATGGAGTCAAGGTGTAAGTGCATAATCCAAGCCTAATAATTGGACTTGGTTGACAATAATGTTTTGATTAATGGGCACTCCTCCTGTCAAGTTGCTGAACAGGCTGTCGATAATATCGGCAGCCTGTTCAATGAAGATATTTAGAATCTCATTTTTATCATGAACAAATAATAATAGATAATAGGTAATCCAATGATAACAGATAATACTGTGACTGCAGTATATACTCTCTTCTCATCTCTTAATATAAATAGTAAAAACTTGTATCCTAGAATCCCAATGCATCCACCAATACAATTCAAAATAATATCATCAATATCTGCTGTTCCAATACCTAAAAGCCCCTGAATGATTTCAACAAATAAACTCACTATAAATATAAACAACAGATTATTAAATACTCTCTTGTTGCTCCTTAATAATGGCAAATATACACCAAAGGGTATAAGAATAAGTATATTGCCTATCACATTAGCAAAAGCGAATCTTTTTAAATTAGCAGAGCTGCCAGATAGATATTCACCTATGCTATCAAAAGGAATAAGGTTGATCGACCTAACTAACGTCCTGTGGCTATTAAATAGCTCCGAAATCGATACTCTCGATAAGAAAAATATTTTAATTAATAAAAACAGGTAACAGATGAAAACAACATATAAAAAGACTTGTAGTACTCGCTCTCGTGTATTCATAATAGCTCCTTTTTTTCATCCTTCGCAATTACATCTTCGGCAAGTTCATCCAGAACAGAACGCCCTCCGGAGTGTTTTCCAAAGCAAAATCAACGTTCATTGATTCCAACGTTTTTCGGACAATGGCTAGTCCCAAGCCACTTCGTTCGTTATTCCGGCTCCGTGCCTTATCCACGCGGTAAAACGGGTCAAAAAGCTTAGGCAGAGCAGTATTGTCAATCCTCATGCCATTGTTTAAGACACAAAGGCGGTATTGGTCAGCAATAGGATCGCACCATAGCCGAATCTCCCCGCCCTTCGGCGTATTCTGCACTGCATTCAATATGACATTTGAAAGCGCCTTTCTCAACATTTTAGGATCCGCAAGGCAAGTCTGCCCATCAGGAATATCTGTAACTATACGCTGATCGTTTGCCTCTGACAATGTATGAAAATCAGATAACATTTCAGAAATGGTTCGCTTGATATCCAGTTTTTCAGGAACGGGTACGATTTTCCCGTCGTTCAGACTAACAATCTCCAGTATATCGGAAATGATTTTGCTCTGTGCGTCCATCATTTTCAAGCATTCGCGCATATATTTGGGATGGTCTTTGTAATCACCTATATTTGCAAGCATTCCCTCCAGCAAGACGCTTGTAGCCGCGACAGGCGTTTTTAACTCATGGGAAGCCGCAGAGAAGAAATACCGCTGTGTTTCCTCCAGCTCGCGCTCCCGCAGGATTTCATCCTCTAATTGGGAGATGGTTTTTTTCAGCCTGTCGTACATAGAATGAACATCGCGGGCTAAAATACCAAGCTCATCTTTACGCTCCGGTAGGGGCCGAACTTCTTGGAGATTCGCCATCTTGGTTGTATTATCCGCCAAAGTTTTGATTGGTGTTGTCATCTGCCGGGCAAAAACATATGCGGCAATGACACAGACGACAAGCATGGCAGACAACATTACAAGCACACGCGCAATCAAGTGACTGTATCTCAATGAAAAAACATCATCGTTAAAAACGTGGAGCAAATAGCCATTGCCGAGATAAACAATGAACGAAGACTTTTCGCTATCGGGGCTCATTCCGACCAAACTGCTTGATGTATCAGAATCAGGTGTCACATAAACGATATTGCCGCCTTCGTCTGTAATATAGAACCGAAACGTTTGGTTTCTATCGTGAAATTGATTCGCTATCTCTGGCATATTGATATTCCCATGTGAGCGCTCAATTAATTGCTTATAAGTGCTGCTAATTTTTTGAAATTCAAGTCCTGAGTAATAAGCCATAATCTGAGACGAAAACAGAGCTGCCGTCGCACCGACCAACAATGCCGAGAAAATGATGGTGTAAATAAATACTTTGATGAATATGCCGCTTCTCTTCATAATGTTTCTTCCACCAATCGGTAACCTATGCCGCGAGCAGTCTGGATGATATTCTCAGGCAGCTTCGACCGTAGATTTTTGATGTGGGTATGCACGGTGCTCCCGTCGCCGTCAAACTGATACCCCCACACCCGAGATAAGATGATTTCATGCGATAACGTCCTGCCCCCGTTCTGAACCAATAGCATTAGAATTTCAAATTCTTTGAGTGTCAAGGGTAATTCCACCCCACCGTAAAATGCTTTGAAATCCTCCGGAAGTAATGTTAACTTGCTGTATCGGATTTCTTTTGCCAACGCGCCGCTCCGCCGGAGCAAGGCTTCCACACGTTTCAACAAAAGCTGGATCTTGAATGGCTTTGTCACATAATCGTCCGCTTCTGCATCAAACGCCTTGATTTGGTTTTCATCGTCAGAAAGGGCGCTCATCATCAATACTGGTGTATTATTTAACTTGCGAACCTCCTGTAAAAGCTCATGTCCGCTCATGCCGGGCAGCATGATATCGAGAATGACAAGTTGATAAATATGATTATAAAATTTTTTATGCGCTTCGTTACCGTCTGTACAGGCGTCTACTTTATATCCGGCTTCGCATAAAAAGGTTTTGACGGTATTACATATATGCTCGTCATCCTCGACAAGCAGAATTTGTATGACCATAAATCTCCCTCCTGAAAAAAGATAGCATAGTAATCTGTAGTTTAACTGTAGATTTATCATTTATGTTTCAAGAACTTCTATACAAACAATGCTTCCGTCCTTAAGCACACAAAAAAACGAACTCTCCTCAAGTAGGAGGCAGCTCGTTTTTTTCGATCATGTCCACTTCGGTATATATGCGCAGTTGTTGCTGATCGTCGATGGTCGCTAGGACAACATCCTTCATATCTAGATGTGCATGTTGAATCTTCATCGCCAGCCATGCTTCGTTTTTCCCCTGCTCCCTTAACATTGCGCTATTCGTGGTTCCTTCCACGACAATAGGCTTAACCAACGAGAATGGGGAGATCGGAATCTTCATGTCCTTCGGTGTAACAGTTTGATACTGAGTCTCCAGGAAGAAGGAGATGGTTCCTCCCGGCTCCCATAGGGCAAGGGCGACTTTCTGAATATCTTCAATTTGCTGCTTGCGCAGCTCCGAGAAGAGGTGATCGACCGAAATACGGGCTTTGCCTAAATTTTTCATGATGATCTTGCCATGCTGAATCAGCTTCATCGGGGCTGGATCGAGATAATGCTTCAGGAAGTTCCATTTTAAACCGAGCCATGAGGTGATCATGTACAGGAATACAAGAACAATAGTAGTGATCATGGAGCCTGTGAGCGACAGCCCTTCGTCAGAAAGGGGGTGGGCAATAATGTTGCCAAGTATGAGCGCAATAATGAAGTCCAGAAATCGCAGCTGGGAGATGGAACGTTGTCCGAGCAGCTTGGCTACGATAAGCAGAAAGAAATAGCCTACGATAGCCCGCATAGCCCATTCAACGGCTGATAAGGTCTCCTGTTTATGGAAAAAGTCAAACAAGCAAAGTCACACTCCATGAGCTAGAATCTTAAACTCCACTATTTTCCCCTTATTTGCCGAAATTTAACCCGACTTTTGTTCACTCCATGTCCAGAAAGCTTTGTATAGAAGTTCTTGTCTTGAGCAGGCGTTAAGAATTTCTATACATAAAATAAAAAGCCGCAGTTTATGCGACTTTCTTAGTATAGATGTACTTGTCGTCCGATATTTACTTATGCCCCAACGTAATATTGAGCCTGCGCATTCCAAAGTTCCACGTATTTCCCGTCCCGGTCGGCCACAAGCTTATCATGGGAGCCACGTTGAATAAGCCTACCTTCGTGAAACACGGCGATATCATGACAGAATCGGCAGGACGAGAGTCGGTGTGAGACGAAGATTGCCGTTTTACCGCCGATTAATTCATTAAATCGGGAATAAATCTCAAACTCTGCGATCGGGTCCAATGCCGCCGTAGGTTCGTCTAATATCACGAAAGGCGCGTTCTTATACAGTGCTCTTGCGAGAGCTACCTTCTGCGCTTCGCCTCCTGAAATCTCCACGCCGTCGTCTGAGAAATCCTTATGTAGGTAGGTATGAAGCCCTTCCGACATGTTCTTAACCTTTTCGCCCAGCCCCGCCAAGATAAGAGATTCCTCCGCCAATGCTGCGTCATAACGCTCGGATGCGGCAACGTTATAGCCAAGGGAGAACGAATACAGCTTAAAATCTTGAAACACAACGCTAAATACGCCCATATATGCCGAATAGTCGTACTCCTTAATGTCGATGCCGTTTAACGTGACAACGCCCTCCGTAGGTTCATAAAGCCGGCATAGCAGCTTAATCATCGTTGTCTTACCGCTGCCGTTCAGCCCTACGACGGCAAGCCGTTCGCCGATATTAAATTTCATGCTAAGGTTCTTGATCGCGTAATTGTCCGACCCAGGATACTTGAACGAGACATCACGAAACTCAAACTCTAGTCCTTCTTGCGGGATTTGTCTGTTTCTAGCGCTATTTTGCATATTGTCCGGCAAGTCAAGATACTCGTACACGAGGTTCAGATAAGGGTTGTTTGTAATAAAATTGCCCACAACTGAGACAAGCTTGGCCAGCGCACCTACAGCACCAGTTACCGCGCCGATGTACTGAACTACGCTGCCTAAAGGATACATGCCATATAGCGCCCGCAAACCGATAAAGAGATAAACGCAGCCGCCTAGTATGGCATTCATAGCTGCTGACAATGCATTGTTCTTACCGATCAAGTCGAAAATGCGGTACCAGTACTCAGCTCCAACCGATTTATTGTAGTGATCCTCTATCGCCGATGCCTGTTTATAGAGTCGAATATCCTTGGCGGCATTCTTTGCCTGCATATATTCGTTGAAGAAACTCACATAGGTATTTGCCTTCGGGTTATCCTCGAACACTTTCTTCTGAATTTTCTCCTCCCTCTTTTTGAGTACATAAGTAAAGGGAATCATAGTGAGGATGAGAAGAATCAGCAAACCAGTAGCATACGGTGATGTTATAAATGTCTGCTCATAGGATGATGTGGATGTGAACATCCCGATAACCAGTATGATAGATAGTATCAGTTCAAAAAGAGGCTGTAATAGTTCCGGCAGACTGTAGTGCAGGCGCAGAATGCCAAGCCCGTTTCCGTTCGACTTAGCTTCAATATCCGCTAACCTTTCATTATTCATCGTATCTTCCACTTGATCGTAATTCAGCTGCATATATCGATTGCCCAGGAAAAAGTAGAAACGCGCCCACAACGTACTGTTTAATGTCGTTATCCGGCGGTTAACTGCGGCATTGATAGCTGAAGCGGCAAACGCAAGCCCTACTGTAAGTGCGGCATACAGCATAATGCGCCTGGTGTCGCGCTCGCCGGCCAGCTCGTTTATGATCTGGGCAGACAGGAAGAGCACCATTAAGGGCTGAACTGCTTTAATAAAGGATGAGGCGATGGTAAGCGGTATGTAGGTTGGGGTTAAGCCATTTACGATGCCGTATCCGCGGCGCAGGTTATGCCAGATGGAACGCTCCTTCATGATCGGTCACCTCCCCATCCTTATAGTAGTGAGACTGCACATTAAACATCTCGGCATATTTCCCGCCATATTTCATGAGTTCGTCGTGCGTGCCGCACTCGGCGATGCCGCCGCCGTCGATTAATAGAATCCTGTCACAGAACCGCGTGCTTGCCAGCCTATGGGAGATGTAAATCGAAGTTCGCCCTGCAGTCAGTTCGGCGTATCGCTGATAAATCTCGCTTTCAGCGATCGGGTCAAGCGCAGCCGTAGGTTCATCTAAGATGATAACCGGCGCGTCTTTGTACAACGCGCGCGCCAGCGCCAGCTTCTGCTTCTCGCCGCCCGACAGTTCGATAGCGTCTGCGTGCACCCGACGAACAAGAAGAGTAGATTCACCTTTCTCAAGACCTCTTACCTTGTCCATAAGTCCGGACATGACGAGACATTTCTCTACTTTCTCGTAGTCTGTCTGTTCCGGGGACTGCTGCGAGATATTGCCGGCAATATCACAGCAGAAGAGATGAATATCCTGAAATACCGTTGAAAAAAGAGAAAAATATTCGTCTCTGTTATATCGCGTGATGTCGACGCCGCCGAGCGTAATCTCCCCGCATGTTGGCTTATAAAGTCCGCATAAAAGCTTAATAAACGTCGTCTTGCCCGCACCGTTTGCCCCGACAATGGCAATGCGCTCTCCCGGCTTGATCTCAAAATCGATGCTGCAAAGGGTCGGCTCCTTTGCCTCTGGATAGGTATATCCAACATTTCTTAATGTAATCGTTGAGGGAAGAAGATCGCCGGACGGCAGCGCATGGCCGGCGCCTGTATTAGACAGATCGGTGACATCCAGATAATCTCGTATATCTGACAGCTCACTTAAGGCCCGAATCAACTCGCTTGCGCTTGTCAATATACCCGACAACCAGCCTGCAAACGCGCCAATGGCGGCAAATACGAGCACGAAATTGCCCAATGTCATCTCACCGTTCAGCAGCAAGTAAATAAGAAACGCGTACGCGGCACCATCACGAATCAGACTGAGCACCGCATCCGATAACTGTGCTTTCATATCGCCTGTTGCTACCTTTTGTTCCTTTTCGGTTGAGGTACCGAGTATGTTTTGAAAAATACCGCGGATTAAGCTGCTGAGGTCATATAGGCGTACGTCTTTGCCACCGGACGACTCCTTCGATACCTTCTGAAGATACCAGAGTTTTCCTTGAAGCTTTGACCGCTCTTCCCGCGTGTCCCTCTCAACTTTTCGGGCACGAGAGAGTGCAAGCCAATTGATCCCGGCCGAGATGGCTAGAAAGAGAATAATAAGGGGATGTACCGATACGATAACCGTTCCATATACAAGAAAACCCAATACGTTCATTAGAAACTGTGATAGGTTTCTCGGTATGTTGGAGGCTGGAGAGTGATTGCTTTGCATGGCACGCCACGCCTTCTCGCCCCGTTTTGCGTATCCGGGACTTTCCAGCACCTCGTAGTCCATATTTAGATGCTTATGCATGATAGTTTGGAGGTGCTTCAAGATACTGATGGTACCTACAGATTCATGGGTGATGAGATCGGCGTAGCTTTTAGCACTGCTTAGCGCGGCCAGAAGAAGTGCCATAATGCCCACCGAAAGTATAAACTCGCTTGGCGTGACTCCCGCAGTGATGTTGTCGATGACAATTTTAGGCATATAGATGCTTACAAAAGGCACACCGACGCCAACAAGCACCGAGACGGCACAGCAAATCAACGTAAGCGGCCTCGCCCTCCAATGCAGTTGCATGGAGTACATGATGTTTGACCACCCGGAGTACGTAGCTTTTTTCTCTGTTGACACTCTAAAACCTCCTAAAAAGAATTGTTGCCTTATAAGCACCTTATGGGCGCATTGTGACAATCGATCTTAAAGCCAGCCATCGCGTCCTCGAGGAATAAAATGCACATGAAAATGTGGAGTACCATCAATAGTTATGAGTTGGTACACCCGTTCTGCTTCTGTGACCTGTTTTAATGCTGCATACAATAACTTTATTACACCTCCGTAAGATGCAGCCTCTTCTTCTGTCATCTCAGCAAAATCCAAAAAATGACGTTTAGATTCCAATACAATACGCCCAAGAACGGATTGGTCTGCGGGAAAGTGACAAACTTTCCAATTCTCATCTTCATAAAAATATCCACCAGGCGGTTGATTTGAAATGCCAAGATGCTTATCACAAATAAAACATGACATTTGAGTATCCCCTTTTAAAGTATGTTAATGTCTTCAATCAACCTATAGATTACTATTTGTTCTTGTTCACTATCATATCTGATAAACTCTTTTGATTTGTGATGATAATTATCTATAATTAATTCCTTATTTTCGTATTGTAGTTCACCAGAATTAACATCATATATTTTTATTCCTGCGTCCTTGGAACATGAAAATAAGTATGCATCAAAATATATATTGCCTGGTGCAATAGGAAACTCATTCAATACGCTACCTGTCCTTACATCTACCTTTCTAAAAAAACATCTATCATCAAAGCTCTCATTCTCATCAATAAAATCAGAATTTTGTCTACCAACTAAGCCAATCTCATTATCACTAATCCAACATATTGGATCGTTCCAATCTTCTTTCCAGCTCCACAGGTTCATTTTGCTCTTACCGTCTTCAGACTCCCATCGGTTTTGTAACCACTCAGAAATGCTCCACCCTGTCACACATCCAGCAGGATGCCAGTCCCAACCGTTATCTACAATCCATTTATAATCAGGAGAAACTAGTAACTGCCCATGGAAATAATCCAAGTAATGTTCTGATTCTGTAGATTTGTTTTCAGATAATTCGAATTTAGGATCATTTCTATTAGAAAAGACTTCGTGGGTTAAAGGATTTGTAATATCCAGCCTATTCCATTTTGTACCATGAATCATTAATATTTGATTGTTATGATAGGTAAAAGCAACAGGAAAAACGGTTTGTTCAGAATGATAATCATCTCGATTAAAACGCATTATTATCGATTTTGAATGGACATCTATTACAATCCCATGTCTACCGAATGTATTATATACGGCAATTAGTTCGTTCTTTCCAGATACCAGAAGTGAGACTTTCTCGTAAAGTATTATTCCTTCACTATCAAAGCTAAACAACTCAGTAATAACTTCATTTTTAGTATCCAATTCATAAATCTTACTATTTTTAGTGAGGACTAAAAATTTATTACTCTTATTACTAATTGGTTGAGCGTCTGCAATCCATTCTTTAATTCCGTGAAAATGTCTCATATTAAATTGAAACGATCTACGTTGCATTTTATTTCCCATCTTTAAACTATGTATTTAATTTTAACTTGTAAGCTGTTGTCATTTTGTCTCCATTTTAAGCATCGATGTTTCATTTAACGTATTTAGGTTTAGATATAATAATATTAATAATTCAATTTAACTTGAAAGGGATGGAATAATCCATGACTACAAAAACAACACAATCCGTTCAACAACTCTTGAACCGCCAGATCGCCAACTGGGGCGTCCTCTATGTTAAGCTTCACAACTATCACTGGTATGTGAAAGGTTCGCAATTCTTTACGCTGCACGTAAAATTCCAAGAGTTATACGAGGAAGCTGCGTTACACGTCGATGAAATCGCTGAGCGTCTGCTCGCGGTGAAGGGCAAGCCAATTGCCAAAATGAACGACTTTCTAGAAGAGTCCACAATCAAGGAAGCCAGCGGCAAGGAAACGGCTGAACAGATGGTTGACCAACTAATAAAAGACTTCACGTCTATTATCGATGAATTGAAGGAAGGCATGGAAATCGCACAAGAAGCCGGCGATGAAACAACGGCAGACATGTTACTTGCCATCCATAAAAAGCTTGAGCAACACGTTTGGATGTTGAGCGCGTTTAACGGTAAATAAGGGTATACCATTAGATCGAAGAATATTGCAGAACGTTGCTCGAGAATAACTCGGGCACGTTCTCTTTTTTTGCATAAAGGTGTTATATTTTCTTACGTATTACACCATCAAACTGCTTTTTCGGCTAGTAAGGTATCTCTCATCAACGTTCGATTTCCTAAATCAATAAATTCATGCTCATGTCTCATACTCTTAAAAGCACCGCTTATCATCTCATCAACAAACTTTAATTTCAATCTCTGTCGAAACAGTAACCAAGGGAACACACCTCAAATTTATTAATTAAAACAGCAGCCGTTCTGGCTGCCTCGTAATGTTCAGTACTTTTATGATGAGTCATCTTTTTATCGATTAATTTTCAAGACCTAACCGTTTGCGTAACGCTAGCAAGCTTTCCTCCACAGTATGTTTCGCCGTGTCTATTATGATATGATCGCGGTCCCAAGCTTCATAATGCCTGTTCTTAACCTGATCCCACGTGGGGAGCATTAAGCCGGATATATCCGTTTTACGCGTAAGAATTCGATGTCTATGTTCACTTTCGTCTGAGCATACCACTTCGATCTCGACAAATGGAATTTCCAGAGACTCCGCTACATTTCGCCAATCATGACGAGTTATTTGAATAGGATTAACCGTGTCTGCTATCACATCATGTCCTAAACGGAGGCTTTGCTTTGCAATTTCATAACACACGATGTAACCCTCAGGTCCATTGACACTGAGTCCGGTAGCTCGCATAGCCTGCTCTACAACATCAACCCGAAGGTACGTTGCCCGAAGTTCCCTAGCCAAAGCTGACGATAACGTAGACTTTCCGGTGCCTGGCAGACCGCCAAAGATATACAGCATGACTCTTTCCTCCTTTAAGTTAGCATGTTTCACTATCTACATTAGCCATCTTTTCGACGGGCAACATGTAGAACAGCACCCCAGTGTCGACGAACCGACTTATCCCCGCGACTATTAAGTCGAACTCGAATCTCGTTGAAGAGTTTTTCGCGTTTCCATTCTTCCATCAGTATGTGTCCGGAGAAAGTTCTAAGGAGTTGTATGTATTCTTCAACTTGGTAAATACGCTCCCAATCAAAATGCCGTAAATGAACAACCTCAAAAAGCCCGCTCTTCTCAATTTCAGCTCTTTGCTCATGAAGTTCTCCTGGTCGAGGCCAGTCGTTGTTTTCTACCGGTCTACCTTCACCAATCTCATGATAAACAGATTGAATTTCACGGAAGAGTGGATCACCATTGTCTGGGAATACATGATTCGCATTCCAAAATGCCAGATATCCACCGGGTCGGAGGCTTTTTATTGAAATGTAAGATACAAACTGATTCTGCATAGTCATTACGTTATCCTGCCCATCACTTAACAAAAAAAGGAAAGGCATATGCCCTTCCTTCCATCTATGCATCTTATTTGCTGTAAAGCAAAGGGAAATATTCATTATTGAAAGGCTGGCCGTCGTATGGACGAGGACCAAGCAGACGAATATTATCATGTCTGCCTCTGCCTGCCTTATAGACCGTATCACCAGGCATCAAATGTGCAACTATGGAGAGCCGTGGATACTCAGACAGGTTAGGACCCGAGCCGTGGAACGTTAATCCATGGTGGAAGCTAGCTTGACCAGCCTTTAAAATACACGGTTCATCGTTCCAGTCGCCTTTTGAGAATTTCTGTTTAAGTCCTTCCAAATCCTGATCAAAAAAAGCAGCACTGCCTTCAACAATTCCCCACTTGTGAGAGCCCAGAATTGTTCTCATTCCTCCGTTGCTAAGATCGGTATCCTGCAAGGCAATCCAGACTGTTACCATATTTGTTGTACTGCTGCATCTCCAAAATCCATAATCCTGATGCCATCCGACATTGCCTACCCTCGTCTCCTGACCTGCAGCACTAGGCTTGTAGATGATCTGATCATGCCATAGCCTAATAGAGGATTCACCAAGCAACTCGGCGGACATATGCCCTAAATCCGGATGAGTTACAACACTTCGAACCTCGTCGTTAATCCACCAGCCGTTATCATGTTTACGCAATGCTAATTTATTCTCGGGTAATCGGATGTCATGCATAGGGTAGCCGTCACCATCGAAATCAGATGACCAGATCCGTTCATGCGCCAGCCGAAGCTTTTCAATTGTCTCATCATCAATAAGCTTAGGGCTGATCCAATAGCCGTTACTTTCGAAATCCTGCTTATCTTGTGCAGTTACTTCATAAGGAATAAAACCCATCATTCCACCTCATCACTATTAATTATTCACCCTCTTAAGATATCAGCTTATATAGGCTTTGACTTCCCGAAAACTATCGAATAGGATTTTATACATAGATATGATTGGACACAAGGAGATCAGCTGATGACAACCGTGAAAAGCCGTTCTGGACGATGGGAATATGAAGCAGATAATAGTAGTGACCATTCCAATGTCAGCCAGGTTCCCGAGCTTCTTATGCTTGGGTATGATCATTTTACAGAAGCTATGAAATTGTCTCATCATGAGCATGATGGAGCCTTTGAATTTGTGCTGACAGAAAGCGGGAAAGTAACTTGGGAGGTCAATGGACAATATTATGAAGCAAGAGCCGGCGAACTGTTTCATACCCGCCCGAATGAGCCTCACCGAGCGCGTATGGATTTTATGGAACCCTGCACGATCTGGTGGATGATTGTAAGAATACCTTCAATGGACTCTTCCTCGTGGCTTGGTCTTTGCGAGAGTGAGGCAGCCGCTGTCATAGAAAAATTACGAGGTCTGCCAAGAATCATACGAACCAATGTCCAGTTGAAAATTAGTTTCGGTAAGCTGCAGCAAGCTCTTCAATCGGAAGCACAGCCATGGCTTAAGTTGAAAGTCCGGCATCTTGTGCTTGATCTACTTCTTAACATGACCGAGCCTTCTCCTGATTTACATATTCCTGAGGACCTGCAGACTGCCTTGCGTTTCATTACGGAAAACATCCAACGAAATCCTGAGTTGCAATGGAACAATCGAGACATCGCTGCCTCAATAGGGGTAAGTGAATCTCATTTTTACCGCTTGTTCCGGCAAAGCTTTGGTCAGTCTCCCTCCTCATTCGTAGAACGTTCTCGAGTGGAACACGCCGCACAGCTGTTAACGCACTCCGATATTTCCATCACCCAACTTGCTTTAGGTCTTGCCTTCAAGACGAGCCAGCATTTCAGCACCGTGTTTAAAAAAGTAACCGGCATTACTCCTAGCCAATGGAGAGCGTCACACCGCACGTGATATTACGTTCCCCAAAGCCTATCAGGAAGTGGTGAGGTTGTGGGGGCGGCTACCCTCGCTTCACAAACTTCACTTCTGTGTGCTGCCGGAGCAGCTCCCGAATTCCGTCACCAATGGCTCGGATGCCTGGCTCGATGAGTCCTTCCTCCACCTGCGAGACACTTAGACGGAGGACATTCTCCTCCCTGAACTTCGGTAGGTACATGCGCTGGGCCGGATCAACTCGCACTCCGCGCTCCAGTAGATGTTCAGCTACTGCCTTAGCCTTGAGCGTGGTTGGCAGCCCGATAGTGGTATAGAAGCCAGAGTTCGATCTAGTGTAAATGGTTCCAGGTGGCAAATGTTTGCGGTATGCCTCCTGCAACAGCACTGCTTTGCGGCGGTAGATCTCTCGCATCCGGCCTATGTGAGCGGCGAACATGCCGCTCTCGAGGTACACCTCAAGTGCCCCCTGTGTCAATAATGGCGAATGTACGTCAGCAGCAGCTTTCGCTTGCAGGAACCCTTCCCGTAGCCCGTCCGGTAATACGACCAGCCCAAGGCGCAAGCCTGGGAGCATAACTTTAGAAAAGCTTTTTACATAGATGACCACTCCGGATGGATCGTATGCGAACATGGGGTCGTTCCTCTGATTGAAGTCCAAGTCGCCCATGTAATCATCCTCAATAATGTACACGTCATACCTCTGTGCCATTTCAACCATGCGCTTACGTGCTTCGTTCGTGTGGCTGTACCCGGTTGGGTTGTGGAAACGTGAGACGGTGTAGAAGAACTTAACGTTTCCATCCCGGAACAGTACCTCCAGCCGCTCCAGATCCATGCCGCCCTCCTCGTACCGGATGCCATGCACTTCTCCCCCATATCCTCGCAACGATTCGACCATACCGGGATGCACTGGCTGCTCCACGACGATATTTCTCTTACCGTTCGGAAAAGGCAGCCCCACTAATAAATGCAGCGCCTGCTGAGAGCCAGTCACCACATAAATGCGCTCTGGAACCGTGAACACCTGCAAATCCCGTAGATGCCGGGTCAGCTGTAGCCGCAGCGAAGCAAGACCCTGCCCCTCTGAATAAGTGAACATGTCCTCTTGGTACCGTTCGATTGCCTCGTTCATGCAGTGCTGAAAATCTCGGTACGGCATGGCGTTCCGGTCCGGGCCTGCCCATTCGAAATCGATGACGTCCTGCTTCTCCGTTGCCACTCTTCCTTCCACCTCGCCTGAACTTCGGTGCGCGACATAATAACCGCTCTGAGGTACGGCATAGATTCGGTGCTTTTGCTCGAGCTCTCCGTACGCCCGAATCACTGTATTTCTGCTGCAGCCGAACGTTTCTGCCGCTTCCCGGATTGACGGCAGCTTGTCCCCTGGCTTCCGCTTACCGTTCTTCATCTCTTGAAGGATCTTTTCCACAATCGCTTCATAAAGCATTTTTACATGCCTCCTTCATACCAACTGTATGGGTACACTCACTTCAAACGGATGTGCAGTCAAGCCTTACATACCTCTATACTCAGTGTTGTCGACAACTGTTACGCCATTATGAAGAAGCCCGAGGAGGAATGCAACTTGATTAGTTGGAAAAAGATTAACCGAGTCACCTTAACGTTTGCCGCACTGCTGTTCGCTGGCACAACGAGTACAGCGGCTCTTCCCGTGAATGCCGCACCAAAAGAAATAAAGCTGCCCTGTGACGAGCTGTTTCATGACGTGCATGGCACCTTGATTGTCAAAAACCTGAAGACTGACCGCGTTTACGTCTGTAATCCCGAACGCAGCCGGGAACGGTTCACGCCAGAATCTTCATTCAAGGTACCAAACGCGTTAATAGGACTCGAGGTTGGAGCAGTGCTGGACGAATATGAGGTCAAGCGGTGGGACGGCATCGTTCGGCCGTTCGAGGTATGGAACCGAGACCATACGCTGGGCTCGGCAATGCGGGCATCCGCAATCTGGTATTACCAGGAGATGGCTAGAGACATCGAGGCCGAGAGGATGAAGAGCTACCTTGAGCGTATTCATTACGGTAATATGGATATTAGCGGGGGCATCGATACCTTTTGGTTGAACAGCTCGCTAACGATCTCGGCGCAAGAGCAAGTCGGTTTCATGGAAGACCTAGTGGACGAGACTCTGCCCTTCCAAGAGCAGACGATGAAGACCGTCAAGCGCATCATGATCGATGACGATCAGGACAAATACACTGTTCATGGTAAAACAGGTACACGCTTGTCCGACATGGGGCTCGGTTGGTATGTGGGCTATGTGGAGCGCGGGACGACCGACTGGGTGTTCGCCGCAAACGTCGACAGCAGCGGAACAACTGCCAAGACGGTTACACTGGAGGCCTTGAAGAGCCTCAACATTTTGTGATCACCGTTTTGCGCAGTTAATTTCTTTTTGAATATCTAATGATTTCTTCAGCAACTGCTTGAGGGGGATAAGATAACATCGTATATCCCCCTGGTTTTACAGTTACCCTTTCGCCAATATCCAGGTCATTATATAGTTTAATATCGTTTACGTGGTACAGTACCACATCATTCTCATCATCATTGACTAAAAAATCATGAAGAGATTTAGTCCTAGCTTCTTTTTCCGTGATATGATGAACCACATATATTGTAGGTATGTTACTCTCGTTTTCTTTTTCGATGATATAATCGCCTTTATCAGGTTGTTTACTACAACCAAGCAGCGTTCCAATTAAAGCAATAATTAAAATCAATAATATTCTATTCAACTTTTACGCCTCCACAAAGCTTGTTATTTGTATGTTTCCACAATTAGGACGCATTAATAAAGTAATAGTTACGCTAATCAATAATGAGAAAACGACAGCCGATCATAGTGATCGGCTGTCGTCATGTCTTTATTGAGCTCACTAACTAATAACCTAAAACGTCTTCTTTTGCGAACGAAACATTAAGTATAGAAAATAAGGTGCACCAATCAATGTAATTAATATTCCGGATGGAATTTCAACCGGAGCAAGGATCGTTCGACCAATCGTATCGGCCAATACAAGCAGCAGTGCCCCAAGTAAGCTTGATAATACAATAGATTGTCGCGTATTATGTCCAATTACGCTTCTGATCATATGAGGGACAATTAAACCGAGAAAGCCTACCATTCCAACAGCAGCCACAGCACCGGCGGATAATAGAACACCCACAGTCATAGCTATTAATCGTGTTTTACGCACCGGCAAACCAAATCCTATAGAGCTGTCATCAGAAAATGCGAGTAAGTCAAACTTACGACCAAGCCACCATGCAATCGGCAGGAGAACGACTAGAAAGATACAGATCATGAGGAATTGATCCCATGTGCGACCGTATGTCGAACCCGTCAACCATATGTAACCTGTACTCCCCCATAATGGCCCCAGTACCATTAAAGCTTGAATGCCGGCGGATCCAATAGCGGAAACCGCAATCCCCAGTAGAATAACAACTGACGGGTTGAGCGTCTTTCGCCACGCGAAAAGAAAGATGACGCCTGCAGCAATAACAGCTCCGCCAATAGCAGCAATCGGAATAAAGATTATCGAAACTTGCGGCCAGGAAATGAGTACCAGTAATGCTCCGAAACCAGCTCCCGAGGTTACTCCCAATATAGAAGAATCAGCTAATGGATTACGAACAGCTGCTTGAATAAGAACACCACTTACGCTTAGTGCAATGCCAGCACCTGCAGCAACAAGGGTTCGAGGCAATCGTAAATTCATAAGTATGGAATAAGTACCCGCTTGATCAGCCCCCATCAGACTCGGGAATAGCTGACTTAATGGGATACGTGTGCCGCCCATAGTCATGCTTACAAGAATGAATGCGACAACTAAGAAAAGCATACTGAATGCAATAAGCGGGAAGGAAAGGTGAACACGAGTTCTGCCAATAGACATGGATGAGCTTGATAGAGAACCCGAGATTCCTTTCATTTTTTTAAGTATGAGCCAAATAAACCATGGTGCTCCGATTATCGCCATCATCGCGCCAACGGGCATCTCCCCCATGCTGCTGCGAACCATTCGCGTCAGAACATCTGCTGCAGTGAGCAATACGGCTCCCCAAAGGGCTGCGGCGGGAATGAGCCAATTATGCCTTCGCAGTCCACTCATGCGTACTAAGTGAGGGGCGACGAGACCAACAAATCCGATAGGACCAACTACGCTAACCACGACTGCAGCAACCAGCACGGCAAGCGCCAATCCCGCAAAGCGAGTAAGTTCAACCTTCTGACCTAATGATTGCGCAGTGGACTGATCCAAGTTAAAGACGTCGAATTGCTTGCCCATGAAAAAAGCTACGATTATAATAGCGCTGACTCCAGGCCAGGCATATGAAACACCTTTCCAATCGAGTTGCGCAAGCGAGCCTGAGCCCCATAAAAATAGCGATTGTGTTTCCGTAGCGTAAAATATATGCAGGGCGCTTGTAAATGAGCCAATTACCATCGCTACAATCATACCGGAGAGGGCTAGTCGGATTGGACTTGTAGCTCGACCGCCTCCAAGCAAATAGGCACTCATTGCTGCAAGACCTCCGCCAGCGGCGGCAAAGAGAAACGGTGACTGGTGAAGAAGGCTAGGGAAAAAGATCGTTCCCGCAACAACCATAAAATAAGCACCAGCATTAATACCAAGTGTATCTGTTGATGCTAGCGGATTTTTAGTAATCGTCTGAAGCAAAACCCCGGCTACCGCAAGCCCTGCCCCGGAGAAAATGCCTAATATTGCACGCGGCATGCGCATATCCCATACCACATTATGTAAGGGCAGATCTTCGCGCTGAATCAGCGCATCTAAGACAACTTTGAAAGAAATCTGAGCTTCTCCAAAACAAAAACTGGCTATCGACAATAAGAAGAGAGCGGCTAAGCCGCTCACGAATAAACTAAACGTTCTCATTTTGTAATAGCTTCAACAACACGATCAACTAATACTTTGGAAGATAGTGGGCCGCCAAAGGTCCATGTGTCTCCACCAATGCCATAAGTCCGGTTTTCTTTAACAAAATTCAATCCGTTCCAAACCGTGTTATCTTTCACAGTGTCACCAAAAACATTATCGTTATCTTGGACAATATATATGAAGTTGGAATCGCTCACTGCGGGCAGAGCCTCGAAGGTCGCATCTGTAAAACCATACTTCTCAAATTTGTCTGACTTCCAATCGCTGGTAATACCGATACGATTGAGCGTTTGAACGACTGTTGACGTATCCGTAAACATCCTAAGCGTTACCGAATTCTGGCTGCTGAATCCTTGCGTAATTACATAATTAAATTTGTCTTTGCCAGCTGCTGCAAGCTTTTCCTTAGCCTCTGCATAATGCTGATCCAGATCGGCAAGCACTTTATTTGCTTCCTCCGATTTACCTACTGCTTGAGCAATGGTTTTGAAGTCTTTGACCATTCCTGTATAAGCGTCTCCTTCGTTCGGATAAGGATCAAATTCAATCGTTGGAGCGATCGCGTTAAGCTGATCATAAATCGCATCGTTATTATCTGTATTGGAAATAATCAGATCAGGTTTTAACGCCGCGATCGTCTCCAGGTTAGGCTCCCAACGCAAGCCGACATCTGTAACGTTATCTGCGAGTGCCGCTTCTTTAGTGACCCATAGCGTATATTCCTTATTGTCCGCATTTCCAACTGGCTGAATTCCTAATGCGATTAATTCCTCTGAGAAGATCCACTCCAAAGCGACAACTCGCACTGCCGGCTTCTCAAGCTTAGTCTCGCCTTTACCATGTTTAATCACGATAGAACCAGTCGCTGTATCATTACTAGGTGTAACGTTGCTGGTGTTATTCGTATTTTTCGAGCTACAAGCTGCTGTAATTATTAGAATAGATAGCAGAACCAAACTTACTTGTAAAAACTTTTTCATTTGTGCTTTCCTCCATAATAGCTTAATTATCGCAATCAATAATGATAATCGATATCAATTGCATCTAAGTGAGACTATCATTGTTAAACAGAGTTGTCAATATTTATGAAGGAATTTAGCTCGCACACTATTATCTGATGCGGCAAGTATTGCGGCCTAATAATTTATTGATGGCGCATTTTTGTGCCAAGCCAGTTATTAGAAATGGTAAAGCAATTAGACCCGCTAATTTCCAGTAGCCTGGCAGGACAATAAATAAGGATAACAATACAATCCCTACAATAATCCGAATAGCACGGTCTGTTCCTCCAACGTTTTTCATCATTTATTTCTCCTCTCGTGTTTTGAAGATTTGTTTGTTTGTCTTACAGTTACGATCATACCAAGGCTAAAAAGAAAGAACCGTAACTTCGTCACTTACAACAAAAAAACCACCTAACAGGTGGCTGATCATTTATTACTCTATATACCGTTCAAGCGCGCTATGATTTCTTATCGTAATTTTCCCTCTCGAAAGTTGAATGATTCCTTCCTTCTCAAGTCCCTTCAACGTTCTGCTAATCACCTCGCGAGCCGTACCTAGCTCAACGGACAAGCTGTCATGCGTTATATGCAGGGTATGGGAATTTCCGGTCTGATTAACCATTTGAATAAGGAATTCCGAAATTCTTCCCCGGATGGATTTGAAGTTGATGCTGTCGAGCAGATTAGACATAATGACAATCCGTCTGGCAAAAGATTTGAATATATACTGCCGGAAACTTTGATATCGATCCGTCCACTCTCTGAAAATATCCGCAGGAATCATCAGCACAAGGCCGGCTGTTTCTACGCAAGCTGAAGCTTCATATTCGGACTCTCCCAAAACACTAGAGCTCATTAGTGGACAACATTCTCCGCTATGAATCCTGTACAATGTGATTTCCCGGCCACTGGTGCTTACTTTATACATTCTAACTGTGCCCTCTAACACCATAACGACGTACTCCAGAAATTGTCCTTCTTCAATAATATAATTTGGTTCCATCTGAAGGACTTTGATGCCGTCTTGATTCCAATCCTGCTCCGTTATGTCTGCCAAGCTAGGGAATAGTGTTATGATTCGCGATAAATATTCAGATAGAATCAATCCGTTCAGCTCCTCCTTAAGAATTAGCGATTATAATATTAGCACAAAAGCTGAACGCTAATCTGTGATAAAGTCACACTAGGATGCTGCTAATTTCCTGCCTCGAATCAAGCTAACGAGTAGAAAAACAATCGGAAACCCAACAATAAAAATCGGGAATATGTATTTGATCCATACAAAATTCGCGTAATCCAACATGCCAACGATATTGGCAGGTATTAAGGCTATAGCCAAAATGATGGCTGCAGCATATCCGATCACTGCCCGCCAGTTCTTGATGCCTAATAATTGTGCAGTTCCATAGCTGTTAATGAACAAATAAATGGACAACTTGATAAATACGCTGAAGATCCAGATGAACACGATCCAGACATCCATGTTTTGAATGAATTCCAGGTAATTAATAAATCGAACCATGCTAAAATACGGAAAGTATAAGGTGGATCCAATATTAGTTCCGAAGGTTGCGACAACCATAACCGCCGTCACTACAGCAATTAATGATGGAGTACCAATCGCCAGCAGCGTTGGCTTCATCAATTTTTTTGAATTTGCGATGAACGGGGTCAACATCATGATCATCATCGATTCCCCTAAGAAAGAAGCATTTACCAATGAACCCTTCAAAATCGGTATGACACCGGAATCCGCAAATACAGGCAAAAGAAGCGATGGGTGCAGATTAGTTATATTCAACGCAAAAGTAATGATAATCCCCACCAGCAGCAATGGCCCTGCCATTTCACTAAAGCGGGCAATCGCTTCGATGTTTCCTGCATAGTTGATATACACCATAGCTGCGACCATAAGAACTGCGATGATCCATACGGGCGTATCGTGAAATAGAAATTGATTAATAAATAATGAAAATATTCTTAATATATCAGCGGCTACAGAAAACCACATCATAATATACAGGATAGCAATTCCTTTGCCGACCCATTTTCCAAATAGCTTCTGAGTAAACTCAACCAAGGTATGGGAAGCATGCCACTGACTGACTCGAATTAATATCATGGTCACAACAAGACCAATGACGCCTGCCACCACAAGGGAGATCCAGGCGTCCTGTCTAGCTATCTCAATCGTTGGCGATACAGTCAGCCATATGCTCATCGAGATTTCTAACGTAGTGAAGATCCAGAACAACTGCCAAGTTGAAATTTTCAATTTCTATCTCCTATTCCCGGGACGCGCTTGCCTATATCCCCTGTACTCTGTATTTTCAATCTGACCTCAACAGACACTTCAAGTGTAGGGAAAAGCTGATCCCATTTGGTCCGAATTCCTTTCCAGTAGTAAGGATGTTCTCTATGTATCTCTTCTCCAAATCCGAACACGTCCTGCCCGTATTGACTCTGTAGCTTTTTTATTGTCTCTTCTACTTGCTTAGCTTTCATTTTATTTAACTCTCGTTCTAAACGGATTCGTTCGGTAGTTACGGAAAGATCAATATTCGTATTGTTTTCAAGCACCCGTCCAGTTCCCACGAGTTTCACATGGGCTTTAAGCTTATTGTCTTTGATTTCCGTAACAACGCTTTTTTTAAGATTAGATTCATACAGAGATACGCTGCCTTGTCCCGTTTCTTCCGTCAAGTATAGATTCTTTAGCACCCCTTTGACCCAAAACAATTCCAGTGACTCTCTCCCGCTGACTTCTCCAACCATCCGCAGCTTATTATTAAAAATAGCAACGGATCTAACCTCGATAATTTGTTGTTTCTCTTGCTTATTCTTGGGAGCAATATCAACCATCGGCATTGATGGCCGAATACCATCACGTCCAACATCGAGTAACACATCCCTTAAGGCAGTGTCTCCTAATCGGCAAAATCGGTCTTGATTAACCGCGACAATCGTCGAGAATTGTTCGAAAGGACTGTTAATATCTAACAATTCCTTTCCTTTTCCATTATTCACAACGAAAATATCTGTCCGCATTCGCGTATCCGTATTTCGCGTGAATTGATCCATTATATCGAGAATTCCCTTGCGGGCCATTTTTTCTCCGATGAAAATAGACCTGCGATGTCCTAGAAAAATCCTCCGGGGCAGCTTATCTTGAATTTGCTGCATGGAATCAACAATCGAAGCCCCAGAAGCGGTTACTACAATATTTGCCCTTCCTTCACTTCCACCGCCCCCTCCTCTGGAGCTGCTAATGCCCGATGGAACGGCGATTTGAGCGCTTTTTTCAAGCTGACCGTCTTCTGATAGATCTAAGGATGTTCCAATCCAGAAAGCATAATCGTTTATCTCATTCCTGTCCCAGCAACCTGTAAGGAGAACACTCAGTATTACAATTACACAAAGGATGGAATAACTGCTTCTTTTCATTGTTTTTGCCTTCCCGATATGTAACGTTTGTTCATTCGAATCAGTGTATCTTTCCAGAATTTAGGTGCAACAGGAGCCATTGGGCTTAAATAAGGAACCCCGAACGACTTAAGTGACACTAGATGAATCATGATAAACATAATTCCTATCGCAACACCGTACAATCCAAGAAATCCCCCAAATATGAGCAGTGGAAACCGTAACATTCGAAACGGTAATGCAAGGCTATAACTGGGAAATGCAAACGAGGCTATACCAGTACCTGCAACAATCATGACAATAGGAGCAGAGATAAATCCAGCTTGAACAGCTGCTTCCCCAATAACTAATGCGCCTACGATACTTACGGCTGACCCAATTGCTTTAGGCAGACGTAGACCCGCTTCTCGCAACCCCTCGAACATAAGCTCCATTAATAACGTCTCAATAACGGTCGGAAACGGAATGCCTTCTCTGGATACTGAAATACTAAGCATAAGAGCCAGTGGGATCATCTGGGGATGGAATGTCGTTAGCGCAACATATATAGATGGAAGCAGGCAGGACAGAATAGCTAATAAGAACCGTAAAAATCTAACAGCAGATACATAGATGAAACGTTCATAATGGTCTTCCGCTGCTTGAAATCCGGACCAGAATGTCATTGGCAAGAGCAAAGCGTTTGGAGAACCGTCAACGATAATGGCCACTCTCCCTGCCAATAAACTCGCGGCAACCGTGTCCGGACGCTCTGTATTCTGGATTTGGGGGAATAAGGAAAAGCTCTTGTCCTCAATGAATTCTTCAATATAACCAGAATCAAGCAGTTGATTCGTGCGGAAAGCCTTCAGTCTTCTAGAGACTTCCTGGAGAAGTTCTGGTTTAACTTTTCCCTCGATATAACTAACAACAAATTCAGTATTGGTAAGTTCTCCTGCTTGATGACTTTCAAACTTTAAATTTGGATGACTTATTTTTCTTCTAATTAAGCTCTTATTCGTGTTTAGATCTTCGGTGAAACCCTCACGTGGACCACGAATAGATGCTTCGTTCGAGGGCTCACTAATCGCGCGATGCTGGAAAGAGGTCAGACCTGCTATATAAGCATATGGTTTACCATCTATAATGATTGCAGTACTCCCTTTCAGCACTTTAGCTACAATATCCGATATGCGTGTTACTATTTTATATTGAGTTAGCCGCTCGCTACCGCTAACCATACACGCAGAAATAATCTGCTCCAATTCGTTAGAATCCGTCAGTTCTTGTATGTAAACAAGCAGAATGCTCGAATTCTCCGATAGCTTCAAAGTGCGAAATACCACATCAGCGCAGTTATGAAAAATAGATTGCAACACATCTTGATTGATCGCTAAATATTCACTCACATCCTCGGCTTCCACTCTGATTACCTCCTCTTCCAGAAAGTTCATGTATATGTTGCGCAGATGAATACCCCTTTATTACATAAAAAAGAAGTGTGCATTTCGCATGCACACTTCTCCATTTTATTGCTTCAGCCAATTTTCCTCTGTCAGAACAGCCATAACCGCCATTGCTGCTTTGCTGCCGGAAGCCGCGGCGTAGATTAATTGCGACGGCATTACATAAGCCGAATCCCCTGCTGCGTAGACGCCATCCACGGTGGTCTTGCCCATCTCACTGGTCTCGATTCCACCGTTGCTAGTCGTTTGATAACCCAATGACTCTTGGAAAGCAGCCTTAGGAAGTTGAATAGGATCAATAAACCCGCCGCTTCGTTCAATAAAGGAACCATCCGTAAAGTGGACCTTCTCCAGTACCCCATTTTGCCCGGATAAAGTTGAGATAGGAGTCTGAATAACCGGTATTCCTCGGAACGCCAACTGCTCCCGTTGTTCATCTGTAAGAACGTCATTGCCATTCGTACATACAACCAGATCATTACTCCAGTGAAGCAGCAATTTCACTTTATGCATTACGCTTGGCATATCCGAGATCACAACCAGCGGTTGATCGCGAAGCTCCCAGCCATCGCAGAATGGACATTGGAATATACTTTTTCCATAAAAATCACGGATCCCATCAATCTCGGGCAAGATCTCCTTCAACCCTGCGGATAAAATCACCTTGCTGGCTTGCATTTTCTCACCATCGGAGGTGGATACCGTGAAGACATTGTCCGATCGCTGAATATCGGTCACTTCCTTCTGCGAATGCTGAACGGTTGGATAACTCAGCACCTCCTCCAAAGCAATGCGCCGAAACTCGGCTGGTTCAACTCCATCCCGTGTTATGAATCCGTGAGATGCATGTGTTACCTTGTTTCTTGGGTCGTTATTATCGAACAAAACCACATTTTTTCTGGCTCTGCCAAGCACCAATGCCGCATTTAATCCTGCCGGTCCGCCTCCAACAATAGCTACATCATAAATCTTAATGATAAATCCCTCCATTCGTTTAATTAAAGACTTTATAGATAAATGATATCTATAATTACTGAATAAAAATTGCCCTTGTAATCACAAGGACAAGCCCGCTTGCTTGGCAAGATCCGCCAACTTCGCATTCTTTAAATGGCGCTCCATGTCTTCTTCAGCGGCGACCATTACGTGATTTATAAGGCAATGGGGATTTTCACTTTGGCAGCATTCAAACAATGAAGTAGTGCCTTCAATCGCATGAATGACGTCTAGAAAGGAAATATCTTCTTTTCTCCCTTTCACCCTATACCCGCCATTTGCGCCGGATGCAGATTCGATCAGCCCTGCCTTCACCAGCTTAGTCAGGATCTTCGAAAGGTAGGTCGGAGATACACCTTGTTTTTCAGCGAGCTGCTGAACGCCTACAGGTCTATCCGCTGCTACAGCAATCAAATAAAGCATCGTGTGGAGGGCATAGTTCGTCGCTTTAGAATATTTCATTGTTGTGTACCCCTCCCAATCAAGGACTTCATGTGTCTATGATAACCATAATGGAGATGGTTAGTCAAGACGCTTGTTGTAACACCTATTAATTCAATAAATAAGATCTTCTCTGAATTCCAACCCGTGTAAGCGGCAATAATCCTTATACTTCTTCAGTACGGTATAAATATCGTCTTGGCCTGTGATCTGATTATTCTCATCAAAATATTGAAGAGCACCACTTAGAATAAATAGTACCCTCATATCTCCATTTGCCTTGAATGTTGTTCCTGTATTGAGATCAAATCGTAAAGGCTTGAAATAACAAGAATGATTAGTCTACACCTTACTTAATACAACTCCTAAGGCAATTACACTAATAATCATAGCTATTATACTTACCGTTAAAGCAGTAACCAGAATTTTTGATATGGATTTCATTCCGCGCCTCCAGTCTATCCCTATTTTTACATATATACGAGATCCTGAACATGTGTCGCGCATATCCCTAACACATATATAAAGGAAGTACGTAATGTAGCCCAATATTGTTCATTAAGCTTACTACTTTTCACTCGAGTTTTCCTCTTGCCAGTCTTTCCAGACTAGGCGGCCGGGCAAGACGCAATTTATGCATACTTTGCAGCTCCGAGAGCTTGAACGAGATGGCATTTTTCATTTCGAAATTTATTAGCAGGAGCCCCCAAAAGTAGAGTACTCGCTGACTGAATTCGGATTGACGTTAAAGCCGATCATCCTCGATATAAAGCAGTGGGGAATATCCTATTCGATATACGGTAGCAAACGGCAGTGAAAGAAGAAGATGAAACGGATGACTAATAATCGAAATCCGGAGAAACCCGGGAAAAAAAAAGAAGCCTTGAACCGAGGCTTCTTGGGGTTGTATAAGTTTAATTCAGCCTACTTTAGCGCCATGAGACATCGAGAACAATACCGATTGCTCCCGATCCATTCGTAAACCGGCGATGGAGAAATTCTTGAAGTCCACACCCGCCATTTCTGCTCCTCTTACATCTGCGCCAAGCAGCTTTGCCTTTGCCAACACGGCCATCGTAAGATCACAGTCTCTCAAATCCGCCTTTTCCAGATTGGCTCCAGACAAGTCTGCCTCATGAAATTTTATCCCACGTAGGTCCTGTTTCACTAAGTTGGAGAACCTCAAGTTCGTATAAGACCAGTCCCCTTGAATAATGCTGATGCCATCCAACGTTGATCCAGAGAAATCCGACCCTGTCATTTTACAAGCTTCGAATTTGGTTACAAACAGGTTAGCACCGTTAAAGTTGCAATTATCGAAAGCTGATTCTTTATGAATAGAGCCATTAAGCAATGCCCCGCGAAAGTCACATTCAATAAATCGACAATTCATGGATGTCAGCTCTTCCAAAGATCCATTCGCAAATGAGCACCGATTAAAGGTGCAGCTGATCAGCTCTCCATATCGTAAATCCTGTGAGCTAAAATCTACTCCTGTATATTTCTGATCGCTATATTGAAACATAATAAGCCTCCTATAAATGATAAGTTAGCCTATTTACTATAGCATATGGAAGTCAAGTACACGTTCGAGCATGCTGAAATGTCAAGCAAATTATTTTTTCACCCCTGATCTAGACTCTTCAAAATATAACTAAGCTTTTCATTCATATATTCCGGGCTATGCTCGAAGCCTACTTCACTCCACTGAATAATCAAGCCCATTATGGCATTGGCTGTATAGGCGATGACAAACATATCCATCCCTCCATTAGATGAGGTACTTTCCAATATTAATCCCTTAATTTTCTCAAACAAGGAATAGTAATACGAAAGTGATGATTTTTTATCAAACACAATCTCATAGAACGCTTGGTACTTCTTCACATGATGAAAGAGCCTGATCGTTGAAGGATCTAGTAGTTTATGATTAATCACGGTTACATGACGGTATGGCTCGTAATAAGAGTCTTCCAAGTCTTTGAGCAAATGTTGAAGATGCTCATCAAACAATGCAGCCACGTCCGTGTAATGCAAGTAAAAGGTTCCTCTATTCACACTTGCCTCACGGCATAGGGTTGATACAGAAATAGTTTCAAGCGGTTTTGTTTTTAATAATGTAAGGAGCGCATGATGTAAGGCTTTCTTCGTCTTCACAATTCTTAGATCGTTCTCGTTCAAGTCCTCCACCTCGTGACTGACAGTTAGTATTATTGCTAATTCATTATAGCATCATAAAAAATAAAAAAAAGTTGCAAGCAGTCTAACTGCTTGCAACTCTCTTAAATGAATGGATTAGAAACCTGCTGTCCAGCCAGCATCTGCTGCCAGAACAACACCGTTTACGAAGCTTGACTCATCCGATGCCAGGAATAAGGCCACTTGAGCAATTTCTTCAGGTTGTCCAACACGAGGAATAACACCTTGCGTTACTTTGGTACGTGAAGCACCAAACTCATCCCAGTTACTCATCGAGGACGTGATGTTTGTCATTGTCGCACCTGGTGCGATGGCATTACAACGAATGCCTTTTTGAGCGTACATGAAACCTGTGTTTTTCGTAATCCCAATTACAGCATGCTTGGACGCTGTATAAGCTGCACCAGCATGTGCACCACTGAAACCGCCGGTAGAAGCCGTATTCACAATAACGCCTTTACCTTTCTCCAGGAAAATCGGAATGGCTTTGCGGATCGCACGCATAACGCCTTTTGTATTTACATCAAAGATAAGATCCCATCTATCATCATTTACATCGCCAATTGGCGCCATATTATCCATGATTCCTGCATTATTAACCAATATATCAAGCGTTCCGAATTCATTAACAGCAGTATCGATCATCGTATTGATATCTTCGAGCTCAGCAACGTTCGTTTTTACAGCAATTGCTTCGCCGCCATTTGCTTTAATACCCGCAACAACTGCTTCAGCACCTTCGATATTAAGATCGGAGACAACAACCTTTGCTCCTTCTTTTGCATACAACTCTGCAATAGCTTTGCCCATACCCGATGCTGCTCCAGTAACGATTGCTACTCTACCTTCCAAACGCATATAAATCCCTCCGCATAGTTATTGAACAGTTGTTCATTTAAATTATAGGGATGTTATAGACACTTTGTCAAATAGATTGAAAAAACGGCAGTTCTAAGGCTCTGTATTACCGTTTACATAATATGTTGAGTAACCTCATAGCTTCACTCCCCCAATGAATTGTATCCCATCAAAAGTATATTTTTCCTCTTGAGAGCTTGCCTTAGCCAATCCATAATATTCCTGCAAGATAGAATTGAATAAAGAGGAGGAGTAAATGATGAAGGAAGCTAAGAATCACCGCTTCACCCGCACATTACTAACACTCGTTCTATCTCTCTCGCTGCTGCTCACATTCCTGCCAACTGCTGCCAAAGCAGCCGACCGAGGAGCCTGGGCACCAAATGTAACGTACGCCGTCAACGACACGGTCACGTACAACGGTACAACGTATAAGTGCATACAAGGTCACACATCATTGGTTGGCTGGGAACCGCCGATCGTTCCAGCATTGTGGAATACCGTTCAAGGTGGTGGTAGTGGTGATACAACGGTTCCAAGTGCCCCGTCCAACCTACGTGCTACTGCTACTACATCATCTAGTGTTACATTAACCTGGAATGCCTCCACAGATAATGTTGCCGTTACTGGATACGATGTCTATCGTGGAACCACACTTGCAGGCAGCACAAGTAATGGAGTACTTACCTTTACTAACAGCGGATTAAGTGCAAGTACAACATACTCTTTTACCGTTAAAGCCAAAGATGCGGCAGGCAACAGTTCGGCTGCAAGCACGGCTCTCAGTGTAACAACTCTCGCTCCTTCGGTTGATCAGACTGCTCCATCCACTCCTTCCAATCTTCGCACTACAGGAACGACTTCCACCAGTGTATCCTTAGCTTGGAATGCCTCCACAGATAATGTTGGTGTGAGTGGCTATGACGTATACAAGGGATCCACACTCGCGCTTTCTGTCTCAGGAACCACTGCCATTATTACAGGACTTTCAGCCTCTACTACTTACAGCTTTACTGTTAAAGCCAAGGATACAGCCGGCAATATTTCTTCAGCAAGCAGTGTCTTAAGCGTCACAACTGGCCCTACAGATCCTGGCGGCAACGGCAGCCTTCCGAAGCATACACTAACAGGCTACTGGCAAAATTTTGTGAACGGAGCAACAAATCTGAAATTAAGCGCTGTACCAAGTCAATACGACATTGTCGTGGTCTCCTTTGCTGAGATGGATCCAACTAAACCTGGCGGCGTTACCTTTAACGTAGACTCCGGCTTATCCTCCACACTTGGCGGTTATACGAATGCGAACTTGATCAGCGACATAAGCCAGAAACATGCTCAGGGTAAAAAGGTCATTCTCTCTGTCGGCGGCGAGAAAGGTAATATTAATCTGAATTCAGCTTCACCTAACGTAACGAATTTTGTAGACAGTATGTATGGTCTAATTACACAGTTTGGCTTCGACGGGGTCGACATCGATTTGGAAAATGGCATGAACGTCGCCAATCTCACTTCTGCCGTTCGTCAGCTTCAACAAAAAGTTGGTTCAAGCTTTATCCTTACGATGGCTCCTCAGACGATTGATATGCAAAGCGCAAACACTTCCTATATGCAGCTCTATACGAATCTGAAAGATATTACGACAGTTATTAATGTTCAATACTATAACTCCGGCTGTATGCTTGGACGTGATGGCAAATGCTACTCCCAAGGAACCGTTGATTTCTTGACCGCTCTCTCTGATCTGACCCTGCAGTGGGTTGCTCCATCTCAATTAGGAATTGGGGTTCCTGCAACAAGTTCAGCAGCAGGGGGCGGTTATGTTGCTCCATCAATCGTGAATCAAGCGGTCAAATGTCTTGCAACTGGCAGTGATTGCGGCACTTATAAACCGGTCGCCAAGTACCCGGATCTCCGCGGGGCAATGACCTGGTCAATTAACTGGGATGCTTCAAGTGGTTACCTCTTAGCCAATACGGTGAAGCCGTACTTAACAACATTACCGTAACGATAGCATGAAAAAACGGAGCTTATGCCAACATTAATCGTTGAACACAGCTCCGTTTTTTATTTTTGACTTACTAGATCAAGGAACTCTTGTTTGTATGCAGGATGACACGCAATAATGTATGGCTCCGGATGCATGCCTTCAAAGCCTTCTCCTTGGAAATCTATAATGATAGCGCCGGCTTCCTTGGCCATTAACAATCCCGCATAAAGATCATCGCCTTCGGAATTATACAGGATGATGCCATCCAAATCTCCTCGAGCGAGCATACACCATTGAATCGTAGGAGCCCAGAGGCGGATCACCCGCTTAAATCGGACTTCTAATTGATGCTTAAGCTGTAAGGCAATCTGATCTTTTTGAACAGCATGTCCTTGAATCCAGCCCACAGTCATTTTATTGAAGTCAGCACTTTTCCTGATAGCTAAAGGAGCACCGTTGCAAACCGAACCCTTGCCTTTTTCCGCCACATACAGATTGCCATCATGGGGTTCATAGATGACTCCCAGCACAGGTTCCTTCTTATAAATGAGGGTAATTGAGACGCCGTAAACCGGCAGCCCAATCGCATAATTATTCGTTCCATCAAGCGGATCCACCAGCCACAGCCAGTCCCCTTCATCGCCTGTCCAGCCTGTTTCCTCAGATCTTATCTGATGAACTGGAAAATGCGAGAGGATCGCTTTCATGATAATCTCTTCAGAGAGATGATCGGCTAAGGTCACCAGATCACCATCGTCACCCTTTTCTACCACTTGCTTATCTTTGTAATAATATTGTTTGATCAGCTCTCCTGCCTCTTGAGCTGCTTGAATCGCAACTTCTTTGGCGATGTTAATGATTTCTTGTATCACTCGAACCAATTCCCAAAATGCTTGGCCAAGTAAGCCAGCTTCACTTCGGTCTGTCTTTCTCCTCCGCCTTCGTGACCATTAAACGGATAAATGATGATTTCCTTCTCACTTTGAATCCGGTTATAGGTAGCAAAGTACATTTGTGCCGGACATGTCTCATCCTTGAGCGCTACTGAGGCGAGAACTGGACAGGTTATACGGTTAGCCAGGTTCATCGTATCGAAATAGCTCAGGTTATCGAGTACAAGATCCGTCTGATTTGGATGTCTCTTCAAAAATTCAGCTACCGCACCAAAAGCGCCGTGATTGCCTTCAATCCGGCTTATTATGTTGCTGTTACTTGGCACATCTACCAATGCTGCCTTTGGTCGATCATCCAGAGCTACAACAGCCATGCCAATTGCGCCGCCTTGGCTGCCACCTTCAATAATGATTTTCTCCGGATCGATCTCGGCTTGTGCGCAGGCAAAATCGATTGCTTTCAAGGAATCCATATATACATATCGATAGTAGTACTCCCACTTGTTCTGCACGCCTTTACTTGCCACATTCGAGAGGAATCCATGCGAATAGCTGGCGCTGTTCCCTGTAGGCCCGCCTTGATCCCGGCAATCCACCGATAAGACCGCCATTCCCATCATCGCCCAATGCATGAGCCCCGAAGGCTCTCCCCGACTCCCCGTGAAGCCATGATAATGAATGAGACATGGATAAGAAGCTTCCTTCAAAAAAGTCGGCACAATAAGCCAACCATGAATTCTTGTCTCATCCAGACCGTTGTACGAGATATCGTAAACCTTCACATGTTTGCTTGGATAAGCCACTTCTGTCCGTTCAGGCTGTAAAGGAACTTCCTTCGCTTGCTGCAGCGTTGCCGTCCAGAACGCATCCAGATCATCTTTTCCCGTCAATGGCGGCAAATAGTTATACAAGTCTTTCGTGACCTCATCGATATAACCCATCAGTACTCTCCCTTAATACAAGTTATGATCTCATTAAAATATAATGGCTGCCGTTTCTTGTACGGCTGCAATTGTTGCAAATTGCACATTATACTGCTCAATGATTTGAGCGGCACTGATCGTTTCTTGTCCCCATGTGCTGTGTGCGTCTTTGACAACGGTAACTTCATAACCGAGCTCACATGCTCCTCTACAGGTTCCATCCACGCACATATCCGTCTGAATGCCAGTAAGGACGAGACGTTTTATCCCTTTTTCCTCAAGGATCTGCTGAAGGTTTGTCTCATAGAACGAGTTAGGCCGAGTCTTCTGAACAATTGTATCCTGTTCTTCCGGCGTAATTGAAGAATGAATCTCCCAACCGGGAGTACCTGATTCAAGAGGCTCTCCAGCGCCTTCATTATGCTGAATATAAATGATCGGAACCTGATTTGCCCGCGCTTTTACCAGAATTTCTTGTATGTGCTCTAACAGCTTCTCTCCCGCAAATACGGGATAATCGTCGTGAAACATCACTGCTTGTACATCAATCACCAGCAAAGCCGTGTCCATGCTCATGCTAACCGCCTCCTCTTTAATGACTAAATTAAAAGTTCGCTGTTAGACTGACGATTCCTTCCCATATGACTAGATCAGCAAAATCGTTGCGCCAAGCATTGGTGTCAGCACCATACAGGTCTTGAGCATAAGGGCAGGCACACGCTTCGTGAACTTGGCGCCTACATAAGAACCTAGCATGGTTCCGATCACAACTGCGATCAGCAGCTGAATATCCAAATACCCCACGGAGTAATAACCCGCTCCCCCGGCCAGTGCAATTGGAATAATGACGAGCATCGTTGTGCCTGCAGCAAATCTCATCGACAAACCAAGAATAAGCATCAGTCCAAGCTGAATAAATGGGGTTGAGCCGATTCCAAACAACCCGGACAACGCCCCAGTAACGAGACCAATGGATGCAGCAGACAGATAGAACTTCCACCCATTCGTCCTCATTGGAGCAGCAGCCTCCTTGCCTGCATGTTTAGCTTGATGCACCATCCTGAACCAGAGAGCAAGCCCGGAGGTAAACAGCATCCCCGAAGTCATCCACCCTAATTGATCCGCTGGAATAAAAGAGGACCAGCTAGAGCTGATCCAAGCGCCAAGTGCTCCTGCAAGTCCAACGATGGCTCCCGTCTTCAGAATCATATTGCCTTCACGATAATGACTGATTGAACCGGATAAGGAAGAAAAGAACATGGCAGCTAGCGCTGTACCCAATGCGGTATGAATGGGATAACCAAACGTAACGGTTAGAATCGCTATAATAAAGCCCGATCCGCCTGCCCCAACAAACCCAAGCAGCAGACCAAGCAGCAGCATCGTAGCAGTAACTTCGACAAGCATCATCCTTCAGTCCTCCATACCTGATGTGAACAGGCAACACCAATTGGCGGCGAAGGATCTTGCTTGGCAGCGCTGACCAAATCAAGCACCATCATCGAATGACTATCCCCATATACCGGCCATTCAGGCAATAAGGTTGTGTTAGGATCCCCTTCTCGAATAAAAGCGTTCCAGGCCGCACGCATACTCTGGGCTAGCTCCCGCCCTTCGTCAGCGACGTAATACGGGTCCGTTGTATCCACTTCTATTTTCCGTTCAGGGTTCTTCATATAATGCATTAAGCTTCCTTCATAACCATGAGCAGCTCCAAGACTTCCGCCATATTGCAGCCGATAAACCCATACTGGAGAACCTGTGTCAACAATGGCGTCAGCTAATTGCAAACAGCCAATCGTATACAGATGCTCCGTTAATGTTTTACTCCACGCTTTGTCGATTGGCATGGTCTGAGAATATTGGAAGAAGGACTCCCATACGATCAGCTGATTTTGCCCAAACAATCTTTCGATTGTACTTGGATCAGGCTTCTGAAGACCTGGGTCATACAAAATAAACATAGCCGCCTCATCTTCGTTGGTTCCGATTAATAATGGCGGTAGATTTGTTGCTTCTTGTATGGAAGCCAGCGGATCAACTAGAATGAGGATGCCGTCCGCAACCGGTCCAAACATATGCAGATTTCTGGACGTATCCGGCCCAACCTTCATCTGCGCTTCGATAAGTTTTTCGGCAGGCAGACTCAGTAATTCATCGGCTTCACTTGGCTGCAAATCCAATGCTTCAAGCAATCTTAATGTCGTCACTCCAGCCGTATGAATATCTCGTATGGACTGTGTTGCACCACTTTGGGCAATCGCACTATGGAAAAGCCCCTCTGCTTCCTTCATCGTATAGAGCGTTGCCGTACATTTCGCACCAGCCGAATTGCCAATAACCGTTACACGATGCGGATCTCCGCCAAAGGCTGCAATATTCGTTTGCACCCAGCGAAGGGCAGCAATAATATCCAGCATTCCGTTATTGCCTGAGGTGCTGTATTCCTCTCCAAGCAGCTCCCCTAAATAAAGAAAACCTAGAGCACCAAGACGATAGTTAATCGACACATAGACGAAATCATCTTCTGCCGCATAGCGGGCACCATCACATTCCGCCCCTTTGCCGCCAATAAATCCGCCGCCATGGATGTAGACAATAACCGGACGCGGGTTGCCTTGAGTACCAGGAGTCCAGACATTTAAATTCAAGCAGTCTTCCGAATGCTTAAGCTCGGGCATAAAGGTATTCGGATCATGTCTCTGATGAGCAATAGGACCAAAGCTATCACACTCCCTTATTCCCTCCCATGATAATGGAGGAACCGGGGGCTTAAATCTAAGCTCATTTACTGGTGGTGCTGCATAAGGAATACCTCTAAACACATAAGCGTCCTTTAATTGAACGCCTTTTACTTTCCCTGATGAGGTTTGTATGATCACTTGAACGTTGCTCCCATCCTGTCTGATGAGATCATTATAGTCTTGAGAATTGATAAAGCCTAATATATATTAATTCATAACATACATAACTTATAGGTTATGACAAAATAGAAAGCTGTGATGAGACAATGGAACTGCTTCAGTTAAAATATTTTCAAATGACTGCTCGAATGGAGCATATGACGCAAGCTGCGCAGCGTCTCCATATCTCGCAGCCAGCTCTTAGCAAAATGATTGCTTCAATCGAGTCTGAATTAGGGGTAAAGCTGTTCGAGCGGACAAGCAAAGCGATTCGTCTTAATGAGTATGGCAGGCATTTTCTAAGCAAAGTCGACATTGCTCTACAGGCTCTGGAAGATGGTCAGCGGGAACTCAAGGATTTAACAGAAGCAGCCTCGGAGTTTATTACACTTGATGTACGAGTATCTTCTCACCTGCTTCCCGGCCTGCTAGCTAAATACCGCAAGGAAAAGCCGGATACGCAGTTTCATCTGCTCCAGCATGCTTTGCCAAATGACTATGCTTATGAATTTGATCTATGCCTATCGGACGGCGCTAATCCACCACCTGGCTGCAACTCCGTCTCCCTGCTTAAGGAGGCCATTGTAGTTGCCCTCCCCTCTGAGCATCGTTATGCGAAACGTGAGAACATCAGCTTAGAGGACCTGAAGGAGGAAAGATTCATTAGCCTTCCTCCTGGCAAGTCTCTACGGGAGACAACAGATGCTTTCTGCCGGCTTGCCGGCTTCACTCCGCATATCCAATTCGAAAGCGATGATCCTGCGACTGTCCGTGGACTTATTCGAGCAGGACAAGGTGTTGCCTTCCTTCCGGCCATTACATGGGGGGGGTCAACAGGTGCTGATGTGGTTACGATCCCATTACAAGAAGGGTATTGTGAAAGGTCGATCTCGCTTCATTGGCCAAAAGGACGTTATTTAACTCAAGCAGCAGCCTCATTCCGGGACTGCACCATTCAATACTTCGCTGAACTGGCTAAGGCCTGATACTCGTTAACGAGCTTCATACAGTTGCTTATCAATGTCGTGAAGATACGGCGTCCACTCTCCTGTTATATAGAGATGGAGACGATGCATCGCTCGTGTACAAGCTGTATAAAAGAGCTTGCGCTCACTTTCCCGGTTATACGTATGCGATGAAGCATCGTAGATCAAGACAGCATCAAATTCCACTCCCTTAGCCAGATAAGCCGGGATCACCATGATGCCGGTCTCGAAGGTAAGGGTTTCTTTTGTTATAAGCCGGATTCCATCACATCCCATAGAGCTCAGCGCCTCATAAGCTTCTCGGCTTTCCTCGGCGGTCTTCGTAATGATGGCGATAGATCCAAAGCCTTCCGCTTTAAACGCAGCTAGATCTTTAGCCATTTGCTTCAAGCGTTCCTCTTGGGTGTCCGATGATTGGATTAATGGCTTGCTGCCGCTCCGATTAAACGGAATGATCTCCTCTCCACCTGGCAGCATAGAACGCGTAAACTCCACATTTTCCTGCGTTGAACGGTAGCTTCGCAGAAGTGGAATCAAGGTCGTCTCTGCTTCACCGTACAGCTTATTAAGTGGAGAGTCTCCTCCTTGAAGCAAGGTGGATTGGGTGAATATCGCTTGACCGAAGTCACCAAGTACAGTCATCCGTGCATTAGGGAACAACCTTTTCAGGAATGCATACTGGAATGGTGAGTAATCCTGGCCTTCATCCACGAAGATATGCCGCACGATTGTGTTTGTTCTGGAGCCCTCGATCAGCTCTTTCAAGAATAGATATGGAGTCGCATCCTCATAGAACAGCTCACGTTTACCGAGCTTATCTTTGGTCTGCTCACTCATTTCCGACCAACATGATGGAACTTCAGCTCCTGTCATCTCCCGATATTCAGACTCCTCACCAAACAGCTGCGAGTACAGCCCATTCATATCGATAAACTTCAATCGCTTCACCTTCCGCCGCAGCGGCTTAAAATGCTCCTTCACGATCATCTGACGAAGCAAGTCAACTTGCTGATCAGCAAAGTCGAATACATTATCTTCACCAATATTTTCAAAATTGTGGATTCGATCATGTACCGCAGCATATCGCTCGGCTGCTTCAAACAGTTCTTCATCGCGTTGAACCGTCTTGAGAAGCTTATTGTAGGCTTCGACATACTGCTCATTGTCCAGATAATCAAGTTCTTCCGAAACCCAATCCATCTTCTTCTCTTTACGTGCGATGGTCTTCAGCTCATTAAGCAGCCATTCTTGTAACTTCTCAACTCGGTTAGCAAGGCGGATTGAAGGATCATAGCTATAGAATTGTTCTTTCATTTGCTCTGCGGTGATGAGGTCACGATCTTGGAGCCTGATCCCCTTAAATAACATCCCTTCCTTGCTGAGCCACTCTGCATAATTGCGAAGCACTTGAAGGAAGTCTTCCGATGCCTTGTAGCGAATCCCCTCTACTCTTGCCTCGTATCCTTCTTCATTCTGCATCGTTAGAACATATTCCATTTGATCAAACGGATCTTCAACCTTCATCGTTGATCCCAGCCAAAACGCAAGATATTCCTGGAAGGTTGTTTGCTGCATATTTTCTTCACCAAGCTCTGGCAGTACGGTCGATACATAGCTGTTGAACATCGGATTTGGCGAAAATAAAACGATCTGATCGGCTTTAAGCCGCTCACGGTGTTTGTACAGCAAGTAAGCAACACGCTGTAAAGCCGCTGATGTCTTCCCGCTGCCAGCAGCTCCCTGTACGATCAACATGCGGCTCGTATCATCACGAATAATGGCATTTTGCTCCTTCTGAATCGTTGCCACAATACTTTTCATCTGCGCGTCTGCACCTTGACCAAGTGCTTGCTGCAGCAAGGTATCTCCAATGGTAATACTAGCATCAAATAAGTTAATAAGCTGATTGCCGCGAATCTGGTATTGCCGCTTAAGCTCCATCGTTCCTGAAATCAGGCCGCCTGGAGTAGCATAGGAAGCAGAACCTGGAGAATGGTCATAATAAAGACTTGCTATAGGTGAACGCCAGTCATACACCAGGAATTCCATCCCGTCAGATGCAAGGAATGAAGATAATCCGATATAGACCTGCTCCGTGTTATTAAGGTCATACTCTTTAAAGTCTATTCGTCCAAAATAAGGAGACTTTTGGAGCCGATTAAGACTCTTCCACTGCTGCAATCGTTTTTGATGAATGCGTTCCCGCTCGGATAATAACGCAGCTTGCTGCTTGATACTGTAGAAGGATTCTTCGAAGTCTTCATCCGTACTTGTATTTACCGTTACTTCCTCCCAGAAATGCTTGCGGAGTTCCGATGCCTGACCGTATAGTTGTAGAACTTCGGGTTCCAATTCCGTTAATTTTTCCTGCAGCTTCTCCGACACAACCTGCAGCCTTTGCTGCTCTTGTTCCCAATCTTTCTTGTTCATTTACCTGAACACTCCTTTTCGAAAATTATTTTTCTCGAAAAAACCATTTGACATTTGACATCCCCGGCGCCGCATGATATTATTAAAGTATAGATAAGATGTAATAACTATGCCGATTTAAATTAGGGATGCAGAGATCCTTTTACTATAGCACCTTTCTTTTTAATGTGCAAATCCTTTTTGAACAGCAAAAGCCGCCCAGATGGGCGGCTTTTTTTAATGGATCTTCAATGGATTAAAGGTTAATGATCTTCGTTGCAATGTTTTCGCAGAACGCTCGATCATGCTCAACAAACAAAATCGTTGGCGTATACTCAAGCAGCAGCTCCTCGATCTGCATCCTGGAGATGACATCAATAAAGTTAAGTGGTTCATCCCAAATATGCAAATGTGTCTTTTCGCAAAGGCTCTTCGCAATCAGCACCTTCTTCTTCTGCCCGCCGCTGAACGAGGACATCTCCTTCTCGAACTGGACTCGGGAGAAATCCAGCTTCCGCAGAATCGCTTTAAAGAGGCTCTCGTCAATCCCATGGTCTCGTGCATAATCGGTCAAATTCCCCTGTAAATGCGAGGTATCCTGCGATACATAAGAAATTTTAAGCTGGCTTCCCTTTCTGAATGTACCCGTATAATGGAGATCTTCCCCGTTAATCAATTTGATCAGACTTGATTTGCCGGAACCATTCTTCCCTGCAATAGCAATTCGTTCACCCTGCTCTATTGTGAAACTGATATCATGGATGACACTCTTTTCCCCATAATAAATGGAGACATGCTCGAGCTCTGCCAATTGAGGTTTATGGTAAGCCAGCTGTGAAATTTTTAAACTGTCCGAGTTTTCGATATTTTTGAGCAGCATTGACTTCTCATCAATTGCCGATTGCTGTCTCTGCTCAATCGATTTCGAACGTTTCATCATTTTCGCAGCTTTGTGGCCAACATACCCTTTATCCACCTTAGAGCCGGAGTTTCTTGTGCCATTTTTGCTCTTCTCTACTTCATTTGACCAGTTATTTGTACGTTTGGCCGCATCAGACAACCGTTTAATATCTTTCCTTAGTTTATCATTCTCACCAAGCTCGTAGTTATCCTGCCGCTCTTTGTTCAACCACCAATCGGAGAAATTACCCTTCTGAATCTCAATATTCGTTCGATTGATTGAAAGGATATGGTCGACGCAATTATCCAGGAATGCCCGGTCATGAGAAACTAGAATAAAGCCGCTTTTGCTGTTCAAATATTGGCTGACCAGCTTCCTGGCCTCCATATCAAGATGGTTGGTTGGCTCATCGATCAGCAGGAAGCTGTTCTCCTTCAGGAATAAAGCAGCAAGCAGCACTTTCGTTTGTTCTCCGTTAGAAAGCGACTCAAAAGGCCGGTACAGCACATCGTCGGATACCCTCAGCAAAGTCAGCTCGCGCATCAGCTCCCAGAGCTGATAGTCGGGATAAATTACCTCCACCACATCAATGGTATGATACTCCGGATGCTCGACGTGGAATGGAAAATATTCAAAGGTTACACTCGACGAAATATGACCGCTGTATTCATACTTGCCAAGCAGCAGATTCATGAATGTGGTTTTCCCTCTGCCGTTCCGGCCGGTAAATCCTAATTTCCAATCGGTGTCGATTTGGAAGCTTACATTTTCAAATATATTGTCATAGCTGCCATAATGGGCAAACGTGAGGTTAGATACGTTAATTAATGTCATAAACAAATTCCCCCTGTACATAAATAAAGAGCTGCAAGAAAGTTACCTTTCTCACAACTCAAATAAATACAGCAAATCTAGCCCACTAATACGCATGCAGGGTTAGAACTGGGATATTCATTGAGATGAAAAAGATGTAGTAACTTTCTTGCGCATATAAAAATAAAACAACCGAAATAGATCGTCCTGGTTTGTTTTATTGATTTATACCATCGCAAGAAATTTCTACATATCTTCTTCATCCCCAATCCTTAAATTAAACGTATCTTAACATAGCCCTTTTCGAATATCAACCATTGGATTTCAGAAAAGTCAACATAATATGGAAAGCCTTATTTGCAGATGCTTCTAAATAGCGGGCTGAATAAGGGTCGCTGAAGCCATGCTGCCCGCTGATTTTATGAACCTCAACTTGAGGTTTTTCATTCAGTGAAGTGATGAGCTCATTCACCTGAAAGGATGGCTCAATCTCCGGGTAAAACAATAAGGCAGGGCAAGCTGGAGACACATCCGTGTAGCTGCGAATACGAGAACCGTAGTACCCAACGACACCGTCTACATCCGGATTGCTGCTGCAAATCCAGGATGCCGTCGCCCCTACGCTAAAGCCGATTAGGAACACTTGCTTGTATGAGGCCTTGAGCTCTGTGACTTTTTGCTGAATAGCAGTAGAAGCTTTATCGAAACCGATGTTGGTCATAAAATAGCTGTATGCCTCTTGCTCTTCCTCATAAACGAACGACTCAGGTCGATCCAGCAAATTCGGACAAAACACATCAAACCCATGTTTACCTAAAGCCTTGCAGGTATAAATCATATGTTGATTAATGCCATAAATTTCATGAGCAACAACAATGGCGCTCTCCGATTGGTTCTTCATCTCAATCATCTTCCTCTCGGTCCCGGCCTCTCCCTGGTCCGCGGTCTTCTTTACCTTTATGTTCATCTTTATGTTCGTCTTTCTTTTTGTCTGCCTTGCCTGGTTTTTCAGCCTTGTCTGGCTTATTCTTCCCTGGAGGTTTAGGCTTATTATCCTTCTCCTCTTTCTCTCCTTTTTCTTTATCGTCTTTCTTTGGTTTTGCTGGAGTACCAGGAGCTTTAGGGAATGCCAAAACCTTCTCATCTTGCAGCGCTTCATTCATCAGCTTCTGGAATACAGCAGCAGCAGCCTTAGATGTCGTGGTCAAATAATGAGTCGCATCTGTATGATCGTAACCAAGCCAAACCGCTCCAACAAGCTGCGGCGTATAGCCGACAAACCAGTTGTCCTTCATCCCTGCTCCACCTGTACCTGGCATTTCGGTAGTGCCTGTTTTCCCCGCTACCGGACGATCCGTGAGCTGAGCCGCGTCGCCTGTTCCTTCACTAATAACACCCTCCATCATGGAGGTCATCGTCCGGGCTATTGCTGGTTCAGTTACTTTAATGCCATTAACTACCTCCGCGTCAGCGACCACTTCCCCTTCGGCCGTTTCAATTCGTGTGATCGAATGCGCAGGGATCCGGGTTCCGTCATTGGCAAAGACGCTGAATGCTTCCGCCATATCAAGTGGTGAAACCCCTTCCTGCAAACCGCCAAGGGCAAGCCCTAATGTTCGGTCCGCATCCGTCAGCTCTATACCGAAACGATCTGACGATTCCATCCCCGCTTCGATCCCCATCTCGTTTAATAACTTAACTGCCGGCACATTGTAGGAATGGATAAGCGCTTCATAAAGAGACACTTCGCCATGGTAGCTGCCGCCTGCATTTTTCGGCTGATAGCCTCCAAAATTTACGGGTTCATCTACAATGGTATCTTCAGGTGAGTAGCCCCGCTCCAAGGCTGGTGTATACACTGAAATGGGCTTCATGGTAGAACCAGGTTGGCGTTTCAGTTGAACAGCTCGATTGAAGCCCCGGAACGGCTGCTCCCCGCGTCCCCCAATAAGTGCTCGAATGCCGCCATCCCTAGGATCAACCATCACCGCCCCACTTTGGATGAGTTGATCAGAGCTGCTTTCAGGGAACAGGCTGTCTTGTGAATAGACATTCTCGGCAGCCTCCTGCATTTTCGTATCCAGAGTTGTATATATCCTTAGACCACCATGAAGGACTTCATTCTCAGTAAGGCCGTATTTCTCGCCAGCCTCTCGAATCATTTGATCCACAAAATAAGGATACTTTATAGCGTTACTGCTGCTTGGCTTAGAGCTCTGAATTTGAAGTGGTTCGGTAATAGCCTTCTCATACGTTGCTTGATCAATCTTACCTTGATTCTTCATGAGTTGAAGTACTACGTTTCTGCGTGCTTTGGCCTCGTCAGGATGGCTGTATGGCGTAAGCGCAGATGGCGCCTTTATAATGCCTGCCAAGAGTGCCGATTGAGGGAGCGTAAGCTTATCTACACTTGTGCCAAAATAGATTTCAGCCGCCTTCTTAATTCCCCAAGCTCCTTCGCCGAAATAAATCTGGTTCAAATAATACGTGATAATCTGCTGCTTATCGTAGTTTTTCTCGATCTTCTCAGCAAGCAGAAGCTCCTTCCATTTCCTTGTCCAAGTCCGCTCTTGGGACAAAAAGACGTTCTTAGCTAATTGCTGCGTAATGGTACTTGCACCTTGTACGGTTTTCCCGTTCGTCAGGTTAGTCATTAACGCACGTCCAATTCCCTGTAGGTCCATACCACTATGCTCGAAATACCGCTTATCCTCGACAGCAACAACCGCTTCGATAAACTGCTCCGGCAAGCTGTCATAACTTACAGCCTCAGACTTTTTGGGAGAAATACGAAGCGCTTCCTCTTTGTTCTGATCATAAATTATGGTCGCTGCGGGGAGCGGCTCGTCCAGCAGGGATACATCCTGCCTCGCAACAAGCATATTGAAAATAATGACACATGCAACGGCTAGCACAATGCCAGCCCCAATAACAGCAAGGGCAGCCTTTTTCCAAACGGCCCGTTTCTTTGATTTTTTGTGATGAATTTCTGATCTCATACGACTTCCTCCAAGCTTCCGTCAACCTGCTACTTTTGTCTTGGATAATAATTCGTAAACAAGACTAATTTTCTGTACGTTAGGAACTAAACTTGAGTAAAAAAAGCCTGCCTCTTGGGGCAGACCTACATCATTGCTTATCTGTTCTCGTCTCGCTGTTTTCGGAGATCGTTTATGAGAATGTCGAGTCTGGCGATTTCCATAAAAAAGAACGCTCATAGAGTCCTCCCAGGTTACTTATAATAGGAATCGTAAAATCATAACCGTAACTACCCCAACAAGAATTGTTCCTAATAGACTGCGGGTAAAAATAGCGATTAAGAATGTCGGCAGCGCAGCGAATAATTCGATGTTATCCTTCAGCGGAGTGATCTCTCCATCTGTCATTAATAGTTCATTCCCTAATAAAGCAGCCATAACGGCAACGGGAATGTAACTAAGCCATCTCATCGCCAGATCCGGTATTTGCAGACGGCTGAGCACCATAAGCGGAAGCACCCGCGGAATAAAAGTAACAAGTGAAGCACCAATAATAATTGCGAATATTCCCCATCTTATTTCCATTTTTCAATCAACACTCCTATTGTTGCGGCACTAATTGTTGCGATAATTACCGCCACGCTGCCGGACATCAACATACTGATTCCCACTACGATGACGACCGCACTAATGACGACAATGAGGTCTCTTGCGAGCTTCTTGCGCCCAAGCAGCTGTAGAACAAGAAGTCCAATGAACATCGCTGACAGTGCAAAATCCAGTCCAACCTTCTCCGGGTTCGTGATCCATTGTCCGAAGAAAGCCCCTGCCATCGTGGCGAAAATCCAATTCAGATAAGCAGTCACATTAAGGCCGTTCATCCAATTTTCGCTAAGAGATGTTTGATTAGACGCCTTGTTAATGGATACACCAAAGGTCTCATCGGTAAGTAAGGAGCCAATCATCATAGTCTTTAACGTGGTTAAATGACGGAAATAAGGCGACAATGCCGCGCTTAACAGGAGATGTCGAAGATTAACGATAAATACAGTAAACACAATTGCAGCTATGGAGCCATGGTTTGCCACCATACCCGCAATAATGAATTGTGCCGACCCTGCATAAATGAGGATGGACATCAGAGTGATCTCGAGGACACTTAATCCGGATGTATGTCCAACCACCCCAGCTGCAAACCCAATGCTTAAATAACCTAGTAATGTTGGTACACAATCTTTAATTCCTAGAAGGAAGCTGTCCTCGCTGCTATCCAATCTTAGTTGTACGTTCTCTTGCTGCATGTACTTCCCTCTCTAGCTAAATAGTTATCCTGCTATAATAGCATAAACCGTATTCTAAGTAAGCCTGATAAAATGAAAAAAGCCACGATTCACGTGACTTTAGCTCTTTTATGATTCCCTCACATAATGCATCTGAGTGAACTGCCCGTAGCTTTTTTGCTCTAATAGCCTTAATTTTATTTCGGGATTATTTTGCATAAATAACGGTATTCCTCTTCCTAGAATAATTGGAGTGACCGTAATGATAAATTCATCCACTATATTCTCCTTGAGCAATGGATCCAGAACACCTCCACCACCAACAAGCCAGATATTGGTCCCCTCTTCTTCCTTTATACGCCTTACGAATTGGGGGATATCCTCATTAATAAACTGAACGTACGGGTCTTGTCTGGTTTCGGAATGGGAGAAGACATAACAGGTTTTATCGGAATGTGGAAATTCTTCAACCATCGTCATTAAGTGGTCATAGGTTCCTTTGCCCATCAGCATCGTATCGATGGTTTGATAAAAGGCTGAAAAACCATTATCTCCTTCACCCTCAACTGCAGTTAACCAGTCTAGATTGCCATCTTCTCTTGCTATATACCCATCCAAACTTATGGCGATAAATAAAATGGTTTTTCGATTTGCGGCCATCTACATTTCACTCCTTCACCTTGCCTTATAAGAGAACAAATGTTCTCTACTATTATAGAGCCTAGATAAGTCAATTTCAAATATCAGCAGCTTGTTCTTTCTGCAGATTAGGTTTGAGCTTAAACAGGATCAGCCCTGCGATCAAAGCGGTCACACCAATGGCTTTTTGCGGTGAAAAGGGAACCTGCTCCAGTCCAAACCAGCCAGCCGAGTCCCACCATAATGCGCATAACAGTTGAGAGGACATGACGATTGAAATCGCATAACTGGGCCCTATCAAATTCACTCCGCGGACCACACAAGTAACAACCCCTATCCCAACCAAGCCGCTGAACCAGAACCAGACAGGCATCTCTCTCCAGTTAAAAAAGTCTGCGCCCTCAAATAGTACGCCCAAACTGAGAGAAGCAATAAACCCCATCCCGAGCACCAGTGCAGTTGTCGTGTGCGAATGAACAGCTGCGCTTACTTTATTATTAAACAGCGTTTGGACACTGATTATCGCCCCCGCCGCCAAAGCTAATAGTATACCTGCGATCATGACTGATCTCTCCTATCTCCATTCTCGTAAATATTACGGCCAGCAACCGTTTCAAGACCTCTCCGATCCTTCAGTACAAGGGTTCCACGGCTGCGTTCAATCAAATCTTCTTTACAAAAGTTCTGAACCACTCTGTTCAAATGCCGATAGCTAGTTCCAATCAAGTTCGCCATGTCTTTCAGATTAGCAGTACTAACCGCAGCGTCTTCAAGTGAGGTGACAGAGAGAAGATAGCTTGCAAGCCTAACCTCTACTGGATACAACAGATTAAAGCTTAGAGATACCGATTTGTTATAAAACTTCTGAGTGACCAGATGAAGCATAAATTGCAGGAAGGACACTTCCTCTTCATATTGGCTTAACAATCGTTTGTGAATGCCAATAGCCTCAACAAGAGTAACAGCTGATACGGTATTCAAATTTTCCAATCCCCGCAAACATTCAATCTCACCTATAACGCCTAGAGGGGATGTAAAGTTAATAAGCAGCGTTCGTCCTTCTGCCGAAGTGGTGTAAACCTTTACCTTACCGCGCACAAGAAAGAAGAAATATTCCGGGACCTCTCCTTGCTGGCAAAGCGCTTCTTCTTGTTCGAATTGGTACAATGACAGGTGCTGCTGTAGTGACTTTGGCAGCACATTTTCAAGAGCATACTCTTTAAGATATTGATTAATCCGCTCGGAATCGAATATTGGCTTCATTTACTGTGCACCTCCATAATGGATATTATATCCTTTAGAAGGATAAATACAGAATGCCAATGATCATCAGACCAAGACCTATCCATTGCTGTGTCTTAAAGCGTATAGGAACCGTACCAAACCAGCCGGCTTTTTCCATCAATAAAGTTACAATAATTTGTGCAATAAGAACAGCGGACACGGTTACAGCTGCACCATTGTGATGAAACGCTGTGATGTTGCTGAACAATATAAACGCAGCTAAAGCACCGCCGAATAGGAATGGCAGCTTTACCTGCGAAAGTTGTCTCCATGTTCGATCCCCTGTGAACCATACGATAAGTAATGCCGCAACAAACCCTGTACCTTGCGTCAGTACTGCAGCCTGCCAGGTTCCGAGATAGTCGCCAATTGCCGCGTTAGCAGTGCCTTGTAAGGTAAGGAACATACCACCAAGCAAGGCATAGAATACGCCTTTCATTTACTTTTCCCCTCCTCGTTAATCCCGCTCCCCTTATTTAACGATGAACGATGGATTCCGAAAAGGACATATGTCCTCGATTGCGATTTCAGGCAAATAAAAAAAGCATCAGTGCCTCTTAAGCAGCGATGCTTTTCTTATCTTTTTCTTTATTCTCTTCGTTCTTACCTTGCATTTGATTGTTCTGATCACGAAGCTCTTGCAGCATCTTATCAAGCTCGGAACGAAGCTGATGAAGTTCATTTGTACATAAGAATTGAAGTTTGTCGAGCTCGCTAGCGCTCATATTTCCTGTACGGATCTGATAAAGCAGCTTGTACTGCATCGATTCACTTTCGCTAATTCGGAATTCCGCCATTTTGACAGGCTCGGTTTTTTGCAATTTAATCATTGTCATCGTTATATAGCTCCTTTGTGCTTTTTTATTATCATAAAGGAACTATATTAACCGCGTATTTTTTCATTGTTAGATTAGTATTAACTTTAGGGATAAATGTTATCTCCGCGCCCTTACAATAAGAAACCATGGTTCGGTCATAAGACGCTCGTACCACCGGCTATACCAGTTACTTGCTTCGGGAAGGTCGATAAATTCCTTACTTGGCTGCACTTCAACCATACGCTCAAATGTAAAACAATCCGCTGTTGCGTTAACAATATCCATCATCGACCTGCGGTAGAAGCTTACCTCCACCGGACCTGCTTCTTTCTTATTCCATACCTCAGTCAACAATTCATGAGCAAAGTAATCCGGTCTATCAAAATGCTTATAATCCATAAACGGATGATGCACAGAAAATTGCAGACTTCCACCTGGCTTTAGTACACGACGAAATTCCTGAAAGGTTGGCGCCCAGTCTTTGAGGTAATGAAGCGTTAATGAGCTGATAATAAGGTCAAAAGAATCATCTTCAAACGGAAGTGGCTGACTTAAATCGCAATTAAGAACCGTTGCTTTGTCTCCTACGCGTCTTCTGCATGCCTCAGCCATTTCGGGACTCAAATCGATTGCCGTTACTTGCGCTCCTCGCTCGACGAACTGCCCCGTATACCAGCCTGCCGCGCAGCCTGCATCAAGCACATGAAGTCCAGACAGGTCAGCTGGTAATAGCTTCATCATAGCTGGTCGCTCATAAAAAGCATTGTGACCACCGCTTGTATCCACATTTCGTTCATAATCAGCGGCAAGTTTATCAAAGGCTTGGAGAACTTTTTCTTTCACGCCGGCACATCCTTTCTCAAATTTAGAACCGATACTTCTCATGTCCTTGCTTCTTAAAGGTCTTTACCCCTTCCAGATGAAGCAAATCTTCTTTCATTTGCAGCCCGCCCCTGAATCCCGTCAGCGTATTATTCTTGCCGATCACTCGATGGCATGGGACAACGATCGGAATCGGGTTCATACCATTAGCTGTCCCGACAGCTCGTACGGCCTTAGGATTGCCAACAGCTTCCGCGATCTCGGCATAACTTCTCATTTCCCCATAGGGGATGTTAAATAAAGCTTGCCAGACGGCGTTTTGAAAAGCTGTACCGCGGAAGTCGAGTGGAAACGTAAATGTCTTACGAGTACCATTGAAATATTGCTGTACTTGTTGTGTATACTCCGATACCCTTATTGGATCTTGGATAAGAGTCGCGTTCGGAATTTTCCTACTCACCCACGCTTCGACCTGAGCAAATGATTCATTTGGTAATGTAATTTGGATTAAGCCCACTTCTGTGGCAGCCAAATAGATCGGCAGGTTATGTAATACTGGATGGGATAATGAATCCCAGAATACTTCGGTAATCTCCATCTGGTCCCTCCTACTCTGTATAGGTGATTTTCCTCTATATGAGCCGAGAATTCAAGCCTACTCTAGGAACAACAAAAAAGCCGCAAAACTCGCGGCTTCTACGTTATTTATATTTTACTCCACAATAAGCTTGCCAACCATTTTGCTATGCCCGGCACCACATACAACAGAACAATTGAACGCATGTTCACCGGCTTTATCTGCCGTAAACTCAGCTGTCCCGTTGTTTTCTTTGATGTCCACATTGAAGTCCGGAATGGCAAAGCCATGGAAGCCTTCTGCATTGTTCAGTGTGATTTTTACTTTATCGCCTTGTTTCACACGAATTTCCGGTTGATCAAACTCAAAGTTTTTTGCTTTGACAGTGAACGATTTCTCTCCGCCACCGCCAGAAGCATTGCCGCCAGTATTAGCATTACCAGCTGTATTATCTGTACCTGTATTTGTACCGGTATTAGCACCTGTATTGTTATTCGCATCATTGTCATTACTGGAGCCGCAGCCTGCGGCAGTACCCATTACCGTAACAGCAAGTGCGGCAATCATAAGCAGCTTACGAATCTTCATGGTGTTATTCTCCTTTAGCCTTTAATTTTTTGACTGGTCAAGCTCAATGATATTTGATTTGACTTCAGGCTCGTCATCAGCAATTCCTTTTGTCGAGTTTCTGAATTCGCGCAGCGTATCGCCAAAAGCGCGTCCAAGCTGAGGAAGCTTAGCCGGTCCAAAGACGATTAACGCAATAGCCAATATAATAATCAGCCCTGAAATACCAACGTTGTTAAACATAACAAGCACCTCCCTCCAGAATTAGATCGTTTGCATCGCAAGCTTCCGCCTATAGTAGCGCGTCGAGATAAAAGCGCTGATCTCAAACAAAACAATGAGCGGTAAAGTAACGGACAAATGGGATACAAAATCCGGAGGTGAAATAAGTGTTCCCACAATAGCCAGCCCAACATACGCATATTTACGAACTTGCTTTAGCTTGTCCGGTGTCAGCATACCTATACGCGTCAGAAAGGTCATAACAAGCGGCATTTCAAACGCAATTCCCATTGGCAGCAAGAAACTGATCAGAAACGACATATAATGCTGGATGCCATATACTTCATTGGCTCCCATCGACTGATTCAGCTTGATCATAAACTTGATCATCATCGGCAAGGCAACCGTGTATCCGAACAGCACGCCGCAGACGAACAGCAACGACGATGTCGGTACATATACAAGGGTGCTCTTTGCTTCATTTTCTGTCATGCCGGGTCTTGCAAATGCCCATAAGTGGTACATCAGGAACGGTAAGGTCAAGATGATCCCCACAAGGAGCGCACATTTCATATAGACGGCGATGCCATCTGACAAAGCGAATACGCTCCACTCCACTTCAATCGAACCCAAATGTCCTTTTACAAAGGTTAGTATCCTTGGCGCAACATACAGTCCTGCACATAAGGAGGCAATAAACCAGCCAGCCACATAGATAAGGCGTTTGCGGAGCTCTGTTAAATGACTGATCAAATCGCTGTCGATCGCCTCTGCCGCTTTGCCCATCGTTTTGCTCACACGAGTGAACCGCCTTTATCCAAATATTTCTGAACCCCTTCTGCCGTCCGGTAAGCCAGTGCACCAACCGTCGAGGTTGGATTATATCCACTGTTATGCGGGAAGTTGGAAGCGCCGCAGATGAACACATTCTCAGCATCCCACATCTGGAGATAGTTGTTGACTACAGAAGTCTTAGGGTCTGCTCCCATAATCGTTCCGCCAGTATTATGGGTGGATTGATAAGGGACGATATTGTATTGCTTAATCGAATCATGAATCTCCGTTTTGGTCGCACCCATCTCATCCGCAATCGCCTTTGTCTTCTGAGCGATGAACTTAACGAGCTCACGATCCTGATCTTCGAAATCAAATGTCATCCGAATCAGCGGCATGCCAAACGCATCCTTATATTCCGGATCGAGATCCAAATAGTGATAACGGTTCGGCATACTCGCACCTTGTCCGGTAACGGATAACACCCGGTTTGCGTTATGGATCGTTGCCTTCTTGAACTCAGCTCCCCACTTCGGTGTGTCAGCTGGAACAGGTTGATATTGAATTGGCCGTAAGCCAGTCTGGGTAAATCGGATATTCGCGCCATGCAGGAAGTTCAGATCGCTATGGTCGAAGTTATCGCCGTTGAAATCATCAATGCTGCTGCCTAGTGCCCCTGCACCCATGGCGAGGTTAAACTCACGGTCCTCATAAAAGGCACTTGTACTTGCACCATTCACCTGGTAGGCATAGTTACGTCCAACAGAGCCCTTTTCCGTTTGTGGATCATACGGCTCCCCTAGCTTGGAGGTCAACAGCAGTTTTACGTTCGTAAACAAGTAACCAGCAAGGATAACAACATCTGCAGGCTGCGTATATTCTTCACCTGTTGGCGTGTGGACATAAGTGACGCCAGTCGCTTTTTTGCCATCATGAATGATCTTGGTCACATTGGAATGGGTACGAAGCTCGAACTTACCTGTATTTTTGGCAACAGGCAGCACCGTAACAACAGGATCAGCTTTCGCGCCGTATTCACAGCCGAAACGTTCGCAGTAGCCGCAATATTGGCAAGGTGCTCTTTCCACTCCATCAGGGTTTTTGTATACCTCAGACAAGTTAGCTGACGGAATAACGTAAGGATGGTAGCCCAGCTTTTTCGCTGCATTTTCAAACAGCTTCATCCCTGGCGATTTCTTCATTGGTCCTGTAGGGAAAGGAGTAGACATCGCACCGATATTAGAAGGGATTTCCTTCTCTCCAGAAATGCCGGCCATTTGTTCATATTTCACAAAATAAGGCTCGAGCTGCTCGTACGTGATACCCCAATCACGGATTGTCATATTTTCCGGGATTTTCTTTTTACCATAACGCTCTACTGTCTTGCTGTAGATCTCAAAATCATAAGGCAAGAAACGATAATATTGACCGTTCCAGTGAACCCCTGCTCCTCCTAATCCATCTCCAAGCAGGAATGACCCGTATGTACGCATTGGCAATGCTCTCATCTTCATCGTGTTCCGGAAGGCGACGGTTTCCTTGGACAAATCCTGCATCAGCTCATACCGTGCAGCATAGCGAAGCTCGTCATGTACATGATAATAATCCTGTGTATCGCGGCTTTTGCCCCGTTCAATTCCTACAACGGATATTCCCGCCTTTGATAACTCGGCTGCAATTATGCCGCCGACCCAGCCCATGCCAACGATTACAACAGGAACCTTTGGAAGTTTAGTTGCCATTATGCTTTCCTCCTTTATCCGAGCTCAAGATGATCATGCAAGCTCATCGGCTCAAGTTTTACAAATTCTTCTTTTTCGATGTACTCGGTATAGCTCATTTGGTTGCCTGGGAAATTTCTCATCTTCCAACCGGCCATATTCTTATTGCCGCCATACAGTGGGTCAGCATAAACTCCCTCAAGCGTCAAATTGAGAAACATAGCGAAGAAATTCGATGCCGGAACGTCCTTTATCCCAATGTCGTCTTTATCAAAAGCTGTCAAGACGGCATCCTGCTCTTCTGGTGTAATCTCTATAAATGGTTTCTGATACTTCGTTGTGCTGTACTGATCTAGAGCATCCAAACCAAGTGCGATGAGCTCTCTGCGCTTAAATACTAGCTGGTAACCCTGCGTCGCTTCTGCTTTGTAATAAGGAGGCTGCATATAATCCCTTGAATTCGTGCCAAAGGCGCTTGCCATCTGATGGTCGATGAAGAAAGCAACCCCGAGTTCCTTCGCACCAGGGCCAAGATCGTCCTTCGGGAACAGCCGTTCAGCAGCAGCTTCTGCAATTTGGAATTGGTTCTGATTGAAGAACATCAACGCCTGGTTATAATCTTTGTTGTCCGTTGTCGTCTGCGGCGTGGCGGGTGTTTCTTCCTTGTCTGTGTCCTTGAGGTTAGCGCCAACTAATCCGCCAATCACTCCGCCTAAAACGACCCCGCCAATTGCTGTACCGGAATACTTGAGGAACCTTCGCCGTGATTCGTCCTGCGGCTGATTTGGTTTTTCATTTGCCATGTTGGTTGTCTCCTTACTATATCGTTTTAGAAGGTTTTCTAATTTTCTTCCAAAAGTTGATAAATTATTCACGAATTATTCCAATTGAGGAAACAACACAAAAAAGCTCGCCAAATCATAGCGACCTTACAAGTACATGTAAATCTTCTTACTAAAATCAATGAAACAACCTAGAACAGATCAAACCTACCCTTAATACGATGATAGCAGTTCTATTATTTAGGAGGTTTGTCCAATATGCTTAGAAAAAGAGCGACAATTAATAAGAAAGCTGCACCATGTTACAAGGTACAGCGGCATGTCCATGAATTTCAGGGCAGCACTCAGCTTGCTGAGGAAGGAGATGATCGTCATAATCACCGCTTCGCAGGTGTTACAGGTCAGGCGATTCCACGAGGAAACAGCCATGTTCATGAAATTGACTTGACCAATACAGATTTCTTTAATCATTTTCATAAATTGAAAAAAATTACGACAGGAGCAGCTATCCCTGTCGGAAGAGGCAAGCATGTTCATTTTGTAAAAGGCCAGACGACTTTCAATGATGGTCATGTTCATAAATTTAAATTTTCGACCTTAATTCAAGCTCCGCTAGTTAAATAAAGACCAAAAAAGAGATAGACTGCCGGTTATACCGATCGTCTATCTCTTTTTTGAAAACTATGTTAATACGTTGACTGGTGATCCATTCAAATACGCCTCAATATCAGCTACAATTCCATCATAAAATCCACGATAAGCAGCTTCCGTTACATAGCCGATATGCGGGGTAGCAAGCACATTCGGCAGCGATCGGAACGGATCATCCTGAGGCAGCGGCTCTAGTTCGAACACATCAATACCTGCACCTGCGATCTTACCGCTTCGCAGTGTCTCGATCAGAGCTTCCCGGTCAACAATGGGACCGCGGGAAGTATTAATCAGATATGCTGATGGACGCATTCTTTCGAGCTCACGGGCACCAAGTAATCCTCTCGTACGATCACCTAATACAAGATGAATAGATACAATATCGCTGCTCTCGAGCAACTCTTCCTTGGAAGACGCGAGGGTAACCCCTGCCGCCTCCGCTTTCTCAGCAGTGAGATTCTGGCTCCAGGCCATAACCTCCATGCCAAAAGCTTGTCCGATCCGAGCAACATTTGTCCCGATGTGACCAAGACCAAGCAAGCCAAGCCTTTTGTCTTTCAGATCAACCCCAATGGTTGATTGCCAACCACCGCTCCGTACCGCTTCATTTTCCAGTACCAGCTTCCTTGCAAGTCCAAGGATTAGCGCCCAAGTCAGCTCGGTTGTCCCTTCGCCTCCACCGCGTGTTCCACATACCGTTACGCCGAATTCGGCTGCAGCGACGAAGTCAATGGAGTTATTACGCATGCCGGTCGTAACCAGAAGTTTTAAGTTCGGCAAGCGTTCCAGTAACTCTCTCTGAAATGGCGTCCTCTCCCGCATGATCACGATAATCTCGCAATCTATGATCGCGGCAACAAGCTCATCCTTACTGTCAAAATGATGGTTGAACACTTTTAAATCAATCTGATCAGTAACTGTCGACCAATCTGCCATTGACAAGGCGACGTTCTGGTAATCATCTAATATCGCGCATTTCATAGGACATTCTCCTCCTCTGATACAAACCATAATAAGCTGGAATTAAAAAACAGCAAGCCCCTAAAATCTAGTAGGAGCTTGCTGCAGCTTATTATTATTTTGCTTGGATGTAGCCTTCAGCTTTCAACAGCTCGGCGATTAATACCGCGCCGCCTGCTGCGCCGCGAAGTGTGTTATGCGACAAACCTACGAATTTGAAATCGTAAAGGGAGTCTTCACGAAGACGTCCAACCGATACACCCATCCCGCCTTCAATGTCACGGTCCAGGTTCGTTTGTGGTCTGTTCTCTTCTTCGAAGTACGTAATGAATTGTTTAGGCGCACTTGGCAGACCCAGCTCTTGCGGGCGGCCTTGGAACTCTTTCCAACGCGCAAGAACTTCTTCTTTCGAAGGTTTGTTTTCGAACTTCACGAATACAGTAGCCAAATGTCCATCCGTTACAGGAACACGGATACATTGTGTTGTGATGATTGGCGAGCTCGCTTTCACGATTTCACCATCTTCAACAGTACCCCAGATCCGAAGCGGCTCTTGTTCGCTTTTCTCTTCTTCGCCGCCAATGTATGGGATAACGTTATCCAGCATTTCTGGCCAGTCTGTAAAGTTTTTACCTGCACCAGAGATCGCTTGATAAGTCGACGCTACTACTGTAGTCGGATTAAATTCACGCAAAGCATGAAGGGCAGGCACATAGCTTTGAATCGAGCAGTTTGGTTTAACCGCGATAAAGCCTGTTGTTGTACCTAGACGTTTTCTTTGCGCCTCAATCACTTCAAGATGCTCCGGGTTGATTTCTGGAATGACCATAGGAACATCCGCCGTCCAGCGGTGAGCCGAGTTGTTCGATACAACTGGCGTGCCTGTTTTCGCATAAGCTTCTTCCAGTGCTTGAATCTCTTTCTTAGGCATATCTACTGCGCAGAATACGAAATCAACTCCTGCGGCAACTTCTTCTACTTTAGAAGCGTCTTGCACAATAATATTTTTAACGGCTTCAGGAATTGGCGTAGCGAGTTTCCATCTTTTTTGGACAGATTCCAAATAGGTTTTGCCTGCCGAGCTTGCACTCGCTGCGATAGCCGTAACTTCAAACCAAGGATGCTGATCCAGCAATTGAACAAAGCGCTGGCCAACCATGCCTGTTCCTCCAACAATACCAACTTTAAGTTTTTGTGACATAAGTGTATTCAAATCCTTTCAGCCTGATTTTGTATGCCGTACCTTACATGTATGCGGTATATTTCCCTTTGCCACCAAGGCGTACCAGCTTTCGCCGTCCTTTGGTTTAAAATAAAAAAATCCCACCCCCAAGACTCCTATAGTCTCAGGGACGAGATTTGAATACTCGTGGTACCACCCTAAATTCGCGGATATGTCGCCATATCAGCCTCTTCGAGTACGGCATTACAACCGTAACGCTTATACTCTAGCTCTGTAACAGGAGCTCCTGTCACACCATCCCCTACCTATCGGTTCCGATGTGCTGCTCAGAGTCTTTCTTCAATAAATTATTCTTTGCTCCTTTTCAGCATGCGGAGCTCTCTGGGAAAGAATTCATTTATTTACTCGTCTCTTCATTGCATTTCATATTGCGATTATAATAACAAAAATCCTACCTGAGGTAAACCCATTTCGCAAAAAAATTAACGGCTTTCAGCCGCTATCACGTTTAGTGGTTTATAGGCTTTGAAATAGACCCAAGCTGCATTGAGAAGCAGAATAGCTCCAGTTGTGAAAAATACAGCGCGTAGACTGAACCATGCAGCAATTTGACCGCCAAGGATTGAGCCGATGAATACGCCAAGATATCCTGCCGACATGGAAAAACCGAACACTCTGCCGGTCAGCGCATCCGGTGTAATTTTCTTGAGTAGAATATTGACTGACGGATTAAGTCCTCCTGCTGCCAGCCCTAACAAGAAGCGGAGAACCATAAGCTCCCATGGCTGATGGACTAAAGCCTGCGGAATAAACAGCAGCCCCGCAACAATGAGCGCGATAAGCATTACTTTGTGTGCACCAATCTTATCCGAGAGCCTGCCGAGTCTTGGTGCAGCCATCATATTTGCGAGTCCGGACGAAGAGAAAATAAAACCGGCCAGCAAAGCAACATGCTCGGTATTGCTCGTTAAACTTGTGACATACAACGTTAAGACGGGTTCAATGGAATACATCGCCATCGTCAAGGCAAAATATGTCACGAATAATGTGATGATTAAGTTTTTCTCAGGGATGCTGCTCCATATTTCCTTCGTGCTCTGCGCTTTTTTCTCTACACGGGTGAAATTCTCTTTCACAAACAGCAGCGTTGTAATAAAAGCGAACAATAAGAGCACACCAGTAATAAAGAATACATTCCGCATACCAAAATGCAGTTCAATAAAGCCACCGATGGACGGTCCGAGTAAGGAACCCGCAATCCCAGCTGTAGACAAAGTACCAAGCGCCCAGCCGGCATGTGCTTTGTCGGTCTGTGTAGCAATCAGAGCTGTACAGGCTGAGGCGTATCCGGTAATGATGCCTTGCAGCAAGCGCAGGCCAATCAGTTCATACACATTCTGTGCAAAGCCCATACTAAAAATGACGATTGCCATGCCAAGACTTGCCCTTAGCAGCATAGGCTTCCGCCCGAATTTATCCGCTGCGATTCCCCATATTGGGGAAAACACAGCGGACAGGATAAAGGTAATACCAAACGCAAGACCGGAATACTGCTCCACCAAATGGGTATCAGAAACACCAAGATGGTTGATGTACAGCGGCAGCACCGGTGCAATCTGGCTCATACCGATACTTGCAACAAACACGCCGAACCAACAGACGTACAGGTTTCTTTTCCAAATTGGCATTTCTGCCAGGCCTCCTTCTACCTAAAGCCCGTTGATTAAGACAGTGTCCGGGTCCAAGCATCAACGGTCTGAACTTCAGCTTGACGAGGGAATACTTTCTCCGTGAGGACGCGGTGAACCTCAGGATCTGCATCGAGGCAAGCATCCTTAAGAACAGTAACCGTATAATCTTTGTCAGCTGCTTCCCGCAAAGTGGATAACACAACGCCGCTTGTAGCGATACCGCTTAGAATAAGGGTGTCGATCTGAAGACCTCGTAAAAGAACATCGAGATTGCTGCCAGCAAAAGCACTCACCCGGAACTTCGTTACTAACGGCTCGCCTGGCATTGGTTTTACGGATTCATGGATTTGTGTTGCTTCATCCGTGAAGGTCATTCCACCGTGCTTAGAAAGGGCAGAAAATGCCTTATTGCGTGGACTGACTTCTAGGTATCCCTCGTTAAAAGCAACCCGGACATAAATAACTTGTATTTTATGCTGACGAGCAGCCTCTATGGCTTTTTGGAACGGAAGTAAAACTTCCTCATTTTGTGCAAACCGCGATACGAATCCATTTTGCAGATCCATGACTAATAGTGCTGTGTTGTTGTGGTTGTTCATTCGTTGTACACACTCCTTGTTCGTATGATAATATTAAGCGGAGAACTCTCCTCTTGACCTCTTGATATTAAACGGAGACCTCTCCGTTTGTCAATAATGGTGGAAAATAGTCACCAGGATAGGAAGTGAACCGATCATGAAAGAAGAAGACATCACTCCCCCAAGAGCGGAACGCCGGGATGCTGCCGAGAATCGTCAGCGGATCTTGAATGCGGCCCTTCAATTGTTTGAACAGCATGGTGTCGAACAAGTCAGTATGAATCAAATCGCAGCATTAGCACAGATCGGTCCTGGCACCTTATATCGTCGTTACCGGAATAAGAGTGAGCTATGTCTGGACTTAATGAAAGATAATCTTGTGATCTTATTTGAGGATATTGATGCTTATCTGGAGCAGCAACGTGCCGATTCACCAAGCTCGAGACTGAAAGGTATTCTGAGCTTATTCATCGTGTTTCGGGAGAAGAAAGCTCAACTACTGAAAGGCGTTGAAGACTCCTCTGCTATGAATCGGCCAAATTCCCGTACAAAAGGACCTCTCTACCACGAGCTGCATGAGCTGCTGGTACAGCTGTTCGATGAAATGCTTACTGCAACTGGTCAAACGCAGCCAAACAGCGTTTTCCGTGCCGATATGCTGCTTAGCGGTGTAAGCAGTGACTCTTATTTATTCCAGCGTGAAGTTCGCGGGTATACACCAGAAATCATCCTGGAGCAGCTTTGCGCAACCTTCATTTCGGAAAATTAAGCAAAAAACCAGCAAAATCCATGGATCTGGATTGCTGGTTTTTTATGCTTGTCTATAATCGTTTCAACGGCTTCTCTGCTGGACCTTCTAGCACTTCACCTGTGATCGCAAATCGAGAACCATGACATGGGCAATCCCATGTACGTTCCCCATTATTCCATTCCACTTCACAACCCATATGTGTGCAAGTCGTATCCACAAGATAAAGCTGACCTTCCTTGTCCCGATACCCACCTGCCCGACGTCCATGGATTTGCACCACGCTGCCTTCATCCTTCTCAAGCTGTTCTGGACGTTTCTTAACATGCTCCAGCTTACCGGTAATCAGATGTTTGGCAACATCGACATTATCTGTAATCAGCTTTCCTACCGTCTTCCAAGATAAGGAGCGAGACGGAGCAAACAGCGATTCATAAGGATTATCCTTTTCCAAGATCGAATTCCGAATAAGAAGAGCTGCCGCTGTTCCGTTCGTCATCCCCCATTTTCTGAAACCAGTTGCGATATAGACATTAGGGGTTGAAGCAGTGATCCGACCAATAAAAGGAAGCTTATCTCCCGTTGCTAGATCCTGCGCAGACCATCTGTAAGCAATTTCTTTTAGGTTAAACTGATTTTCCGCAAATCTCCTCAGCTCATCGTAATGATTAATTGTGCAGATGCCCTGCCCTGCTTTATGACTCTGACCACCTAGAATAATGAGCTTAGATTGATCCTCAAGCTCGGTATAGCGGATGGAACGTTTGGGATCCTCTGCGCTTAGATACATGCCGCCTGGATAATCATCCTCTACCTTGAGCCCAAGCACATAAGAACGATCAGCATGCATGCGAGCAAAATAAAACCCCTGCCCATCATAGAAAGGAAAATGGGTGCATGAAACAACATATTTGCATTCGATTCTGTGCCCGTCACTTGTCATGACCTTTGGTGTATCGACTTGTTCTATATCGACAGCCGTCGTGTGTTCATAGATCTGTCCGCCTTGCTTGACAAATTCATCCACGAGCTTATGAAGATAGTCCAAGGGGTGGAACTGCGCTTGGCTTTCCATTTTCACAGCACCAAACATCGGAAGCTTCAAAGGTATTTTATCCAAATAAGCTCCTGGAATGCCTAATTCCTGATAAGCCTTCGCTTCTTTCTCAACCTTCACGATATAGTCCACATGATGGGTATATACATATGCATCCTGCATGGTATAGCCGCATTCGATTTGATGCTTGTCGATCGTTTGCTCGATAAAGCTCATAGCTTCTTTAGCCGCTTGATAATACAGAGAAGCTTTCTCTTTCCCTTCGGATTGAATAAGTTCATCGTAGATCAAGTCATGTTGTGCGGTTATTTTGGCTGTTGTATGGGCGGTTGTCCCGCTCAAAATTTCTCCTGCTTCTAACAATGCAACGCGGAATCCTTCTTGGATGAGTAAATACGCTGTAGTAATCCCGGAGATTCCGCCGCCTACGACAACAATATCGGTCTCACTATTTTGCTCAAGCTTCGGATATTTCGGGCGTTCCGTCTGTGAAGCAGTCCAATAGGACTCGGGAAACTGCGGCAGCTGTTTGTGATAGGTCATTGGAATAGTCCTCTCTCTCGTCGGTAAACATATATTCCCTTAATTTGCACCTGGAGGAGGATTATATTCGTTAGTCTGTCAAAGAGTTGATCGCTTTCTTGTCTCCCTTAGGAGAGGAAGCATGAAGGAAGAACCTGCAATGATCAATACACCGCTGATCACATACACCATAAGAAGGGAGAATGTATCCTTCAAATAACCGGACAAAAACATCCCAATCACCATCATCCCCATAAATACAGGCATAATCGCTCCCGATACCCGCCCGATATATGCCATCTCTGTGTTCCGAACAATAAGCGTCTGAATTCCACCCTGAATGGCAGGGTAAACGAATCCGCTAATAATTAGTAGGACTAATGTCAGCCAAATTAGCGTTGATGCTCCAATTCCAATCGTACAAACAGCAGTGATAAGCAGGCCTGATACAAAGAGCAGCTGTGGCTTTACCTTTTTCGCCGCCCCCATGATTACAGCTCCTCCTAGAAGCATAGCAGCACCATTTGTCATCACCAGCCATTGAAGAAAAGATTTCTCTTGCCCTAACTGCTCAACGACGATAAAAATCTGAAGCGGCTGCGTCAGACCTGAGGCAAACCCTACAACCGCAAAGGTTAGGATGAGTGTTCGTAAGGACAGATTTGACCAGACGTAATTCAGACCGGCAGTTAATTCTTTGGCAAAGCTGCTTTCTTGGTTAGACTTTGGTTCGTCTGCGTCTCGAGGAAGCGTCGCTAAGATAAACGATGAACCTAAGAATAGAACAGCCGTTAGGATAAGAGAAACATGAATACCAAGCTTGATAAAAATGACTGTACCAATAACAGGTCCAAGCACCATAAAGATCGCGGCGAGTGTCTGAGACATTGCCATAACACTCTGCAGCTGCTCACCAGGTACATGCCGTTTATACAGCTTCATTGCTGATGGCTGTGAAAATTGTGACAAGCTGGCAGAAATGAATGATCCAATGAGCAGCGCCATCCATCCGCCGGATATAAGAGCAATCAGAACAGCGACAACGGATATGGAGGACAGCAGATCACTCCCGACCATTGTCCGCTTCGGCTTCCATTTGTCTGCTAAAGTCCCGCCAATAAGCGCAAATAGAAAGATCGGAGCAAATTCCGCTACCGAGATCAGGGAAACATAGACCGGATTATTATCCGTAAGGTCCGTCACATAGAGGAGGACGGCATAATTTCGAATCCATATTCCCAAATGCAGAAGCACCCGGGAGAAAATAATCGTTCGAACATAACGATTGGCAAACATGTTAAATACCTCTTATCTTTTGATTTTTTAAAAATAAACATGGAGGTCGCAGTAGACTCCCTCCAATTACAACAACGATAGGTTGCTTTTTCTGATTCACCTCGCCAACTTCGGATTTACTCGGTTACTAATTTACTAATTTACTAAATAACTGGTGTCAGTGTATCTTGGATTTCTTCATACGTCAACCCGGTTTTAATGACAGATAGAATATCTTTCTACCCACCGACCTCGTTCTTGCCTGATACAGCATGGTTTTTCCGACTTAATTGGCTACTTTCCTAAATTGCACTGAATCTTGTAAACCCTTCAATTCCGCGCATACAAAAGAAAAACAAAAAACTTTCTGCTCACCTGTCACAAAACCGGTCACTCAATTGTCTTAGATAACGAGAACAACACAATACGATTATATTGGAGGAATATCATATGAAATTACGTTTAGATCACCGCGAGGCTAACCCTGCTGCTCTTCAAGCTTTGATGAAACTTGAAGGTACAGCCATGCAAATGAACCCGGACAAAACTCTATACGAGTTAATCAAAATTCGCGCATCGCAAATTAACGGCTGTGCTTTCTGTCTGGATATGCACACTACTGATGCTCGAAAAATTGGGGAATCGGAGCAGCGTATTAATCTGATCGCGGTTTGGCGGGAAACACCTTTGTTTACCGAGAAGGAACGCGCTGTACTTGCACTTACGGAAGCACTCACTCTTGTAGCAAACGCTGGTGTTCCGCAAGAGATTTATGAAGAGGTTCGTAAACACTTTACTGAAGCGGAATATGTCGGCTTGATCATGGCGGTTAATGCCATCAACAGCTGGAATCGAATCGCTATTGCTACTGGCATGTTCCCAGGTTGTTACGAGGCATAAGAACAGCTTGTCCCTGAGAAACCACTCCATGGAGAGTGGTTTCTTGTCGTTTGTTACGTTATGATCAATTTAGCTAATATTAGGAGGTCGATGTACTTGACGTCGAACGAAATGACAATGGAAGTGGAACAACTATACCGGGAATTTAAGCCCCTGCTTACCTCAATTGCCTATCGCATGCTTGGTTCCATGAGTGAAGCAGAGGACGCGGTCCAGGATGTGTTCGTCACGGTCAGTAAGCTCGACGGAATCGACATCGAACATCCAAAAGCTTATTTAGCCAAACTCGTAACGAACCGCGTATTGAATCTCATGAAATCTGCTCCCCGCCAGCGGGAAAGCTATCCCGGGCAATGGCTTCCTGAACCGGTAATTGAGTTTGATACGGAGTCAATGCCGCTTGAAAGTGTTATTCAAAATGAGCAGCTGGGCTATGCCCTGCTTGTGTTATTACAGACTTGTACCCCGCCAGAGCGCGCAGTATTTGTATTACGGGAGTCCTTCGGTTATGATTATGCCGAAATTGCAGCCATGCTGGATAAATCGGAAGCTGCCTGCCGTAAAATTTTCAGCCGCGCCTCAGCGAAGATTGGCCATTCTTCTGTAATCGAAAATAAGACCTCTCTCGATGACTCCATGAATCGCTTTGTTCAATCCTTCTCACAAGCGATTCATACCGGACGCTTAGACAGCTTCATCCATCTGCTTACTGATGATGCAGTGCTGCTTACCGACGGTGGAGGAATTGTTCGTTCCGCTCTTAATCCCATTATGGGTCCACAGCGAATTGTCGCTTTTTTCGATGGCATTGCAAAGAAAGGTGCATTCGAAGGGACCTGGCAGCCGGCCTCAATCAGTGGTCAGCAAGGCCTTCTTCTTATGCAAAACAATCAAATTGTGAAAGCCTATGTATTCGAGCCTGATGAACAATCCAATAAAATTCGAGCTATTTATGTAATCTCTAATCCAGAGAAGCTGACCCGATAGCCTTAAACAAACAGACCTTTTCTCGAAACATGAGAAAGGTCTGTTTTTATTTAAACTTTGCAATTTTCTTTCTTTAGCGTTAAAATAACCAAACATCCTACGTTTAAAGAAGGAGCATGACCATGTTAAAACAAACGAAACGATTAACGCTTGTTGAGCAAGTCGCTGAGCAGATCGAAGGTTTGATCACATCTGGTGTTTGGGCGGTTGGTTCACGTGTCCCTCCTGAGCCGGAACTAATGGAACAGCTTCAGGTAAGTCGTAACACATTAAGAGAAGCTATTCGTGCACTTACGCATGCTGGTTTGTTAAAAACTAGACAAGGCGACGGTACATACGTGTGCTCATCAAGTGCGCTTGGACCTGTTCTAAAGAAGAGAATTATGCGTTCCAAAATGCTCGAGACACTTGAAGTCAGGCAGGCCTTAGAGCAAGAAGCCGTTAAGCTGGCCGCCTTACGCAGGGATGAAGAGGATCTGGTGAAGATAACCTATTGCCTTGAGCAATGCAAGCTGGCAATTAACACGCAGGATCCCCAAACCTATGCCAAATGGGACATTGAGTTCCATCAGGCCGTTGTCTCTGCTTCCCATAATGACTTACTTATTGAGCTATATGATTATATCTCGGAAAGCCTGCAGCACATTGTAGTGGAACTATTCGAAAAAGCTGATTTTAAAAAGTACTATGACACGCATGAACAGCTTCTCCAGGCTATTACAGGACGAGACAGCGATAAAGCGGTTGAAATCGCACATCTATTCATACAAGAATCTCAACAACATCTTACGAGTGACAACATGACCGGAACCGGAGGACATCTTCATGAATCAAATAAACAGCCTGATCAGACCAGAGGTTAAAAAAACATCCGGATTTCTGCTCGTATTAGGCATCATTTTTGTTGCTGCTAATCTCAGAGCACCAATCACATCAGTTGGTCCACTAGTCAATTACATCCGGGAGTCCACGGGTATTACCCATACCGTAGCCGGACTTCTAACTACAGTTCCTTTGCTCGCTTTTACCTTCATGTCCCCTTTCGCTCCGCAGCTGGCGAGACGTTATGGCATGGAGCGTGTCATCCTGTATGCCTTGCTGCTTCTTGCGGCAGGTACAGTCATTCGTTCCTTTTCAAGTGCATTTGCGTTATTTGGTGGGACCATGCTGATTGGCTTATCGATAGCGATATGTAATGTGTTGATACCCGGTCTCGTTAAACGGGATTATTCGAACAAAGTGGGTCTGATGACCGGCATATACTCTGTCTCTATGAATTTATGCGGAGCGCTTGCTTCGGGGATCAGCGTGCCGCTTGCACGTGATGCGGGACTTGGCTGGCAAGGTGCTTTAACCTGCTGGCTTGTACTTACAGCGATCGCCATTGTATGCTGGCTTCCACGAACCCGCCAGGTTCAAATGAAAGCAGCTATTTCTCATTCCGACAGCAAATCTGTCGCAGCTAGACCATGGCGATCTTCATTAGCCTGGCAGGTTACGTTCTTTATGGGACTTCAATCCTTTATCTTTTATAATCTGGTCGCTTGGCTTCCTGAAATTTTGAACAGCCGTGGGATGAGCGATGACACAGCCGGCTGGATGCTGTCGCTTATTCAATTATCCATGCTGCCTTTTACTTTTCTAATTCCGATCATTGCTAGCCGAATGAAAAACCAAAGGGTTCTTGTTATTATCACTACTCTTCTCTATCTCGCAGGCATTGGTGGACTCTTAATCGACGGAAATACGCTCGTACCTTTATGGTCTGTTCTTATCGGTATTGCTGGTGCAGGTTCGTTCAGTCTCGCTATGTTATTCTTCACCTTGCGGACTCGTACAGCGCAAACCGCTGCAGAACTATCCGGTATGGCGCAATCCGTTGGTTATCTACTTGCAGCAATTGGTCCCTTACTATTTGGTGTCATCCATGACGCAACGCATCACTGGACGGTCTCCATTCTAATGCTGATTGCGGCAAGCTTGCTTATCTTGATTTTTGGCATGGGAGCAGCACGTGATCGTTATGTAGGCAATCAAGCCAATTAAACAAAAAACAACTCCGAACAACGGAGTTGTTTTTTTTTGTTTAACCTTCTACAATATCAGCTTCCAGCTCACTGGCAATCTCAAGCATCTTCGGAATCACTGCTTCGTTAGTACCGGAAACGTAAAGGTCTCCATCATAAAGCCGGAATGGGATCTTCACCTCTCCAAAGCTCCACATAAAGAAGTCTCCATCTATGGACATCGTGCTCTCAGGACCCTTCACCGTAAAGACAGGACTATATTCAAAATCCGGCTTGGAAGCAAACAGCTCCTTGCATTCCTCTATAGTAAGGTCAAGCACATTGCCCGATTCTTTAAGTGATCTAGTAATGCGATAACGTTGGCTCATTAAAAGGCCTCCTATTTCATACATAGTCATAAACATTCCTATTATTATACATGACTTCCCCTTACTCTTCAAAAGCAAAAAACCTAGGAAGCCACAAATCGCGGCGGCCTAGGTCATTTAATTAATGCTATAAAATAACGCCGTCTTTAAAAATAGCAATTTCACGAAATCCATTACGTTCATTATTCGTCTGACGATCCCCGGAGGCAAGCTCAACGATTTGCCCAAGCAGATCATCCCTTAATTCATCCATGGTCTTGCCTTCAATTAATTGGCCAGCATTGAAGTCAATCCAATTCTTCTTACGCTCGGCAAGCTGCGTATTCGTAGCAATCTTGACAGTTGGCACAGGTCCGCCAAATGGTGTTCCGCGTCCAGTCGTGAACAACACAATATGCGCTCCAGCAGCGGAAAGTGCCGTTACCGATACAAGATCATTACCCGGCGCCTGGATCAGATTTAATCCCGGCTTCCTGGACGGCTCTCCGTACTGCAGAACATTCGTAACTGTTGCGTGTCCACCCTTTTGCGTGCAGCCAAGCGACTTCTCCTCGAGAGTTGTAATACCGCCATCCTTATTGCCCGGTGACGGATTCTCGTAGATCTCCTGCCCATGCCGTATGAAATAAGCTTTGAAATCATTAACGAGGTTAACTATCCCATTAAATACCTGCTCGTCAGCTGCACGATCCATCAGAATCGTCTCCGCACCAAACATTTCAGGCACTTCAGTCAGCAGCGCCGTGCCGCCTGCAGAGGTAATGGCATCCGCAATCCGGCCAACAAGAGGATTCGCCGTAATGCCTGAGAAGCCGTCAGAACCGCCGCATTTTAAACCAATTCGAAGCTTAGAAAGTGGAAGCTCTTGCCGCTTAAAGCGTTCTGCATATTCCACCAGCTCGCCAATTAGCTTAACCCCTTCTTCCAGCTCGTCTTCAACTTCTTGGGATTTCAGGAACTTCACACGATTCGGATTATAATCCCCTATCGCCTGTTTGAAAGAATCAATCTGGTTATTCTCACAACCTAGCCCAATAACCAGAACGCCTGCAGCATTCCCATGCCGCACCAGTGCGGACAGAAGCTTTTGCGTTGCCGTTAAGTCATCACCTAGCTGCGAGCATCCATATGGATGTGGAAAATGATGTACACCGTCTATCGCATGCCCTTCGAATTGGCGATTAGCGAGCTTGGCAATGGTTTCACAGGTTTTATTGATGCATCCTACCGTGTTAATAATCCATATTTCATTCCGGATCCCAACTTCTCCGTCTTCACGAACATACCCTTGGAATGTTTTTGGTTTCACAGACATTGCTGGTTGAGTAGGCTTTGACTCCACCATAGGCTTATACTCATATTCCAGCACTTCACCTAATCCGGTACGGAGATTATGGGTATGAACCCATCGGCCGGTCATAATATCCTCTTTGGCGACTCCAATGGAATAGCCAAACTTATGAACGTGCTCACCTGCAGTTACTGGATGAATAATAATTTTATGACCACGGGGTATCGTCTCAGCGACCGCAACGGATTGCTCGTGCTCGTTGCTATCTTCCGAAAGCCATCTGACGATTTCTCCAGGCTCAATATCACGCAGCGCGATGACCACATCATCCTGAGGATGAAGAAGTGTTGCGTTCGTTACGGTTGAATTTCTCATACTTTCTCCTCCAGCTGCTCAAGTTCATTTGTCAATGCATCCAGCAATCCCGGGATTTCGTTCAGATCGATGCCCCACCATGAAGATCGGCCAAGTACGTCAGCAATCAGCTCTTTCACTTGCAGCTCGCTATTGTCGACTTTGCTCCACAATGCTGCGAGTTCCGAAAGGGCGGCTGCATCATCTCTGATGACTTGACTCTCACCATTGAGCTTACGGCCAGTATACCCGCCGTCTTCTGTTTGCTGAACACGATAAAGCCAAAGAAGGGAGGCAAAAGACTTCATAATAAGCGGCGGCAGCTCGCCTGTCCGCTCTTGGTATGCCATTAACGTCGGCAGCAGCCGGACCTTAAACTTGGACAGAGTGTTCATCGCAATATCCGTCAGCTTATGGCGGACATAAGGATTGGCGAAGCGCTCAATCACTTGTTCTGCATAGACTCGCATCTCTGCTTCTGGCAAAGGGACAGATGGAACAAATTCATCAAAAATGGCGCTGCGAAGCTGTTCACCGTATACCGGATGCTCGACGACTTCTCTTACTTCGCTTAATCCATGAAGTACTCCAAGTGCTGCCATCCAGGTATGCGCACCATTCAGAATGCGGACTTTACGCTGCTGATACGGCTTAAGATCATTGGTCCAAACAACATTTAAGCCTGCCTGCACGAATGGCAGCCGTTGATCCAGCTCCTCTTCGCCTTCAATCGCCCATATATGATACGGTTCTGCTGCATTAAGCAGCCGATCCTTGACTCCCCATTCTGCATAACGATCATCGGCTTCTTCGGCAGGAAATCCTGTCACAATTCGATCGACAAGCGAATTAAGGAAACGATTATGATCTCGTATCCAATCCGCAAACGATTCAGGAAGCTTCCAATCTTCAGCGTGCTGCAGAACGATATCCCGAAGCTTATCTCCATTCCGTTCAACGAGCTCGCACGGCAGCAACAAGAGTCCCTTGTCCGGATCACCGCCAAAATGTTCAAACCTGCGGAATAGCAGCAGCGTCAGCTTGCCCGGATAAGATAATATCGGCTGATCCGGCGCCCATTCAGATGGCGTGTAGACTAGTCCCGCTTCCGTTGTATTCGACACAATCAGCTCGAGGTCTGGGCTCTCTGCCATAGCTAAGAATTGATCCCATTCCTGATAAGGATCAATAAATTTAGAGAATACGGAGATAAGCTCGCGCCGATCAATGAGCACCCCTTCATGTAATCCTCTAATCCATTGATAATAGAGACCGTCCTGCTCCTTGAGCTCCTTCAGCTTTACTGCGCCAGCAGGCCGCGGTTGTGATACCACGACACTGCCTTGGAATAGGCCTTGCTGATTACAGCGATGAATCATCCAGTCGACAAACCCCCGAAGGAAATTCCCTTCACCAATTTGCAGCACTTTTACAGGATAATCCTTCATCCGATCATAGGCTGCAGCTTCTTCTGCCGTCAGACTTGCATAGTTCAGAGGTTGAATGCCATTTTGCAGCTGACTCATCGTGATACCTCCGCCTGAATTTTAATGCTGCCGGATTCCGAGCCAAAGCGGAAATATTGTTCCGCATTCCAATAACATACGCCTTCTACGATTTGTCCAAGCAGCTCCATATCTGCCGGCACTTGACCAGATTCCACCCAATCTCCAAGCAAGTTACAGAAAATTCGGCGGAAGTATTCATGGCGCGGGTAGGATAAGAAGCTCCGGGAATCAGTAAGCATACCTACGAACCGGCTAATAAGCCCCATATTCGCGAGCGATTTCATTTGTGCCAGCATGCCATCAATCGTATCGTTGAACCACCAAGCGGAGCCGAGCTGAATTTTGCCTGGAATCGTGCCGTCTTGGAAGCTGCCGATGATCGTCGCAAGCACATCATTATCCGATGCATTCAGCGAATACAAGATGGTGCGCGGCAGACCGCCGTTGCTTTCCATGCTGTCCAGCAGTCTAACAAGCGGGCCTGCGAGTACACCCGTATGAATCGAATCATAGCCGGTATCCGGACCAAGACGCTTCATCATCGCTGTATTGTTATTACGGTGAGCATGAATATGAAGCTGCATTGCCCAGCCGTGCTCAGCATACAAACGAGACAAGTACACCAACGTATAAGTTTTGTACTGCGCCTCTTCCTCTTGACTTACAGCTTCACCACGAAGCGCTTTGGCATAAATAGCTGCCGCCTGCTCCTCAGTCGAATCTGCGTACATGACCGTATCGATGGCATGGTCAGATAACAGACATCCAGTCTGATGGAAGAATTCCACCCTCTCCTTCAGTGCTTTAAGCAGCAAGCTGTAATCCGAAACCTTATAACCACTTACGTCCTCCAGACGGCTGATCCATGGCAGGAAAGTAGCTCGGTTAATCTCAAGCACTTTGTCCGGACGGAATGAAGGTCGAACTTGGAAACCATGACGGTCTTCCTCGATGAGCTTAATATGATATTCCAGCGAATCAGCGGGATCATCTGTTGTGCACACGACACGAACATTAGACACTCGAATCAAATCTTGAGGCGTCATCCCATTGCCTTCGAACACTTTATTCGCTTTCTCCCAAATGACCGGGGCATTTTTCTCATTAATGAGTTCCTCGATCCCGAACAGTCTCCTAAGCTCCAGATGAGACCAGTGATACAGCGGGTTGCCAATCGCCATAGGAACCGTCCGAGCGTAAGCTAGGAAACGATCATAATCGCTTACTCCCTCGCCGCCGGTCACATATTCCTCGGAAATGCCATTAGCCCGCATCGCGCGCCATTTATAATGATCGCCATATAACCATACCTCTGTCAGATTACGGAAGGGTACATTCTCATAGATCGCTTTAGGGTCAAGATGGCAGTGGTAATCGATAATCGGCATTGCTTTGGCAAACTGTTCGTACAGGCGGACAGCTGTCTCGCTATTCAATAGAAATTGATCATCCATAAATGCTCTCATTCAGCCACTCTCCTATTTATAAAATTTTACAAGCTCATCAACTTTTACAGCTTGACCAGTGCGAATCGACTTGTTCGCTGCAATACCTGTCAGAATGGAGCGTGCACCGTCGATATGGTTAGCCGCACGCTTGAAACGATCCTCAACTGGCACGCCGAAGATGTCGTTCAAGAGTACCGGGTCACCACCGCCATGACCGCCTTCCGCTTCTTCAAATTGTGCTGTGTAAGCTTCGCCGAACATCGGGAAGACAATAATGTTAACGCCTTGAACCGCGCCTTCAAGCGCTTTATCGCCGCCAGAGTTAACGTAAGATTGTTCAATGACATTCATCTCGATACGGCCTTTAGTTCCATTAAAAGCAATTCGGTAACCTTCCCATGGCAGGTAGGCATTAAGCGAATAAGTCAACAAAGCTTTGTTCTTATAGCGTACAAGTACACTCATCGTATCTTCAATCGAGATGCCATCGCCAAATACGCTTTGGTCGCGGCGGTAGCCGTCTTCTGACTCTGCATCCAGGTACATCGCCTTCAGATGCTCATTGTCATCAAGCGGAAGGGCAAATGGGTCGTCTTTGGCATTCGGATTACCTGTTGCACGTTCATAGAACTTCGTTACACCGCGCTTCTCGGCATTTTCACGTCCGTAGAAGAGCAAATCTCCCATTGCAAATACCGATTCAGGCTCCGAGCCAATCCAGAAGTTAACGAGGTCGAAATGATGCGTCGATTTATGAACCAACAGTCCACCGCTGTTGCGTTTGTCGCGATGCCATCTGCGGAAGTAGTCCGCGCCATGTTGCGTATTTAGCAGCCACTCGAAGTGAACTGATGTAATATCGCCAATCGTGCCATCTTCAATCAATTCACGAGCTTTCGTATGATGCGGTGCATAACGATAGTTAAATGTTACGCGTACTTGGCGACCTGTCCGCTCAACAGCATCAAGAATTTCCTGGCATTTCTCTTCATCAACCGTCATTGGCTTCTCGGTAATGACATCGCAGCCAAGCTCAAGCGCACGAATAATGTATTGATGATGCGTACGGTCAACCGTTGTGACAATCACATAATCCGGTTTGATTTCTTCGATCATACGCTCGAATTCATCACTCTTGTAAGTCCGAACTTCTGGATAATCGTACTTTTCTTTCAATAGTTTATTGGCATAGTCCATACGAACCTGATTAATATCGCAAAAAGCCAGAAGCTCCGAGGTTTCCCGGAATCTGGTCGCAATCGCCTGATAGAAAAATTCCGCTCGTCCGCCTGTTCCTACTTGCACATATGTTTTTTTCGAAGTCATGAATGTACCTCTCCTTATTAACTGGTTTGTAATCGCTTTATATCTAAAAAGATACAGCAATATTTGCTCAATATCTCCGCAATATATGCTAGAATTATAGCGATGCCGCAAATTTTGTCTTTTGGAGGTACAGTTATCATGAATCTAGGAAGCGAATTAACATATGGCAACTCGGAGGATTTATTTTTCCTGGAATATAACAAGCGCAAAGGACATTTCACGATGTCCATCGACCATATACACGGGCAATATGAGCTTTATTATTTATTTAGCGGTGAACGGCAGTATTTTATTAAAGACCGTACTTACCCGATTCAAGCTGGTGATCTGGTTCTTATCCCAAGTAATGAGCTGCATAAGACCTCGGACACTGGCGTACCTAATCATGCTCGGATAGTCCTCTATTATAATGAACGTTATTTCGACAGCTTTTCGAAGGAAGAAGCTGCGCTTCTCCGGTCTCCCTTTATTGGTTTGCGCAGAGTACTGCGTCTTACCCATCAGGAAAGATTACGCTTTGAGCAGCTGCTGTACGGTCTTCTGCAAGAGGTGCAGGAACAATCTGCCGGTCATGAACTGCCGATTCGTCATGCGGCAGCTGAGGCGTTGTTGTTCGCAGCCCGTCATATGATTAACAGCAAACCGGAACCAAACGAAGGATCCGCTCCTCCCTCGCCGGCTGCCGCCAAAGCCATGGAGATTGCCAGTTATATTGCTGAGCATTACCGAGAGCCTTTGACACTGGACGAGCTTAGCCGCCAGTTTCATTTGAGTACCAGTTATTTAAGCCGTACCTTCAAGAAATATACGGGCTTTGGACTAACCGAATATATAGGTATTACCCGTGTGAAGGAAGCGCAGCTCCAACTGAGAGATACGGACGAGCGTGTAACGGAGATTGCAGCAGACGTAGGATTCGAAAGTTTATCGCAGTTCGAGCGTGTGTTCAAAACTCATGTCCGCCTCTCGCCGCGGGACTACCGTAACCAATACGGACAAAAGCGGTAAGCTCATACTGCGTCAAAAATTACCCTTCGTCTTTTCGTTAAGTAGTAAGGTATAATAGAGGCTTACATCAAGTTGAACATCCAGGAGCTAGTAACTAAATCATGAGAATGTTATCGAATTATCCAAAAGAAATGAAGGTTTTCCTGTTAGCCAGTCTTATTAATGCTATTGGCAGCGCCCTCATGTGGCCGCTTGTCACTATGTTCGTCTTCGATCAGCTTGGACGCTCCATGTCTGACGCTGGTCTTGTTATTCTCGTTCAATCCATTGGCGGCATCGCCGGACAGCTGCTCGGAGGTGCACTCTATCACCGGGTTGGAGTCAAAAAGCTCATTATTGGTGCATTGGCATTAAATGCTGCTGGGCTGCTCTTATTGCCGGCACTTAGCCAGTCTTGGTCCGTGTTTATCGCCATGATGGGCTTAATTGGATTGTTTAACTCCCTTTCCATGCCGGCCATTCAGGCTTTTATCGGCTTCCGCTTTGCCGACCAACGTGGAGAATTGTTCAATATCGTCTATATCGCCAACAATATTGGTGTTGCGGTGGGTACTGCTCTCAGCGGTTTCCTTGCGGATGTCTCCTACTCGCTTAGCTTTATATTAAATGGCCTGACATCAGGTGTTTTCGCGTTATTCTTCCTATTCTACCTGCAGCGAGTTGGGACAGGCAGTGGCGACTATGAAACGATAAAACGGAAGAAACGTGCTTCAAGCGGGACAAGTCTATGGCTGCTTGTAAAAGATGTCCGGCTTTACTTGTTCATGGCACTCGGAGGTATGCTGATCAACTTAGGCAACAGTATCTGGAATACAGGTGTCTCACCTTTTATTATCGAGCATGGCATGTCGAAGCAAATGTTCGGCTACCTCTGGACGTTGAATGGGATTCTGATCTTCGTCGCACAGCCGGTAACGAATATGATTAAGCGAATTGCAGCAAGCTCTATTAAAGCTCAAATGACCGCAAGTGCTGTGTTTTATATGAGCGGCTATGTTGTTATTCTCGCGATGCACAGCTTTGCCGGAATGGTGCTTGGGATGATTCTTACGACTTTAGGAGAGATGCTGATCGCTCCTGCTATGCCGGCATTCCTAAGTGAAAATAGCGGTAAAAATGCGCCATTCTATCTTGGCCTAACGGGCGGAATCGGTTCGGTAGGACGGGTCATTGGCCCTTATATGATGGGCGGATTCTATGACGGCGGAGGATTAACTCCGGTTGCTTGGCTGGCCGTGCTGACCGCAGCCATTTCCGTTATATCATTCATCATTCATACTTTAGTTAATAAGGAGAAATCAGTCCCGGTTAACTTGCAGAGGCCAGTTAGCTCTTGATTAGATCCCAAACTAGAAAGGCTTGAACCATTTCCCTGTGGTTCAAGCCTTTTATTTTCTTTGCTAGCACATAGAAATCTGCATGGCAGCATTGGGAAAGAAAATGCAAACGATTCGTTTTAACACGGAATATTTCACATATGTATGAAAGGAAGAAATAAATTAGCCTTTGCTGCCCTCATGGACTAAATTTCTACAACGCAGGGGGTGAAACCAATTCCTCTTATCACTCGGGCGACGTTTAACGCTACCGGGGCGATTACTTTTACCGGAAATACACTAGGCTTAAGCCGTTCTGATACACCAGGCGTACCAGGTACTCAAGATAGTATTGGTGCTTTCACAACGACAAACACCGGATCCGTCTATGGTACATATCCTGCCGGTACGACAAGTCTATACACAAGTAACAGCTCCTCGGCTATCTTGACCTTACCAGCTGGGAGCACCATCCTGTACGCTGAGCTGATCTGGGGCGGCTCTTACATTAACGGGACCGTTGATTTGAGTGCGTTTATCAATAATCCCGTTACGTTCACAACGCCGGCAGGAACGTCTAGTATTACATCAGATCCAGCAACCAGAAATCAAGTCGACCTCGGTGGTGGAGCGTTTGCTTATACGCGTTCAGCAAATGTAACGACACTTATCTCACAAGGCGGAGCAGGCACCTATACGACAGGCAATGTAGTCGGCACCATCGTTATTCCCGGAGATTCAACGGCCAATCATTGCGGTTGGACTCTTGGCGTCATTTATCAGAATCCAACACTTCCCTTCCGCAACATGTCGCTCCGCGCAGGTGCTGTGCTCGTGCAAGCTTCATCGGGACCTGTATCAACCACCTTAACCGGATTTGCAACTCCAATCTCAGGTGCACTTGGAGGAAGAGCGTTATTCAGCGCGCAGGAAGGCGATGCGAACCGTACCGGTGATCAGGCGTTATTTGGCCCTACAACAGGTACAGCGGTTGCCTTATCGGGCACCAATAACTTTGCAGCCAACTTTTTTGCCTCTCAGATCAATAACGATGCCGGTGCATTGAATACAACGGGTACGTTTGGCAATCGAAATCAAACGAATGGTGCACCGGGCTCTAATATCTCAGCTGGCAGGCAAGGCTGGGATATTACGAATGTCGATGTTTCTGCACGCCTCGTTAACAACCAGTCTTCTGCCGTACTCATCCTGACGACTTCCGGCGATGCTTATGTCGTAAATGCCAATGCGATACAGATTAATATCAACTCGCCGACCATTAATGTCGTAAAAGGTGCAAGTGTAGCAGGCGCAGTTGTTGGCGATACGATTACTTACACGGTTACGGTCAGCAACACAGGTACGGCCAATGCAGCCAGTGTTGTTCTAACGGATGCCCTTCCAGCAGGACTTACGTTTGTCAGCGGAAGTGTTACGGTTGGTGGAATCCCTAGGCCAACGAACGATATTCTTTCCGGCGTTCCATTAGGACCTTTAAATCTAGGCAGCTCTGTCATCGTAACTTATCGAGCAGTCGTATCTTCGCTGCCGAGTACTTTTTTGCTGCCCAATAACGCGAAAGCAGCCTTTACGTTCCAGATGGTAGCTGGCGGCGACAATATCACTGGGGTAATCCCATCCAACACCGTATCTACGCCGGTATACTCCCCAATCATCGGGATAGCCAAAAGCTCAAATCGCACAACCGCAACAGTAGGAAGTACAGTTACCTATACCCTTTTAGTCTCGAATACAGGTAATATTGCAGCGAATGTGACGCTTGCTGATAACATTCCAACGGGAAGCTCCTTTATTGCCGGTACATTCCGGGTTAACGGAACGGTCATTCCAGGTGCTAATCCGCCTGCAGGTGTTGCTATTGGAACAATTGCAGTCGGCGCGACTTCTACCATCACTTTTAACGTACAGGTCAACTCCCTGCCTTCACCGCCACAATTCGTAGACCAAGGCACGGCCACCTATACTTACACTCCACCTGACGGTCGGACGATATCCGGTTCAGCGGCATCGAATACGTATACGCTTCCTGTGTCGCTGCCGAATGTGACGGTGGCCAAATCGGTGAATGTGACCGATGTCGCGGTGGGAGAGACCATTACCTATACCTCTGTCATTACCAATAATGGAGTAGAAGCTGTTACGAATGTATCGTTGACTGACGTACTGCCGGCTGGTACAACGTTTGTACCAGCCAGCGTAACGATTGGCGGAACACCAAGTGCTTCTGCTAACCCCGGAACGGGCATTGCCGTAGGAACAGTTGCTGCAAACAGCTCCGTTGCCGTTACTTTACAAGCCACGGTGACCACGATGCCAGCCAGCGCACAACTCATCAATCAGTCCAATGTTTCCTACACCATTGGGACCTTTTCCGGTACGACAGCTTCTAACAGCACAACAACGCCTGTCTATCAACCGGTCATCCCATTAACCAAATCAGCAAGTACAACCTCGGCCACGGTCGGCGATACGATTACGTATACAATTCTGGCCCGAAATACTGGCAATAGAGCTGCCACTGTCACTCTGCTGGACAATATTCCTGCAGGCTCAACCTTTGTGCCAGGGTCGGTCATAATTAATGGAGTTGCAAGCCCTGCCTCCTCTCCATTAACGGGAATCGCCATTGGAAGTTTGGCCCCTGCAGGTCAAACAACCGTTACCTTCCAAACGTTGCTGAACAGTCTGCCGTCTCCTGCTGTGCTCATCGACCAGGCAACCTCAACTTATACGTACACCTTGCCAAGTGGAAGAAGCTTGAGCGGCGGCAGCAGTTCGAATACCGTAACCATAACAGCCTCCTCTCCAAATGTGACGATTACGAAGACGGCTAGCGTTACGGCAGCAGCCGTGCAGGATGTACTCACCTATACGCTGCTTATAACGAACAATGGCATTGCTCCTGTTACGAATGTGGTTCTATCGGATTCAATTCCGCAAGGCGCAAGTTTCGTTTCCGGCAGCGTAACGATTAACGGTTCTGCCTCACCTCTTGCAAATCCAAACGCAGGGATTTCACTTGGTACGATTAATGCGGGAGTTACGATAACCGTTACCTTCCAGATTCGTGTCACTTCGCTGCCATCGTCCGGGTCACTGAGCAACATTGCAAGCGTAGGTTTTACTTCCGGGGCTTTTACAAGCACATCAGTCTCGAATACCGTCTCCACTCCGATATCAGAAGCGGTCGTATCCATTGTCAAATCAGCAAGTACAGTGAATGCAACGGTTGGAGATACGTTCTCGTACAGCTTCACCTTATCGAATTCTGGAAATGCCGAGGCGACAGTTACCCTAAGCGATGTTATCCCCGACGGCAGCGATTTTGTCGAGAACAGCGTACTGATCAATGGCGTCCCTACTCCAGGTGTAAGTCCTGTAACAGGTATTCCCGTAGGTGTTATTCCTGCAGGCGGATCTGCGATAGTCAGTTATGTCGTCAACATTGTTTCCTACCCGGCGTCCAGACAGCTGGTGAATCAGGCTACGGCAGCGTATACCTTCACTCTCTCTAACGGGAATATCGTTAATCGTTCAGCCGTATCCAATACGGTTACGGTTCAGGTCGCATTACCTAACGTGTCTCTTGTTAAAAGCGTGAGCCGGACAGTCGCTGTAGTTGGTGATACGATGACCTATTCTTCCGTGCTGACGAATAATGGTATTGCTACAGCGAACAACATCGTCCTTCGCGACCAGCTTCAAGCAAGTACGTCCTTTGTTCCCGGAAGTGTCTTGGTTCAAGGTGTTTCCCTGCCGGGAGCTTCCCCAGATTCCGGCATATCTATCGGTAGCCTGGCACCAGGAGCCTCGGTTACCGTAACATTCGAGGTGATCATTACGATGGCAATTCCTACACAGATTACGAACCAATCGACAGCCAGCTTTACTTCCGGTACCTTCTCAGCTACTACGGCATCGAATACGACAATAACACCGGTTACGCAGCCTCAAATTGCAGTCGTCAAAAGTTCGAGCTCAAGCAATGCCACTTTGGGTGATTCGATTATCTATACCCTTGTTGTTTCTAACACGGGTAATTTAGCTGCTGCTGTTATTCTCACTGATACCATCCCAACAGGCTCGACATTTACGGAAAACAGCGTAATCGTTAACGGTGTGCCTTTTCCAGGTATTTCTCCCGTTACAGGGATCGATATTGGTAGTTTAGCGCCCGGCGGAACAACGACCGTCACCTTTGGGTTAGTCATTACTTCACTGCCATCCCCACAAGTTCTGAACAATACAGGAACTGCTTCGTACTCCTATACACCAGCAGATGGCCGGACAATTACCGGTTCCGTCAATTCCAATACAGTCAGCTTTCCAGTTAACGCACCTAATGTCGGGGTAGTATTAAGTGCAAACTACACATCAGTTACCGTTGGAGATACGATCGTCTATACAGCCGTAATCACAAACAGCGGGATCGAAACCATTAATAATGTTCAGTTTACTGCCCCTGCTCCAACAGGATCTTCTTTTGTACCTGGGACCGTTACGATTAATGGAGTCCCTGCACCTGGAGCGAATCCGACAGGAGGTATTCTGGTTGGTCCGATTGCACCGGGCGGGTCTGCGACAATTATCTATAGCAACAGTGTTAATTCAGTACCTGATCCTGCCGTATTGAACAATACAGGTACGGTTACCTTTACGTCTGGTGCGTTCTCTGGTCTAACGAATTCGAATACCGTATCTACGCCTGTGTATCAACCGGTTATCGCGGTAGCTAAGAGCTCCAGCACTTCCAATGCTTCCGTAGGCCAGACCGTTACTTATAGCTTTATTGTCTCGAATAGCGGTAATTATCCGGCAACGATTAGCTTGACCGATAATATTCCTGCGGGAACTTCCTTTGTACCAAACAGTGCTATTGTCGGTGGAAATCCTATCCCCGGCGTTGATCCAGTAACAGGCATTCCGGTTGGTTCTATTGCAGCAGGTGCATCGACGGGGGTCATGTTCTCTGTCGTTATCGATACTTTGCCAACTCCTCAGCAGTTGTCTGACACAGGTACTGCCAGCATTTCATATACCTTGCCAGATAGCAGACCCTTTAACCAGACAGCCACATCCAATACGGTTACTTTCCCGGTATCTGCTCCTAATGCATCCGTTGTGAAAAGCACACCTTCAACTGCCGTATCAATTGGAGATACGATTACTTACTCGACAACTATTACGAATACAGGAATTGCATCCATTAGCAATGTCTTATTTACAGATCCTATTCCAACTGGCGCAAGCTTTGTTGCAGGATCCCTTACAGTTGATGGTATCCCAAGACCTGCTGCAAATCCGGCAACTGGTGTCATTATTGACGCTATCACCCCTGGGGGATCAACAGTAATTTTATTTAACGTAATCGTGACTTCTCTGCCTTCTCCAGCCGTGCTGAACAATCAGTCTTCTGTCACTTTCACCTCTGGTGCTTTCTCAGGGGTAACTTTCTCGAACACGGTCACAACATCCGTCTATCAGCCGATCTTAAGCGCCGTAAAAACCGGAAGCACCTCAAATGCAACGGTTGGCGATACCGTAACATACACGGTAGCTCTATCTAACACCGGCAACTATGGCGCAGATATCATACTAACCGATACTATACCGGCAGGAACTGTTTTTGTACCAAACAGTGTTATCGTTAATAGCCAGCCAGTTCCGGGGGCTGATCCTTCGACGGGTATTCCGCTTGGCAATGTGACTTCAACCTCAACGGTCTCCTTCTCTGTCATTATCCAATCTTTACCGGTTGGACAGCAGCTTACGAACCAAGCATCAGCAACATATACCTACATCTTGCCAGATGGACGTACATTAGGCGGTTCACTTACTTCCAATACGCTCAATATTCAGGTATCCGCACCAAACGTAGCAGTTGTCAAATCAGCCGGCGTTACAACAGCAGTTGTAGGCGATACAGTAACCTACTCGATTGCGGTTACCAATAGCGGTATAGCACCAATTAATAACGTTGTAGTCGTAGATGCCATCCCTGCCGGCTCTATCTTTGTTGCCGATAGTGTGACTGTAGATGGTCTGCCTCGTCCAGGAGCTTCACCAAATGCGGGAATCTCGATTAGTACCATTGCTCCGGGGGCAACATCAACCATTACCTTTAATTTGACGATTACAAGTCTGCCAACTCCTGCTCAGCTCAGCAATCAGGCAAGTGCAACCTTTACTTCCGGCGCATTCTCCGGGTCGACCTTCTCGAATACCGTCATTTTACCAGTCTATCAAGCGATTATTGCCATCCAGAAAACAGCCAATACGGTGAATGCGACAGTAGGCGATACAATCACTTATGATCTGCATGTTACCAATACCGGCAATCTCCCGGCCCAAGTAACCATAACCGATCCGGTACCATCCGGTGGTGCATTCATTCCAAACAGCGTACAGGTTAACGGTGTTCCTCAGCCTGGTGCTGTTCCGTCAGCCGGATTCTCGATTGGTACTGTGAATCCTGGACAATCAGTTGTTGTTTCGGTGTCTTACGAGGTCGTTATTCAAACTTTGCCGCCTTCTCAACAGCTAGTAAATACGGCAACTGGAGGCTATTCGTATACTGCACCAGACGGACGGATATTTACAGGTACAGTGACTTCCAATACATTATCGATCCCAGTCTCCTCACCGGATGTATCCGTTGTGAAGAGCACAACAGCTATTGATGCGGTGGTAGGCGATACGATTACGTATTTGATTGTGGTCACTAATCTCGGCATTGCTACCGTCAATAATGTCATCCTAGTTGACCCTGTTCCTGTCGGCACCGTCTTTGTAGATGGCAGTGTTATTGTCGATGGTACGCCAAGACCGTCAAGTAATCCTAATACCGGTATTTCAATTGGATCTATCGCAGCAGGTGCCTCTTCGACCATTACGTTTAATGTGCTGGTAGTTACGATATGACGCCAGCTCATAACTTTAAGCTTCTGAACCAGACTCTTGTCCGGTTCAGAAGTGGTGCTTATGAAAGTGTCGCTTATTCCAATACGGTACTGACACCATTGGTTGGACCAATATTAACCGCACAGAAAAGCGCAGCTCCCTCGAAGCTCATCCTTAATCAAACCGTGACATTTACGATTGTAATAGGCAATACTGGCAATCGGTCTGCAAATGTAACTCTAGTTGACGTTCTGCCCACGGGGTTATCTTTTATCCCCAACAGCGTCCTGCTTGATGGCGCTCCCCTTCCGGGAGCGTCGCCAGCCTCAGGTATTTTGATTGGAAGTGTCCCTGTTGGAAATACCGTTCAGGTTATATTCCAAGCGATTGTCATATCGTTCCCACCTGCTTATATCTTTCAAAACGAGGCGACGCTAAACTACAGCTTTACAACGCAGGATGGGAGAATCGTATCGGATACGGTACAGTCGAATCGAATTACCCTTGAAGTCGTGCCTTTCCTACTGAATGTTCATGCCAGATTAAGCACTCCAGTTACGTTCCTTGGTGATGTTATATTCTATGATCTTGTCTTACACAATGAAGGTCTATTGCCAATGGAGAATGTAGTGATTCGCCTCCCGCTGCCGGAAGGCTTCACCTTCATACCTGGCAGTGTCGTTATTGATGGTGTGCTTGTACCGTGGATTGATCCGAATAATGGTATTGTTATTGGTTATCTCGCTCCTGGTGCTACGGTAACCGTTAGAGTTGGTATTCGACTCGCTCAAATGCCGCTTGATTCGGAAGTCACTTTCCAAGCTATTGTCGACTATACCGTGAACGGCACCTCATACAGCACTCTTGCCAACCTGCTTGTGCTTAGTGTCATTACCCCGACTTTGACAGTTAATCTTGCCGTGAATCATTCCCAAGAAACAATTGGTTCAACGCTGACATATACGACAACGGTCACGAATGACAGCAGTTTTGCGGTTGACGCACAATTGACGAATCTTCTCCCGCCGGGGACTGTATTTGTTCCAAACAGTATAGTGATTGGAGGCGTGCCAAGACAAGGCACATCGCTTGGTCCTGGTATTTCGCTTGGTTCCTTGTTAGCTGGCTCAAGTACCGTCGTCAGTTACCAGGTTGTCGTACAGAAGCAGCAAGCAGCAATGGAGTATGGGCAAATTATTAATCAGGTACAGGCAGATTATACGTATCGCCTGTCAGATGGTAGAGTTGTCAAACAAAATGCCTTGTCAAACTCCGTTGTAACCGTCATTCTGGCACCAAAAATCAAGGTCACGGCAACTGCTCAGCCTATGTATTATGAAGTTGAAGAATCCTTAGCCTTTACCATACTTGTTCAAAATACCGGGAATCTCGCCGCAGAGGTCACGTTGTTCCGTACAGGATATCCGCAAGGCTTTTATTTGCTGGATCCGCAAGTTGATGATATTCGAGTACTCGGTTTTACGCTCGAGGATGGGGTATATCTTGGCCTGCTCTCCCCAGGAGCAACGGTTAGAGTGACCTATTGGATCTATGTATCGGATTCAGAAGAAATTCAGGATGAAAGCTTAACCCAGGTGATTTCGCGCTACATTGCAAGGTATCACTATTATTATGAAGACAATCTCTATTCCGATGAGAGCTTCTCGAATGAACTTATATTACCGCTTGACCAGAACATCGAGTAATTGGCAATAAAAAAAAGCAGAGGCTGGCCGCCTCTGCTTTTTCGCATGAACCTAATCAACTGTAGGATCGAGATTACATTCTTCAAGCTTTAATACTTTGGTTTTGTATTTCCATTTGTATCCCAGCCAGATTACCAGGAAGAAAGGAATACCGATATACGAAGCAAGCATGAACACCCAGTCGACTTTGCCGTCTGAAAAGGCACTGAGACTCTGGCCAATAATTACAATCATACACATGATGCCTGCAAGAATTGGTCCAAATGGATACCACAACGAGCGGTATGGCAGGTCTTCTACTTTATTCCCTTGAGCAACATAAGCTTTGCGGAAACGGTAATGGCTCACCGCAATACCAAGCCAAGCGATAAAACCGGACATGCCGGATGCATTAAGCAGCCAGATGTATACTTGACCGTCCCCAAAGAAGGAAGCAAGGAAAGCGAGCATGCCAATTGCTGCAGTAGCGAGCAAGGCATAGACCGGGATCCCCCGTTTGTTAAGCTTAGCGAAGATTTTCGGAGCCTTGCCCTCTTTCGCCAATACCCATAGCATACGCGTAGATGCGTACATCCCCGAGTTGCCGGCAGACAATACTGAGCTTAAGATAACCGCGTTCATGACGGATGCAGCTACACTCAGGCCAGCCTTTTCAAAAATAATCGTAAACGGACTTGCCGCTACACTTCCTTCCGCAAGCGTATCTGTTGTGAATGGAATCAACATGCCCACCACGAAGATAGCTAAGATGTAGAACAACAGGATTCTCCAGAATACGCTGCGAATCGCGCGAGGAACATTTTCCCGAGGATTCTCGGATTCCCCTGCTGCAACACCAACGAGCTCCGTTCCTTGGAACGAGAAGCCTGCCGCCATACAAATACCAAGTACAGCAAGCCAACCGCCTGAGATCGGAGCATCCCCAGCAGTAAAGTTACTGAAGCCTACCGCATCACCTTTCCAGATCCCAACGATCATAAGCAGACCGATAGCAATAAAGACAATGACCGTAATAATCTTGATCATAGCAAACCAATATTCCGATTCCCCGTATCCTTTTACAGAAAGCAAGTTAAGTCCTACCATCAAGGCAAGGAATAAGGCACTCCATATAAATGACGGACTGTCTGGCAGCCAGAACTTAATAATTAATGTTGCCGCAGACAGCTCAGCTGCAATCGTAATCGCCCAGTTATACCAATAGTTCCACCCTAGTGCGAAACCAAAAGATGGATCTACGAATCTTGTTGCATAAGTACTAAATGTTCCGGATACCGGCATATAAGTTGCCATTTCCCCGAGGCTGGTAACCAAGAAATAAACCATGATACCAATAATAAAATAACCCAGCAGGGCACCGCCTGGACCAGCATCATGAATGGCTCCGCCGCTTGCCAGGAATAGTCCTGTTCCAATCGATCCGCCGAGGGAAATCATAGCCATATGTCTCGACTTTAGGCCTCTGCGTAATTTGTTCTCTTCCACGAACTGAACTCTCCCCTTATCTCTATTCCCATTAGTGTCCCAATAAATAGCTGCATTAAAACGCAAAAAAGCCGTCTTTCTCAAGTATTGAAGAAAGACCGCCTTATCTTCCCCACTTTCCATGTATCAAGATAGCACAACATACCGCTGTTGATTACAGCCATATGACAGTTCCGCCCCTATTCGGATACGGCCCCAGCCCATCACAGTCAGTAAACTGGACGGCTTCGGCGGTGTTGCCTTTCCATCGGAATCTATGGTCTCTACTGGACCTCCTCCGATGTAGTCATCAACATCGCGACCTCTACCTCATCTTGGTGATGAGGATTTACTATTTAATTTGATTTTATTATAATAATTATCTTCTTATAATAAATCAATGGATATTCCAACCAGTTGTCAAAAATCTTTCCGCCTGATTGCAATCAACCCTGCAACGAAGAAAATCAAAAAGTAAACCGCCGTATAATATAAAAAAGCGTTCGAGGGTGGATTCACGATAGAAAAGTAGCCTAATGTATCTCTGGAAGAAAACTCATCTCCTAATTCCTTAACCATAAACATTTCAGATAACATCCGCTGCTGAAGCGCATCGGTTGGAATAAGCAAGCGAATAAGACCGGACACGATCTCCATCGTATGAGACGTTTTGTCCGCTTCATCGGAAGCGAACATCCCTGCCTCAATTACCCGGTCGAGCATGGTCCCCAGCCAGCCCATACCAAAGAGCATTACCATGGCTACCCCATTACCAAGCGGCGCAAGCCAGCAAGAGGCGAGCATCGTCAGGGTAACCAGCAGCAGAACAGGACTGATGAACAAGAGAATCGCTGGACCCATCTTGGTCCAATCCGGGTGAACACCTGTCGCTTGATACACAATTGCGATGATGGACACAAATAGAATGAGTGCATAAGTCAGACAAAAGGTAACAAAGCCAAACCATCGTCCCATATACCAGCGGGTACGCGGAATTGGCCTAGCGAATACCGATTGCAGCACACCGTGCTCCGCATCCCCGCTAACGGCGGCAACCGAACTAAAGATGGCCAGGAACCCCGTTGCAAAGGAGCCGAAGAAAAATCCGACCCACAGTAAAATAGCGCTTCCTCTGAAGCGATCGACCAAACTATAAAAGCTGGATAAAGCGTAATCTGTATCTCCAGCACCTCTGCCTGCGCTGCTTGCGATGAAATAAAATGCAATCCAAAATAGGATAGTCAGCAGCAAAGTGATCAAGGTGACTTTTTTGCGTATTAATTCCTTCCAGGTTAACATCCAAACGGCAATCATCGGTTTTCCCCCCTATGCTCCAAACCCGATACTGCCTGCAAAAACCACTCATCCAGGCTTGATTTCACTTTCTGTGTTTCATATAACGTTATACCTTGTTCAATGAGCAGACGGTTGAAATAACCAACTTGCTCATCCTCTTCAAGCTCGACCTCCAGCCAATGCTCTCCCCATGCTGGCGTTTCTCCTTCTTGCCAAGGCAGGAGATGAACCGGGGCAACAAGGATTTCCCGAAGATAGTCCAGCATATCCGGTGTCATTCCGCCAACCCGGAAGTGCCATCGTGCTGAGGACGCCCGAAGCACATCTGATACTCGTCCATCCGCCAATATTCGACCGTTATTTAACAAGGCAACATGATCACATAATTGCTCGACATCCTCGAGTAGATGCGAGTTCAGAAAGATCGTCTTGCCCTCCTTACGCAAACGTTGCAGCAGCTCTCGCACTTCATGACGACCAACAGGGTCCAGTGCTGAAGCTGGCTCATCCAAAAATACAATGTCAGGATCTGATAACAGGGCACAGGCAAGACCAAGCCGCTGCTGCATCCCTTTGGAATAACCCTTAATACGGTCTCGTCCCCGATGCCCGATACCAACCTCATCCAGAAGATGATCGATCCGGCTTTTGACTGATGTTCCCTTCATCCCGCATAACTTCGCGTGAAACTGCAATGCCTCTTCCCCACTTAACCATCCGGGATAGCGGAATAATTCCGGCAAGTAGCCGATCCGGCGCCTTGCTTCCACTGAGCCTGCAGGTTGGCCGAACAATAACGCCTTCCCATCCGTTGGCGTTGTCAACCCTACGAGCATCTTGACGATGGTGCTTTTGCCAGCCCCATTAGGGCCAAGGAAGCCAAAGGCTTCCCCGGCAGGAATACGGAGCGTGACATCATGACAGCCACGTCCGTTCCCGTAGTTTTTCGTTAAGCTGAACGTTTCAATCGCATAACTCATCCGGTTATCAATTCCTTCACGATCTTTTCCGTATCTTCGCGGGATTGGATATCATACAAGGTAACACGTTTAACAAGACCTTCTTCCAGCCAAGTGGCACTCCAGCCGCCGCCATTGATGACACTGTTCTCGAGGTAGACATCCGTGCCTTTCAATATCGTCTTCGTCACTTTTCCATCCGCAATAAGCGGGAAAGGTACTTCGCCATCGGAGATCCGTGTGCTTTGCATCAGAACGGATTTCAAGTTCTGCGGTAAGATGGGAAAACGGATCAAAGCTTCATATGCATCTTCTGCATCGATGGACGGGTCCATATCCAGAACCGGTGCAGGAGTGATGGTAAGCCCGATAAAATGGTCATTGTCATCCGTGTCTACAATGTGGTAATCAGCATTCACGCCTTGATCCATTCGTAAAGTGATCGGTTTCCCATCAACAGAAGCAGGCAATAATTTTTCTGCTCCTAGCTTCTTCATAACACCATTGATTGCATCGACATCCAACCGGAATGTAATAGCTTGACCTTGTTGAGCATTAATTTGAAGCTCAGTTTGCTCGCCAAGAGGTGTGTACAGCTTTTCCGGCACCTGGATGCCGTATTCCTCAAGGGCCTGAGCAGCCGTTAATTCAGGATAGCCCTTCCCAATTACCGAGCGTTCGAATTTACCGTATTTATTCGTTGACTCCACCGACACATCCGTTCCGAAGAAGCCTTCTAATGCCGTCCTGAAATCGTCCTCCTGAACAACCGCTACTTGATTCATCTTGAACTTGCTCAGAATAGCAGCCAGAGCATTATTAGTTGTTGGTGTAGCGATAACTGCGCAGATTAGTACAGCAGCTGCAGCAATCCCTGTTTTCATGCCATGTTTCTTTAGCCAGCTTCTGTAAGCCGCCGGTGCAGGCTTTGCTTGATGGTGTTCAGTGCTTGCTGCATTCAGATGCTTTCTCAAGGCATCGTGTTCTTCTACGAGATTCTCCTGTGCAGCGCGAGCGGACTTTGGCTCCGTCTCCTCAGCCGTTATTCCTTCCCTGCTCCATGCTTCCCAGACAGGAGATGCTTCCTGTTGTTGAAGCTTACTTGCAAGCTTCTCCCATGCCGCGTTTGTTTGCTCATCAGTTGGCAAGCCTATGTGCTTCCGGTCCAAAGAGTCCATTCTATCTATCGGATGATTTGTCATGTAATTCTTATCCTCCTTCATCTTGCTACCACTGATTTTCGTTTTTAATCGCTTGTTTTCTTAACCGTTCACTAGCCCGCTTCAGCAGCATACCTACTTGAGGCTGCTGAACCTCCAGCTCCTGTGCAATTTCGGAATAGCTGTAGCCAGAATATCTGAGCAGCAGCATCTCTCTGTCTCTATCCGGCAGCGAGTTCAGCCAGCCTTGCAATTGTTCCTCTTCACCTTGCTTAATCACGGCATGTTCACCGGATTGGTGGGACAGCGGCTCCGTCAGCATATGTCTCTCCTGCCGCTGTACCAGCGAGCGCTCACGCGCCTTTTGATCCAAGTAATCATATGCGCTTCTCGTAAGCACCCGATGCAGCCATGCTCCAACGGCATCAGGCTTCTCGGGAGGGTTCTTATATAGCTTCAGGAATACCTCCTGAGCCAAATCTTCAGCGGCCGCTTTGTCTCGCAGCAGCGCTATTAGTTTTCGAAGTACGGACGGATAATGCTTATGAAAGATATCTTTAAACAAATCCGGCGCCGGATCTTGATTGATCATTGTCCATTGCCTCCTTATTATTCATTGCCTCTACGCTTGCCCCGGGCTTAACGTTGACATTTATAAGACGGTTAACAACTCTATTTTGTAACACCTTAATCTCAGATATGAATAGATTTAAATAAAATTTACTATATAAAGAAAAACCACCTTAGTAAAAAGGCGGTTTAATGAAAGAAGATTGATAAGACTTTTGTTTATTTACTTTCCTTCATTACCTGCTGCGTAATGCTTGTCATAGTTGCTTCGTCTAAGTTACTGTAATTCATGGTAATTGAACCTTTATCACCGTTGAATAGGAAAAAGGTATGCTCACCAATTTTTACTTTCTGAACTTTTTCACCATCTATTTCAACCATTTCACTCTTGTCTAGATTAGATTGAATGGTACTATAGGTTACTTCAATCTTTGTATCACCTTGATAAGGTCCATATAAGATTTCTCTTTCATCATTCACTTTCTGTTCATTTGTTAGCTTATTTAACTTCCCTTTATTGTCCGTGTAAGTAATGAATACTTCTTGTTTATTTCCAAGGGCAATTCCTTGTTTATCTTTTGGCGGAAATACATGATGTACATAACTTACTTCATATCCGTCCAACTTCGGGATTTCAAAAGTAAGATTGAATTTGTCGATTTTCTTCTGAGCTTCCTCTAATTCGTTGTTGGAATTATTATTTTGACATCCAGTGACTAACAATAATGCTACTAAGAAAAGCATGAGTCCAAGTCTTTTAATAAAAATCACCTCTCACCAAATGGTCTATCTCAATACTAAATATTACTTAATCATTTAGACGGAAACTACGAAGTAATGTTTCGCAGCTTAACTTTATTTAAATGAAAATGGCAGCCGATCATATGGACGGCTGCCATTTATTGGTCAATCTGTCTTAACTCTCGCTCAGTGAGCTTAACCTGCAGCTTACCGTCACTCCCCTGCTTGGTTAATTGAATGAATCCATCGAGTGTATATGATTTCCCAGGGGTTACAAGCGCGTCCTGATAGACGGAGAACCAGTCTGGATTCGAAGGATTTACTTTCATTGATGCAATTCCCGAACGTTTTGTCTGGTCCGTCCATTGGCACAACCATTCTTTTTCGCATGTCCAAATGGCTGTTTTCCAATTCCCCAGTCTGGAAATCCCGTTTTTGTCTTTCGCTACGATGATTAACTCGTGCTTGCCCTGTTGGCGTGGAGAATAACGGACCTTCCAACTTGGGGATGTAGGCGAGGCGTAAAAGGCAGGAACGATTTCTTCGATACCCGAAGGTGTCGTAATTTCAGCAACAACATCCACTTCTTCCGGTTCAAAAGGATTTGAGTACGCCGTTCCCAGATTAAAGGTTGCTTCAAGCTTTGAGTACTGCAGCGGTTTATCGGTATTCAATTTCAACATTCGTAATCGCAGGTTGAAGTGGTGTTCGCGGAAGCGCTTGCATAACTAGCGTTTACAAACCCACCTCCGAGCATCGTTACAAGTAAACAACCTGCCACTAGGCAAAACAAACTGTGTTTCATGCATATCATTACCTTCAATTCCCCCTCATATTATTCACGAATACGAGACGGTTTGACCTTGTCTCCCCTTCATTGTGTGCCGAATGACAAGCTCCCACAACCAGAGGGAATAGACATTTTCACCCCACGATTACCATTTCTCACACTATTCCATAATCATATCAACAACTTGTTTCGCAAACGCAGCATAGGCTTCAATCCGATCCTGACTTTGATCTATAGCCCACCTGAGGTTGTCGAACGCTTTCAATAACAGCAAACTATTCATATCAACAGTGTCTTCTTCCCTTATACCGTACCCGTCTAAAAATGCTTTGAAATCCTCTTTATTCGGATTACCATCTTGGATTTGTCCCTGCATCACCGAAATGATATCTCCATGCGGTACCGTTCTTACTTCTGCATTGCCCCAATCCAATAAGATGACTTGTCCGGTACGATCGACCATCGCATTCTTCAGTGAGAGATCTCCATGGATTAAACCAAAGCGGAACGTTTTTTTCTTCAAATTCTCAAACCGTTTTCTAACTCTCTGCGATTGCACAGAAGTGATAACTCCAAGCCCAATCAACCGATCATTCTCCGTCAAACTATTGATGTTATACCGCACATACCCTAGCCAACTCCCATCCGATCCCGCATGAGAAGGTGAACGAAACTCTCCTTGGACGGGATCGATTAGATTTTCCCCAAATCCCTTAACAGGGATGGAATGAATACGCTTGGTATACTTGCCGAGCTGCCTCCAAATATCGGACTTGGGAACCGTACTATCTAACCCATTGTCTCCATCAATAAAAGCTTGAATCATATAGGCGGTCTCATCAAGTACTCCAATAGACAACACCACAGGTCCCGGAATACCAATTACAGCTGCTTGTTCCATGCACCATTTCTCTTTCACATAGCTTGGATATGTATCTGTATTATTCATACGAACAACGACTTTACGGCTCTCTGTTTCGACTACGCAAACTTGATTAACGAAGCCTTTTCCTATGATCTGGTATGAACTCTTTACCTGTTCCTGAAGAAAATCACCTGCAATTCGTACTGCTTGTGAAACGACAGCGTCGTCCATCATTTCTTCCATCCCCTCAAAGCTACTTTAACTTGTTATTAATGTTATGCAGCAATTTAATAATTTCAGCAATTCCTCTAAATAAAGCACCTATCAAGATAAAGATACCTGCCGTACTAAAAAACGGTGCATGTGTATCATCCATTCGTGGGACGAATGGAATCATAACTCCAACAATAACGATTGCCCATGCAAGAAAAATCAAAAAAGAAGCTATCTTGTTACTGTTCTTATTCGTGTAATCGAATTCATAATTTTTGATTTCATCTCTGTCCACTATTAACCCTCGCTTATTATTTTAGGCATGGATATATAGACGACATGATAAAGCAAAAGTTTCTCACTAGGCATATTCATTCCTTTAATTGGTGATATTGTGCGCCATGTATCGCATCCACTCTTATAGCTTTGTCCTTTGTATGGGCTGATACTAAACTATCCTCCCTTAAACGCAACAAAGCTACCGTTCATGTGTCGGCAGCTTTGTCAGATGGTATGTTCAGTTGTAGTCATTGTGTAGTGAGCGTATTCCGTTCAAAAGAAAATTCAGAGCGATTTGTCTCGTGCTCGCTCTTCAATGTCCCTTTCCAACTCCTTGTAATAATCGGTTTTCTCGTTTAAGGAATCTAAGTTTTCAATTAGCTGGTCGATCTGTTGCCGAATCTGTTGTTTATGGTCCTCGAGCATCCGTCTGCGCTCGGTAACCGTCTCTTCACCGCGGTAGCGCAGCTCGGCGAAATGCTGCATGTCGCGGATCGGCATGCCTGTATCGCGTAGGCGAATGAGGAACTTGAGCCATTCCACGTCTTTTTCGGAATAATAGCGGTATCCGTTATCTTCTCTTTCAATAGCTCGGATGAGACTAACCTTCTCGTAGTAACGCAGCGTATGAGAGGATAGACCAGTCATCTTTGTGACCTGTTGAATGGTATACGTCGTTTTCATACTGTTATTATATATCAGAATGCATCGTTATTTCCTTCACCCGGCAAAGTCATGCTGTTTAGTAGATTCATTCCGTTAATAGCCGTCGGGAATCCCCCGTAAAGAACCGATTGAATGATAACCTCCTTCATTTCCTGCCGAGTTAACCCTACGTTGGATCCGGCCTCCAAATGCACTCTCAATTGCGTCTCCCTGTTCAATACTGTCAACATAGCTATCGTTGCGATTTCCCGTTCCCTTAAAGTTAATCCTTCGCGCCCGTAAATATCGCCGAACCATTCTACGAGAATATTCCCTAAATCGCCTAATGGGGCCACAACGGTTTCTCCTACATGTCCATCCACTTTCTTCAACATTTCCATTCCGAATTCATACCGATTTTTCATCTAATCAGCTCCTTATGTTTTAGTTGATTCTCATTCTAAACTTTAGAGCGCGCTCTAAAGCAAGGTTTTTTTAATTGTCATGCTTACACCACTATTTAATCTAAAATGGCATTAAGATCAATCGAATCTGCGATCATTTTGTTTCCAACATCGCCAGGATGAAGCTGATCGCCAAAGTCATACTTAGCTAATAAGTAGGACTGCCTAACGGCAGGTCCTTTCTATTATTCGCCTTCCCTTATCTTTTCACGTACAAACTTAGCCGCAGCTATAGAAGCAGCAGCTAGGATTACGGCAAATGTGGTCGCTCCTGTGGCCAATCCTGTATAGTCGATCAGATAACCCGTACACACGGGCAGGATGGCAGCAGGAATATAACCACCAATGTTAAGAACTGCATTCGCTTCGGCTCTACAATGCTCGGGAACATGTAAGCTAATCAGCGTTAAACCACCGAGTTGGCCGAGACCTTGACCAACCCCGGCTAGCATGGCTGCCAGCACTAACGGAGCGACGGCAGAAGTATAGACCGCTATGGCTATGCAGAGCATGGCCAGGAAGACAGACGCCGTGCCCATCAGGAACTGGCTTCGAACGGATAGCTTCTTAAGGAGAAATTGAACACCTGTCGCAGAAAGAAACATGATACATGCCATTCCGCCAGCGACGAGTGGGCTAGAAACGTCCAATAACTTCTTCAGCAATGAAGGCCCGAGCGACAGAATGAAAGATGTCGAGGTGATACCCGACGCAAAGACAGCGATGCCAAGAGTAAGGTGCAGCCGATTGACTTTGGGTACGCTGGGCATTCGAAGCCGCCACTCACGGTTGCGTGCAGGAACGCGTCTTCTCGGAAGCAATACAACAACGACGAAAGCACTGGCCAATATCAAGAGCTGTGTACCGAATAGGGGGACGACTGGCTGGGTGAGCGAATCGGCCATGATGCCCGATAACAACGGACCTAGCCCTGCTCCCAGCACCATGGCGACTGAAGCGGCAAGCGAAGCCGTATGCCTCCTGGTGGAGCCCCCAACATCGACGACCGATGCCATGCCAGCAGAGACAATGACACCAACGGCAATACCCGATAGCAATCGCGCGAATAGTAAAGCAGCGACTGTGGAGGCAGTGCCAAATAGAACACAAGCGAGTACGGCTGCCGCAAGACCAGGGAACAACACCGGCTTCCGCCCGTACCGGTCAGATAACTGTCCAGCGAAGAGCAAAGTCGCGAGCAAACCAGCGATATATGCAGCGAATATTAACGTTAGCATTCCATTCGAGAAATCCATTTCCCGTTGCCAGCGAACATAAAGTGGTGTGGCTGAATTGGATAGGACGAAGACCGCTGTTACGAGCCAAGCGGTCGTCCATATCCGCCATTCTCGAGGGGCTGGACCGATATTTTTCGCTTGATCGGAATCATTTTTCATATATAAAAACCTCCTAAGAAGAATTCAGAAAGCAAGATTCGCTCTCGAATCTCATCATAGGATATAATCAGATATAACTGAAATACATAAAACGAATATACGATATAACCATTTGGTTATGAAGGAGGCATGCGCGAATGAACTTGAACCTTCTCCAAATCTTCGTGCAAGTTGCGGAGACATCGAACATTACAGAGGCTTCCAAAGCATTGTTTATCTCACAGCCAGCCGTCAGCAAAGCGATCAAAAATTTAGAGGAGTCACTTCGCCTTCAGCTGTTCATCCGGGACAAACATAAAGGATTGCTGCTGACAGAAGTGGGACGAGAGATTCTAGTGTTGGCCAGGCAGATGAAGGCTATTGAGAACAGCATCTATCAAATCGCCGGACGGGAGAACCACCTGCTCGGTGGCAAGGTCATAATAGGCTCCTTCCCTGCTGCATCAACGAACTTACTGCCTAAGGCCATCTCCATATTCCGCACAAAGTATCCGCTGGTGAAAATCGAATTACTTGAAGGTGTCTCTGATCAAATCAAGCAATGGGTGGAAGATCGTACTGTCGAGATCGGTATTGTGGCGTCTCCATTCCATTCATTCGAATTCGACAGATTACAATCCGACTACATGGTTGCGATCGTCCCCTCGGATCATCCATTGGCGGAAGAACCGATAATTGATCTGGAGCGCTGCCAAAACGATGTTATTTTCTGTAAAGGAGGCCATGAAATGGCCATGAACTCTATCCTGAGAGAATATCAGATCGAGTTGGGGGAAGGTTTAACGGTTCAGTCCGCGGAAACCTTGATCCGCATGGTCCGAAACGGGCTTGGTATCGGGTTAATCTCCAATTTCACTCTAGCTTCTGTGCCGCATGATTTGGTCGTCAAGACTATTCGACCAGGCATCACTCGTGATATCGGTATCGTGGCGCATTCCTTCGGGGAAATCTCACCGGCTGCAAAACAAATGGTTAGTGTCCTGCTCCAAACTGGCTTGAAGTCTGGCGAGGAGTTAAAATGATCAAGTGCCATTTATCCGAGGAAAGGCAACCGGTCTTTCTGTCCAGTTGCCTTCATTTCCGTTCAAATCCTACAGAACTATTTTACGATTGGCAAAACAACCTCCACCATCGTTCCTTTCCCAACCTCACTTTCGATTCGCATAGTCCCCTTATGATTTTGGATGATCTTCATTGAGACCATTAATCCTAACCCTGTTCCTGTTTCTTTTGTAGTAAAAAAAGGATTGCCGATCTTAGTTATTTCATCTTGTGGGATTCCAGACCCTGTGTCATTAATTCGAATGACTATCTTATCATTCATTTGCTTGGCCTGTACGATCACTTCTCCGCCTTGAGGCATGGATTCAATGGCATTCTTAAACACATTGATAAACACTTGATTGATACTGCTTTGACACTGAATGAATGGTAAATTGGCATCTAGCTCTTTCTTTATTAGAACGTTATACAGGTTGGCTTGTCCTTCAAATAATCTTGTAACGTGAGTTAATATATGCACTACGTCCCTTAACTCATATACTTCATTGGAAGGTTTAGCTAACACTAGAAGCTCACTAACAATTTCATTGATTCGATCAATTTCTGCTATCATGACATCATTTCGCAATTTCTTGGAACCATCCATATCTTCTTTCAGATACATTTGCATAAATCCTCGTAAGCTAGTCAATGGATTTCTAATTTCATGAGCGATCCCCGCTGCAAGCTCACCAACTAAGGAAAGTTTCTCTGATCTGCGGATTAATTCTTCCGAATGCACCCGTTCCGTTATATCACGCCCCATACTGATAACATGTTGAATATCACCTGCAGTATTTCTTATTTTTTTAGAGTGTGCTTCTTGCCAGATATAATGACCGTTTTTATGCCGAAGACGATATATAAATATTCTGCTTTCAGCGTTATTCGAATTACCATTCCTTAACCAGCCGCCGTTCAAATCTTCCGGATGCCAATAATCATAGGCATGTTTCCCGATAAGTTCATCCGGTTCATATCCAAGTTGGTTACGAGAAGCTGGCGAGATATATGAGATAATTCCGTCTGGAGTTAAACGCAAAATAACGTCCTGCGAATGTTCAGAAATAAGCTTATGTAGCTCTTCAATCTTCTTGTACTCTTCTTCCTTCTTTTTTTGTGCCGTTATATCTACGATATGGAAAATGAAAATGTCATTCCCATTGATCCCCTGAAGGTTTCTTTCTACAGTAACGCTTAGATGACCCCATATAGTCGTTCCGAATTTATGAATATACCTTTTTTCTATTTGATAACCATCCATTTCACCCTGTACCAATTTACGCCATAATTCGAGATCTGCTTCTAAATCTTCAGGATGAGTGCCAAAAGAAACACCAAGATTTATTAATTCTCTTTCGTTATATCCTAGCATTATGCATAATGAAGAATTAGCCTTCAAAAAACTTCCATCAGAAGATAACAAAGCCATTCCATTTGGAGATTTCTCGAATGCACGTAAAAAAAGACTATTGTCATTAAAATTTGAAAACATCTGATCCTCCGTTTAAAAGCGGTTACATGAACCTACTAATAAATTTGTCTATCCTCAATAAGGCATTATAACAGCAATTTTCAGTTAAAAATATAAATGATTTTCACTACAAATATATATCACCAAATGTTAGATATAAAAAAATCCACACATCGATTTCCACCTGTCATTGTAAGCTCCCACAACAAATATACCCATAAATTATTTAGATCCACGATGAACTTGCTCGCCATTCCATATATTCTGTCACTAAAGCTAACACAAACTTTGACGGTAGGGTGCTTATGAAAAATTCCGCTATGATGGTCCCTGGCAACAAGATGATTCTAACTGTATTGTTTATGGGTTGGATCGTCTCCATTGATCGCACTGTTGTCAGTCTTGCACTCTCACAGATCGGTGACGGTAAGAAACCCTGCGGATTTCAGATCAATACCAAGCTCGTGTTGTCACTGTCATTGGAATGTTGATCAGCGGCAGAATCTTGGACAAGATTGGATCAATGCCCCTAGTATGAATAAGGAGCAGCCTGTTGTTACCGTCTAGTCTCATGAGCAAATAAAGGGGATGTCCCAACATCATCTTAAGATGATGGGACATCCCCTTTATTTGTCGACACTGACCACCATCTAACTAAAGTCCATTGCATCCAGATGGGCCGCACGTTAAGATTCTAGTAAATACTATCACTAGGAGAGTCATTCATGACAATTAGCGTTGCTTTGCCTTGGAGAGAAGTACTTACAGACGAGGCCACTCACACTATTACTGGCGATGTCCGGATTATTGAAGCATTCCCTATTCCGCAGATGCAGACGGAGCGTAGAGTCTGGATTAATTATTGCCGGAAGCTCGTTCGGTGCTTATGTCTCGCTGTTTACCGCCATTCGCTATCCAAATCATTTTGGCCGTGTAGGCGGAATTTCCTTCGTCATGTGGCATGACGACGGTGCGATCATCCAATTGATTCAGCAATCGGTTCTCTCCCCTGCATTGCGAATCTACCTCAGCATCGGAGAACTGGAAACCGATAACCCCGAATTTAATCACATTGCCAATGAGCACGTTACACTGGTCCGCCAGACGCTGATAGCAACTGGAATTCCCGAAAGCCGCATTCGATTCGATTTCGTTCCCGGCGGAAAGCACCATGAATCCACGTGGAGCTCACTATTCCCTGAGGTGCACCGTTGGCTGCTCGAGCCTTAAACTAGCCGTAAATGGTAGTGCTTATACCCTCTGACACATTAAGCAGCAAATCCTATCGGATCTGCTGCTTTTTTCTATTGTTTGTAACTATTGCCTCAATAGTCTTTCTGAATCAGAAGCCAGCTCGTTTAGCAATGCTTTGTATAGCGATAGTAGAAAGAGTTACTTACATTATGGGGATCGAATGCCAGGCTTGCTTTTAAGCCGAAAGATAGAACTTGGACTAATGGTCCAACGTTCGAATTATTAATTAAAACAGGAGCTGCTTAGGCAGTTCCTGTTTTTACATTCACTTGGCATTTCAACTCATCGGTTAATATAAGAAAACAGCCGAGTGGGTGGAAATAACAGCCTAAAAAATTGCCTCCGGATTTACCAGTCATTAATCGTTTTTCCAGACCCCGGCATACCGTCAATTATAATAAGTTTCGATCTCATTTTTGAGCACTCCCTTTCTCTCAATAAAAAAGACAACTGATCATCCTCTGATCGGCCGCCTTCGTGATTCAATCATTCTTTTCTCCACAGTCCACAAAAGCATTCAGCTGACCATCGCTCCTCTAGTCAAAGCTTTTTTTAGACATGTCGTCCAATTTTGAGCGGTCTCTATCAAAGTTCATAAATGGAACACCCCAACCACAACTTGTTTGGACAGATAAAACATCAATTTCAAATATTTGCCTCACAATTCTTTCATCATATCCTGAGAATTGCTCATTTAAGGTTGCTGTAAAACCCTCAGTTCCTTTATCAAGGACTGAACCTCGTCCATAAACCCTTAGAATTAAAGGTTCTGCCTCAAAACTGCACCACATGAAAGTTATCTTTCTATTCTGTTTTAAGTGGATGGCGGTCTCATTGCCACTTCCGTAATAATCCAGATATAGAATTTTCGACTCGCCTATTATTCGGAGTGTATCGTAACCTTTTGGAGACACGCTAACTTCTCCTGCTTCTGTTGGAGCAGTACCAACAAAGAAAAGATGTTGGTTGTTAATAAACTCTCTTAGATCAGAAGTAATTGTAGTTAAAAAAGTACCCACCAGCTATCCTCTCCCTCACTTATACTGTCCTTATCATAGATAGCTTTTTCCAATTAATAAAGTGTATTTTCTCTACAAACCTCCCACTGATATCTGAACTTGCTTTGACAACTTTTTCTCAAAATAAAAAGCCGCAATCTGCGCGGCCATTAGTGAGTTGTTCTGGTTGTCACTGCAAACAATTAGGCAGGCAATACTCAAAGTGATGTCGAAATGAATGATGAACAACAGATTAAACGACCGTGACTTTAGACAAATCAACTTCCATGCCTTTGAGGTGTGCAAAGGTCAGTTTATCCATCGTTGCACCGTCAAAGCAGATGGTTTTGAGCATGCGATAGTATTTCTTCGTCAACGTAAACCCAGGCTGGAAGGAAACATTTTTTAATGTTGCGCCCTTGAACGAAGCTTCGGTTAAAGCTGCTTTGTCGAACTTAACGCCGATAAACGTCTGTCCGTCAAAAGACTGCCCGCTCAGGTCGGATAGCTTGAAGTCAACCCCATCAAATAAGCAGCCTTCAAAAATCGTTTTTCTAAGATCCGTCAGTGTTAACGACACATCCGTTAGTCTTACTCCTGTGAATTTGGCTCCATCAAGCCCCGACTTGCTGAAATTGGTACGTACAAGGATCGACTTATTGAAGCTTGCGTTTGACAGGTCAAGCGTGGATAGGCTGCAGTCCGTCAGATTCGCACCGTCAAAATTAGCTTCACGTACATCGCTGCTCTTAAACGTACTGCCAGTCAAGTCTGCGCCTGAAAAGTCCGAACCGTGCAGCGCACTGCTATTAAATTGTCCTTTATGAGCAGTAACGCCTGCAAAGTCGCTCTTCACCAGATTGCTTGCGCTAAAGTTTGTCACGACTTGCCGCTCCAGCGAGCGGGAGAGATTGGCTACCTCCATAATCGTTTGCTCAATATCGCCAATCCCCTCAATCGTCATCTTAAATGCTGTTTCATCGTCTTTGCCCTCAGCTTTGAGTTCAAGATATCGCTCCTGCAAATCGGAAAGCAGGTCAGCTTTTAATTCGGTAACGCTTTTCACCCCATCGTATGGTGTAAACACACTGTTCAGGTAATCAGTCAATTTTGGATTCATCATAATCAAATCGCTCCTTATAATAGGTTTTCTAACACGCGTTTTGCATACTCCCAATTGCTTTTGTTGCGGTCGTAAGTTTCCTTACCTTTTGCTGTTATCCTAAAATATTTGCGACGTCCGCCCTGTGATTCATCGCCCCAATACCACTCGATGTCGCCGTCAGCTTCTAGCCGCCGGAAGCTGGAGTACATCGTAGCTTCCTTTAGTTCATGCTCGCCATCCGAACGTTCGGCAATCAGCTTGACAATCTCGTATCCGTAACGATCCGCTTCGGACAAGAGCCTTAAAATCATCGTATCCGTATGTCCTCTCAGCAGGTCGGATGTGATTTTGTTCTCGCTCATGCAATCACCTCCATATCCGTATAATAAGACACATTACCTCGACTGTCAAGGTACTATTTTAATTATAATACTCTGTCTTGAATAATTTGTGCATACATAACAAAAAACCGCACAAAGTGCGGTTTCCTTGGGGTTATGAAGGCGATTTTAAAAAAGCTTCCAATTCATCAACATCATACGTTTTAAAGACTAATCCCTTATTGTCGAAGACCAGTATCACTGGGAATTTTTCAATATTCAATTCCTGTTTATAATCAACTATAAAGTCCTCTTGATAAACTCCGAAGTTTATTGGACTTTTAGGCAATAGTACCATCAGTGTATCTTCCACTGCTGCTGGCAGCGAGTCCCCTTCTTTAACAAAGACTGTTGTCAGATACTTTCCTTTTTGGTGGGACAACAATCGCTTGTACTTCTCCTCGTACGACATTTCTAACAGAATAATCTCCTTAGCTTGAAATCTGATCCCATCATCACTTTTCTTTGGAGGGTTGATAAGTACTTTCTGCCCGATTTCTAAGGAATTAATATTGGATAAAGTTCCATCCTCTTTCTTAATCATCAAATCATCCGTTATTTTAACTGGGATCGTAACGCCGTAGTCGTCTACATTACCTCTAATATCTCTTTTAGACCATTCTGAAATATCCACTTCTACCACATTGTTTTCTAGCTCAACCCGTTCTATATTTCCAATCATTTTGTCATCTTCGTAATAACCATAAGGTTTACTGCTGCAAGCAGCTAATGCTAGTAAGAGGCATAAAAGTAAAGGTAACACCAACCTTCTTAGCATTTCCCACCCCTTCCGAGAGAACGATTAATTACTGTCTCTTCTTGCTCAGACGTAAAAAATGTGAAATAAGTTTCTTTTCCACGATAAAAATAGCAGCCGATTTGCCGGCTGCTGTCGTGTTGAACTACACTTTTAGTTCCAATCTACTTCTCCTGCTCCTTAATTACCTGCTCAATCCCCAGCAGAATCAGCTTCAACCCAAACTCAAATGAACCGTCGCTGCCTACCAGCTCGAATAATTTGTTCTTATACATACTTCGGAACAATCCCGCATCCGTCTCGCTCATGGAGTCCAGAAGACGGTCCATCTCCCCTAACGGAAGTATTTCCTCATCCATAAGAATAGCGGAGAAAGCCTGCTGATGCTGATATTTGTCCAATACAAAATAAAAAATATAGTTCACAAGTGTAAGTACAGATTGTAATTTCTGCTCTTGCTTAAGCGGTGTCGATTCCATGCAGAGCAGCATCCGATTGGTGAACCGAATCATGTCCGGTTCGTGGGGCAGCGTCAACATCATGAGCTGCGTAGAGCAAGGGTACCGGCTGAGCACATTCCGAACCGTCACTGCAAATTCTGTTAGCTGCTCCTTCCAATCTCCCTCGGAATGGAACTCCTCCACAATCACTTTAGAGACCTGGTTGGCCAGACGCTGGTAAAGATTCTGTTTGCTCTTGAAATACCAGTACAGAGACGGTGCCTGGATTCCCAACCGATCGGCCAATTTTCTCATACTTAATTTCTCGATGCCTTCCTCCCCAAGAAGCTCCCAAGAGGTTTCCAGGATCTTATCCTCTGAAATCTGAGGCTGCTGTTTTTTCATCCATATCCGCCCTTTTATCTAACAGTGTAAGTTTATCTTTACATGCTTCATAGGTTCATGATATCATCTAACACTGTAAGGCACAACCTAACACTGTTAGATCAAGCGCCAAAATAAATAAATAAATAAATAAATAAATAAATAAATAAATAAATAAATAAAGAAAGAAAGTAGTGATCTGCATGGATACAGAAAATCTCCATTACTTTGAGAAAGCTCCGATTGCAAAAGCCGTAGCTCACTTTGCTGTTCCAATGATGCTAGGCATGTCAATGAGTGTCATCTATTCCATCTTAAATGCCTTTTTTCTTGGTACACTAGGTAATACCGCCATGTTAACCGCACTCGCACTAACCTTGCCTTTATTTGCAGCCATAATGGTGCTAGGCAACTTGATTGGCATGGGCAGCGGTACATTCATCTCACGTTTGCTTGGGGAGAAAAGATATGATGATGTAAAGCATGTGTCTTCATTTGCCTTTTACAGCAGTTTAGTCCTCAGTCTTATCTTAATGGCTGTTGGTCTTCCATTGATCGATTCAATCGTTCATGGACTGGGAGCAACGCCTGATTCCTTCGGCTTCACGAAGGACTATGTCACGATTATGATCATTGGTTCACCATTTGTCGTATTATTCTTCACGTTGGAGAATATTGTGCGCTCAGAGGGCGCAGCAATGACATCGATGATCGGTATGATTCTCAGTGTTGTCGTGAATATTATTCTCGACGCGCTCGTCATCTACGTTTTCCATTGGGACGTAATCGGCGTTGCTTCTGCTACTGTCATTTCTAACTTGGCTGCGAGCGTATACTTCGCCTTTCATATTGGATCTAAGAGCCAATTTTTATCCGTCTCCATCAAATGGTTTAAGGTTACCAAGGACATTCTGAGCAATGTATTCAAAATTGGAGTTCCCGTTTTTGTTATGAGTATCTTCTTAGGTGCAATGTCACTGATCTTTAACCGTTTTCTGGTTGAGTATGGGGAGCAAGCCGTAGCGGCATATGGGATTTCATCACGTTTATTGCAATTTCCTGAGGTTATTCTAATGGGCTTATGCGAGGGAGTTGTGCCACTCATTGCCTTCTCTTTCACAGCGAATAAATTACGTATGAAAAAAACAATTGGATTCACTATCAAAGGGATTGCGGTGTTAGCTGTCTTGTTCGGTGTAATCGTCTATCTCATTTCCGACTACCTAATTGGTTTATTTACGAATGATACGCAGTTAATTGAAATGGGCAGCTACATTCTTCATGTAACGTTCTTGTCTTTATTCATTACAGGAATGACCTCGTTGTTTACGGGGATTTTCCAAGCAACAGCGCAAGGAACTGCCTCGTTTATTATGTCCATTATTCAAGGAATTACTTTGATTCCTGTGCTCTTTATCGCCAATCAAATGAACGGCTTCCACGGGGTGGTCTGGTCACTCGTCATAGCGGATACCGTCTCGTTCCTTGTTGGAGCCATCATGCTGTATGTTCTTCGAAACAAAATGCAGCCGGATTTGGAAAGTTTAGTACAGTAAAAATCACGCAAAAAAGCAGGATAAGGGCACTCCCCTATCCTGCTTTTTTTTTCAAACGCCTTTTTTTTGAAAATCTTTTTATCAGAGTCACCTTAAATCTCAGAAGCTTGGCGGCTTAGAAAATGGCGAATAGAAACTTCAGTGCTTAGTCCAATAGCACGGCTATAAGCTGAACGTGCCTCTTCTTTTCGCTGCTGCCGATTATACAAATGACCAGCAAGCGCCCAATAGGGCTGATAAGATACCACTTCGGCAGATGGTAAAACTTCCAGCAAGGTAACACCGTGTTCTGATCCATAAGCTTCCGCGAACGCAGCTGCTCGACCGACTAATGCGCCAAGTGTAGGGTTTATTCGAACGAGGCCTTCATATAACTGAGCAATTGCCTCCCACTCGATACGTCCAGTCCATAAACGCTGCGCATGCACCGATTGAATCGCTGCCATGAGTTGAAAGCGACCAATTCCACCGGCTTGTGAGGCAGTACGTAGATAATCCTCCGCCTCCATGATCAAGTCTTGTTTCCACCCTGTACAAACTTGCTCAGAAAGTGGAATATAGTTCCCCTCGTTATCATGTCTTGCATCACGGCGCGCTTCACAATGCAGCATGAGTGCCAATAGACCGTAAACCTCAGGTTCACGGGGTGCGAATTGGAGAAGCAGCCTCCCCAAATAGATCGCTTCCTCCGCTAGATTCTTCCGAGGTGAATCAACAATGCCTGCCTCGTCCCACCCGCTCCCGTAAGCAGCATAAATGGTCTCCAGAACAGAATCGAGACGATCAGGGATCTCTTCTGCATCAGGCATTTCCAATGTCAGGCGCTCGGTACGGATTTTTGCTTTTAACCGAGTAAGACGCTGGCTCATGGTGGAGGGCTTGATGATGAATGCGGACGCAATTCGTGCTGCATCTATTCCAAGCACCGTCTGTAACATAAGTGGCGTACGCATCACAGGATCAATTGCCGGGTGAGTGCAAAGAAACATCATCCTCAAACGTTCATCCGGAAAAGCAGAGTTTGAAGCAGCCAGATGTTGTGTATCCTCGGACATGCTAAGGAGTGTCGGCAGCGCAAGTTCGGAAATTCGGGTACGGCGAGCACGGTCGATAAGCTTTCTACGGGCAGCTATAAGCAGCCAAGCTTCAGGCTTATCCGGAACGCCGTCCTTAGACCACGTTTCGAGTGCAGCGAGAAAAGCATCTCCAATAGCATCCTCAACAGCATGAAGATCCCGCCAATTCACAGCCAAATAGGAAAGCAATCGACCATAAGCATCACGTGCCGCCTCTTCAATGATCAGATGAGTTTCCATAAAATGATTACTTCAGCGCAGGAATATTCTGTCTGACCTCAACCGTATCAACGGGGCCACGGGCAGCCCACTCTAATGCGGTGTCTAGGTCAGAAACATCAATGACGAATATCCCGCCGAGCTGCTCTTTTGTCTCGGGAAACGGTCCATCCTGAACAACCAGCTCACCACCGCGCCGCTTCATCGTCGCAGCCGTCTCAGGGGAGTAGAGGCCCGAGCCGAATACCACAACTCCGGCTTCCCGCAACGCATGTACATAATGCGTCCAGCTTGCCAAATATTCTTCTTGTCTTGCTGGATCCTTTCTTGCCGCAAAGTCTTCCTGACTCTAGTAAAACATCAATGTGTAATTCATTCAAAAACTCCTCTCATATTAACCGTGTTAGAATTTGGTTGCGTTATAATGTCGTTTCAGTTGTTCCGATTTCTACATTCAAGAAAAATATTTTTATAAATTGTCGTTATCTGTGATAATACCACATATTGGATTAAGCTACGCTTACATAAATAAAAAAGGCAGCTGATCATCCTTGATCTGCTGCCCTTGTGTTACTTAATTAACGTATCCCGTATAGTTGAATTACGCTCTTCAAAATACCGCTGTAAGTTGCGCCAAACCTCTTCTGATACGAAATAAGTTTCAGTTGCCTCAAGTTCCTCGCCGAATTGATCTCTATATTCGATAATATAAAATAAGTTGTCTCCAACAGATTTCAAGCTCCAATCTAAGTAAACAACACTATCGCCAACGTTTAGGGTTTTCGATCTGGATAAATCAATACATTTGTCATTATCTAGTACTACTTTAGAGATGAATGATTCAATTACATAAATAGAATCTCCTTTACGACATTCATTTGAAACACTCACTTGACCTACCTCCCATGGGGATAATTTATAGATGCTGTAGTGATACTGAACCCATAACTAGAATGATCCTGCATCGTATTAAAGAAATAAAGTCCACCTAAAAATGCTGCACCTAACCAGACAATTGCTCCTATTATGGCGAATAGTAATGATTTTTTCATGCAACTAACTCCTTATGTATGATTTAACTATGCCGAGTTAACTTAAGTAAACAGCCATTCTCATATCAATTATATGTATATGCTCTACTGAGCCTCCGCTTGAATCGAATACTGTTGAAAAGATATAAGTGTGATTGATACTTTTTTTACTCATCCCTACTCTCGCACCACGTGAAGTTTTAAATTTCTCTTCCGAACCTTCCCCTAGCAATATCCCAACCATAATACTTGCTATGCTCTTTTTATTAATCGATCAAAAATCCATCCAATTAAAAACCAGAATATTAGAGTTAAAAGATAAAAAAGCAATTCATGATCAAATGTATAATGCTGGTCCACCATAAGAAATGGGGGGCTGGTATAGTAAGCTAACAAGCCTTTGTCATCAAATTTTGTTTTTGCATCTAACCCACTCGTATGAAAAAGAATGATGATTAAAGATAGGAATGGTAACCAAAATCTAAACAATCGTATCACTTTTGTACACCTCTGTTGGAATATGAATTAAAAAAAACTTGACTCTGAAAATAGTACCATAAAAATTTGGTATATACGTGAGTTATTAGAACTATCCTCCAAATTACTCCATTAAATAAAAAAGAGCTGCCGTGTGGCAAGCTCCTCCGTTTTCGTAACCCATCAATTCCGATTACAGGTTACATATAGGTGCATCCGAAACTGTGGTTCGCCAATTGTGTTGACGACGTCCACAACAACGAACCCCGCCGATTCGTAAAACGCCTTCGCGTGGTGATTAGCTGATACCTCTATACGCAATCCGCGTTCCGAAATGTCGGCAATTAGTGCACTTGCAACGCCTTGACGCATCCAATCAGGATCTGTGAACAAATCCTCGAGTTCTAGAAAGTCGTCAACTGGAAGGGCAGTAGCAAAGCCAACTACCTTCTCGTCAATAACTGCAACTTGTACGAACGGCAACAATGCATCGTCCCATACAAGCCACTCGGGATGGGCTGCGATGAGATCGAGGTCGCCTTTGTTAGTCAGCGAAGCTCGGCGCCTGATGTCTAGCAATCTGTCAAAGTCTCCTGCAACGGCGCTCCGTATGACGAGTTTAGAGGGTAGGGGGCGAGTCTTCGGTATCTCCTCTTCAAACTGATGAATCCACGTTCCTTCTCGTTTGAGGTTTTCAATCCTGTCTCGTACAAGCGAAACGAAATGACTCTTCCCTTCACCATCAACTAATGCTTTTTCTAATGCTTTAATCTCAATTGAAATGATAAATCGTTTTAGCTCAGCCATATTCATAATCCAATGCTCCTCGTTCGGTTATACCGCACAGTATACTGGATGTATATTATTGCTGAGCAAGTCTTAGTCTATCATGCTGGTACTATTCTATTTCAAGTCATCTTACATACTACTCTCCAGTTCGTTAGCAGATTTAGCTCCCTGACTACGCAGCCATTGAAGGAGATCTGCAGCGGAACTGCGTTTTGCTGCATCCAAAGGGGTTAATCCATCCCATACCGAAATCCAGTCCAGATTGGCACCTTGGCTGAGAATATACTGAGCTGCTTGTAGCTGTCCACCGTGGCAAGCACACCAGAAGGCGATGGTAATCTTGTCCGGAGGTGAAATGCAATTTGCTCCCCAATGGTATCGCTCCGAAAGTTCAACACCTGCGAAATCCGCCTCTATTGCATCCATCAATCCAAGCGCAGCCGCATGCCACAGTGCGAGCTTCGCTCCACATTCAATCAACCTAAGCGCTGCCCGCCATTGTCCAAACGCCACTGCATCATCCAAAGGTGTTCCACCAGCGATTACTGCGCCAGGTGCTTCTATGTCAGCTCCTGCATTAAGAAGCGCATCCAGCACTTCAATGTCATCGCAGCTCGAAGCCCAATGTAGTGGTGTCTCTGTGTGCTGTCCAGTGAAGCGAGCATTCACCTCCGAACCAAACTCGACTAATACTGCCACGGTTGCCGCACCGCCCGGAAAGTGACCTGGCCAGTCGGTCACCACATGCAACAGAGTTCGAGATACCATGCCATTTTTGCGTTCGATAATTCTTGCCTTAGCCAGACCCGGATTCTCGGAAAGCATTCGCCTCAACGAGGTATGATCGCCAGTCTGAATCGCCTTGATAACTTCTTCTGCTAGAGGTTCATCATCGTATATTAAGGCCAGATCAGGTTCATTGAATTTATTATCTAGCTTCTTCACAGTCGAACTCCTGCAATGATAGATGTGCTGACTTTTTCATAAGCCTTCCTTTAATTTAAAAACCAAGTAGCTTTAAAAAGAGAGGCATCTTAATGTCCTTAGCCTTATAACAGTTTTCAAACTTCTCTTCTAGTGTAAGACTTCGGCAGGCAGATCCCGACTCCTCATATATATCCGTTTGAACATTTAAATCTATGTTTCTATATTCATCATACTTAGGACTTTCATTAATTATAGAAAGGATATCTGATGTTTTCCAAGACATCGAAAATGTATCTTTATGGTTACTTGAATATATCTTTTTCTTTTCGCCAGTCTGCGTTTGTTCAACCTCGACAATATACAATACTCCACCAGCTGCACCGCCATAAAGTATGTAATACGCGCTGGCTTTATATTTTCCATCAGGTGACTCTAAAGGGCCTGCAAATAATTCAGCGTTTTCAAGACTTTTGAAATTATAAGAGTATCTATTACAGCCAATTAATAAGATTAAGCTAATAATCAATAATGTGAGAATTATATATCTTTTTTTCATACAAAACCCCTTACTAATCCAATATTACGCTAATTCTACTCCTTGATTCATTGAATTAATGTTCGCCATTAGCGTTCAAACAACATTAGGGAATAATCCAAAGGCGCTGATCACTTAAACTAGAACTATTCAATTCTGATTGACGTTATTTTCCAAGTATTCCTAGAATCCAATCGGAATTTAACTTTATTGATTTCTGTTCTTTCGTTGCCATCGTTATCAATATAGGTTAATTTCACATCCGCATTACCTACAGTACCGATTTTACTAAGGTTAGTCATTTCAAGGTTTTCAAGTGAGACAAGGTTATACTCCCTATGTAGCTTGCCGATATTTGCATAGTAATCAATAATATTAGCTTCCTTTACGTTCCAATCAAGAAGTTCTTGAGACTTCTCCATCTGACCTTGTAACATGGTCTCATAATATTGATAAATTGTGTCTTCAACTGACATTTGTTTATCCTCACACCCCAAAAGCAATAAAATAAGGAACGAAACTTGCAGGTATCTCATATTCACACCCATATACTTACTAATTTTTCGGTTTGTTTTATTTCGGAACAACAATTAATTCACTTGATCTCAAGGGGTTACAATCCATAATGAGATAATGAACTTCATCTGCTTGCTCTTTTTTAGTGATACTCTCACAAAAATAGTTCCTTTTTTCTTTATCACCATTCTTATCTTTTGAGTGATCTTCTTCTATCTTTATTCTTCTATGAGCATAACTCATTCGAATGAATACTGGATCCCCCTCTTTAGTGAACCGTGTAATCTTTACTCTGGAGTCTTTTTTGTTTGATACTTCTGAAATAAAATAGTCTAATTTTTCTATATTCCCTACGACACCTAAGTCGGACACTACATTTCCATTTTTCACAGCTCGATCAGGTGTCGTAGAACATCCCATTAATAACATAAAAAGTGTGGCAAGAATAAAGAGATTATTATATTTCATAATTGTCTCCTGCTATTAATGTTTTTGGCTGCACCTCGTTATATTTATTCGTCATCAAATTCAGCTTTACCTTGCTGCCATTCTAACTCTATTACACTAACCTCCTAATAACATAACAAAGCTGTCGATCCATGATCGGCAGCTTTGTTATGTTTAGTTATTCTACTATCGTTCACCGTAAGTGGAACACCTTGTATGGAACGGCTATTTTTCCAACTCATAGCGAGTCGCGATAATACCTGACTTGAGCGTTCGACTGGACAGCAGCTTGAGCTTGATTTTCTCACCGTCGCTGTGGAATACCGATTTCCCGCCGCCTAAGATGACCGGACAAATCGTCAGCAGGAATTCGTCGATTAGGCCGAGTTCAAGCAACGTCTTCGCCGCCCCCGGACTGCCGAAAATAACGAGATTTTTTCCAGGCTGCTCCTTGAGCGCCTTGATTTCCTCAGCGATGTTGTCCTTGATCAGCATCGTATTGTTCCATTCCACAATGTCCATCGAACCGGAAATGACAATCTTTTTAACATCCTGCACCCATTTCGCATGCTCCATATCGTGTTTCGTCGCATTCGGATTATCCAGCATCGTGGGCCAGTAGCTCTCCATCATCCGATACGTCGTGCGTCCGTATACAGGAGAGCCGACTTCGGCTACGACCTCCTCGGCGTATTTCTCTAGTTCCTCGTCGTACGGAATCCAATCTAGTCCTCCGTTCAAATCCGACGCATACCCGTCCAGCGACACATGCATGAACAATACGAGTTTTCTCATGTTTGCTTCTCCTCCAATTTCGAATGTAGTTGCTCTTTATTTTGGCAGCAGGCTCGTGTTTCGTCCCACTCTTACGTTCACTATAAATCATTACGTTACGTAAGGATCAAGTGAAAATCTGAATTTTCTTACTTTCAGAGCGATATTTTAAGAAGGTCCATAATACGCAGCTTCCTTATGAGGTTTGTGGATCCTCATACTTGGACCAAGTTTTGTAACCATCAATATTTTCTTCCGAAGTATTAGAAGCATCAAATGTTTTGAAATAACTTGCAGAATATTTTATGGGAGGTTTTTTTTCTGATTGACTATAAATGATAAGATTTATATCGTAAATCTCACTTTTCCATTTTACGGATTTTGCAATTCCATTTATGTTTTCAATAGTTGAGAATTGCTTAACTTTAGTCAATATGGAGTTTACCACTTCTTCGTTAGGAGTATCTTTTTTCATCAAAATGTTTATTGTTAAAACAGGTCTAGTGAATGTGTATTTGATGTTTTTAATTGCTGGTATTTCTTTTTTTAACTCATTAGATAAAGAAACCGTTGATGATGTGTTTACTGAATGTGTAACACTACAACCTAAACTAAATAGTACGAGTAGATTAATGATGATTCCAACTCTATTCTCAATACATATTCGTATCAATTAATTTCCCCCAAATCCCTATCGTTATTGGCATTATATCGTCATACCCTCCCATTTGATAAGTTGAGTATATAAGATAATTCTTAGTGTGAACCGTATAGACTTCCATACCTTTGTGGTTTTCTTTCCAATGAGTTATGTAATCATTCTTCGAGGGTTTCATTATCATAAATAGAAGAATAAGAATTAAAAATAATGCAATCCATACTTGCTTCTTTCTCATCATTTTCAACAAGATAATACCTCCAATCATTAGTTAATATTTTAGACGCATTATTTTGATCTGAGTTGCAGTATTTAATTACAATGGCGGCTGATCCTGTGATCAGCCGCCATTGTGTTGTTCTGAACTATCGTTCTCCCGTTAAAGCTTAACGAAATAGTGAATATTAAGCACCTTTTGTATCTATACAAGAGTTCCTAACAAGTAAACCATAAACACGATAATACTAAGAATCAACATAACTCCTCCAACCTTATGACACAAAGCTGTTCCAAAATCATCTGGATGTTTCTTTGAAATTATCACCGCCGGCAACCAAAATACACTAGCGGCCATAAATGGAATGTGATATCCCTGGCTTTTATTCGTATATATATCCCAGTTGAACAACTTAAAAAGATAATGACTTAACATAAAGTCGTTTTGAAATTTAAAATTAAATAAGAACCCCATAAATAAGATAACTATTGCAAATGAGCCAGAACCAAACGATCTTTTTATTGTCACTTCAATTCGCTCCCATTGCAAATTGTTGATCCTTTATTTCAATTCTTACCGATCTTTGTTTTTCCAGTTATATCCTATACGTACAAACAGCGAAATTGTTGCATTCATATGGCCATTAACTTTAGATTATCGCATCAATAACCGAGGGTATGAGCCACTTATTCCGAGTGAGCAGCTCCACATACCGGATGTCGGTTGGCTTCAACATGATGGGAATACGCATCATCAGCTTCATTTGTAATCTAGCTGTTGCCTGCAGCTGTTTGCCTCGGTCCTGCAACCGCGAACTTATACGCAACAAAAAAGCCGCATGACTGCGGCCTTTTTAAACTATTATTTCACCGAATCAGAAGCCTTTGCGCTTACCTTGATATCGTCAAAGTAAAGCGTAGTCAGCCCTTCAAAGCCTGAGTCCGCGCCAATAAGAATATAGATTTGGCCTTTGGCATTTGCCGTTACCTTAGCGCTGTAGTCAAAGTCAACGCGCTGATACCCTTCCTTGTCCACATCCGGTTTAGCCGCATTGCCGATCACTTTAACATCCTTGCCGCCGGATCCTTGGCTGCCGATGTCCACGTTCATTCTGTAATACTCTTCTCCCGAAGAGGAGGTTGGAACGGACAACGGTTCGCTCGACAAAATACCGGCCTTCAGGAATATCGATTCGGCTGGCGAGCCGCCAATACCTATCGATCCCCCTCCCGCTTCGGTGTACATCGCAAACTTCAAATTAACGTTGTAGGAGGTGTTGGGTTTGAACCCTGCAATCCCCTTGGAAAGGTACATAAACAAGTCATCGCTTCGGTTATGCCCCGCAAGTTTCAAACCGTAATTGGAGGTATTGTTCTGAACCGGAATTAATTGACGGGAAGAGTCCAGCTCGTAAATGTCTTTATTATAATTCGTAGGCAGGTCGGCAAAGCCGCCCTTCCATCCTTCCGTATCCTTCGTGAACTGATAATTGAAGTCTAGATTTACCGGAGTACTCGCCTGATTGGTTAGAGTAACCGTATGAGCCGCAGGCTCCCATTGCAGCCAGGCCCCCATAAGAGCTGCCAACGACCGGGCCGGAACAAATACCGTTCCCTTTGCTTGGCGAACCTGCTCGGGCAGCTTGATTTTTTCTCCCCTGGCATTCACCGCATAAGAGGAATTCAAGGTGAATGTAATCGTTCCGAAGCTTTTTCTGGATAACGTGATCACTCCGTTTTTATCGCTCCAGCTTATCGATGCTCCAAGAGATTCAGCAGCGGCTCTAACGGGAACCATCATGTTTCCGTTACTGACATAAGGGGCTGACAGCAAGCTATGCTTGCCTGTGTTATTGCTATAATAAACATCGTTAATTTTGAAAGTTACCGCACGAGCGGCAGTTGAAGATTGACTTTCTGCTCCGTGTGCTATTGAAGCGTTGCCTGCTGAAATCGCGGTTGCAACAAGTAGGCTGGACAGCATGAGATTTTTTTTACGCATGATTTATATTCTTCCTTTCTGCTCAGATGTACTTTCTAGACGCAAGAATGATTTTAAAGGTTACAGCCTTTACAATTCGTCAACTTTTGGAACAAAAAAAGTGCCTAACCCTAACAGCTGCAAGGTTAAGCACTTTTGGATGACGCTTGAGGATCTAATCTTAGTTTTGCTAGCTGTTAAGCCAATCCTGGAAATGCGTCTTTGTAATGATCACGGGTCTCTATTTACCCTGGTTCTCCAAACCTTGGGGTCCAACCAAGTCCCACCTATCTCAAGTTTTCTGTTTGGTGGTGAAATTGTTGACGGACTATACGTCCATATATCGAATTATTCCCCAATTAATTGAACATTCCTTCCATATAACTATGGCTGCTGATCTCCTCTGATTTGCTGCCATTTTCCTGCTGACTAGCGTTTCCCGTAAGTTTAATGAGCCATGCCTAGATGGTCCTTGTGACATCTTCGAATAAAGAAAACGCGGTGACCAGTCAAGTCGGCAGCCGCGTTTTCCCATTCTATCCCTCTACCCGATACCATAGTTCACAATATTCGTAGCCATCTATGCTTGTACCATACATCTCGAAGTTGCCGCCATCTAAAATCGTAAATGTTGATGTTTGCAGCCATTCCGAAAATATCCGATTCTTCAAAGACCGCAAATCATACTTACCGCTGCCATTCCCATCTTGTAATGTTGAAAATACTGCCCACGTAGCTGCTGGAACATCAACAACTGTATATCCATTCACCTTACTATCAGGCGCTTTGTAACACCCGATCAGATAAGGAAACGTCGTATTGTTTGTGAATTTATAGGAATCGAATGCAAAGACAGCTCCAAGTTCCTTGCTGAAACTGCTTTCGTCTCTCCAATCCCCGCTCACCGACTGGGATAATCGGTCCAACTCACCATTTTTGCTGATGGTTTGCCAAACCTCAGGAATCGATATGTCTTGATATCATTTTTAACACATGTATTTGTGAACATGAACTAGACCTTTGGGTAATCAACTACTATTACATTTTCCAGCAGCCCATCTAGTGATTTTACAAATTCCTGATGGACAGGATGAGGTCCATATGAACGAAGTGATACAAGACTATCGAATGTAACCCGTAATCCCAGCGTGTAGCCGTGTACATTTTCCTTTTCTTCAGTTACATTGATGCCTGCACTTATATCGAGAATTCCGGGGATACGATCCTGAAACCCGAGCAATTGCCCCAGCAGTTCCTGTTGCTTGGCAGGTGTGATATTAGTATTGAACTTGAAAACGACGAGATGTTCATACATAGCTTTTTACCCCCAAATATTATGAATTGGTTATCGTATTAAAGTAATAATGTCCTTTAGTTCAGCCAGAGTCTTGATTCGATAGCTGGCCTGTGAGAAGTCATGTGTTTTTGTGAAGTCGTTATGGACAATAGCACAATCGATACCAGCCGCCACGGCTGAGTTCAACCCTCTGTTTGAGTCCTCTACAACCAGAGCCTCCTCTTTGGTAGCTCCAAAGCGCTTTAGGCCGGTCAAGTATGGTTCCGGGTGCGGCTTGGTGCGCTCGTAGTCTTCGCGAACAAGGACGAATTCCATGAATTGTCTAATCTGGCGTTTTTCATGAATAAGCTGAAAATCCGTACTTTTTGCAGTCGTTACAATGGCCATGCTGACGTACTTTGAGAGTTCGGCTAGAGTTTCAACTACTCCTTCAATCTCTATAGCTTCTGTTCTTAGATATTCCTGATAATAGACGTTGCGGATCTCACGCTGCTTGCTGATGGTCTGTTCATCAATACCTGCCGCCCTAGCTTGGGACCAAGTGCCAAATGACTGGGTCATGTCGCGGAGGTATTGATTTTTATCCAAGGTAAATCCAATGTCAGCCAGAGCGCGTTCACCCGCTTTGTAATACCAGAATTCAGTATCAACCAGAACACCATCATGATCGAAAAGGATGTACTTTTTCATTGTTTCGTTCTCCTTTGTCAGTTGCGGCAAGCATACGTGCCATCACGCATGAACCATACATTTCATATTGTCCTCCGGTCCGCTGGAACTACTGCTCCCTAGTTTGTTCTACTAACGTTCTTCGTTTGAGCTGAAATGCAAAATAGTTATTCATTAGTCAAGTTTAATAACCTTATCGAAGCAGTATGAATCTTTGTCATAGCCATTATGCACATAAAAAGCATGGGCGTCGGTTCGCTTAAACCCGCTACATAATATAATACTTGATATTCCCATTTCTTTTGCATAGTTTTCTATGTGTCTTAGTAGTTTTGTACCTATTCCACTATGCTGCAATTCCTTTTTAACAGCAAGCCCTTGAATATGTAGATAACCAACCGGTGACCCCACGGATAATGCCTGAACTATAGTTACAAAACCAACCACATCATTTTCAAATAGTGCAACAAATGTTTTGTAATTCCCATCCCTATTCATTTCTTCCATAGTAACTCGAAAGTTTTCATCATTAACATTACGAACTCCAAGTACATCGTTCCATAAAAAAATAACTTCAGCATAATCATTTGCTACAATTTCTCGTATCTTAATTTTCATACCCTCCCCCGTTATTAAAAATATTCGAGAACAAAGGATTCGACATTTTAATGAAGCAATACTGCCCTTAGCTTAATGAAAATAGAGCAGCTGCCGCCTCCAATTTGGGTTTTCAATATTCGTCAATTAAAGAAACTCCTCTTGCAATCCGCATTCTACTATCTCGCAAAAAATCTCGAGTCCAAGCGTCTGGTTGACTCAAATCCCAACTTCGGTGCATACCGACGAGTACGATAATTTCTCGTAATCTAAGGAAGAGCTTCAGTTGATCCTTCCAGCCGACAGGCATTTGACGACCATCCTCAGTATAGCCTTGTTCGAAATGTTTAATGAAAAGTTCGTACTGTGCCTTCCGTTCGGACTTCGAATCTTCCCCAAACACATACAGTAAGTAATAGAGTTGGATTGCAATGTCTTCAGCATACCAACTGTACTGACATTCATCGAAGTCAAAGAGCGTTATTCCACCTGAATCATCGACTGTGAAATTCCCCACATTAATATCCCCGTGAATCAAACCGAAATTATCGGCACTAATAGGTAAATTATTCAAACATGCTTTGAGCTCATCAAGGGCAAGAAGAATGGGTTGATGCTCTAACGGTATATAATTTCTGGCTTGCAAGATGTATTCATTGCTCTCCCACGTGTGCCTTTTGGCTATAGGTTTGTAACGCTTTGCCAGTTCATGGAGACGGCCAGTCATGCGTCCGCATTGCTCATAAAGTGTGTGGTTACCTAGGCATTCTGGGTATCCAATTTTACGACCTGGTGCGTGTTTGAAGGAGGTAACGTAGAAATCCATTTTATGTCCATGGATTCGTTCGAAGACCTTTCCATCAACCGAAAGTACCGGATCTGATACCGCTAAACCATTCCCATAAAGAAAACGAATCCATTCTAATTCAGCTGCAAGTCCTTCCGACGTACGAAGAGTGCTAGGAGTAAAACCGGAGAATATATTTCATTTCATTACAATTGTAGGAATAAATAAAGTTCTGAAAGCCTCCAATAAAAGTCAGGTTCTCAGGACTGACACCGAATCGCACTGCGCCTTCTACAACATGTTCTTCCAGTAACATTAATTTTATTTTTGGATCCATAATTTCTCCTTGGTAATTGAGTTCCAATGGTATTAAAAGTCTTTTTGGTCAGTATATTTAATTCCATCATCTCATTTATATCTGTAATGACTTTTATTTCGAATGAATTATTCCACCATTCATAGTTTGGCACGAAATTCTCTTCCTTTTTCAAAACTTTTACTCTCTGAAAAGATGACATCCAACATTAAACTATGTCCATTATATTCCACACTTTATCGTTTCTCGTTATCCAATCGAAGGTCACTTATCATTATCCACATCTCTATTTTTTATTAATTGTTGTAGAGAAATATGAATTGCTCTGAGGTAACTGATAATACATATGAAACCAATTATTAAAATCAATATGAGAAATCCCAAAGGTTCCTTCACTCCTCATTTTAAGATACCCTTATATTACCACAAATTGTAATCCCCCCTGTCCTTTACCAGCGCTATTATTTCTAATAATGAATTGGTTCCAACTTACTTTAACCTGCTCAGTCCGAACCAGTGGCGTCTCATTCATGATAGATTCAAACAGAGACGTGTCCTCTTTATCGAACGTAGTAACGTTCTTTGACTTTACTGTATCCATCAAATCTATATTTCCTGCCTTCATTTCGATGTCTGTTGTATGATTACCCTTTTTCATCTCTTCCGAGCTGCAGGCTGACTGGATGTAATGATTGCAAACATAACTAAAACTCCTTTATCCGATTTCATTACTTCTTTTTTAGCATAAAATTTCGTTTAATAAACAATCGGTCACGGATCCATTGGATTTGGAGTATCCACCATATTAAATAACCACCAAAATAATAGTAAGAGGATGCAACAGGTTATTATTATTAAAATAACAATAACTTTACTTTTTAAATGATTCTTCATTTATTACCTCCTCCACAAAAGCATGTCCCTTTATGCGTTGAACTATCGTTTCCCGTAACACTTGAACCGATACTTATTGGCTAATTATTTCCAACATGAAACAAACCAATTATGGTTTCACCCTCATAGTCATACAGTGGAATATCACGACCGCCTTATGGTCTACTTTTTTGTATTGCAATAGCTTCCTGTGGTGATTTTGGAAGCTCACAATACGTACAATTATTTCACAAATTTGGAAAAAGAAAAATGATAAATCACTGATAAACAACTTACGATAACAACATTAAGAGTGAAATCTCATACCTTTTTTTGAAGCTAACCTTTAATTTATATAAAAAAAGGAGCAGCCTGCCTTCGGCAAACTACTCCCTGGTTCGTTTAACTAATGTTCTCCGATCGTTTAAGGAATCATGAGGAAAACTCTACTCATTTACATCCTCTTCGACGTCATCTTCAAAGTCGCTCATATCGTACTGATATAATCCCATAAGATTGCGTAGTATTATTTTCTTTTCGAATAAATTTAGATAATGAATTAGATTAATAAAAAAGAAGCAGTTCCCATGGTGGCAAACTACTTCTGGATATCAGTGAACTATTTAGATGCTTCCTTACTTAAATGCCGAGAAAGGAATAACGAACCTAGGAAAGCCCAGTGTAGCTCCCATTAACTCACCTTCGGTGAAGTAAATGACCACTCCGTTATGGCTTAGGTAAAAATCACGATCTGCCTCAATCGTTTTAAAAGGTGTGATCACGTCAAGCTTACGGTCTTTGATCTGTTTTTTGATCTGATCGTTAATGATCGTTACATAGTTTGTCTTACCCTCAGTCACATCCTTTAAGGAAAATTCGTTCCCTGTGTTTAGATCAAACGTATGAGGGACGAGACTATGGAGGTCATGCGCTCCGCCTGAATCGATGCTGTAGTAAGTGTAAAGACTTAGTTTTCCTTTTTCGTTGTACGTAACTTCGAAAGTTCCCTTAAGATTGCTGTTGCTGATAGTGTCATACTCATTATGATGGCTCGATAAGGCTATTGTCTTCTCAGCCTCTTGCTTCAACAACGCATTGATTTTGGTCTGAACTTCAGTATTTCCCATACCAGAAATCACAGGGTAATAAACGGAACGCTTTTTGCCGCCGCTGTTATCACTTAACGAGTGGGCTTGGATCGTTAACTTGTTCTCGGCAATAGCTTTAATGCCGATTTGTTTGGAACCTGATGTGTACGTCACTTCATAACCCATGCGTTCCAACAAAGAGCGTAGTGGCAAATACGACGTATTATCCTGTGTAATGACTTGCAGGCCATTAATGAGTTGTCCATTTAACGTTGCGGTATTGTTTTTCAGATCCAGCTTCATGGTCCGGCTGTGGCCGGTAACGGTAACCACTTGAGTCGTTTTATCGAAATTTGTTCCTAGTCCTAACGCCTTATTCAAGTTTCGCAAAGCAATATAAGTTGAGCCGTCGCTGTTGATTGTACCAATGTTACTCTTAACTCCCTCAATGCTAAAAGATTGATCTGTGATGCTGAATTTCGCTTTGGTAACAGCCGCAGCTGCATGACCTGCTGGCAGTGACAAAACCAACGGAGAAGCTAACAATGCTGTAGCAAGGGCTAGCCCAAGTCTTTTTTGTTGTTTGAATTTCATATATAACATCCCTTTCATTGAGGGCATTACCCCTTCAATAATAATTAGTTTACTACTAAACGAGCTTTCGACCGAAAAGGTTACCCGAAATGTGGTATTCTTAACATCGGCTAGCACCTCCATTTGTTCTTACAAGTTGAAGTATAGAAGGTTCCTGTGTCCAACGTGTGTATTTGAAATGGATATCTGGAGAAACCTAATGACGTCGGAATTATAGTTTAATAAAAACAAGCTAAGATCAATGTATTCCATTGAGTTTAAACTGTCCGTTTAACGAAACAAAGCTGCCTATGTAAGATCGGCAGCTCCATTAGTTTAGCTATTCAACTATCGTTCCACGTTAGAACTTAACCAAATTCGTATGACATAACTATTGACTTACAGGTATTTCAAGCATGGAACCGTCAGGGTTTATTACTAATTCCCATACTTTCCGGTCATCTCCCTTGTAGAAAAATGAATACATCATTCCTCTTTAGGTTAGTAGGAGTGAAACATGAAGAAGTTTTTTGTGAGTTGTATAGCCAAAAGCCGATTGAGAAAAATCTTGGTTCAGGAAATTGCCAATAAGTCAGGATATAACCGCAGCACTTTGGATCAATTTAGAATTAAACGTTCCGCAAAACCATTCCTTAACGCCATACTTAATTGAGTTTTACCTGACAACTTCCCTTTCCTTATTTCGTCTTTGGCTCCAGCCCTATTTAACCATAAAGACTGACTTAACATACTCTTAAGGGTCCGCATTCTGTAAATACAGACTTCTTCAAGATTTTCTTCAGAGAAATTGCTCTATTTGTGATACGGTTCACCGCAATGTATCTAAGCACAAAGTACGGTTTGACCACAAAATATACATCACTATATAAAGAAAAAACCCACTCCTGACAATGGAGTGGTTACTTTGAATAGAACTCTTCTTTTATTACACTATCGTTCCCAGTTAGCTGAACAAATAGTTCTCTATTGTCGCTTACGTAAGAATGAGCATAAATTATTAATTCCTCATGAGGCATGTCGAACTTGTAGCTTACGGCGCTTTTGCCTGAGTTTCGATGTGACTAAAGGTTTTAATTCCAGCAATTCAATAAGCTCCTCTTGCGTGAACGGTGTTTCCCTGCCCCATTGTTTGACCTTGACCATATAGGGGCTATCGGGATTTTTCATATGGTAAAACCCTGGTATACGCATAACTCTTGATAGATTTGTGATCATCGGATCGGAATCGAAGGTTTGGGCTAATGCTTTTTGAATAGGAACGAATTTGCTTATGTCTCCGCCTTGCATGATCCAATAGATGTGATAACCGTTTTTCGTTTCGACTATCATCGTATCTTTGATGCGGTCTCCATGTTTGTTTATATATTGTTTTTTCAACTCGGCTACTCTCTGTTTTGTCCGCTGAGCTAAAAGGTGATATTGGCCTTTTTTATTTTGTGTGATTGTAATGGATTGAATCCGTTCTGAAGGGTTGGAGAGGATGGAGTCGATCTTCTGCTGGACCTGTTCTTTCGTTTTGAGAAGTGCTGAAATTTTGTTTAAATCGACATCGATGAACTGTGCTCTTATGGCTTTGAACGGGCTAACCCTCGTCGTTTCCCGGCAGTTAATCTCCATAAACACGGCATAGCCTTTTTTATTTAGCCTCGAAACATTTACGAGCTTGTTTCTCCTTGAAAAAAGCTTGATTTGAGGAACTAGCCTTTCTAAGGTACGAAAAGGCTTATGCAAGGTTATTGCGGGAAGCTCGGTAGCGAAGCTAAAGCCTCGGTTTTTGTTTTTAGCGTCATAAATTAATAAGAAATGCAATTGATCGCTTGGCTTGCAGCCAAGCTTTTCAATAAACCGGTATGCGTGACTAGAATATAACTGCACAGGTTTGGAAACCTTCGCTCGGCTTTGCGTCATTAACCACATCTCCTTGTAAACTCGCGTAACCTGGGAGGTTCTTATCTAAATAATCATATTCTGACAAGATGTTATAAGTGTAAAATGCCGTACCCATTTTTCTGCTTTTCTTCCCCGACATGACAAAAGTCAGACGAATTATATTATTTTTGAATGTTACTTAGTTTTCTTAATTTCTCCTTGCTCAGGCGTCAATTCATAAAGTTTCGTTCCTTTTTTGTCATATGCGATCATACGAGTTTTCGATACTGGAGATTGACCGTCATCGGAAGAACGTTTGATCGCCCGGGCCACTTGATATACGCCGTCAGTCAAGTCAGCATTTTGCTCGTATCCGTCATGCCAGATAACTTTGACATGGGCGAACGCGAGTCGTGAACCTGACCGATGTAATAGTAATGTCGATAAGCGCCGAAAGTCGCCATTCCCCACTTGAAATCGATAAGAACGTCGGGATCAAGCGACATACCGAAACCAGCAAACGAACAATTCAAAGCACTCTCGGTTATTTTCAAACGTAATTGTCCTCCCGAGTTCGACTCTGCGATAGTCTTGCGCTCGGGCCACATGTTTGAACTTTGCAATGTCGACACCGACAATTAATGTAGAAGAAGTGATTTGATTAATGCGTTCATTTTGAGTAAAATTCATTTTGTACTCTCCTTGGTTTGTATTTGGATCCGGTCGCTGGCCAGCATCTGGGACCCACATACATCATACCAAGGAGTCTTTTTATTTCTCAAATCTCGTATTTCTTCATAATAGGAATGCTGCCCATTAGCTTAATGAGGTCTTATCTGTGTACATATTTTTTCAGCCTTACTCACTCAAAATATTGCACTTAAAACCCTTAATAAGTGCTTCTTTTGTCGCTGGCACAGTATATAGGGATTTATACGTCCAAAAATTACCGACAAGAAAAATGAAAAAGAACCTTGATTTTAACAAGGTTCTAAATCGGAATTATTATGTCGTTGTACTCGTCCCCATAAAAGGACTAGAGTTGCGGTTAAGCGACTTCATGTAGTGATACACGATCTAGATCCGCACCAGAGGTAATGGCACCATCAATTGAAAACGGCAAGATGATCGTTTGGGTTCCATCGGCTGAAGTCACTTCAAGACAATGATCTGTTGTAATAGCTTCGGTTGAAGCAACGGCATGGCCACTACCATCTACAACGGAAATCGTCTGGACACCATTCAGGGATATTAACTCGTCTAACACATTGCCAGCCGTTGTCCCAGCCTTAATGTCAATTGCACGGCTTGAAATGGAATTAAGATGCGTGCTTGTATAGGCAATATCTACTGTTCTGTCAGTGGCAATGCTCGGGAATACGTAGGACTGTAATAGATTTGCCTGGACGGAACTATCGAACTTGGTACTGCCATTCGCGTCAGGATACACCGTTGCTGTTTGCGTTTTATAATTTTTATTGAACGTTTTAATAGCAATATGGCTAAAATTATAGCTTGAGTTCCCTCTAACTTGTACGGCACTGCCGATTAACCCACCTTGTAGAATATTTAGGTTACTTAGATGAACGTCAGTTCCATTATCCACTACAATCGCAAATCGGTCATTTCTTAACGTGTCTTCATATTGGATTGAACTGTCTTGAATTGTGACATGGTCGACGTATTTCATAAGTATACCATATGCAGGGAATGAGCTCGCATTTGAATAGGACGATGTTCGATAGTTCCCCCCATTTTTAGCTTCTGCTATAACTTCCGTCGTGTTTGATAGCACGGGCTTGGAAGCAGGTTTGGCAGGATTATAGGATGCCGTAAGATCAAGATTTTTAATCGTTATATTTCGAACGGGATACGTTTCTCCATCTACAATCGTTCCTACGGAACCAACGTCAACCTGGCCTGCGGATCCGGTGCTTGGAAAACGTTTATATCCTTGAATCACAATGGGAAACGCTCCGTCTCCCCCTGCGTTCTTGGATATAACAGCCCCGTCAACCGTTACGTTTGAAATCGAACCGGGTCTTCTTATTCCTTGAGGCAGCCTTGCGGTTTGGAGACTTCCATCTTCGTCAAACCCTGCACCTTCAAAGCGAGGTGAAACACCAAACGCAATTCCGCCGGATGTGTTTTCTAAATGCAGATCCGACAAAGTGACGTTACTTACGTTTGAACCGTCGTTAACCCAGATCGCAACGCCGGTTTTATTCGCATTTGTTGTTAACGTTAAATTTTTCGCTGTTATATTTTCCATATCTCCAACGGTTTCGGAGCCTAATTGGAACACGTTTCCGCCTGCGATGTCACCGGCAACAACTTTTTCGATATCGTTGTTGGAGACATGCCTAATAAATCCTAGTGAAAAGTCGCTTCCTAATTTGGCTACGTCGTTACTGGATTTCAATGTTGTAATGTTATAAGCGGATGCGTTGTTATTTTCCATAAAGTTAAAGGTGTCTCTTTGACGACCGGATGTAGAGTCAGGCAGTAATAGGTTTTGAACTCTAATGTAATCACAGCCTGTTGTCAGTATAGAAAACCAGCCGCCTTGCTCGATAGTTAAAACATGATCTTCATCCGTTCCGCCAATCACGATATTTTTCGATAGTTTGAGCGAAATGGTTTTTGTTCCGTTGCCAGAAACATAAGGTTCACTATAGCCCGTGTATAAATTCATATTTCCGTATATTTTGGCTGAATTGCCGATGATTTTGATATTCTCTACGCGAACCCCCCACAAAAGAGCGTCCTCCCAATAGCCATGACCGTCATCCTGCCCCAATGCAAAAGGATAATTTAAAGTGGCTTCTCTTGCGTCGATATGGTCTAAAGCGATAAGTTGAGCGTTTTTGTCAAAATATAAATATACGTTGCTTCTTAAATGGATGCTGTTAGAGGCAAAATTGGAGTCTCCTTTGAAGTAAACCGTTCCGCCGCCATTTTTGCTTGCTGCAACAATGGCTGCATTAATAGCAGCAGCATTGTCTGATCCGGTATATTTTATAATGCCGCCTGCGCTGTCCGATACTTTTGCGTCAGCAACCGCGCCAAAGTCCGTTACGTCATAATTGCCTGTATAATAGCTTACCATGTTGGAGCTTCCATCGGCTGTTACCAGCTTAAAATAGTAGTTTGTTTCCGGTAATAGGTTCGAAAGCACCGCTTGTTGAGATTTGAATACTGCTCCTGTTCGCACCCAAGTTAAACCTTTGTCTAAACTTGCATAAACCACCGCTTGTTTATTCCATGAGTCAGCTTCCAGTACAACAGTTGTTGGGGTGCTATAGGACACATCAACAGCTTTTCTAACTAAATTTGTTACATTAGAAGTAACATTGAAACTTGCCTTCCCTGTTTCCGTAAAATCCGCTTCGCGAGGTGTCCCTGAATAAGCCTTGCCACTAAAGGTTGCGCTGAAGGTTCCGCCATGACTTGGCATTTTCTTGTTCTTCAAAACAAGCGTAACGTCAACGCCATTGTAGGCGCTAAAATCCGTATTCTTTATGGAAACCGTCTTTCCACCGTCCGTTATTTCCACTTTGGTTCGAAAATCTTCATTCGAATTAATATCTCTAGCCCAGTTTCTTCCCGAATGGTTATAGTCTTTTGCGGCCGCGATAGCCGCATCATTTAATTGCACGAAGCCACGGCCAATTAGATCGAACGTATCCGTTGAGGAAGCTCTTATTCCATCCGGCAAATGAAAGGTTAACGTCCCGTATAAATATTTTCTTTCCGGGGTGGTTCTATGGATTGAGTATTCTAATATTACATCTTGAGTTTCACCTGCTGTATATTGCTGGAGGTTGGCTTTTAATGTGGATAGCTCGATTGTAAACTGCTTCGATGTTCCATCTTCAGCAACTACATTTAGTCTATCCTCATTTTTGATCTGATCAGATAACCTCTTTTCGATACCCGCACGATCTGTCACCGAGTATTGCTGAATCGAATGGTCGGTTGAGTCAATTTCGGCAAGCAATTGTTCCACATCATATTGAGGTATCATATAAATCGTGCTTCTGGCGTTGTCGATGCTTGATAGGTGAATAGCGTTATTCAGCATTCGGAGATCCGTGTTGGAGGAATTGGCCGGTTTAAAGTCATCTTTTTTTAATGAAATTTTAGAATTATTAATTTCCAGCCTGTACGATTTAGCTTTGTTAACGGCTGGTAAATTAGTTATCGCGTAGGCTATTCCATCTGTGCCCTTTAGTACATTCATTTTAGCTTTAGACAAATCCAGTTTATTCTTTCCATCACTTATAGAAATATAAGAAGGAACACTACCGCTTGTCATGTTCAATACGTCTATCGTTGAAGATGTCTTAAACGAAAAGGTATCCGACGCTCTTGTGTTAGACGAAAATCCAAGTGGAGTTATTTTCTTGGACTGTCCGTGATTATCCTGTTTCACTTGTTTCGAGCTGTCGTTAAGCTGCGGATTAGATGCAGCCCAGGCACCGTAAGCCAGACTAAACATCATAGTTAGAGCAATAATTGTGGATATTAGCAATTTTTTTCTCAACTTCACTCTCTCCTCTTTCTGTTTAATTGATTCAGTACTAGCATAGTTCAGTTTTGTTTGATGATTGTTAACTAGTCAATAATTGAGTACAAAGTTGTATTTCGTGATTTAACAGAAAAATTATCCCATTAACATAAAAAAACCGCGATTTACGCGGTCTTGCCGAGATAATTGTCATCCGATAATGATTCACCCTTCAAAAAAAATGACAGCTGATCTTGTGATCGGCTGTCATTTTTCTAGTTCAAAGGTATTAGCTTTTAAGTGTGTCTACGACCCGGTCAACCAAATCACAGGATGGCATCGATGTTCAGTGAAAATAAAGTATTAGACTGACCCAAAAAAAAACGAAACAGCAGCAGCCATGGACGAGAAAATAAAGTCCTAGACTGCTGCTGTTTTATTGAAGTATCGTTCCTCGTCCCTCGGTTTTAAGGGTTTATCTCACATATAATCAAGCGTGAACTTTTCTCCCTCCATAGGAAAGCTGGCAAGAATTCTAGTCGGTATTGTTCAACACGAATAAAGCGCGGAGGACCGAGTTCGTTCTCCATAAGCTCTCTCATTTTCAAAGCAGCTTGAGCTTTACAATGAGGACAAGTCATATATCTTTCAAAGTCTACTGCATTTAAAGGGGAATCAACGTCAACAACTTCAAGTACGTAACTTCCACAATCCGGACATTTGGTTGATAGGTTGGGGTTATTAGCCAATAGCTTTGCTGCATCTATCCATTCCTTCTTCATCCGAAACCTCCTGCATTGTGATGTCTGAACTAACGTTCTCCGTCCCTCGGTTCAATTTCCCAATCTGAAAAATTCAGCTTGATTCATAAAATATTCATCAATTTTTTCGACTATAAGCCCTCCGTTTTCTTCCGAGTTGCGTTTTACTTGAATCCATTCGATGTCTTTCTTAAACTGCTCCCATAGCCTTTGACGCTGCGCCATATCCTTAAATTCCATCACATAATATAGTTTATTTTGGCCTGTTGCATCTATCCAGAAATTCACGACCTTCATTCCCAGTCTAGTGAAAATTCTAAACGTATGCTCCTTAAATCTGTCTTGAATGGCATCCATTCGACCTTCGTAAATCGTATAGATTCGCAACTCGTATAGCATGTTATTTCCTCCCTGAATGAATCTGATTGGTAATCCAGCACCATCTATTTCGACTTTTTAAAAATCAGATCGAGCGCATTCTCTCTGGAATATCATGCTTACCTCCTAAAACACACAGAGGTAAGGGATACCTCTCCCTTACCTCTGCCCAGGCGTACGGCATATGACAATATGTGCTCCCTCGTGTGTCTCCACGTTTACGCCAGTCACACATACCAAATGTTTACTGTAATTATAGTTAGAATATTCACTGAAGTAAAGATGTTAATTTCGTTATCCCTTTACTTCAACAAAGGCTGAATGACTTTTCTTGTTTGAGATTATTATTTGCTATTCATTTTAGACAAAGCTCCAGTCAGCAACCAATCGCTGCTGTTTTTTCAACCCGTCTTATCCTCTCTTCATATCAGTCTATGAACGGGGCGGGAAGGGTGTCATAAACCCGCGCAGCAGTGTGATCGTCGATTGCCGTACTGCCCGGTAGTCTTCGGCCAATTGCGCGGTTGTCCAGCTTCCAACCTCCGTTCAAAATGAATTAAATGTATCTTAGCTTAGATCTTATATATAAACATTTATAGGCATTTAAAAAGACAATTAGATAATACTGTGCAATAAAAAAGCGCCTAATTATAGGCGCATTTTTATAACTTGTTATAACGTAATTGAAATAAGGTCACGATCCAGAACGATGTTACCATCTTGCGGCACGTCCCCAGCTACTCCGAAATGGTTAACAATAACATTTGAAGTAGCTGAAAGGATGACAACTACTTCATAGTGATCGTTGACATCAGCGAGATTTGTATTGAAAAATCTAAGGGAATTGGCTGGTATGGTAACGGTGTTGTTACCAATTCTTACTGGGGAATTGGTATCCCAATTAAAGACCATAACGGTTGCGGTTATCGGTGAAGATCTCCGATTCATGACTTCGGTATGGGCAAATGTTGTACTCGGATTTTTTTTGAGAACACCTGTGCTTCTAACAGTACCCGAAGTGGTGTTTTTCACCCGAACTTGCTTTTGTAACTGAGTGTTCAATTTTTTCTTCATCGCGCTGGTCTTTACTACTCTCTTAGCTGATGTTTTAATTTTCACTATATCATCTCCTATATTGGGGAATAATATAGTATATATAAAATTGATAGATTTGTTTGTGCGGTATTACTAGCAGATAAGCACTTTTAATAGAATTGAAAAACGCACTTTCCATTGTATGAGTGGATTTCAATACACACTAATAGACAGGATGGTCCGAATACGACGGCAGCCATGGACGAGAAATAGTTAATAGCTTAATAACTCGGATATTTATAGGCCACCGCCTCTGTATAGAAGTTCTTGTCCTAAGTTTTTGCATTCCCAACCAAGCTCTGCTTTATAAAAGTTCTGTGATACATGTGGTTCTTCAAAGGGATAAAAGCTTCCCATTTGAATGGTTTGCCAACAAGTAACAGAGTCTCTTGTATTGTAAAGAATCAACCTCTGGTCTATCCTGGACAGGGAATCCAGATATACCGTCAAAATCAACACTTCTATCATCTACCTCCTTCTTTCACCTTACAGAAATTTATTTTGACATATAGAATTGAACTAAAGCTCCCAATTAGCGTAATGAATCATGCCAAATGCCCGAAGCGCGTGGTTTTATCTGAGGTACCTGACTTCTTGAAATACTGAAAAATGCCTGCACATTTGCAGACATTATTTATCCACCACTTTAGTACCAGTTCGCGGCGTAAAAATGAGGCGCCTTCTTCCTCAAAGTCGGATCGACAACGAGAATACGGCCTTCTTTCTTATCAACATCGACAAATAACCGATGAGATCGTCACGTACTTCATTTAACTCAATATCTAGCCAATCCGCTCCATATGTATCGATCAATTCGCGTTGACGTGACTCATCTAAGAACGCTTGAGCGTTTGAATTTCAGGTGCATCCATGTCATCGATCAAAAATACGAACTTCATTTCGCTCAGAACTTTCTTGCCGCTCGAATCGATATAATTAGTGCCGAAGATGTCGCATTCGTTCATGCATAACATTTATTCAAGAAATGTGCCCTTTAATTGAGAAAGCGGCAGCTCATAATGTATGAGCTGCCGTAGTGCTTTTCTTGAACTAACGTTGATAGGATGTTGCTCATCAGAGACTCCGCTATGGCGGAGCCTTTGTCTATCAGGTTTCGATGACCTAAGCCTTTGGAATTTTTAGCACCGTACCGGCTTTCACATCATCAATATTTACAATATGATTGTACTTCGCGATGACCATCACATATTTGTCTGAGCCGAAATAGATTTTGGAGATGCTGTAGAGTGTCTCGCCACTCTTTACGGTATGATCGGATGTCTCGTAATCGGGTAAAGATTCTACTGCCCCATTTTCTTCATCAGGCTTATAGTTTATCAGGGAAGGAATGATGAGGTTGGTGCCTGCTTTCAAGCCTACATTTTTATCAAGCTTGTTTTCTTTCGCGATATAATCCACATATTCTGCCGATTTGTAGAACATTCTGGAAACCCCTGACAGCGTATCACCTGCCTGGATCAGATAGGTAACGGGCAAATGTATTTTCGAATAGTCTTTGGTTCCTTGCTGGCCGCCATCTTTCGAGCTGGTTGTTGATGACAAAGCCGGGATCTTAAGCGTATCTCCGGCTTTCATATCATTAATAAACAAGATATGGTTATGCTCTGCAAGAAGCGCATAATGCTCCTTAGATTGATAGAACTTCTCGGATATCAAGCTTAGTGTATCGCCTTGTTGGACTACATAGGTGGTTGGAAGCTTCACCGTTTTAGCAGGGGCTTTAATTGATTTATTGCCATAATTCTTATTTTCTTGCATAGTTTTTTCTGTCTGTGCAGGCTTGGGCGTCTCCGTCGGCTTATCGCTTTCTCTGACCTGTGTATTGGATGCAGGAGGAGCAGGTTCTTCTGTCACATCATCGTAATCCTCTGCAGGCTCTTGTTCCTCTTCACTTTCAACGGTTCCGGCGGGGATGGGATCATCTGTCAATGGCTCGTTTCCGCCATTCCCATTATTAAGGGAATCCGATTCAGATGGCTCGCCAATTCTGTTCTGCCCATTGGCTTGCTCAGCATCCCCGGCAGCTAGCGGAAGCGTAGAATCAACTTTATTCGTATATTTGCCATACAATACTCCGAAAATGCCAACAAGAATGATGACTATCGCCATATAGATGATGAGATTTGTTAGTTTTAAGGATGCCAAGCTGCCTTTGGAATGTTTGCTGCTGCGTGTGGTTCTCTTATTCAAAACGTAATCTTCTCCTTTGTTCCTCAATTTAAACCTATTCTATCGGACTTATTGAACTCTGTGGAATGGGCCTAAACAGCCAATTCTTTCTCAACGAGCACTGCTAGAATTGAATATTTTATATCCTAATGACTATGTTCACTATGATTACCGTTTTACGCATAGCGTGGTGCAAATAGCCTGCTTTATGTATATCAATTGATCAATAATCCTCTTTAGAAAATCTAGTTCTTTGGTGGCGCAACGAATCTAGTAATTTCAGGTATAATAGTAGACCTACGCATCCTAAGAATATTAAAGGAGACTTATATGAAAAAGATTGTATACCTGACAATTTTGATCTGTGGGTTAATTAGTATTTCCGGTTATATACCAAACCGGGCGGAAGCAAGCGGTAGTTATACGGCCAAGGTATATACCGACTCATTGAATGTCCGCAGCGAGCCGTCGCGTGAATCGTTGATCGTAGGTGGTTTGAAGAATGGCGAGATTGTCACCGTTTCAGCTGAAGAGTATGGCTGGCTGCGCATCAAGTCGGAACGCGTCTCCGGTTGGGCGGCAGGACATTATATGAAGAAAGTCGATGGCAATGTCGTTACAGCATCGGTGACAGTTCAAGATGACAGCGTGCAGAAGAGCTCTGCAGCCGCCCGGGGGACTGTGCTGGCCGATAGGCTTCGGGTCAGGGCAGGCGCCGGATTAGACCATGAAATTCTGGGATATCTAACAAAGGGTGAGGCTGTTACGATAATAGACAACCAGGCAGGATGGGTTCGGGTCCAAACCCAGGATAAGCTACTCGGCTGGGTATCGGATCGTTATATCGCGAAGGGCGAAACACAAACGGCGGCGGTTTCGTCGGGAAAATCGAAGTTCCTTAAGGGGAGAGTAATCGTAATCGACCCCGGTCACGGTGGAGACGATCCCGGAATGATAGGAACTACATATGAAACGATTGAGAAAAAGCTTAATTTGAGCACTTCCTTCTACCTAGAGGATGAGCTTCGCAGCCGCGGAGCGCGCGTCCTCATGACAAGAACGAAGAATGAGGAAAAGCCCAAGCTTGCCGATAGGGTCACAATAAGCGAATCCGCCGGTGCAGACGCATTCATCAGCATCCATTATAATTCTTCGGAGAAAAATACGTCCGGCATACTTACCTTCTATTATTCGGATACGAAAGATCGGCCATTGGCCCGTGCGATAGAAAACAGGCTTGCGGACGGCATCGGCTTGAAGAGCAACGGGATTTCATACGGCAATCTTCACGTTTTGCGGGAAAATAATACGGTATCCGCACTCATCGAGCTCGGTTTCTTGTCCAACGCAAAAGATGAATCCATCGTCCTCGGCTCCGACTACCAGAGAAAAGCAGCCAAAGCAATTGCGAATGGACTGGAGGATTACTTCAGCAGGTAACTGAGTTGTTCGTACTCTACCGCTTCGTTCCTGCAGCGCTGGTTTATTTTCTGCTTATGTATTTACAGAAACCATACCACTTCGTTATTCCCCCTTGATGGCTAAGGGGTTTTTTTTATGAGCCTTGTCATTCCTGCCATCTTGTTAATAGCATTACTTTGAAAATCGGATTGAAACCAATTAAAGGCAGGGAAGCATCACGATACGATATCGGAATCGGTTAAAATTTACAGTAAACTGCCCAAAACGTAACAAAGCTGCCGTCATATGATCGGCAGCTTTGTTACGTTTTGACTACTCAACTATGTTCCCCCGTTATCATGAGCAACCTCCGTTCGACCCTCTATTAAAATTTTTGGAAAAATGGCCGCTATGCTTAATACAACAAACAAGATCCCCCCAAGTAAGACGTATGGCGCACCCATTCCCGTTATGAAAAGCCCGCATACGCTTGCTCCTATCGTTGTTCCCAAGTTAGCAGATGTCAGGAAGATTCCGTTTGCGAATTCAGGCCTATCCGGCGCGGAAGCGACAATCCAATATTGAGTAATATTGCCTCCTATCCCTCCCAATACTCCCCAGATCAGAATCATGCAGACCATTGGTACGCTGAACTGGCCGAGGATTAACATGAGGATGTAGACGCCGCCTAATACAAACGGATATCGCTTTATTGTACTTAATGCATGATGAGTAAGCAGCCTCCCTGCGATCATGTTTCCAACCATATTGGCCGCACCGTAAAGGAATAACATCAAACTAATAGTGTTCCAAGTCAAATGAGTCACGATTTCCAAGTATTCCGCAAGATAACTGTATACTCCGAACACTGCTCCGTTCATGAAGATAACCGCGATAATGGACAACCAAACAGCAGATCTTCTTAAGACTCGCAATTGAACGCCGTAAGAAGGCTTATTCGCAACAGGCATAGACGGAACGAATAAAAGCGTTACGATGAAGGCGAATGTATTTACAACCGCAAAGAACAACATCACGTAAGCCAGAGATGCTGCACTCGCGATCATGCTGGCAACCGGCACCCCAAGTACCATGCCCGCCGAAACGCCAATGAAGACTTTCGCTACTGCCTTTGATGCATCATCTCTGTTAACGGAAGCAGCTGCGACCGTAAAGGCCATGGAACAATAAATCGGGTGAAAAAAAGCGGGTACGACACGTGCAATCAACAACACGGCAAAGTCTGATGTAATAGCAGAAACGATATTGCCCACAATAAAAATGCCAAGTACAAGTAGCATCATTTTTTTACGATTTATCCCCGAAAACAATGGGGGCAAAATGGGGCCAGAGATGGCAACCGCAAGTGCAAATAGGCTCACGATCAGCCCTGCAGCGGAGATGCTGACCTGAAAGTGGTCCGAGATTAGAGGCAAAATTCCGATAACGCCCATTTCGGTATTTAAGATACTGAAAACCCCAAACGTTAATACATAGACAACTAAATGGTTGCGATTAATCCTCATACGCCATAGCTGACGAAAGCTCTCGGTAGGCATTGACTTGGGCTTGAAGATCGACAATCTTCTGCTCAGCAATACCTATCGCGTCAGCGCCTGCGATAAAGCGTTTCGGTGGATCATCCTCACTTACAATCTTGAGAATCGCATTCGCGAGCATGGTTGGATCACCAGGTTGTTGCCCGTTTTGTTCTTTGAAAAATGACAAGAACCCCTCTCTGCGATCCTCGTAATCTTCAAGCAAATTTTTGGCGTAGGTCGAAGAGGACTCTGTCAGAAATTCCGTACGGAAAAAGCCCGGATTGACTATCGTCGTATGAACGCCGAAAGGCGCTATCTCAGGTGAGAGGGACTCCATCCAGCCCTCAAGCGCGAATTTCGAAGCACTGTAGGCTGAGTTAAACTCAAAACCGGAAATGCCTGCACCGGAAGAAATCGAGACAATATGACCGGTACGCTGCTTGCGCATGACAGGCAACACCGCACGGGTAACGTTCATAGGCCCTATCAATGACACTTGTAATTGCTCACTAATTTGGACGGGGGTCAGTTCTTCAAAGAAACCTCCATAAAATTGCGAGGCATTATTAACAAGCACATCGATAGCGCCGAAGCGATCGATTGCCGCCTTAACTGCCGACTGAGCATCATCAGGACGGGTAACATCCAATTGAACGATTAAGGCATTCTCGGAATCACCAATCGCTTTAGCCACCGCGTCTGTATGACGTCCTGTAGCCACAATCTTATGTCCTGCATTCAAGGCAGCTATCGCGATTATTTTACCCATGCCTCGGCCAGCTCCCGTGATAAACCAAACCTTTTCTCTATTCATGTTTGAATCCCCTCCGATTTCTTTATAATAAAGTGGATCGAAAAAGCTGTTTGTATTTATTTTAGACGTGTTATTTCCACATAACAAATACTCATATCTCATAACTTGATATGCTTGAAAAGCATTTCATTAACATGTAGTATGGAAACAAAAAAAGGAGATATGTCTATGGAGGTAAGAGTATTACGTTATTTCCTAACTGTCGCTAGAGAAGGAAGCATTACGGCTGCTGCAGACTTTTTACATCTAACACAGCCAACCTTGTCCAGACAATTAAAGGATCTTGAACAAACGTTAGGAAAAAAACTATTTATTCGCAGTAGCCACCATATTATCCTCACAGAAGAAGGAACGCTTTTGAGAAGAAGAGCTGAAGAAATCATTGAGATGGTGGATAAATTAGAGACTGAGTTCCGGTCTATGGAGGAAACGGTTAGTGGGGATGTATATATAGGCAGTGGGGAAACAGATGCCATGAAACAAATTGCTCGAGTAGTAAAGAACTTGCAGTCAAAATATCCACATATACGGTATCATCTCTACAGCGGGAACGAAGATGACGTAACGGAGCGGATCAATAGGGGACTGCTCGACTTTGGTATACTTATTCAACCGGCTGATGTTTCAAAATACAATTATTTGAATTTGCCCGCCAAAGACGTTTGGGGCGTTGTAATGAGGAAAGACAGTCCTCTAGCTCGCAAGGATGTTATTCAACCCGCTGATTTACTTCAAGTTCCGCTCATTTGCTCTAGACAGGCGCTAAAGCAAACATTTTCAAAGAACGAATTTACGGATTGGTTTGGTGACGAATTCGATAAACTAAATATCATAGCTACTTACAACCTGGCCTATAATGCCTCGATTATGGTTGAAGAAGGCATTGGTTATGCTCTAACACTAGAAAAAATCGTAAATACGTCTGTTGATAGCAGACTGTGTTTTAGACCTCTTGAGCCTAGACTTGAGTCCGGATTGAATATGGTTTGGAAAAAACATCAGGTCTTCTCCGCTGCTGCCAAAACATTCTTGACACAGATTCAGGACTTATATGGATAGTTTTACAATTCCAAATGTCCGCAATAAATCTATAGGTTCCGCAGGCCACGACCTTTGTCGACATTGCATAATTGAATTCTTATATAGATATTCTCCACACTATCCTGCCCTTTCAGTTCAACAAAAAGCAGCCGAACTTGAAAGTTCGGCTGCTTTTTGTTGTGCGGTTAAGCTATTGTTCCACGTTAGTGTAATCACGTCTCTTTTATCAGGTGTTGGACTTTCTAAAATAATATCGATAATACTTAAAATCATCATGTCGCTCATTTATCATGTGTATAAGCAAATTTTGCTCACCTACTTGCTCAAACTTGCAGTATTCCAGTACCTTTTGTGATGGTATGTTGTTAACTTCAACTGTTCCAATAATGTATGGAATATCAAATCTCTTATCAATTCATTCGAGCGTTGCTTTAGCAGCTTCCTTAGCGTAACCCCTTCCTCTTGCGAACGGAAGTATTCCATAGCCAAACTCTGGTTCGTGCAGATCATCATGTTCTTGTGCTGCGACCTGACCAATAATATCACCTGTATTCTTCTCAAAAATCCCCAGGCAAACAACCCCAATTACAATATCCATTTTCTCATAGTTTGAAAGATGCCAATCAAAAAACTCTTTAGCTCTTGGTTTCTGTATTTCCCATCCTCCATATAGATCTAAAAGCCTTTTAAACTGCTCAAAATCGTCCTCGTTAAATGTTCTGACAACCAATCTATCCGTGTCGATATAAACAGTTTTATCGGCACTCAACATTATCACCTCTTCGAATTTTGCATGTGTTAGAAGTTCCCAATTAGTTTAACATTTGGTGTTCAGTTAATTGCATTCCACAACAAAGGCTGCCTAATAGCAGCCTTTGTGATTTTGCATTCTACTTACTTTCTTGCTCTAATAATCATAAAATTTTGATCTTCATTTACCTCTTGTAAAGAATATCCACCATAAACAGAAACGTCTTTGAAACCGACCTTTTCAAGCATCATAATAAATTCATACTTAAAAAACCATCGCATTTTAGTTGTACTATACTGAGTGTCAATTAAGAGACCATCTTTAAAAATTTCATATCGCTCAATCTTAACTTGTATCTGTTCAAGAAAATTAAAAGTTGATTTGGAACTTACGACTATATCCGATCCGTCGCTTTTTGTACCACTAAAACCAGTTGCCCATTCAGCACCTTTATTTATGAACAGATCTTTGGGTACAAATAAAGGGATTAATGTCTGTCCACCTTGTTCAAGATGCTCGTATATACTCTTTAATGCATTCATTGCGTCTTCTCTTTCTGATAAGAGAATAAAAGAAGCTGCTGGTATATAGATAGTCATATACTTTTTAGGTATATCAAGATGTTGCATGTATTGATCATACAAAACTGGAAACTGCCCATTTTTCTTAGCCTTAGCTTTGCATATATCTAACATGTCTTTAGAACAATCAACCCCGTCAACATCAAGACCTGCATCCAAATAGGGCAACAATAATCTTCCAGTACCACATCCAAGCTCCAAGGCAGCACCTGGAACTTCTAAAATCATTTTTTTGAAGAACTCATTGTCATCGGACTCGCTACCCGTTCGCATATCGTAAGTTTCCGCTAAAATACCTTCATATGATTCAACATTATTAAACAACATATTTGTTGTTCCCTCCATGTTTTAGATGTGTTTTACACACACGGAAGGTTAATAATAAGAATTCTTTATTAGCCCTTCCGCACCTCGAAATTTAATGTGCTTTCAACTTTAGTATTTGTATTCATTACAATCACTCTCTTCCATATTTGGTAATTTCAATATATCTTTCTGAGTAATATATGTCCACGAGCAGACTAACTAAATTCCACTATTCTGCCCTTTACTTCAACAAAAATGGCAACTGATCATATGGATCAGCTGCCATTGTGTTGTTCTCAACTAACGTTCCCAGTTAGCGCAATGCACTATTTTTTCTTGCCCTCCAGAGAAAAAAGTGTTTCCTCAACTCTTCCGCTCGGTTAACATTCAGGAGCCAAGGTCCTCGGATGACAATATACATATCGTTACCACTCGACGCCTGTTCGTCAATGGCTGCCTAGGTCCACATGCGCCTAGTACGCTTTAAAAGCGACGAAAATCGAACCGAGCATCACGACAATGCCTCCGACCTTACTCGTGAAATAATAGAAGTCGCTCGGCTCGGGGTTCTCGTACATGAGCCGCTGCGGAGATAGACGGAACATTAAATCCTGGAAGGCTTGGTACCGGAAGTTGCACCAACCAAAGATCAACAAGCCAAGGGCAAGAAACAAAAACCCTGGCATGCCTCGTTTGACATGGTAATCGGGGTAAGCCGCACTTACGAGTGCCGACGGTGTAAAATCTTCTTCCCCTTCCTCCTTGATCCGCTCGCCGTTAACATACACCTGAGTAACCATGACGATATTGCCTTTGTCATCGTAGCTCAAGAGCATGCCATTGTTATCCTCGACGCTGTAGACATGGCCGTTCGGGTAGGTTACACGAAACTTGGTCGAGTAAGATACGCTTTTGTCCGCAATCGCATAGGACTGCCCGCCTATGATTAAAGTGCGGTGCAGTTCGTCGTCGGTGCGTACTTGGACGGGACCGGCCGTGCTGCTATGATAGGTGACTAGACGGTCTTGCTCGCCGGCGAATTTGTACGTATCCTCATACAGGTAGAAGACACGATCCGTGAAATAGGGTTTCGACAAAACGCCTGTCAAGATAGACATGAGGAGCACGAAAACGAAGAAAATAGAACCAGGCGTTTTCATTTTTCGGAATAAAGCCGGTCGGGTAGAAATATGCGCTCATCCTTTCTGCTTTATCCCCTTTACGTACTAATGAGAGAAGCGGTTGCAAGCATTTATGCAAGGATATAACGTGCTGACGATTTAAATTCAAGCTTAAGGCAGCTGACCATCATGCCAGCTGCCATCTTAAACTAATGTTCACCGTTAGTTCAACTCCTAAGTGCCAAATGCCTTAAAGATAAGTGGAATAGCGCCCACGCCCCACTTATCTTTAAGATTATTTTGAATAGTTTGTAGCGTTAAGTTGATTCCAAAACCAAAAATGGGATCCTTGTGAAACAATAAGGCGCTCAAAGAAGAGTTCGAAATTTAATTTAATATCTTCACCTTCACTATCAATTGAATCGTAAATTGAACGGTCAAATAAATAGTCTTCCCTACCCTCGCTCACCCGATCTCCATTAACGAAAATAACGGTTTGACCATATGTAGCTATTGGATATAGGTGCTCAGGTATATGATGTATATTCAAATAATCGATTATCTCATCAATACCAAAGATTATCCATGAAGGATTAGCTTGGCCAGATTCATCTTGAAAAAGAATAGCACCATCATGAATAAGTAAAAATTCACGATAATCTTGTGGAATTTTGAATGCAGTTTCTTCTGTAAATTCATGGATTCTTTCTTCTGTGCATGCATTATAGAAGACAACGGAACATTCAAACGTATATCCTAGTTCTCTTTGGACTTTTATGATTGGAGTTTTTATTAAACGTTCTTTTAAGCTTGTTAGAGTTAAGAACAGAGTATTCAATGTTATCCTCCTAAATAATATGTTCACCGATTAATGATTGAGCATGTTTCTCTTACAGGGTACTTAGCCGCTGTTGAGATAATGTATTATATCCAATCATAATACCACATATTGGAACTAACCTGCCCTTTACTTCAACAAAAATGGCAACTGATCATTCGGATCAGCTGCCATTTTGTTGTTCTCAACTAACGTTCCCAGTAAGTTGAATCAACTGCCTTGAGCAATTTCATCAAACGTAACTTGATCTTACCAACTCCTTGTGAAGCGGAATTGCCCCCCCTCAAATCAGCTTAAACAGATCAAAGCCCGCTCACCGAGCGGGCTTCACGGTCTTTGTCTTTGTCTCTTTGCTCTTGTTCAGCTGCTGGTACTTCCTCCACCATCGGTCGATCAGCCCATGCCAGCGATAGAATAGGGTGCTTCGAGGGGATCTAAGGATCACTCCGAAATCTGGGTCTCCGTAAACCTCCGAGCCGAGGACATGAATGGAGTCGTGGAGAGAGGACGTCAGGAGAAAACGGCCCAGTTCATCCGAGGACTTGAACGAGCCCAGACGCTTCACCATACGATCCTCGGCTTCCTGCAGCTGGCTGTCCCAGCCGGGAGTGGCTTTAACAGCCGATGGGATCCGGGACCACGCCGTCACTCTTTGGTGATCGAGCCCTTGACCCTTATACCATCGCAGGGCTTTTCTTAAAAACCTTCGATGAAACCGAAGGAACGAAATGCCGTCGCCCGAACGCACGTCCCGATTCATATGGCTCATATGCCATCGGGCATGCTCATCCATAAGCCTTTGGGGGAAGTTAGGGATTTTCGCCATATGCTTCATCCTCTTTTTGTATAATACACTCGTTTCTGCATTTTCATATGGGTGCTTCTCTAACATGTATATGTCAGCGTGCTGGCGTTGGCTTGGGCAATTGCCCCCTCCCTGTTATCCCTTACTCCACTTCCAGAGACGTATAGATGATCAGGGTGCCCCAACCCTGCTACCGCTCAGTAAAATCCTTAATGAACACAACGACAACAGACAATCTTACTGGACAACCACTAATTAAACACATTCGAAGGGGCACACAACAATCTGCCCGTTAACACAATGAAGCCACCGATTGCTCGGCAGCTTCGTCCGTTACTTATTTAACTATCGTTCCCCGTCCCTCGGTTTTAAGGGTTTATCTCACATATACTCACTCATTCGCAGGATTTCAACACCTTAGATCAGATCAATCTTAGGATAGAGAACAGATGAACCCGTTTGAGGTGGTGGGCTGGGCATGTGGAAACAGAGGACTATTAGGAAATAATCCCCAATTCGTTTTCTACTGCACACATACTCCACGAATCCCTTGGCGTTCACCCTCCCATAACTCAACGGGTCATTGCCCTTACAATCCTTCGTTATACTTGTCCAAGGTGTGGATACCGATCGCGTTTAGCGGATGGGTCTTAGCCCTTAAGAGGAACGAACTCGGTTCTCCGTGCTTTCTTTGTGAAATCCCGCGAACGAGTCAATATACGTGACGTATCTTCATAAAACTTAAGCTGCTTCAGTCCAGTTCAAAATCGTTTTCTCTGGCATAAACTTTTCTCCTCGCTGAACAATACCAACTAAGATCCGCGCTAGTTTCCCTATTAACTTAAAGATGGACTGCTGCTTTTTCATCTTCTTTTCCTGCACATTATGTTCATGCAGATGGCGGAAAACAGGGTTATTCCAAACGAGTTGAACGGTCGCGAGATAGAGATATTTTCGTAAGGCAGAGTCCCCTCGTTTCGAAAGAACAATTTGTCCTTTTCGCTTTCCGGACGTGCTTTGGGCCAGATTAAGACCAGCCTTTCGTAAAACCTGACGACCGTGCGCGTATTGCCTTAGATCCCCTGTTCCTGCTAATATGGCCGCGGTGAAAATCTTCCCAAGTCCTTTTATGGTGCGAAGCTGCTGCGCCATTGGAATCTCCGAAAGCAGTGCTTCGATGTCCTTTTCGATCTGTTCTAGCATGGAGGTCACACGTTCAAACTCTTCAATGAGCCGTTTTAAATCTGCTTTCGCTTC